>NZ_CP035485.1:1877087-2502782 GCF_006740705.1 Salicibibacter halophilus | reverse complement strand
ATCTATTCCCAGCCCGATTGCAACTCCGGGTGGGACAGCTCCCGAGAGACGTATTTTAACGGTTATCATCTCTATATGTTCACGGCCGCGGACAGCCCGCACGATTTACCACTGTATCCGCGTCTGCAACCGGCTTCCCGGCACGATTCGGTCAGTTTGGTCGCGAGCGCGGTTGAATTCAACCAACGCTACACCCTGGGATCCGTGGATCGCATGCTTCTGGATGCTGCTCATGATGCCGGCGCCATTTATGAGCTCTTGGATAAGCAAGGCACCGAGCCTTTCATCGATTTGAACAAACGAAGCAAGACGAACATCGAAACGGGCAGCGATATTCAAATTTCTCCCGAGGGCATTCCCATCTGTCCAAACGGGAAGAAAATGAAATCGAATGGCTTTGACAAATCCCAGAACCGCCGGAAGTGGCGATGCACGCGATCCTGCGGGTGCTCGGACGCGACATATGGTCGAACCTACCATACGAAATCAAGCGACAACCTGCGTTTGTTTCCAAAAACGCCACGCGATTCTCAAGCGTGGAAAGACATCTATAAACGTCGAACTTCAAGCGAACGGACAAACAAGCGTGAGAAGAAAGATTATCAGTTGGAAGCCGGTCGACATCGATCAACGATGATGTGGACCATGCGCATTTATGGCATTATGATCTGCCAACACATAGACGCCTGGTATGAGAGCCAAAAAGACGATTGGAACAAGCTTAAAACGACCATCTGCCCTGCCGCTGCTTAAGTTTTTCAAAAAACGACATCCAAAATTCTGCACGTATGCCCTTTTTGAAAATGGTTTTCATTTCCATGCCTTTTAGGGCTTTTTCGGGACTATTGACCCCTTGTTCGTTTGACCGAACCACCTCCACCGCCTTCTAATTCCGAGAGGCTATTGTACATATTAAACAAACGTTTGCTTAATGAAGATGCTTGTTAAAAACCAGGACTTTCGCAAGTAACTGGATTACCTTACTATCAGCATATATTAGCAATGGCTGAACCGATCAGCAAGAGGCGATACTCATAGTTTCATATATAAAAAAGACTCATTTCTCATTCATCAAACGTTAACTGTGAAGGGATTTTCCCGGAAGAGATGGCAGCAACCCTATTTTCTTCTTCGATACATTCATAGATTTCTTTCCGGTGAATGTCCACATGTTGCGGGGCGTCTATCCCTAATTTCACTTGGTCGCCTTCGACACTGACAATCTTCACTTCGATTCCGTCGCCAATTTGAATCGACTCATCGCGTTTGCGGGTTAGAATGAGCATGGAGAACAGCAGCCTCCTTTCTTTGCAATAGCGGGAATTTGCGGGAGTATTCGCTGTCTCGCGGGATATATTGCTTGCCTTTTTGCACATCTACATTTAAAACAATGGGAGCTGACAAATTTGCTGTCGTCGTCTCGAACGGCTCCTTTACCGTAAGGATGGCCCACAATGAGACCTGCTCCGCGCGCTTGAGCTGCAAGGGTTCGGTTACGGACGTCGGCAAATCGATTTGATAATCCTGGAAAATAGATAAAATTTCACAAACGAGAAAAGCAACTTCCGTGGCACCGACGGATTGCAGTACATAAAACGGCGCTTTATACGGCTGTAAAATCCAACGTGTTTCGTTTTCAAAAGCCGGCAATCCATTCGGAAAAACAATCTCCTCTGATCCAGAGGACTCCATTTCCCCGCAATACTTCGTTGAAATTTTCAAGTTCATCCTCCCTTTCTCGAAACGTTAACGCCTTGGTATATTTTAACATGTTTAAAATAAAAAAGAAGCAAACCAACGAGGTTTGCCGGCACTATATGCATTACCTTAAAAAATCAACCAAACTTGGCTGGATAATGCGTGCTCCTGCCGCCAGTGCAGCTTGATGTAAACTTTCTTGGGTGACGAGCTCCGTAATGACCTTGGCGATATCGGCATCTTCATTGTCGGACATTATGCGCGTGGCAATGCCTTTTTGATTATCCAGGCGATCTTCAATCATTTCAACCCGATTTGCCTTTGCACCTATTTCCGCTTCTACACGTAACACTTCATCTAAATGGCCATCAATGGTTGCTAAAAATGCATTAAATGTTTCATCTGATAGATCAGTGTCCATAAGTTTGTTTTCGAGTGTTTGGAAATCCGTAAACATTTCTTCACTAAACACTTGATCCGTATTTACATTGATCGGCACGGTGACCCCGTTCATTAATTCAATGTTAACTTCATCTATGTCCGCAGGAAAAATCCCTTCCGAAAGATCCACCGGAGGGTTAGATGTATCCGTGCCATTAAAAATATATTTATTGTTCACTTGCGTGTTCGCTAAATCTTCGATATGGCTGATGAGTTGGTTAACTTCTTCGGCCATCCCCTGGCGCTGGTTTTCATCATACGTGTCATTGGATGCTTGTACGGTGATTTCCCGGATTCGCTGCATCGCCTGATTCACCGTATCGAGGGAGCTGTCAGCACTCTCCATCCACGTATTCGCTTCCGCAACATTACGCTCGTATTGTTCAATCCCACGCAATTCCGACCGGTGAAGCATGCTGCTTGTTGCCGCCACCGGATCTTGGGACGGACGGTTCAGCTTTTTGCCGGTGGAAAGCTGTTCCTGTAAATTTGCGAGTTTACCATAGTTCTTTTGTATATTCGTTAGCGATTGGCTTGAAATCATCGACTGCGTAACCCGCATTCGCTCTCCTCCCTTTTCTTATCCCGGTGATAAGCGACGCACAGGATGTGCTAGTGCCGGTGTTGCCACAGGACGTGGCGATCTTAGCCGGCGTACATTCTAACCATCAGAGGAAAACCATCTCTGATGGAAGTTTCTCTTTATCGCCCGACAATGCCCATCTGATTTATCACTTGATCCAGCATCTCATCAAGCACCGTAATCATCCGGGATGAGGCATTGTACGCGTGCTGGAACTGAATCATATTCGTCATTTCTTCATCCAATGAAACACTGCTCACCGATTGCCGCTTCATGTCTATCGTATCTCGGCGAACCAGTGACGAGTCGCTCATGCGGCGAGCCTCATCCACTTCAATGGCCATATCCCCAATTATGCTCCGAAACGTTGGTTCGAAAACAGAGGAATCTTTCACATTTGCCAGCTCCAAAGCATTGGAGCCATCACCGGCGTTTTCGCTTTTGGCGGCAGCAATTCGATCAGTGTCTGCCATTAGTTCGGGATTGACGCTCATTGTGCCATCATCGTCGATTTCAAAAAAATCCAACCCTTGATCGCCATTTAAATCAACACCCTCGTGATGAACTGCATTAAAATCAGCAATGAAATCGTTCATCAAAGCATCTAAACGGCTAAGCATATCCGGATAGATACCTTCCTCTTCCTCCTCATAACCAAATGAATCAACAAGCGCCCCTATTTTCCCATGATGATGGCCCAATAGCTCAAAATCATCGTTGAAGGCGATACCTGTCACTGCGCTCCCTTCTGTATTTTTTTCCACCGAAAGCGCAAGGTGGCCTTCATTACCCCGCTCTCCTTGAATGATTGCCTCGCCATCTTCCCCGCCGAGACGCCCCCCGTCACCGTCTGCCACGTAAAGGCTTATTCCCCCTTCCGCCGCGGGATGTGTATGCGGTCCCGGGTTTTCATGAACCATCTCTATATTGATATACTCGGATAATTCGTCTGTGAGACGGTCACGATGATCATAAAGGTCATTCGGGATTTGGCCTTGAGCCTCGATCTCCGCGACCTCTTCATTTAGATCATGAATCTGTGCAATCAAGCCATTTACCGACTGAACAGACGCGTCTAGCTCCTCCCCTAATCCACGTTTTATCGATTCTAACGAGTCGGTCATATGATTATATGTATCGGTAAGCGCCGCGGCACGTTGAACGGTAATTTCACGGGCGCTGGCATCATTGGGGTTTACAGCCAAGTCGTGTAAAGCCCCCCAAAATTCGTCCATCGCTTCTGCCAACGCCCCCGTTTCGGACTGTTCATTCATCACTCCTTCCATGCGCTCCATCGAGGTTAGCTTTTTGTCCCAGTATCCGACATTAGCACTCCCCCCACGGTATTGCGCATCAAGAAAATGTTCGCGAACACGCTGAATATGTTCAACTTCCGCCCCCGTTCCTAATTGCCCCGGGAGGGAAGGTGCATTTTTTCCGGGGGAAGGATAAGCTTGTGAAGCGGAAAAATTCACACGCTGCCGTGTATATCCTTCTGTATTTGCATTGGCAATATTATGGCCGGTCGTTTTTAAAGCTGCCTGTTGGCTCATTAATCCTTTGTATGCCGTTTGCAGCCCATGAAACGTAGAGGTCATGCCTACGGAGGCCTCCTTTGTCTTCTTTAAGCTTTTGAATCGAACGTTGAAAACCGCTTGAAATCGTTCGTCTTCTTCGTATTGGCAGCTGATGTATACACCGTATATTCTTCTTGGCGGACAGCCCCCAACATGGCAGTCACCATCGCAAGACCGTCATTTAACAATTGTTGATTGAGGCCATTCTTTTCCTGCAAATCCAGAATTGTTGCCTGCAGTTTCTTCTTGTGTTCCTCCAATTCCCCCCGTTCCTTTTCAGGCACATAAGAAATCCAGCGCTCCATGGGAGCATCCGTTTCAAGATGGGGGCAGTGACGGTCAATGAACGTTGCAACCATGCGTCGGCGCGCCTTTTCCATTTGCCGCAGCGAACGCACCTCACCTTGTTCAAGCCGCACAATTTCTTCAAGGACTTCACGGTCGGAGTTTTGAATGGCCTTCGTTTTCTTGGCGGCAAGCGCCAACAAATACTCGTGGTGTTGATTCAGTCTTTCAAGGCTTTCTTTAAGCGTTACAATATCATTCATCTCCCGTTATCCCCGCTTGTTCATTCCAGAATTGATAAAATCGATTGGCGACAGCCCGTTCATCTATCTGATATTCACCGGCATCTATTTGTTTCTGTAGTGCTTCCACCTTTGCTTTGCGGTTTTCACCAACTGCCAAGTGTTGCATTTCTTTTGCCGTTTGGGAAATCTCCACTTGATCTTGCTTTGCTTCTTTCGGTTTTTGTTGGTGCTTCGCTTGCTCTGTCGCTTGTTTATAAGAATGGGGAATTTGATTGTGCGGATGAATCTTCATCACTGTCACCCTTTTCATTCATATTTCCGTGAATGAAGCTGTTTGTTTACATAACCATCAGCCTCGGCTGTTTCTTTTGTATTGTTTAGGCTCGCCATATCTGCCTGCAATCGCTTTTCACACGATTTACACAACCGACCGTTGCGTGTAGCTTCTCCACAAAACGAACATGGCATATGAAAATTAGGCAGATCCGTCAGTTGCAGCCTTCCTTCGCGAATAAATCCCAGAATTTCTGTTTCCGCCACACCTGTGTGTGCAACCGCTCGCGATATGGTCGAGGTCCGGTTCTCTTTCTTCTTTAAAAATCGATAAACCTTATCAAAACGCTCTTCCTTCGATTGACGACAACGGTTACATAAAGCGATTGCGGTTTTGACATATAACGCCCCGCAAGCAGGACAGTTAGCGAGCTCTGTCATTGTTGCTCCTCCAAAAATGATGGTATCTATCATATCGGATACTTTCTCTGAATGTTTAACGGTTGCTGCCCATTTGCCGATGACAGGCTTTACTTCACTGGCAAACACCCGTAAACTCTCCAGCTTAACCTCTTGCAATCGTTAGCGCGGATACTTGTCTCGCGCCTTCTTCCAGCAGGGGGAGGGCCGCCTTCCGTAAAGTGGTTCCTGTCGTATAAATATCATCGATAAGCAGCATATGTTTACCGGAGACGCTCGCCGTATGCTCCTGAAAAATAAACGGACGAACGTGGCCACGCAATCGATCCCTCCGGGACCGTTTACTTTGTTTTTCCTCATCCACTACCCTCACTAAGCAACCCTTGTAAGGAACCGGCAACTGTTCCGCCAACACTGCCGCTTGATTAAATCCACGCTCCAGAAGACGTTCTTCACTTAGCGGAATCGGGGTCGGGATCGCTTCTTTAAAATTTTTCCGGAAGGTTCGTGTTAATGCTTCTGTAAACACGTGCGCCAGCGCTACATCTCCTCGATATTTATAGCTGCTTATCACTTCCTGCAAATGGTCATCGTACGAAAAAAGGGAGATATTTCGAGAAAGCAAACCAGACCAGTGCCTCGTTTTCTCCCACCGCCGGCAATCCGCACAACAAGCGGTCCGTTCCAGCGGGCGGCTGCAATACAGGCACCAAGGAGGTCCCAAAACCCTTAACTTGCCTTGGCACTCATCACATAATCTTTTCTGCTGCCATGAAAATAACGCTCCCCAACTGGCATTTGCATTCAATGGATGCAAGCACTGCCGGCAACGGTTATGACCCATTTTCGGTTCCCCCTCCCCATTCATAGCCATAATCTGCCGCTCGCATCTAGTCATCGCGCTTGTTTTCCCGTGATGAAAAAAGGTCACCCTCCCGTCCGGGTCTTTGGCACTCCGTCCTGCCCTGCCCGCAATTTGAACAAGCGCAGACGCTGTGAACACTTCATCCTCTGCTCCAAGAACCGCCACATCAATCCCATAAATGGTGACGCCCCGCTCTAATATCGTCGTTGTTACAAGCATCGGCATATCCCTATTCCGAAAATTTTCAACTATTTCTTTACGCGCCGGGTCTCCGGAGTGGACACTGGCAATCGACGGCTCTCTGAGCTGCAAGAGCTTGCACAATTCCTTGGCCTTTTGGACACTCGGAACGAAAATCAACGCTTGTCTTCCCGACGCCAGTTGTTGATCGGTCCAATCTGAAAAGACCGCGGGTAATCGTTCTTGCAAAAGTTTCTTCCGCCAATTTCCGCACCATTGAAAACCGGGGACGGGTAACGGAAATCCGTGGAACCGACGATTGACACGAATCACCGCATGCTTTTTTTCGCACCTTTTCCGCAATCGGTTATCGGGAGTTGCCGTTAAATAAATCGTGGCCGCATGTTTTTTCGTCGCTTTTTTTACTGCATAGGCTAAACTTGCATCATAACGATAAGGAAACGCATCTACTTCATCAATGATGGAAACGTCAAATGCACGTTGAAAACGCCTTGTTTGGTGCGTGGTGGCTACAACCAACTGCCCGTAGGCGAGACGCTCTTCACTGCCGCCGTATAACCCGGCCAACGCAGTCGTCGGAAACGCTTGCTGTAACCGGGGGACAAGCTCAAGGACAACATCTGTCCGCGGAGTGGCAATGAGCACTCGTTTTCCTGCCTCAAGCCCGCGTGCGATTCCGGGGAACAACATCTCGGTTTTTCCGGCTCCGCATACCGCCCAAACCAGCAGTTCGGCGGCCCCCGATTGCCCAATGGTTTCAGTAATGCGGGCCGCCGCCCATTGCTGCAAACTCGAAAGTTCTCCACGCCAGGCCAATACGTTTGCCTGCGATTTTTCCCCACTAAGCGCCGGACCTTTCCACGTGAAGAGAGGGGTGCATGTTGTTACGCGTCCCATAGAAACGCAAGCCCGGCAATAGACGCAAGAATCTTCACACCAAGCACATGCATAACGGGAAAACCAATGCTTATGCGTGTTGCCGCAACGGGCGCATGCCAAACGAGGGCGGGCATGGATGCCTGGTTGCAAATGCACATAACCACGGCGTATGAATGGCTCCAATGTTGTATAAGGGAAGGGGAGTTCATTGGAAAGCAATGCGCGTCCATCCAATAATTGCCACACCTCATGCCAGTTCGGCAGATCGTTGGAAGACGCTTCCGGGGGGAATCCTCGAGGAGACGTAAGCCTCGAAATCGGGGAGGCTTCTGATTGAATTTCATCATGTTCGTTTACACAAGCAAGGGGGAGGATAACAGGAGAGTGACCACTGCGGGGCTTAACGAGGGCAACTTTCATCGGCTGGCTCCTTTTTGATAGAGTGTGGTTTAAAAAGTCCGGGGGAAGGTTTTGGAACTTAGACCAAAGTTTAGGCGCGGCTGTTCGGAGATAAAAGGCAGGAAATGAGCGTACCCTTCCCTGCCTAACCATTTCTGCTCCGAAATGTGCGCCACCATTCTCGGCTATTTTTTGTACCAAGTGATTCCGAGGGCTTTTTCACCGAGATGTGTTCCGATCACGGGACCAAAAACGCTAAGGTCAATTTCAAGGTTATCGTATTTTTTTTCGAGGGCGGATCGTATTTCTTCAGCCTTATCGGGAACATTGGCATGAACAACGGTTGCACGGACGGGTCCTTCTTCGGCATCCTGTTCCAGCAACTCCATCACCCTTTTAATGGCTTTTTTTTCGGTACGCACTTTTTCAAAAGGGACAATTACTTTATCTTCAAAATGAAGGATCGGCTTTATTTGCAATGCACTGCCGAGGAATTTCTGCGCACCGCTCATGCGGCCGCCTCGATGAAGATGGTTTAGATCAGCAACGATAAAGTAAGCGGCTAACGTATCACGAATCGACGTCAACGCTTCGAATATCTCGTCAACCGTCTTTCCTTCCCGGGCAAGTTTCGCGGCTTCTACTGCATAATATCCTTGGGGACTACAGCTGATTTCGCTGTCAAATGGATAGACGTTCACTTCTTCCACCGACCGGGCAGCCGCTACAGCCGTTTCAAATGTTCCGCTAATTCCGCTCGACAAGTGAAAAGAAATGATTGAATCGGATGTTTCACCCAATTTTTCATACAAATTAATAAATTCACCAAGGGACGGTTGTGAAGTCGTTGGCAATTTTTCGTGTTCGCGCATTTTGTCGTAAAATGCTTCGGTGCCTATCTCCGTTTCTTCAATCGTTTCTTGATCGAAAACGACGCTTAACGGAATGACAGAGATGTCGTTTTCCGCTAGCGTCTGCTCGTCCAAATATGCGGTGCTGTCGGTTACAATTGATATTTTTCCCATAAAAATCCCCTCTTCTCTTTTCGTTCCATGGTTGTCTCTATCATAGAACGAGAAAAAGCAGCATGCAAGCGAGGGATTAACGTACTTTTACCCAACCTTTTTTTATAGATTCAACGACTGCTTGCGTACGGTCGTTCACATTCATCTTTTGCAAAATATTACTGACATGGTTTTTGACGGTTTTTTCACTGATATAAAGCTCTTCGCCAACCATACGGTTACTATAACCATCGGTCATTAGCTGAAGCACATCGCATTCCCGCCGGGTTAAAATATGCAATGGTTTACGGTATTCCACCTCTTTATAACCCAGTTCCGTGCCTGCGGAATGATTTCCGTTGTCACTTGCGAGTCTGCGGTATTCTTTAATTAAATTATGGGTGACTTTTGGATGGATATAAGCGCCGCCTGATCCTACCACTTTGACTGCCTCAATCAACGCGTCTGCATCCATTTCCTTTAACAAATAACCCGCGGCGCCTGTTTTTAACACATGAGTGACATATGCTTCGTCATCATGAATGGAAAGAATCAATACTTTTACATCAGGGAACCGTTCAACTAAATTCCGAGTAGCCTCAACACCGTTTACCCCCGGCATATTGATGTCCATTAATACGACATCCGGCCGATGTTGGGCAACGAGGTTGGTTGCCTCGCCCCCGTCATCCCCTTCAGCGATTATTTCAAACTGATCATCCATCTCCAGAATACGTTTAACGCCTTCTCGAAACAATTTATGATCGTCGATGAGTATAAGTTTAATTTTTCCTTGTTCAGCCATCTTGCCCATCCTTTCCAAATTATCTGTTTTGGCGTTTGTTTAAAATGAGATTTATTCAGTATTAATCGGTACGATGATTGTAATCTTCGTTCCGTTTCCTTTGGCTGACTCTATCTTTAAATCACCTTTGAGCATATTCACCCGTTCCTTCATGCCCATAAGGCCGAATCCGGGCTTCGATGATTTTTCTTCCGGCTCAAACCCTTGCCCATCGTCCTGAATGATCAAATGAACTTGTTTTGCACGCATTTCGGCTTTTACTGAAATTTGCCGGGCATTCGCGTGTTTGAGCGCATTTTGGACCGACTCCTGAACCAGCCTGAACAAGGCAACTTTAAGGTTTACAGCCATCTTGTGTTCATCGCCGTGGAGAATAAAGCGGATATCTGTCCCCTCGAGTTCGTCTGCAACGCCATCCAAATATTTTTTTAGCGTCGGGACGAGCCCCAGATCGTCAAGAGCCATGGGTCTTAGGTCATAAATGATGCGCCTTACTTCGGCGAGGCTGCCTTTAATCGCTTCACGGACATCCTGCAGCTCATTTAATGCAGCTTCGATTCCATACTCGCTGTAAGTCCGCCCTATAATCTCCGAACGGAGAAGCACGTTCGCCAGCAATTGCGCAGGACCATCATGGATCTCCCTGGCCAGTCGTCTGCGCTCCTCTTCCTGGGCTTGAATGATTTTCAGGCCAAATGCCTGTTTTTCTTTCGCATCTTCCACCATTTCCCCGACTTCACGTAAATCACCATCCAAAAAATTGTGTACGACCGATACCTGCCCCACAAGCACCTCTCCGCGATTCAACGTATCTTGCAGCTGTAACAGCCGGCGCTCAATTTGATCTCGCCTTTCCCGCAATTGTTTTTCTTCATTTTCCAAGACGGCGAGTTGGAGGCGATGTTCATTTGCATCATCATACACTTTCTTGGCTTCTTCATTGGAAAATGTGTTAAAATCCCGGTTAATCACAGCGAGACGGTTCCGTGCCACTTGCGCCCGGCGCCGTTTTTCATCTGTTTGTTGGATAATCTCAGAGACTTTCCGCCGGGTATCCTTCAGTTCACTCTCCAATGTTTCATACTCTTGCCTTGTTTGTTCACATATTTCGAAAATCTGTTCCTTGCTGCTTCGTATCGTGTCCTTCATTTGTACGATGATTGTTTCAAGGGTTTGCTTGTTATTGTTCAAGCTGTACCACCAGCCTCATCGAATCTAATGTTTGACAACAACGCTTGATTCGATATGATTATTTTAGCACATTCTTAGGTACTAAACGGGATTGGTAAATAAAAGTTTAAGAAATCACACATTGTGCCAAATTTCAGGGCCCATCACCATCTATTCTGACATTACCATTTATTATGGATTTCATCTATTACAACAAGATTATAATGCAATTACAGTTATATTCAATTGGGGGAAGTTCGATGTGTAAATCGTACTATACCATTAAACATGACGATGGATATGAACAGACGATCAAAAAGTCAAGATTCATTGCATACATGCGAAGGGTTAAGGACGAAGATGAAGCAAAAGCTTTTATTGCAGAAATAAAAAACCAACATCGCGATGCCGCGCATAACTGTTCCGCATACGTGCTCGGAATGGGGAATGAAATACAAAAGGCAAACGATGACGGAGAGCCGTCAGGAACTGCCGGTGTTCCAATGTTAAATGTTTTAATCAAACAGGAATTAAAAAATACGGCTGTTGTGGTCACGCGTTATTTCGGGGGAATTAAACTCGGCGCGGGAGGGTTGATACGGGCATACGGCAATAGCGTCACCGAAGCCATTACCCATATAGGAATCGTACAACGGCAGCCGGTGCAAAAATTCATCGTAACGATCGCTTATGACCTGCTCGGAAAAATTGAAAATGAACTGCGGGAATCCTCTTATACGCTGCTATCCATAGATTATGGCACGCACGTTGACATCCATGTCGCCGTCAACATAGATGATAAGGAAGCCTTTGAGGATTGGATGGTCAATACTTCCAACAATCATGTAACGATCACCGCCTCCGGAACGTCCTATATGGAGAAGGATGCATAACTGTATGTTCGACAAATTTCCTGGGAAATAAGCTGTTTTTGTCGATATTTTCATTCTATCATTTACTTTTCTAACAATCCTCTTGTAAACTATGATAGTATAGTATGATGAACATCCGGATATTTTCCCGGAAGGAGACAATGAAATGTCAAACAAAGGACCTTCCAGAACGATACGGCACCAACGCAAAAAAAGACGAAATAAAAAAATAATCTTTACTTTGGTAGCACTTGTCGGTTTTATCATTGTCGCCGCAGGCGGACTCGCGTTTTATTTCATCACACAGGCAAGCAATCTCGTAGACGAAACACAAGGCTCACTGGAACGTGGGGAACATTCGGATATGCGAGAGGTTGCCGTAGACCCCGATGAAGATAACATTTCTGTTTTATTTCTCGGAACCGACAATCGCGATGGCGATCTGGATGGTTTGGCCGACGCTATTTTATTGGCAACGTTTAACCGGAATGAAGGCTCGGTCAATGTCATAAGTATCCCGCGGGATTCGTATGTGCAAATTCCCGGGCGCCCGACTCAAGATAAAATAAACCATGCCCACGCCTTCGGCGGGACGGACATGGCTATTGACACGGTAGAAAATCTGCTCGATATTCCTGTCGATTACTATGTAACGTTAAATTTTGATGCTTTCATGGATACGGTTGATATTTTCGGCGGCATAGAAGTGGATTCCCCCATGGCCTTTACCGAACAAAACGCGGACGGGGACATGGATGCCATTGAAATTGACGAAGGGCCGCAAGTCTTAAATGGCGAAGAAGCCCTCGCTTACGTTCGTATGAGAAAGGAAGACCCCATGGGCGATCTTGGACGCGGGGAACGGCAGCAAGAAGTGTTGGGCGCTTTGATTGACGAAGGCACTTCCCTCTCATCGATTGCAAACTACAACGACATATTTGACCAGCTGCAAGAAAATATGAGCATGAACATGTCCTTCAATGAAATACTCGGCTTACATTCGTATGCCACATCTATTGATGAAATCGAGTACCATCAATTGGACGGTGAAAATTTCGTTGAGAACGGCGTTGATTACTATCGGGTCGATGACACAGACCTCGCGAACACACAGGCCATGCTAAAACAGCACCTTGATCTCGAGGAAGAACGAGACCATGATCCTGATGCGAGTGAATCAATCAATGCCGAAGAAAGTACGGAAAGATAGAAAACGAACACCAATCCTGCTTCCTTTGCGGAGCGGGATTTTTTTCGTTCCGCAGCGTCGGTGCGTATCGTTTTTTCATCATTTGGATAAGATAGGAAAAAAGCAACCGAGGGAGAGGTCTCCATTAACTGGAAGCAGACACTTATTAAAAAAACAAGCCCGATCACTTCTTTTTTAACAAGGATTATCGTATCGAACCACTATAGGAATGAGAAAACCGTCGATGAATCACCTAATGAGAAAAACATTCTGGTCGTTTCTCCACATGTGGATGACGAGACGATTGGCATGGGAGGCACGATTGCCAGCTATGCAAAGAACGGGATATCCGTATCATGTGTGCAAATGACCGATGGGGCAAACAGTGTAAGCAACTTATCAACAACTGCATTATCAAAAACACGAAAAGAAGAGATGCGTCAGGTGAAAGATTGCTTAGGGATTGAGGCTGTTTATCATTTAGACTTGCCGGACGGCGATCTGCACGCCTCTGATGCTTCCATCCGGTTACTGGCAACCATCATCGAGCACACAGCACCTGAAATCATCTACACCACTCCCTATATCGACGCTCACCCGGACCACACGAATACGGCATTTCTTTTAGCAGAGACACTCCGGCAAATGAAAGTCCCCTCATCTTTGAAAGTGCGATTGTATGAGATTAACTGTCCGATTCCCCCTGAAGAAATTAACGTTATCGTGGACATCTCTTCTTTCATGGAGGAAAAAAAAGAAGCAATAAACACTTTTGCATCCCAGACTATTGCTTTTGACGGTTTCCTCGCCTTAAACACATGGAAATCCCATCTTGTCGACGACCCGAAAGTCACTCATGCAGAAGTATTTAAAGAGATGGGCAATCAGGAATTCCAAGAAATGGGGGCTTATATAAAAAAAGAAAAAGCAAAGTTTCCCGGAAAATTTAAGCAAGTTAACAAAACGGAAACCTTGCTCCCGGCTATCTTTAAAGCGTATGGATATAAAAAGAAACTTTATCGACGCTGCCTTTAACGAATGATTTTGATCCATTATGGAATAACTAGCGGAGAGGCGAATTGACTATTGAAGGTGGAGTGGACAGATGCCCAACCTCCGGCGGCCAATGGAAATCGGGCTGATCCTCTTTTTATTGGCTCAACCGATCTTGGACATACTTGCTTATTTTGGCTTATCAATATCTACCGTTGTTCGGTCTATGGCCATGGTTGCCTGTGTATGTTACATCCTCTTTTATGCACCGGCAAAATGGCACAAGCTTACACGTGTTTATTTTATCGTTTTGAGCACCTACGCCACCATCCAATTCATGAATAATCTTTTCATAAAAGACCCATTTGCCTTCGGTGCGGAAGTTACATATTTGTTCAAAAGCCTCTATTTCTTGTGCATATTTTCTACATACCTAATGGCTCTGTCCTTTTGCAAAGGGATGGACGGTTTCCCTAAGAAACTATTTGCGGCAATGTTCGCCAACATGGCATTGATTGCATTTGTAATTTTTATCGCTGCGTTCACGGAAACCGGAACTGCAACGTACAGGATGTTAGCGCTTGAAGGGCAGACAGGATGGTTTTTTTCCGGAAATGAGCTTAGCGCGATCATGTCCATCGGTGCCATACTGGCAATCGGTTATTATTTTCAATTACAGTCCCGAACATTCAAAGGTTTTCTTCTGGTAGCAATTTCACTCATTGCCTGGTCGATGTTGACGATTGGCACGAAAGTTGCCTACGGCGGTGTTCTCATCGGACTTGGCATGGGAGTTATCGCAGGAATGATTGAAGCGGCGGCTAAAAGAAGGGCGGCAAACCTTGTGCTTTTTTCCGGGCTGTTCATTCTCGTTCTTGCCGCCACTCCATCTATGCCAATCGGAAATAACATGGATGTAGCGATCGACCTTATGGAGTCCCGTGAACAGGGGGATGGCCATGCTCCTCCGGAACTGGAAAGCGGAACAGCCCTCCCCTTTCAATCGTTTCTCTTGAACGGAAGAGAGGCGTTTTTAGCAGATACATACAATGACTATATCGGCGCTTCCCTATCTCAACAACTTTTGGGAATGGGAAGAAGCGGAAACTATTCGCAAACGGGGGAAATGAATGCCATCGAGATGGATTTTTTGGATTGGTTTTTTAACTATGGACCAATCGGAATGCTTTTATTATCCCTCCCTTTTGCTCTATTCGGTGGATATGCCGTAAGAAATATATTTCGATTCCGATCTTTAAGTCTTCCGCTTTTATTTACTTTTACAAGCAGCGCTGTTGGGTTGGGGGCAGCTTTCAGTGCCGGGCATGTGCTCTCCTCGCCTGCGGCGGGCACCTATCTGGCTATCTCTCTATCCTTGTTTATGAGCTTCACTGATGGCCGAAAGGAGGTAAACCATGGGCGTAAGGCTTTACCGGGAAGGGGACGAGTACGCCATTCAACGGTTATTTACAACCGTCTTCAAAAAAGAAAGGAGCCTCACTGAATGGAAGTGGAAATTTTTTAAACAAAAGCCCTATATATTGGTTTACGAAAAAGAGGAGAGAATTGTTGGACATGTCGCCTTGTGGGTCTTGCATGCCTTCTTCAGCGGCAAAAAACAAAACGTAGGTTTACGCGTGGATACGATGGTCGATCCTTCACATCGGAACGAAGGCATATATCAACAATTAACCGAAACCTTATTCCAAAACGCTCGCGAAGATCATATTCATTTGCTCTATGGCTTCCCCTCCTCGTCCGCAAAACAAGGATTGCTCCATCATTCAAGCGCGCTGGAGATTGGCAGAATCCCCCGTTATCGAAAGATGAATCGCTTGTTTTTTAAAAAAGCGACGTTACCTCCAGAGGGATATTTTTTACAAGAAATACACGGCTATGATAAGCGCTTCGATGCTTTTGCAGAACGAATCAAATATCAGTACTCCTTTTCGATCATCAAGGACGCCGATTTTTTCCACTGGCGGTATTTCAAGCATCCAACAAACACATACAAAGTTTTCATCGTAACGAAAGAGCAAGCGATCGAAGGTTACATCGTCGTGAAAAAAGAAATAAAAACAATCAAAGGCGCACCATTCCCCGTCGGTTCCATCATTGATGGGGATGCTTTTGACGAACAAATTTGGGAGTGCTTGCTCACCTGCGGCGAAAACGCATTAAAAAAAACACTCTTTATTCAAACGTGGCTTCCTTTCCATCCAGGCGTGCGCACGAGCATGAAAAAAAAGAACTATAAAAAGAAACCTGTCGATATGACATTGGTCGTGAATGTATTGGATACGGAACACAAGGATCTTGAAAACACAATGGATTGGAAGATAGCCATGGGCGACGTCGATGCTTTTTAAACCGTTCATGATGATACCTCGGGTTGATGATTTCTCCCTTTCAGGGGGCCATAAACAAAACATGGCACCTTTTATTGGGAGGTTCGTTCATCCTCTGCCATTCCAGCGTATGAATCAACCGCAAAGTTGGCGAAACTAAAACCAAAAACACTCGCCAAAAAGATAAGGAGCACTGCCCATGCGTGTACTTGTCATTAGCAACATGTTTCCCGGACCGACTTCTCCTTTCTTTGGAATTTTCGTCAAAAATCAAGTGGAAGGATTACAAGCTGCCGGGGTGGATCTAACTGTCGCGGCAAACAATGATCCGCGGAGTGGAAAAATGCATGTTTTGAAAAAACATCTCCTTTGGAGTGCATCCGCCATTCGCCGTTTCACAAAGCCGTACGACCTAATCCATGCCCACTACGCTTTTCCATCAGGCGTGTTCGCCAGACTCTTTTCCCGTGTGCGCAAAGCACCCTATATCGTCACCGTCCACGGAGGAGATTTGGATAAAATGGCACGAAAAGGGACTTTTTTTAAAAAACTGACCCAGCTTATCCTAAGAGATGCTGCTCACGTAATCACCGTGGGACCCGCCCTCTATCGGGAGGTCGTCACGACGTACAATGTTCCCGAATACCGTGTATCGCTTTTAAATATGGGCGTTAACCGCACGATTTTTTATCCGCGAAAAGAAGAAGCCAGTCCCTTCCGCCAAGTGGACGGGGAAATACATCTTCTTTTTGTCGGAAACCTCGTGAAAGAAAAAGGCGTGGAAGAACTTTTGTCTGCCATTTCCGTTTTGCAACAAAGCGGAGAAAATATCCATCTTCACCTTATCGGTGCCGCGAAGAATCAAGACTATGAGCAGAGGCTCCATGCCTGTGTCGACGCCCTGGAGTTGCGTGACATTACCCATTTCCATGGACCGAAACCCCAGGACGAAGTGGCACGTTTTATGACCCATGCCGACTTATTTGTGCTCCCTTCCCATATGGAAGGGTTCGGGCTTGTCGCACTGGAAGCCATGGCATGCGGCACCCCGGTCGTTGCCAGCCATGTCGGCGGTCTTTCTCATCTGTTGTCAGAAGGAGCCGGGACTTTGGCGGCACCGAAAAACATTACATCCTTAACGTCAGCGATTCACCACACATTAACGCAGCCCGAATTACTAAAAAACCAGATTAACAAGGGCTTTGAAAAAGCAAACCGTTATGACACGCATACCATCATCCAAGACGTGATTCGTCTTTATGATCAAGTCGTGGAGGAACATCCATCACCATGAAAAAAAGAAAAATCATGCTTATCTCATCTGTCGGCGGTCACCTGACCCAACTTTTACAGCTGCACCCACTCACAGAGGAATACGACTGCCATATCGTCACGGAAAAAACCGCGGTGACCGAAAAAATGGCCACGCGTTACCCCATGTCTTTTCTTCTTCACGGGGGGAGACATTACCTGTTTCGGTTTATGTTCAAGTTTGCCTATAATGCCGGCAAATCGCTGTGGCTTTATTTACGAAAAAGACCGGATGTGATCATTACAACCGGCACCCACACGGCTGTGCCGATGTGCTATATCGCAAAATGTTTTCGAAAAAAAATCATTTTTATTGAAAGCTTCGCGAAAACGCAATCCCCCACTTTATCTGGCCAACTCGTATACCCGGTCGCGGATCTATTTATCGTCCAATGGGAAACGATGCTCACCCATTACCCGAAAGCGGTTTATGGAGGGTCCATCTATTGATACTCGTTGTCCTTGGAACCCATGAACGCCCCTTTACTCGCCTTTTGCAAGAAGTCGAGACGCTTGCCGATAAAGGAGTTATAGATGAAAAGCTTTACGTGCAAAACGGCCATACCCCCGTTGAAAGGTTTACCCATTTGCACGGCCGCCCCTTTCTCGATTACGCGGAAATGGACATGCTTTACGATCAAGCACGCGTCATTATTTCCCACGGCGGCACGGGCTCGATTATCACGGGCGTTAAAAAAAGAAAACCTGTGATTGCCCGCGCCCGCCTATCGAGATACGGAGAGCATAATGATGATCATCAAGAAGAGATCATCGAACAATTTGTGAAAACAGGTCATGTTTTGAGCAGCGATGATTTGGCCGCTGACTTGAGACGTGTAGACGAAGGCTTCACTCCACCCCCTTTTGATAGTGGCCGACATGAAATACTGAAACTTTTACGAAACTTTCTGGAAGCCACTTAAGATCAGCATGCATGGAAAGGCTGAGAAAATGAAAGGCAGACAGTTACTCACCATCATAGGCTCAGTCACCCTCATTAATTTCATCGCACGTGTACTTGGTTTTTTTCGTGAAGCGGTTGCCGGTTATCAATTCGGCACAGCCTTTCAGGCCGACAGCATTATTATCGCCTATACGATTCCAAATTTGCTATACATCACGGCCGGAGGCGCGATCGCGACCGCATTCATTTCTGTTTATGGCAAAATCGAAGACCCGCGTGAACAAGGAAAGTACCTTGAATCATTTTTTAGTTGGTTAATGGTTGGACTCACTCTTCTTACCGTCTGTTTCGTGTTATTTTCCGATATTATCATCAACCTACTGTTCACGGGCTTAGATACACACACAGCAGTGTTATCCGCACGGTTGTTTCAAGTGATGGCACCGGCCACCTTTTTTTTGATTTTATCGATGTGGTTACGAAGCCTGTTAACGGTCAACGATCGCTTTGCCATTGCTGCGATTTCTACGTTGGTGATGAATGGTTCTTTTTTGGTCATCGCGGTTCTCCTTTTCCCCTGGCTTGACGCGTTTGCCCACGGGTACGGCGCGACCTTAGGGGCTATTCTCATGTTTGTTTTCCTCATTTATGTCATTAAAAAAAATCGATTGTTTCACTTTCGCTTAACATTTCATCGTTCGGAGAAGGTTTGGCGTACGTTTATGATGATGGTGCCGGTTATGCTCGGAGGCGCGACGTTACATATTTATTTTCTGTTACATCGTGTTTTCGCCGCCTGGTTGGACGAAGGCTTTATTACGGCGTTAAACCACACGTCCAAATTGGTGCAAATGCCGCAATCGATTTTGATGACAGCTGTAACGACCGTCATCATGCCCGTGCTATCGCGAAAAGTAGCCCAACGGGAGGATCGTCACATAGCGAACTTTTTTTCCCTAGGGTTACATTTACTCGCCCTCGCCATTATCCCGATTTCCGTCTTTCTGTATTTTTATGCGGAACCGACCGTGCAAGCGGTTTTTCAGTACGGACAATTTACGGAAGCGTCTACCGCTATGGCAGTTCCCCTTCTGCAAGTGTTTGCCATCGGGATGTTTTTTCACGCCGCAAACGTCTACATCACCCGTTTTTATTACGCATACGAACGGTCCATCTATCCATTGATCGTAAGCCTGGTATCCGTAGTGGGTTTAAATGTTCTCTTAAACATCGCTTTGATTGGCCCATTAGGCGCGACAGGACTTGCCTGGGGGACAACGATCAGTGCAGGCTTTAACTTTCTGCTGCTCTTGCTTGGATTAAAAGGTGTGATAGAATGGGGAAAGAAACCACTACGGAAAGCAATGTGGGCAACGTTGGGCAAATTCACGAGTCTGACAATTATTATAACCGTTGGATTAGCTCTATTTACCTCTGTATTTTTTCCTGCTAACCCTTTTGTTGCTTTATTAAGCGGAGGAGCCGTTCTTTTCGTATTATTGATAGCCCTGTTTATTGTCCTTCGTTTTCCCGAACTTGATTTTATAAAAGATGTAATGAAAAACAGAAAGTAGGTTCATAAAAAATGAAATTGACCATCGTTGGCACCGGATACGTTGGACTCGTCTCCGGTGTATGCTTTGCCGAGCTCGGAAATAATGTTGTTTGTGTCGACAAAGATGAACAAAAAGTTGAGCAACTTAAGCAAGGGATGAGCCCGATCTATGAAGATGGATTGGAACCCTTACTGCAGAAAAACATCCATAACGAAAGTATTCATTTCACATCTGATTTGGCTAATAGTGCCATGGATAGTGATATTATTATGATCGCGGTCGGAACCCCTCAAAGGGATGATGGGTCCGCGGACTTATCCTTTGTGCGGGCAGTCGCCGAGGAGCTGGCTGAAGCACTTCCCGCCGATAGGCAGACCGTCATCGTCAATAAATCAACCGTACCGATCGGAAGCGCTGAAGAAGTAGAGAGCATCATCCGGAAAAAAAACGCAAATGCCGACATCGCGGTATGTTCCGTTCCGGAATTCTTGCGGGAAGGCTCAGCCGTAAAAGACACGTTCAATCCTGATCGGATAGTCATCGGTACGGATATTGATTGGGCGAGCGAACGTCTTGTGCGCTTGCATGCGTCACTGGCTGATCGTGAGCAAATCATTACAACCTCGGCGCGCAGCGCGGAAATGATTAAATACGCCTCGAATGCCTTTTTGGCAACGAAAATCTCGTTTATAAACGAAATCGCGAATATTTGCGACGCATACGGGGCAGACATCGATGAAGTTGCCCGGGGGGTCGGCGCCGATCGCCGAATCAGCCCCCACTTTCTTAGCGCCGGACTGGGATTCGGCGGTTCGTGCTTTCCGAAAGACGTACAGGCGCTTATCTCGTTGGCAAAAGACAAGGCGTACGAAGCAAATATGTTAAACTCAACCATTGCCATTAACGCAAAACAACGATTAAAACCTGTAGATATTTTACAGCAACGATTTCCGCAAGGGTTGCAAAATTTTAAAATAGCTGTCCTGGGACTGGCATTTAAACCAGGGACAGACGACATGCGTTACGCGCCATCGATTGATATCATCCACGAACTTGTCAAAGCAGGCGCGGACGTGCACGCCCATGATCCGATCGTGTTGGATGCAGCCGCACCGCTTTTGCCGAGAGCCGTAACCTTGCACAACGAGGCCGAAGACGCGTTATCAGGCGCGGAGGCAACTTTGCTCGTCACCGAATGGGACATGTATAAGCAATATTCAATCGCCGATATGTCTGTTTCTATGGCAGGAAAAATTATTATCGACGGCAGAAACACCCTGGATGCGAATGCCTTTAAAGCACATGGCTTTGATTATTACGGCATCGGCCGCCGTTAATGGGGACATGTCCGAGACCTATCCCGGTTCGGACAATTCTACATTCCCGTCCGGTGAGCGGATCTTGAAAAACGTGTAAGTGATCGAATGGATACGAACGTTGGACACCCGTTCTATCAAAACGAAAAAATCAGATCACAACCTGAACATGCACAGCTTCGGCATGGAAGGAGACCGAAAAGCGAATCGAATGTGTCGAAGGGAGGGTGACCTCGGCATAAAAAGAAGACAAAGCTGTACCAGGAAACCGAAACAAGCACGGGAACGGAACAGACCTTCTTTATCGCACCCCGGCTCTGCGATTTCTCGCTTTCCGGGGTGCGTTAGACCTTTCATCTCACCCCGGCTCTGCGATTTCTCTCACTCCGGGGTGCGTTAGGCCTTTCTTCGCACCCCGGCCCTGCGATTTCTCGCTTTCCGGGGTGCGTTAGGCCTTTCTTCGCACCCCGGCCCTGCGATTTCTCGCTTTCCGGGGTGCGTTAGACCTTTCATCGCACCCCGGCTCTGTGATTTCTCTATTTCCCCTGCAAAATGGGCGAAATAATTTCTGGTACGTTGCATAAGTGCAGAGTGGCTAAAATAAGTTATCATCTGTCATTGTCGCTCTAAAATTGGATGCAGGCGATTGTTGTGCATGACAGAAGCGATGCCAGGGGATCTATGGCGACTGTTGTGACTGCCCTTTTCATATTTCGGGCATCATAAGCGCTTCATGCGACGTTAGCCGTTTCTCCTCCCTACGATTCGTTCTTCATGAACCATTTTCATGGTGATGTAATGGTCTATTCTAAAAACGTCAACACGAAACGTCTTGGTGACCAACCGATGTGAATAGTGATTGCAACCACTAGACAATTTTCTCCCCCCCCTCCCTTGTAAAGGTGTCTTATATTCCATCCTCGCTTACCTTAATCTGTTTTTTATAAAAATGCGGATATTTTTCCCGCTCATTATTTTCTACGATTCGGGCATAGTAAGACGGGAGGTTTGGATATGATTACCGTTACGTCTTTATGTGCCTGTTTTGTCATTGCTCTTGTGATCACACCACTAACGAAGCAGTTTGCCATAAAAATCGGCGCGACCGATCATCCGAATCATCGGAAAATACATAAGCGAGCAATGGCGCGGAGCGGTGGCCTGGCGATATTTTTTGCTTTTTTTATTGGATTATTTATTGCACAACCCGAAGATTCCTCCATCATCCCGATCATCATTGGAGCTATTATTATGACGTTAACCGGGTTTGTGGATGATCTTTTTCAGATTTCTGCGCGTTGGAAACTATTTGGCCAGGTCGCAGCGGCTTTAGCTGTCATTGCCGGCGGGGTCCACTTGGAGTTTATTAACCTGCCATTTGATATTCAGTGGCAACTCGGCTGGTTGAGCCTGCCTTTAACGTTATTATGGATCATCGGGGTCACGAATGCCATTAATTTTATTGATGGACTGGATGGTTTAGCAGCGGGCTTATCTTCTATTATACTTATATCGATTACGACAGTAGCTGTTATGAATGCCAACACGTTTGTAACGGTTATCGGTGTCCTTCTACTTGGCAGCACGCTCGGGTTTCTTGTTTATAACTTTAACCCGGCCAAACTTTTTATGGGAGATACCGGTTCCTTATTTCTCGGTTTCATGATATCGGTGATCGCTTTGTTAGGATTTAAAAACATAACCATCTTCTCCTTGCTCGTTCCAATCATTTTGTTGGCCGTGCCCATTTCCGATACATTCTTCGCGATCATTCGCAGAATCGTGAACCAACGACCGCTTTCGTCCGCCGATCACTCCCACCTTCATCATTGTTTGCTCCGATTAGGTTACTCCCATAAGCAAACGGTGCTTTTGATTTACGCGTGGTGCGCATTCTTTGGCATATCTGCCATCGTGCTCACGATATCCACTATCTGGGTCACGGCATTCGTCACAATAAGCTTCGCTTTGCTCATTGAATTAGGCGCTGAAAGACTAGGGCTCATCCACCAAGAATATAAACCGTTCACTAAATTCCTTCATAGGCTGCAAGCACCCAATCTAAAAAAAGGCAGCGAACACACTAACCGGCGCGGTTAGAATTTTTTCGCATGCCTTCTTTTTTGTGTCCTTTTAAAGATTTAATTGTTTAATATAAGCTTTTAAGCCTTCGCTTAAATCTTCACGGTGAAGAGCGAAGTCGAGGGTGGCTTGGATGAAGCCTTGTTTATCACCGACATCATATCGATCGCCTTCGAAACGAAACGCATTTACTTCCTGCTCTTCAGCCAAACGCTTAATGGCGTCCGTAAGTTGAATTTCATTTCCCGCCCCCGGGGGCAAGTTTTCCAAAATCGGCATAATTTCAGGTGTCAGTACGTATCGACCCATGATAGCCAAGCTTGAAGGGGCTTCTTCTTGCTTTGGTTTTTCTACAAGATCCGTCACATTGACGACGCTCGCATCTGTTCCATTCGCGGCAGAAACGATCCCGTAACTTGAAACTTTGTTCTCCGGCACATTTTGCACACCTAATACAGAGGATTCCCTTTCCTCGTAGATTTCCATGAGTTGTTGCAAACAGGGTTTGCCTTCGGAACGGACAATGTCATCCCCGAGCATGACGGCAAAAGGTTCATTTCCGATAAATGTACGGGCACAGGCGATAGCATGTCCCAAGCCTTGTGGATCCTTTTGCCGCACATAATGAATACTGGCCATATTAGAGATTTTTTTTACTTCTTCCAACCGTTCCCATTTTCCACTTCGTTCCAATGTCTCTTCCAATTCATATGATTTGTCAAAATGATCTTCAATGGCGCGTTTTCCACGGCCGCTCACGATGAGAATGTCCTCGATGCCTGACGCGATCGCTTCTTCCACTATGTATTGGATCGTTGGTTTATCGACAATCGGCAACATTTCTTTCGGCAAGGCTTTACTCGCCGGCAAAAAACGCGTCCCCAGTCCTGCCGCCGGGATAACTGCTTTTTTTACTTTCATCAATATTCCCCCCCTACTATGTCATTATATGATGCAATGGGTCATTTCTCAACTAAAGCAATTTTTTATAAAAAATTTTATAAATCTTTTGGATTATCTATTTAAAATATACCGGGACCTATGATATAATTATTTTGACTCCGCGAAAGGAGGTTTGCGATGGCAAGAAAAAGCTTTGGTTGAAACCTCATTCTCAACTCCGAACATTTTTGACAGCATTCCCCTCCGCTGTCAAACACCCACCTTATTTATTATCCCATAACGACTAGTTTCCTACAATTGAAAACGAGAAGGGTCGTGAAAAATTGTTAAATCAAGTCACATTGATCGGTCGTTTAACGAAAGACCCCGACCTAATGTTTACAAATTCCGGAGTCGCCTATGTAAAATTGTTCCTTGCCGTTCAGCGTCCTTTTAAAAATAACGAAGGTGTAAACGATGTTGATTTTATCCCTTGCACCATTTGGCGAAAACGGGCGGAAAACACGGCCAATTACTGCCACAAAGGCTCACTCGTCGCGGTCACGGGAAGAATTCAAATCAGGCAGTTTACGAACAAAGAGGAAGAAAAAGTGTTTGTTACGGAAGTCGTCGGAGAAGATTTGCGATTTCTGAAACTGGAATCTTCCCGCAGGCAGCAAGAACAGAAACAACAACAAACAGCAAATCAAACGCCTTAACGTAGAGACGTGCGTACAAGCCCAACCACTCTAAAAAACAAACAATCTCCATATAACAAGCCTTGTACGCCGGGACTGTATTGGGGGCTCTCTCACACATCTCCCAACCGTCCCATCTATTATAACAACAAGGTTGCTCGTTCTGGGGGCTGAAACATACAACTGATCGTTTCCCCTAACGGTCACATAGATAGACATCTACGAACATAGCCCATGGGCCAACCGATATTTCGGTGCCGCTAATCCTCGTTTGCCCCGCGCGCCACTTCACACTCTCCGCGCAATAAATTCCTCAACAGAAAAAATACATCAATGGCACCACCGTCCCTGGTGTGTAGGGACGGTTTTTTTCGTATGCCTTATGAACATATAAGGTTACATAAACCTCGCCGCAGAAATATTTCTATTGGGTTTCTTCTTTTGAATAATTATAGCCTTGTTCCTTCATAATAAACATCAAAGGATGAGTTGTGAGGTCTTCTTATGTACATATTCATGAAAAGAAAATACCGTGCCAAATCAAAAAAAATCGACCGTTCATTATATAAAGAACTATTTAAAAACATTGAGGAAGTAAAAGCGTACGTGGGCTGCAGTGCCGATCTGGTTGTGCGGCATTTCTTTCTGGGAAAAAATCAATCTAAATATGCGGCGATCATCTATATGGACGGTATGGTAGATCTAAGAGCGGTTGAAGAACTGATGGCTCATTCTGATTCAGTATCGATCGATCGAGATGTATGGGCGAAGGCACAAACTTATTTTGAACAATTTGGGGAAATAACCGAAATTGAACATTTTCAAAAAATGCTCAATCACCTTTTACAAGGGCACGCGATTTGTATCGTAGATGGATTCCCTTGTTGTATCGGGGTAGACATCAGTCAATGGGCCGAAAGGCAAATTGAGGAATCGAACGTAGAGAAGGTGATACGCGGTCCGAAAGAGGCATTTTTGGAGAATGTACGGGTCAACACCTCTTTAATCAGACGTCGGTTAAATGATGAAAATCTTTGGTTTGAATCCCGAACGCTTGGAAAGCGCACGAAAACAAAAGTGGTGCTTGGCTATTTAAATGGGGTGGCTGACGAAGCCGTACTCGCTGAATTGCGTACGCGCCTTGACCGTATAAATACCGATGCCATTAATTCTGGAGGCGAACTCGAAGAACTGATTCAAGATCAGTTTTACACTCCTTTCCCGACCGTCTATAGCACGGAACGCCCTGATACAGTTACAAGCCAGATTCTTGAAGGAAAAATCGCGATCATGGTGGATGGGACTCCGTTTGTTTTGGTTGTGCCTGCTCTTATGGTGCAGTTTTTTCAAAGTGCCGAAGACTATGCGCAACGTGCCGATATCGGGTCGGCAATTCGATTGTTGCGATATTTGTCGGTATTATTCGCTTTACTGACTCCTTCCTTATATATTGCATTTACAACTTATCATCAAGAGTTAATCCCATTTAACTTGCTGGTCAGTTTGACCGCGCAAAGCGAAGTGTAATGTAACCCTTTGTCAAGACACGAAAAATGATTTTTTAAGATAAATCCTCCCCTCTGAAATGGATTGCATTTGAACTTCATATAGCTCTTACTACTTGCTTCTGATATTTGTGGATTCCTCCCAGTTTCACCACTCGGATCCGCCGCCATTGACAGCTGTTTGGGTTCGTGGTGTGCATGTGATGGCGACTGGGTGAAAAAAGCTCAAAGAGCCATCAGCCGCATGCGAAGTTTACCACGAACCCATCGCTTCAAACCCGATCCTGCGGCGGGGCCCCGACCCCATCCGCCGGATCACGGAAGCGAACACAGCTGTCAATGGTACCCTTCGGCGGCTCCCAGCAAGGCGAAAACGAGCGATTTGTAGCGTCTGTTCCTTTCGCTAGAGTGGGTGCCTTAACGACCACATTCGCCAAAATAAATGCGTGCCGGTTCATAGTCTTCTAAAGCTTGATGAGGCCTGTTCCAGTTGTAATGAGACATATAAAGCTTGGTCATTTGCTTCAATTCCGAGACCGTTTCCGGACACAGGAGATAGAGTCTTTCCCATTTGTAACTCCGGAAAAACCGCTCTGTTCGGGCATTGTCTGTCGCTCGTCCCCTCCCGTCCATGCTGATTTTCACGGTTTCATAGCTTTTGATAAAGTCGATGTAATCGTTAGATGTAAACTGGCTTCCCTGGTCACTGTTGATGATGTCAGGTTTACCATAAGCGTTGATCGCCTCCGCCACGGCGCGTATGATAAAATCGGTATGCATCGTGTTGCTCAAGGCCCAACCCACAACGAGCCGTGAGAACCAATCGATGATGGCCACTAGGTACATAAAGCCTGTAGGCGTGCCGCAATACGTGATGTCAATGCCCCAAACATGATTGGGGTGGGTGATGCTCACGCCCCGAAGCAAGTAAGGATAGGTTCGTGCTTGTAAATCCCGTTTGCTCAAGTTCGGCCCAGGGTAAAAGGCGACAATGCCCATCTCTTCCATGTATCGGCGTGTACGTTTGAATCCTACATCGCTGAAGCCACGTTTATGCAGTTCTCCACGAATGCGACGACAGCCGAATGCAGGCTCATCATAGTGGATTCGGTCGATGGTATTTTTAATGGCAATTTCCTTCTGATCAGGCTGCTTAACGATGATCGGATGATAAGCCGTCGACCTGGATAGATCCAAAAGTTGACACTGGCGCTTAACGGAGATCTCTTTACTGTCAAAATCGATTACTGCTTTTTTCTCCTCCAATCCGAGACCTGTTTCTGTTTTTTTTGGAGCCAGTTCATTTCTACCGTAAGCTGACCGATTTGATTAATGAGCTCCTCCTTCTCAGCTTCATGCTCCTGCTTTAACTTTTCGGTTTTGGCAGCCTTTTTATCAAACACGGATGGCATATTATCCAGGAATTCCGTCCGCCATCGACTGATCAACTGTTGACTCACCCCATATTTTTGGGATATCTCTTTGAGGGTGCTTTCCTCTCTCAAAACTTCCAAAACAATCTTGGCTTTTTCTTCTGGGCTGTATGTTTTTCTTTTCTTACTCATAGCTATAGTTTATCTTATTTTTTCTCATTTTGTGTCCAACACCCTGGTTACAGTATAAAGGGACGCCTTTTCCCACCATTATAGAGGTTTTGATATTGGAGGTTACTTTTGAAATCATTAGAGAAGCAGGCATTCGCATGCCGCAACCCGTAGGCCAAGCATTATCGATTGTCGGCGCGCTCATTATTGGGACGGCTGTGGTAGAAGCGGGGATTATTTCGGCCGCAGTCGTCATCGTTGTTGCTTTTACAGCTATATGCAGTTTTATGTTTCCGGCATATGCCATCGGTATTCCGATTCGAATCCTTCGTTTTTTTTACATGTTGTTATCTGGAATTTTTGGGCTATATGGGCTATTTCTCGGATTCACCGTGATGGTTTTGCATTTATGCGGTTTAAAATCTTTCGGCGTCCCATATCTTTCAGGTCTATCACCGTTTATCCCAAGCGAACAACAAGATACGCTTTTACGTTTTCCAAAATGGATGATGAATTCACGGCCGCATTTACTGAGTAAAGAAGATGAAGTCCGTCAAGATACCCACAGACCGGCGCCTAACCATCACGAAGGGGATAGTAGATGAAAATTTGTATACGCAGTTTTCTCATTTTAATCATAGTTGTCTCGCTAAGCGGTTGTTGGGATCAATGGGAACTGAATGAAATCAGCATCATCAGTGGTATAGCCATCGATCAGGGGGATAATGGTGACTATGTGTTGAATATGCAGGTGATCAATCCGAGTGAACTCGCGATCACAGAAGAAGCTGCTGGCCTATCACCAGTTGCTATTTATGAAGTGTCGGGAACTACGATTCATGAAGCAGCGCGTGAGATTTTAAAAGAAGCGCCAAGGCGGGCGTATTTCTCGCACATGGCTTCTCTGATCATCAGCGAAGAAATTGCGGAGGAGGGCTTGGAGGATGTGATGGATTTTTTCTACCGGGATCATGAAGTTCGCAGTGATTATATGATCCTCATCGCCAAGGATGGATCCGCTCACGACATTTTAGAGATGGTGCCTCGGCTCGAGGGGGTAGGATCGATTAATATTTTGCATTCCATTGAACATGGAGAACAGAGCACTGCTTTGATTGACGGGGTCAGGATGGGAGAGCTTCTCCAAAAAACGCTGTCAGCGGGAGTGGAACCAAGCTTATTGGGGGTATCTGCGGTTGGGGATATGGAGAAAGCTCAGACCACGCAAAACGTCGAGTCAACCAAACCAAAAGGGCACCGGGTGTTGGATAGCACGGCGATCTTTCGAAATAATCAGTTGGTCGGGTGGTTGGACGAGAGTCAGAGCAAGGCGTTTCAGTATGCAGATGGTGCCGTACAAGATAGTGCTGAAAGTGTACCGTGTCCTGACGTTGGCACAATGGCAATCGAAAGTCTTCAAACAGAACCGGAAATTGTCGTTTCCATGGATAATGGACCCCAGATTTCGCGAGGGCAACATCCAGGTAATTTCTTTTGGTTGGTATGGACATGCCGTTCAGGGAATGAATGCCTTTGAATAATATGCACAAGACAAATGTTGAGCCATTCCCTCGTCATTCGACATCAAACGAGCAAAGGAATGCCCGAGCTATGATTACTGGCTATTGATTTCGACAGCTTTTGAGCTAAACGGTGTCGTATAAACGCTCCGATCCATCCCTAACAAACTGAGGATGCGGTCCAATTGCGGCTCATGATTATCCGGAAACAACCGTCGGAGTTGACCGTCGATCTCCATGTGAATAATATCGACGGTATCCAGCAGTTCTAAGACAGCTTCGCCCGTCGGGCGAATGCTTCGACGGCCACCGCCCCCCATCAAATTCAGGGGCTCGTCATCTGTTTCCATGCTTGTGCGAATGAGGTATTCGAACAGGGAATAAATCATCATACTCATCATCATCACATAAGCAAAAGCTTCGACACGGCGGGGTTTTTCCAAGAAAAGCCGTCGGACAAAAAACGGATCCTTGAGAAACCGGAAGCGATTTTCCACGGTTTGTTGGCCTTTATAGCCTTTCAATAGGTCCACGTCGGAGGCCGTGTCGTTGCCCGCATTGGTGACCAGGATAAAGATGGACGCTTCTTTGCGAAGCTGTTCGAGGGTCTCTTCCGACGGGGATTGCAGCTCTAATTGGGCACGATAGACGGTGACCGGCGGAGGCGGCGGTTCCCCTTTTTTGGGACGCCCGCGTTTCTCGCGTTTGCCGGGCACCTCTTCACGGACCACGGTGCCTTCAAACGTATGATACCCTTTGTGATGGTGCTTGAGAAAGTCGGCAAGCGCAGCTTCGGCATCGGCCTCACAAGCAAAGTCCCGGCTTTCCAGCTCTTTTTGCTCTTTGCGACAGCTTTGCTTTTCATTTTTGAGTTGGTTGTCGATCTTCTTTTTCTTCCGACCATCCATTTGATCGGATTGAACAACCAGAAACCGGTAGGGGTTTCCGTGCAGTTTCTCTTTGGCGGGATAGGTGTGATAAGAAGCCGCCCCTTTGCGGTTGACAAAGTGGCCAATATCTTCCCATTCATTTTCATCGTCCTTCAAGGCTTTTTCTTTCAGTGTTTTGGCCACTTTAAAATTTTCCGGCAACCGGGATAAAAACTGAAAATCTGGCTGATCCCCTTTGCCTTGGACCATTTTTAAATTGTCTTCGGTGACCAGTGCGCTGTCCGCGATAAAAATCGCTTGGGCCAACTGATCCGGCTCGTACCATTGTCTCAGAGCTTTCATGACTTTCGCGTTCCATGTTTTATCATCCTGATTGCCGTTTAAGACGTCGGCATAGACGGGGATGCCCTCCGGTGATGTCGTCAACCCGAATTTAATCTGCGGAGCATCCGGGCGATGATCTTTGGTGTGGCCATGGACGATTTTTAATAACGCCTCATCATCGGGGTCGTTTTTGGGTGCACCTGTATATACAAAGGACGTGGTATCAGCGTGCAGCCCTTCCCACGTAAGGTTGACGCAGGATTGCACCCCTTGAATGCTGTGCATACAAATCTCTTCAAGCCCGGCGTTATAAAGGGCATCTAAGGCCCGTCCCAGCGCATCATCATTGAAATCACTCGCAGTGACGCCTGGGCCGAACAGCAATTCAACATCTTGGTTTTCATAGAATGCTTCGACCTTGAAGAGGGGCTTACGATCAGACAATTGGTTGATGATCAAAGCGGCGATCCGTGTGCCCACGGACACTTGGCAATCTTCCTTTTTGACGGGAGAAAGTCTATCGATACGTTCGACCAATCCAGCTTCTTCAATCAATTGGCGAATCACGGGAGTGGAGCCGAGACGCACCGTTTGAAAGCCCGATATACCTTCCATGGATTCAGTCACAGGAATCACCTCAAAATCTGGCTTCCTTCTACACTTTGATACAAGAAGGCCAAATTCCTGCAAAAATTAAATTTGACGCTTAAACGGGCGCGAAATATGGGATGGACAGCCAATTGTGCATCTTAATCTAGAGATAGACGCGAATATATCCGAAGTCCATTGCAACGATTTCGATTTACGCCAAGAATCAACATTAAAAAAAGCAGAGAAACAAAATGATCAGGAAGTGACAAGAATGTTGGAGAACATGCTAGAAACCGTACAGACAAAGAGGGCGGATGTCCTTGGGTTCGGCCAGGAGATACACCGGCAAGCGCCTGATTATTGGCAGAATGTTGATGATTGGCCAGAGGAATTTTCCGATTTGCAAATTGAATTTTCCGTTCAAACTAATATTAAAGGAATCGGTGAAATAGACAATTCATTCAATGTACAGGAGCACGAAAATGGCGGCAGCACTTAAAGTAGCCGGGGCTGTGACCGTAGGTATGATCGTTTTGTACAGTCAAAAAAGCTCACTAAAGGCAAACGATGACATACATTTAAAATCGGCATTTTATTCATTGTGGGGGATGGCTATGATTTTATGGATACTGTTTCTGTTGGAAATTCCCATCCCCAGCTTGTCACGTTTGATGACCGCCCTCGCGGAACAATACTTCGACTGACGGAGACGATTCTTTCAAAAAGGGGCCTCAAGGATTTTGAAACAAAACATGATATCGGCTAATCAATTTTTCATTCTCATCCTTTTTACCATGTGCGGCACAAATATGATTACTATGCCTTTTTCATTGACAAATCAAGCGAATCAGGACGGCTGGTGGATTCCATTAATCGGGATGATTGCCGGGTTGCCGTTGGTATTACTGATCATCACGATCGCGCGCTGGTTTCCCAATGCTTCTTTGATCACGATGTTACAATGCCTGTTTGGCCACTGGCCAGGTAAATTGGCGGGGGTGCTTTTTTTATTTCTTCCGATATTGATCGCCCCGTCCCATATGGATTTCTTCGGTTCATTTATCAATACAAATATCTTGCCGAGCACACCTTTTGTGGTTGTCATAACGCTTTTCGCGGCAGTCGTTATTCTTGCTGTTTATCAAGGGATTGAGACATTTAGCCGGGCTGCGGAACTCATGCTTGTCTTCTTTTTGGGTGCCTTATGTTTTTTTACCATTTTCCTTCTTCCGGAAGCTGACCTTGGTTTTATCGAGCCCTTCTTCGAGCAAGCACCATCCCAATATATCAAGGCTGTTCTTTTTTTCATTGCTAAAGTGATTGGGAGCCATGCCATTTTATTTCTCATCATCTTCCCCCGTGCTGTACAAGACAAAAAGAGGGGAGAACAAGCTTTCATAAAGGGATATATCGTGGCTTGTTTGATCCTCTTTATTGCCACATTCTTTTCTGTTACGGTACTAACTCCCGAAGTCACGACGATCACGCTTTTTCCGGGTTTTGCCCTGTCTCAAGAGATAAACATAGGTGATATGATTGAAAGGCTTGAATCGTTACTTTATATCATTTTTTACGTCACGTTTTTTTTTAAAATGACGATTTATCTCTATGCAATATCAATTACAGTTGCAGAAATCATAAAAGCAAAAGATTACCGCCCACTTGTGATTCCGATTGGAATGATTCTGGTCGCCTTGGCTAATACAGAAAATCAAAATATCATTGAGGAGTATGATTTCTACTATTATGGCTCGATGATATTAATTGTTGTTATCGGGGTTTTGCTGCCTTTGTGTATGTTCGTTGTTGGGCTTGTGCAAAGAATCTGGAAGAAGCAGCCGATCTTTCCGAGGCATACTTCTAGCCGAGCAAGCGGATATTCCGAAAAAAACCACAGGTCCAGTGCGCGTTAAATATCTCAAATCAATGCGATTGCGGGTGCCCTATTTACGAAGAACATCTGAAAGCAGAAGTTATGCAAGAATTTGACCTGATTCCTAAGGGTGCCATCTTACTCAACATAAGCGCTTCGCTCGTATTGCCTAAGATCAAAATTTTGAAATCTGTTCAAACCTAAAACTTCCTTTCGTCGGTCACTCCGACAATTGATGTGAACTGGATGCCTTGGGTCAAAAGAAGGGATCTCCATCTACTTTTCCCACCCTTTTGCATCGTACGAGCGTGGCTCCAATGAGCCCTAATGAACTGATACAACGATTTATCAAGAAAAGCAAAGCGAACCATGCGCACGGACGAAAAGCTACAAAACGTCGAAAGCATGGATGAATGGGCTGCCACGTAAAATCTTAGGCTATGGAGCGCCGAAGATGTTTTCGCACGAGCCATCGACACCCTGTGTCACGGTCCATGATGGAAGTGTTGCATTTAATATTGCAATTTACGACATCTTTTTATTGCCCAAACGCGCCTCTTTTCTTGAATAGTGTCTCGTTTCACTGCCGTCCGCTAAAATGACGGGTGATGACCAGCCCTTCTTATGCCCCAAAGCTAATCATTTTCCTGCTTGGATGGGTACAATTTTAATTTATCTAAATCAATGACAAAATTACTATGCTTTAATATTTCTAACCCAAGCAATGCACTATGTTCTTGAGGCAACATTCCTACATCTATTTGAGCGTCTCTTTTAGTGAATGCGTCTATCTGTATTTGATCCATTCTTTTTGTATAAAATGGAACGCTGCCACCAATACCATATGCCTCATAAATCGTGTCTCCATTTTCATATGTTACTCCGATTGATTCTAAAATCTGGTGAAATAACAGTATGGGATGATCCGGTATCCACAACCACATCGTCTATCTTTAATGCTTCCCCACGGAATGTGACAGTTAAAGAGGTCGTGATAAGTTGTCCATCATAAAATAGCTCCATTAGATCCTTCTCACTTTCATTAGAGGATCTCTACGTATATGGATGACAAAATTATTATTCCCTGTATGATAAACCATCGTTCCCTCTTTTGCATTAAAAAACTCTTTATTTGCATCTTCATCTTTGATTGGTCGAATTGGAGCAACCTCGTCCACTATCTTCTTGTCACCTTCGTAATGATAATCCAAAATGGAAACCAACAGAAACTGATCAGGAAATAGTTCACGAGCTTCTTCCCATTTCATTTTGCGTCCCTCCATATCTCCATTATAAATGAGAGTTACAGTACAGCAATGAATAAGTACAAAATAATTTCATCTTTTGCGGAAGACTCGAAAGGTGGAAAATTAAATCATAGGCATCTCAATCCTATTTTAATCATAACCTCCCATCGGTTCAGGAAGTTCTTGGTATTCTTCGGTTGGCTCAATATATTCATCGTGGACATATTGAATAAATTCGCTCAACTTTTCATCCGTATCATCGCACATTGCCGAAATCCAATCCTTTTCAATTGTTTCTTCATCAATGGTAATGGTCAAGTGATTTTCCCCATGTGGGTCTACACATTGCGTATCACTGACATAGTTTGGTGTATTTAGAATATCGACGTTTCTCATTTCATCATAAATGGATTGCCTCTCTTCGGGTGACAACTCAAAATCTGTAGTTACATCACCATCGGACGCTAAATCCTTGGTATAGGTGTCTTCATACGTATTAATTTCATTCGCTGCACTGTAACCATACTTCAAGGAAAAATCGAACTCATCAGGCATTTCTTCGGGGAGTTCACTAACGCTTTCTTCTGTAGTATCACTTCCATTTTCGCATGCAATCAACAGGAAAGCTGTCACGATAAAAAAACCATCGGTTTCAGCGTTGAGATAATACCACCTTCCCTCATTTCTCAACAATCGCGTTCTATTCTGGAACAAGCAGTTCTGTCAGTTCGTTAAAATCACCTTGCCTTGATTTCCTTCCGAAGATTCAACGATCCTAACAGCTTCCTGTATTTCCGATAAGCTGTAACAGGAGTTAGGTCTCATAAGCCTTAGCTTTTTATCTTTAACCAATGTTATTAGATCGTTAAATGTCTTCTGCCAAGCACTTGCAGAGACTCTTTTATTCCAATGCCGCAAATGAAATAGTTTTGCCTTCACATTTGTCTCATTGCTAATCCTTGCCCAGTCTACTTGGATTCCTGATAAAAGACCTAGGGTTAAAAAGGTACCTTCAGGACGAACGCAAAATGCTAAGTCGTTACCGGCTGAACCTCCAATTGAATCAATAGCTGCATTGGCTCCAATCCCATCAGTTAAATTCATAACTGTTTCGTGTAATGGATTTATCGAAGTATTAATCACACAGGAAGCACCAAGCCTTAGTAGGCCTTTTGAATATTTATCATTTCTGGTTATCGCAATTAGCCGGAAGCCCAACACTTTAGATAATTGGGCAAAAAAATACCCAATTGATGAACCGCAGGCATTGACTAAGAGGACATCATCTGGTCTTAACCTTAACTCTTGGGTACAGATAACCCAAGCTGTAATTGGATTTATGTACATTTGCGCAGCTGTAAAGTCATCAATAGATTTTGGAATTGTCACTGTATAATCTGCTGATGTTTTAACGAACTCCTGCCAGGTACCTTCGCCCCTCAAAGGCAAAACACGCCTTCCGACAAGGCTTTGAGATACTGAGGAACCTACGTCTTCAACAATTCCAACTCCCTCATAACCAGGAATATTCGGTAAAGAAATTCTGTGAGAGTAAGCACCTCTTATCGGTATTAAATCGGATGGGTTGATTGGCCTGGCTACCATCCGTACAAGTACCTCGTTTTCCTTTGGGGATTGAATGTCTTTATATTCAACTTTAAGTACTTCTTGGGGGTCACCAAATTCAGTGAATTTGAGACATTTAGCTTTCAAGAAATCCCCTCCCGACAGTTCTCTGGTCTTCCGCAATATGGCTCTTCGTATAATTGAACAAAGCAATGCCCGAAAATGGCATTACTTTGAATTGATCTGTCATTTCCCCGCGTGCAACAAAATGGATTCCCCGTCAAAACTGCTTACGTTTCCTTCACCATCGTATTGGATATTGAACTTTTGCTGGACCGATGGCGGGGATTCGACCATGTTCTGCCGCAGTTTTGTTCTTGTTTTTTCCGTGACGTCGAGACGGTCACACCAATCTTGAAATTCAAATGTTTTACGGAATCGTTGGACATATTGAACAGTAAAGCCGACTGCCTCGACTTTCGCGATCCATTCGCTTTTTTTCCATGCTCGGATATGGCTTGGGTCGCGAAGTTTTTCGACCTTATTATAAAACGTGTCAAACATGTCTGCTTCCGGGGCTGTGTTATCCAGCAAGAAAAAAGAGCTTCCGGGCTGTAACACCCGGAAGGTTTCCTGCAAAAATACGTCCGGACGGGAAAAATGATGGGCGGCGATTCTGCAGATCGCTGCATCGAATGCTTCATCAGGGAATGGAATGGCTTCGGCGTCCCCTTCGACGAAACCAACGTTGCCATGTCCGTTTCCGCGAATGAACGTTTCCGCCGATTCCAACATTTCCACGGTTACATCCATGGCGACCACTTCTTTTGCCAACGGTGCCAGGGCGTTTGCCACGTGCCCGCCACCCGTGGCAATATCGAGCACCTTTTTCTCACCGGTAAGGTTGATCGTTTCAGCCAGGGCCTGCAAATCTTTTCCTTTTGCGTGAAGGGCGCTATCCACATATTTTTCTGCTGAAGCGGAAAATGTTTGCTGGACGGCTTTATGTTTGTTATTCATCGCATTTGCCTCATTTCCGGTTTTTCCAAACGTCATAGGGGTGGCGTTCCACATGGCTTGGTTTGAGAGGGATAAACGCCACGTCCCTTTTATCGCTTGGTTTAGCTACTTGTTCGTATATATACGGCGAAGCCAAATCATAGTCAACCGCTTCCTCGAGGGAGTAAGCGACATAAACATCTTGGATGCCGGCAGCATAGATAGCGCCCAAACACATCGGGCAGGGCTCTCCACTGGCATACAGTTCACATCCTGCCAAACTCTCGCTGCGAAGGTTTTTTCCCGCCGTTCGGATAGCAAGCAACTCCGCATGGGCCGTTGGATCATTTCCGTTTGTTGCTTCGTTGGCTTCCTCACTAACCATTTCCCCATCTTTCACGATAACTGCTCCAAATGGAGTGTTGCCATGCTCCACCGCTTCACAGGCAAGTTGAATAGCTCTTTTCATAAATGCTTCTTTTGACATGTTCTACCCCCGGCTGCACGTTATTTTTGATTTAATTCTTTTGTAAGGTTCGCCATTTCAATCGCGGCGGTTGCGGCTTCCGCCCCTTTATTTCCTGCTTTTGTGCCGGCACGCTCGATCGCTTGCTCAATGGATTCCGTTGTAATTACACCGAAAATAACCGGTGTATCGGAAGAGAGCGACAGAGAGGATACCCCTTTCGAGACTTCATTACACACGTAATCAAAATGAGGCGTTGAGCCGCGGATGACCGTGCCAAGTGTAATAATCGCATCGTATGGCTTGTGATTCAGCATCTGTTTTGCGGCAAATGGGATCTCAAAGGCGCCGGGAACTTTGGCGACATCAATGTTTTCCGAACTTGCCCCGTGCCGGACCAGCGTTCCTTCTGCACCTTCAAGGAGCTTGCTTGTAATGAATTCATTAAAACGACCGACGACAATTCCTATTTTTACATCTGTTGCTACCAAGTTTCCTTCAAATATTTCTCCCATGATTAACCTCCTAAAATTCCAGCAAATGTCCGAGTTTATGAAACTTCGTTTTCAAATAAGATTCGTTGTGTTCCACAGGAGGCAGTTGCAAGCCGATACGTTCGTCCACGTGGATGCCGTAGCCTTCGAGACCGCTGATTTTCCATGGATTATTCGTTAACAAACGCACTTTTTCAATCCCCAAATCCCGCAAAATTTGAGCGCCGATGCCATAATCGCGCAAGTCAGCGGAATACCCGAGTTCCTCATTGGCATTTACCGTGTCATATCCCTCTTCTTGCAGTTTGTATGCGCGAAGTTTATTCATGAGGCCGATCCCCCGGCCTTCCTGGCGCATATAAAGCAATACGCCCCGACCTTCTTCTTCAATTTTTTCCAAAGCCGCGTGCAGCTGTGGTCCGCAATCGCAGCGTTCAGACCCGAATACATCACCGGTCATGCATTCCGAATGAATTCGGACGAGGACCGGAGCCCCGTCGGTAATATCCCCTTTAACGAGCGCAATGTTTTCCTGGCCTTCATCTTCATCTGTATACCCAACCGCCCGAAAGGAACCAAATTTCGTTGGCAGTGCAGTTTCCACCTCTCGATGCACGAGCGAATCATTTTCGCGCCGATAATGAATCAAATCGGCAATGGTAATCATCGGGATGTCGTACTCATCAGCAACGACTTTTAAATCCGGCACACGAGCCATCGTTCCGTCCGCATTCATGACTTCGCAAATCAACCCTGCCCTCGCGTCTGAACCGGCGATTCTCGCGAGGTCCACAGTTGCTTCCGTGTGGCCCGCGCGCTTAAGGACACCGCCATCCTGCGCTACAAGGGGAAAGATGTGCCCGGGTCGCTTAAAGTCAGCAGCTCTCGCGGTATCGGAGGCGAGTGCACGCACCGTTTTTGCCCGTTCCTCGGCAGAAATGCCTGTTGTAGATTCGTGGTAATCCACGCTAACCGTAAACGCCGTGCCGTGGGGGTCTGTGTTGTCATGAACCATTTGCGAAAGCGACAAATGGTCCGCTCGCTCCCGTGTAATGGGGGCGCAAATAAGCCCGCGGCCATGTTTGGCCATAAAATTTACCGTATCGGCAGTCGCGGTGCTCGCGAGTGCCACCAAATCACCTTCATTTTCACGATCTTCATCATCGCAAACGATGATGACTCTCCCTTCGCGGAGCGCTTTAATCCCCTTTTCCACCGAATCAAACATCATCCTTCCCTCCTTTCGTAAAACCCATTTTTCTCAAGAAGCGCATCAATTGTTTGCTCCGGCTGATCGTTCGCCGGCTGCAATAATTTTTCTACATATTTGCCGATAATATCCGTTTCTATATTCACGTGATCCCCTACAGATTTGCTGCCGAGATTCGTTTCCGCGAGCGTATGGGGGATGATCGCGACGATAAAGCTATCGGCATGCTCATGAGCGACCGTTAGACTGATGCCATCCACGGCCACCGAGCCTTTTTGCACGATATAGCGCAGTAAGCCCCCCTCCACCTTAATCTGAAAATTCACCGATTCGCTTTCGGTTGTGCGTTGAATAATCTCCCCGACCCCATCGGTATGGCCCGCGACGATATGTCCGCCGAAACGATCGGCAGCTGCCATGGACCGTTCCAGGTTGACCGGATCATTGTGCCTGAGTTGGGATAAGGTCGAGCTCGCAAACGTTTCCTTCATGATATCAGCCGTAAATTGTGCCCCCTGGATCGAAGTAACCGTAAGACACACTCCGTTCACGGCGATGCTGTCCCCGATCCGGGCGTCTTCCAATACGTGGGCACAATGGATGGTTACCAGCCCTTTTTGTCCGGTCCGGACAATGTCTTTGACCACCCCTACTTCTTCAATCAGCCCTGTGAACATGATGCATCCCCCTTCTTTGTTGTCGCTGTAATTTTAATATCTCCGCCGACCATTTGTGTATGCTCCACCTCGAGTTCCGTGTTCGCGGCATCTGCACTGAATAATTTTGGAGCGACATAGGAGATGTAGCGTTGGACTTGATTTTCAGCTATAAATGCGGAAATAATCGTTTGCCCGCCTTCGACCAGAACGGTTTGAATGTCGGCCCGGCCGAGTTCCTCGAGCACGCTTTTCGCGGTTATCGTTGACATCGAAATGACTCGCGCACCTTTTTGTTCTAATGCAGATGCGTGGTTCGATTCCCGGCTTTCTTCCGTAAAAATCCATGTAGGAGCCTTTCCATCGGTAACAAGCTGGGCAGCCAATGGCGTTCGCAAATGGCGGTCGAGCACAACCCTGATCGGGTTTCTTCCTTCGATTTCCAAACGGGTGGTGAGTGCCGGGTTGTCATTCAATGCAGTTTCAACACCTACGAGAATAACATCATGAATATGGCGAAGTTGATGGACCTCTGCAAGCGCAGCTTTCCCGGTGATCCATGGGGATACGCCCTTCGGGGATGTCATTGCCCCATTGAGAGTGGAAGCTGTTTTAACAGTCACATAAGGCTTCCCGGTTTGCACGTAATGAAAAAACGCTGCATTTAGTTTTTCCGCTTTCTCTTCCAATACGCCAACCTCGGTCTCCACCCCGGCGTTCCGAAGCGCTTCGATGCCACTCCCGGCCACTTCCGGATTCACATCCTTTGCGGCGACGACGACACGCGCAATGCCCGCTTCTATTATTTTCTCTGAACAAGGCGGCGTGCGTCCGTGGTGATTACAAGGTTCGAGCGTCACATACATGGTTGCGCCACCCGTACGCCCCTCCGCCATTTTCAAGGCATGAACTTCGGCATGAGCTTCCCCGGCACCCATATGAGCACCGGTCCCGACAATCCTCCCGTTCTTTACAATGACAGCGCCCACCATCGGATTTGGCGATGTCTGCCCTTCCATCGCAGCGGCCAAATCCAAGGCATGCTGCATATACCAATCATCATTCATGGCCAGCGGTCTCCTTTTTTTCAGGGACAAAAAAACCCCGGAGTTCGTGGACTCCGAGGTTTCGTTTTTTGATGAGGATCGAATACGCATGAAAGACGTATTGCAATCGTACATAAACTTCAAGCACCGCTCGCTTGAAGATACGCATCTTAAACTTCTCCCATCCAGACTTTCACTGTCGGCTCTGGAGTTCCACCAGATCCACCGTTTTGCAAGCGCAAACCGGGTCACGGACTGTCACCGCCGGTAGGGACTTTCACCCTGCCCCGAAGTTTTTTTATAAAAATGTTTGTAATTACTTTATCATTTTACTCCATGAATCATCAAGTGAAACGTTTCACTCCTTAAAAAAACTTCGATATTCTCCGAAAAATATGATTTAAATGCCAAATATGAGGGTATAGCATTGTTAAGCTCGTTCTAACACGGGTTCAATCATTACCTTTATTGGAGGGGTATCATTGGCAAATAACAAAGGCGTGGTTTATCAAGGTGATGGGAAAGTGACCGTTGAGGATATCGGATACCCGGAGTTGGTTCTTCGGGACGGCCCAGGTGTTCCAAAAGAAAATGTAGGCCGCAAATGCGAACACGGCGTTATTTTAAAGGTGATCACAACAAATATTTGCGGAAGTGACCAACACATGGTGCGTGGACGAACAACGGCGCCAAAAGGGTTGGTGCTCGGCCATGAAATTACCGGAGAGGTTGTTGAAACCGGTCGCGATGTGGAATTCATCAAAAAAGGCGACATGGTCTCCGTCCCCTTTAATATCGCGTGCGGGCGTTGCACCATGTGCCAACAACAAAAAACACATATTTGTCTCAACGTTAATCCAGAACGTCCGGGATCTGCCTATGGATATGTCGATATGGGCGGCTGGGTTGGCGGCCAATCCGAATATGTGATGGTGCCCTATGCCGATTTCCAGCTACTAAAATTCCCGGATAAAGAGCAGGCCATGGAGAAAATACTGGATCTAACGATGCTCACCGATATCTTCCCGACCGGTTTTCACGGTGCCTATTCTGCCGGAGTTTCGATGGGATCCACGGTATATGTGGCAGGCGCGGGACCTGTAGGACTGGCGGCGGCACATTCTGCCCAGTTGCTTGGTGCCTCCACGGTGATTGTCGGTGATCTCATTGAAGAACGTCTCCGACAGGCGGAAAGCTTTGGTTGCGAAACCGTTAATTTACAAGAGCACGACCGGCTCGGTGAACAAATTGAGCAAATATTGGGCGTTCCGGAAGTGGATGCCGCGGTTGACGCGGTTGGATTTGAAGCCTCCGGCCATGGCGAAAGCGGCGAACAACCGGCCGCCGTTCTAAACGCCATTATGGATGTCACCCAAGCCGGCGGCGGGCTTGGCATACCAGGATTGTATGTCACCGAAGACCCGGGCGCACAAGATAAAAATGCGCAAAAAGGATCGTTAAACGTCCGCTTCGGACAAGGGTGGGCGAAAGCTCATACCTTTGTTACCGGGCAGACACCGGCGATGTATTATAACCGCGGTTTGATGAAATCCATTTTATCGGGCAACGCGCAAATCGCGAAAGCCGTCAACGCTCAAGTTATTTCCTTGGATGAAGCACCGGAAGGCTACGCGGATTTCGATCAGGGGGCTCCGAAAAAATTCGTGATCGACCCGCACGGATCCCTTAAATAAGGTTCGCCACCCTGGGATTAAAAGGGATGGGACCATGAAAAGGGATATTCCCCCCTTTCGGGGTTCCATCATCCGGGGGCGGGGACGCATACGCCCCCCCCCGCTTTTTTCATCCTTCTTTGCTATACCCTTCTTCTGCTTCTCTTTTGACTTGCTCAAGCGTTGGCGAACCCAACCCGGCGGTCACTGTCGCCACGTACCCCCTTCGATGAGCGGAGCATTGCAAATCGCCATTTTTCGTTCTTCGTGCATTTCCTGCACCATTTCCGCATTCATTTTCGCACTTCCGATGTCATAAAAAATAAGAATAGCGTCTTCCGGATCAATTTCGTTTACGACTGCTTCAATACGGTCAACACTTGTGCCCATTTCGCCACCATCAAGTCCTCCGCAAGCATAAATGCCTACATCCGGATTCGCTTGCTGAAGCAGTTCCCGGGCACCTTCCGCCAATGCCTCTACGTGCGAGATTAAAAGAATTGCGACGCGATTCTCTGCCATCATCCTCCCCCCTCATTCATCGTATTCGCCAGTGCTTGAAACAAATAAAAACTGGATACTGCTCCAGGGTCGACATGTCCCACCGTTTCCTCGCCGAGCAGTGCTCCCCGCCCTTTCTTTACGACCATGTTCTCGGTTTCTTTCATCCCTTTTTTCGCAGTGTCCTCGATTTTCTTCCAATCCGGTTCATTTTCATCAAACATTGCTGCCACCGGAGACCAAACATCCAACAGCGTCCCTTCTCCAGCCTGCGTTTTTCCCCTTTGTGCGATGCCTTCCACTGCTTTTGCCATCCCAGACACCCACGCGGGACCATCTACGTGATCCACCTCTTTCCAGGCCGATCCCAGGCGCATAAAAGCGGTCCCGTACAATGGGCCGGAAGCACCGCCAACGTTCGAAACGAGCGTACTTCCGATTTTTTGCATCAGTTGGGACAGGGCTAAATCCTGCCATTCATCCAACCCTTCCATAACTGCACGGAATCCTCGTTCCATATTTACACCATGATCACCGTCCCCCACGGCTTGATCCAGCTTGGATAACTCATCTTTATGTTCTGCCAGCATTTTTGCTGTTTGCCGCATCCACTGCGCTGCCTGTTCGTTATTCATCCTTTACCTCCTAACATTGCGTCCATTGAACGGTGTGTACCGGTGCCTGCAAATATGACGATAATTCATCATCAACGGCCAGCAGGGTTAGGGACACCCCTGCCATATCAAGACTTGTCATATAATCACCGACATAAGTGTGTTGGATATCCCGATCCAATTGCTTGATCACGTCATTGGCAAACACATGCTGCTCCATAAGCGGCGTACTGCCCATGCCGTTGATCAAAAGTGCCAACGGCGCTGCCGAAGGGATTTCTTTTAAAACAGATTCCAGTAAAAGTTGCGCTGTTTTTTCGGAGCTCGCCACTTCCCGACGATCCATGCCCCGTTCTCCGTGAATCCCAATCCCTACTTCCATTTCATCTTCGGCAAGGTCAAAACTCGGCTGAGCAACCGCCGGCAATGTGCAGGGCGTAAGGGCAACACTCATGCTCCGCACGCGGCTTACCGTCTTTTCGGCAATGCGCTTGGCGTCTTGCAAGGACGCCCCGGTTTCCGCGAGCGCACCCGTAATTTTTTGAACGAGCACCGTTCCGGCAATGCCGCGCCGTTGATCGGGATCATTAACGGCAACATCATCATTAATGATGACCATCTCTGTTTTGATCCCTTCTGCTTCAGCCATTTCTTGTGCCATTTCCCCGTTCATTACGTCTCCATTGTAATTTTTTATAAGCAACAATACGCCTTCTCCTTGATCAGCTGCTTGAATAGCCGCGAAAAACTGATCTGCTCCCGGTGACGTGAACACCTCGCCAGCCACAGCGGCATCGAGCATTCCTTTCCCGACGTAACCTGCGTGCGCGGGTTCATGGCCGCTTCCCCCTCCGCTGACGAGGCCGACTTTTTGCGGAGGGCTCGAGCGACGAACAATGACATCCGTCCCTTCCAGACGTTGAATCAAGGTACCGTTTGCCGCGACGAGACCATCCAGAAAAGAGGAAACAATTCTTTCCGGATCATTCATTAATTTTTTCATGTATATCCCTCCGGGTAGTAGTATGTATGGGTTGTATACCCGTTAATCAAGAGTAGAAATCTTGAAAAAGAAGCGAGTGCATTTATTATACCCGATATAGTCGATGATTACAGGGGGAAATCCGCATGTTAAAATAAGAATAGTTCAAAACTTAGGAGATGACGCTATGATTCATTTATGCGAAGTCGGGGCAAGAGATGGTCTTCAAAATGAAAAAAAGCACGTAGCCACAGAAGATAAGGTTGCACTCATTGAGCAGCTTATGGACGCAGGTGTCAAAAAATTCGAAACAGCATCCTTTGTAAATCCGAAAGTCGTCCCGCAAATGGCAGACGCCGAGGCAGTGATGGCAGCACTTCCGGATAGGGATGACATTACGTATGCCGGCCTCGTGCTCAGCCGTTCCGGCTTGGAGCGCGCACTCGCTACCAAGGTCGATCGTTTGCATATCACGGCGGCCACAAGTGATACCTTTAATCAGAAAAACGTCCGGCGCACGGTTTCAGAAAGCGTGGAGGAACTGTCGGATGTGGTTGAAGATGCCAGTGCCGCGGGACGCCCTTCAGCCGCGATCCTTTCTACCGTTTTCGGGTGCCCTTATGAAGGGGAGGTTGCCCGCGATCGAGTTTTCCGTGCCGCGGAAGCGTTCCTGGGTGCCGGGGTACAAGAAATCGTACTTGCTGATACGACCGGCATGGCAAATCCCGTTCAAGTGAAGGAAACGGTAACGGAATTTAAAAAGTATTTCGGGGATGAAGTTCCTTTAGGCCTCCATTTTCATAACACACGCGGGCTCGGCCTTGCCAATGTAGCTGCCGGTTATGAAGCCGGTGTGCGCATGTTCGACGCGGCGCTCGGCGGACTCGGTGGCTGCCCCTTCGCCCCGAATGCCGTTGGAAACGTGGCAAGCGAAGATATGATTCATATGTTCCAAGAAATGGAGATAGAAACCGGCATCGACCTCGAAGTGATGCTCAGCACATCCAAATGGTTAGAAACCGTTATGGAGAAAACACTCCCGGGCATGGTAATGAAAGCAGGACCAGCATCCCAATTGGCATGAAGAGGAGCGCCTATCGATGTTTCAGCGCTCGCTCCGGTTTCAGATCGTTGGGGAGCACCTAGTGGTCATTAAGAGCAGCCCTATCCCGAGCTGCTTTTTCTTTCACATCTTTTCATTTGTTCTTTTGTGATGTGTCTCAATGATTAATCAAACGCTTATTTAAACGGAAACGGCGGACGATTTTAATGTTTAAGGGGATGGATGTGGATTGGAACACATTGTCGTACACTCCATACCTTCGCCTTCGATTTGAATGACTGCGTGTGAGATGTGAAATTCTTTTTTTAACATGTGGGTGGCTTCTCGGAGCAATGCATCGCGGTCTGCTCCATCCCCCACAACGAGGTGGCAACTTAATGCCGGGAAATCTGAAGTGATCGACCACAAATGCAAATCATGCAACGAATGGACATGAGGCAACTCTTTTAATTGCTTTTCAACCTTTTGCAAGGATATGCCCGGTGGTTTTCCTTCCATCAAAACATGTGCCGATTCCTTCACAATCCGAAACCCAGCCGTTAAAATCAACAAAGCCACCACTATGCTAATAATGGGATCGGCAAGTGTCCAATTGAAAAATAAAATCAGCAACCCTGCAACCAGCACACCGATGGTACTGACGATGTCTCCGAGTACGTGAAAGAAGGCGCCGCGCAAGTTCAAATTCCCTTTCACATCACCCCCGCGCAAAAATATCCACGCGATCAGCAAATTGATGACAAGGGCAAAGCTTGCAAACGCCAACACCCCTCCACCTGCAACTTCGGGAGGTTCCTGAAAACGTTGAATCGCTTGCCAGAGAACAAACCCGGAAATCCCGACCAACACTGCTCCGTTGACAAGCGCCGCGAGAATCTCGAATCGACGATAACCAAACGTTTTGCTTTTGCTTGCTGCCCGCTCTCCGACTTTAAACGCGATAAGGGCGAGGCCAATGGCAAAAAAGTCGCTCAGCATATGCCCGGCGTCTGCCAAAAGTGCCAGGCTGTTCGTTAACAAACCTCCGATCACTTCCACAATGACGAGGGTAAATATCAATATTAAAGCTAACAAAAGCGCTTTTTTATTATCGGTATGATGATGGTGATGCTCATGAGACAATTCAAACACCTCTTAATCATGCAAGGAATGATGAATGGTTTGTTCCAGAACCTCCAACACATGTTGATCGTCCGGGGAATAATAGACCGTTGTTCCTTCTCTTCTCGACGTTACAAGCCTAATATTTTTCAACAGGCGTAACTGGTGGGAAACCGTAGACTGGCTTAATGACAAACGCTCGGCAATCGTGTTGACCGAACACTCTTTGACGGAAAGCAAGTGTAAAATACGAATTCTTGTTGGATCCGATAAGGCTTTAAATGTTTGGGAAACCGTAAACAGCGTTTGTTCGTCAAGATCGTGCATAGGCCCCTCCATATTATGTTTTGTTATATGATCATATATTCATATTGTATCATGAGAAAGATGGCGAATCAATAACTGGATGTTAGGAACTGAAGAAGGCACGATGGAACGTTTATGAAGACCAAAGAGCTATGATGACTGTTCATAGCGGCGCCATGGACGGTTCATGGCGACCTTACCTCGCATTTCGATAACCAACCAAGCGCCATAAAGCAGCCATGGCAACCGTTATCCGATATCCCTTTCCATATGGCCGCCATGGCTCAGCCGTTGTCCCTTAGTCAAACATCAACGGACGGGCGATTTTGTTGATGGCGCCGCCGTCGACCATAAGCGTTTGCCCGCTTACGTACGTGGATTCATCCGAGGCGAGGAATAAACAGGCGTTGGCGATGTCTTCGGTCGTGCCGATGCGCCCCATCGGTTGAAAATCGAGGGTTTGCTCAAATGCTTCGTCGGGATCTTCAAGGCTTTCAAATGTTTTTTGCAAAAGAGGCGTATCGACGGTGCTCGGCCCTACAGCATTCACGCGGATCTGGTCAGCACCGTAATCAAGGGCCATTTGGCGTGTAAGTGCTGTCAGACCACCTTTTGCGGTAGCGTAAGCGGCGAGGCGGGGGATCGTCTTTTCCGCATGCCAGGAGGCGATATTAATAATCGAGCCGCCGCCCCGCTTTTGCATTTCCGGCAACACATATTTTGAGCATAGAAAAGGACCGGTTAAGTTGATCCCGAGAAGTTGGTTCCACTCCTCCAATGATGTCTCGTGCACGGGCTTTCGAAAATTTATGGCAGCATTGTTCACCAAAATATCAATGCCGCCATATTTGTCCACAACTGTTTTCATCAAGTCCATCACACTTGCATCGTCACTAACGTCCGTCGGTTGCAAAAAAGCGTCGGTTTGATTGTTTTGCAATTGTTGAACGGTTTCGCGTCCGGTTTCTTCATCGACCTCTGCGACAACAACCTTTGCCCCTTCCTTTCCGAACGTTTCTGCAATTCCTTTGCCAATCCCTTGGCCGCCACCGGTCACAATGGCAACTTTATCTTTTAAGCGCATACGCTACCTCCTTTTTCTAGTGGACAAAGCTTCCGCCTAGCCCTTGCTTTTGCCCTTATCAAGGAAAATTGTTTAGAATCGTTCACTAATCTGTTACCCTTTTTCCCGAGTGACATAACCTTTGCGGAGGTCGTCTTTTTTTGCCTCCGGGTCGCGATCGGCCGAATTCCCGAGGCCGCCTCCACCGGGGAGGTGCATTGTAACGATATCCTCAGGTGCTAACGTGTACAATTTTTTAGATGTGCCCACGCGCGCACCATTGATCATCACTTCCGCTTTCGCTCCGGACCCGCCGCCTTCCAACCCTTTTGGCGCATATTGCGTGCGGTCAAACATTAATGGCAAGTGAAAAGGACGATTCGTCTGTACGCCGAAACGAATGGTCTGCCCGAGTCCGCCTCGATACTCGCCTGTTCCGCCCGAATCTGGGCGAAGCTCTTTTTGATACAGCAACAACGGTGACATATTTTCGATGATTTCCACCGGCGTACCTTTGACACCTGATGGGAATGTTGTTGCCGAAAGGCCATCTTTTCCCGGACGAGCTCCCGCCCCGCCCGCATTGAAGACAACGGATGAAAAAGGCTCACCTGCCCGATCTTCGCCGTGCACCTGGAGCGCAAATATAGCAGCCGCCCCTTCTGCCGGTATTTTTTCCGGCACAACAGGATAGAGTGCACCGAGGACGCACATCGGAGCGAAGTGGCCAATGATATGGCGTGCCGCTGTTGGCATCGGATGTACCGCATTCAGCACACATCCTTCGGGTGCGTGCACGCTCACCGGCCGAAAACTTCCCTCGTTGCTCGGGATATCCGGTGCAAGCGTTGCTTTCAATACATAATTCACATAAGCAAGTGTGTAATTGAGGCAAACGTTGATGGCTTTCGTGCTGCCATCTGTGGTGCCGCTGAAATCGACATGCACTTCATCACCTCGGACAGTGAGCGCGCACTTCAACCGCACCGGCTTCTCACTGCCGTCGCTATACAATTCATTTTCATATGTGCCGTCTGGCAATTCTGCAATTGCTTTGCGCATGGCCGTTTCCGACAAACGCATGATTTCGGCACCAACCTCTTCCAAATCTTCAAGGCCAAATTCCGCAAGCGTCTCCCCCAACCGCGCAATCGCTACTTCCTGCGCGGTCACTTGGGCGCGCAAGTCACCGAGCACTTGGTCAGGCGCGCGCACATTGGCGCGAAGCAGGGCCACGAGCGTCTTATCGATTTTCCCTCCGTCATAAAACTTCATATAAGGGATAAGGACACCTTCTTCGTAAATGCTCTCGCCTTCGGGACTGAATCCACGCCCGCCAACATCGGAAACATGGCAGGTCGAGGCAAAATAGCCGATGAAATTCCCTTTAAAAAATACAGGTGTCACAATAGTGATATCCAATAAATGCCCCGAAATTTCATACGGATTATTTCCAATGAGAACATCCCCTTCACGCAATGTCTGAGACGGTATATTTTCCAAAAAATGCTGCACACCGGTTGCCATGGAATTGATATGGCCCGGCGTCCCCGTCTGCGCTTGCGCAATCATGTCCCCATTTTTATTAAACAAGCCGGCGGACAAGTCATTCGCATCGGACAAAATACTCGTAAAGGAGGTCCGGATCAATGTTTTCGCCTGCTCTTCAAGCAAAGTGACGAGACGATTCCAAACCACCTCCAGTTGGATCGGATCAAACATGGGCCTCCTCCTTTTTCATCCATAAATTAAGCAACTCGTCTACTTGTAAAAGAAAACCGGGCGTAACGACAAGCGTCGATTCCCGTTCTTCCACGATAGCCGGACCTTGGATCTCAGTACCCGACGTAAGGTTCGCCCGTTCAAACACAGCCGTCTGATGAAAAGAACCATACGTCCGAAAATAGACGTCACGGTAGGCTTTAGGACGGGAAGGATTCGGAGCTCGTTTTTCCGATTCCTGAAGATAAATAGGAGGTTCGGGACCACGTACAACGACTCGCCAATTCAATGCTTCCATCGGCATATCTTCATTGGCTTCGGCGTAGCGTTTCGCGTATGCTCTTTTAAAATTAGCCGCAACCTCGGCAATGCTTTGAACGGTAAGTGCGCCCGAAGGGATCGGTACAGTAATTTCGTGCGTTTGCCCAGCGTATTTCATTTCCGCATATCGTAAAACTTCGATGTTTTCCGTTACACCCGCTTGCGCGAGCAATGCCCTTCCTTCTTGTTCCATTTCTTCAAGCAAGGCCATGACATGATTCCAGTCCAGTGTTTCCAATCTCCCGTAAAAACTACGGACAAAATCAAAAGCGAGCGGCGAGGCAAGAAATCCGAAGGCTGAATTCACACCGGCGCCCACCGGAAGCAAAACCGTGTCCACACCCAAAATCTCCGCCACATGGCTAACGTGCACCGGACCTGCCCCACCGGAAGCAAAGAGCGGATAATCACGAATATCTTTGCCTTTTTCAACGGCATGAATGCGACTTGCACTCGCCATATTTTCATTCACGACTTCGTGGATGCCCCAAGCCGCTTCGACAACGTCAAGCCCGAGCGGTTCGGCAATTTCTTTTTTAATCGCCGCATAGGCCTGTTCTTTTTTCAACGGCATTTCCCCACCGAGAAAATAATCCGGATTGAGATATCCAAGAACGAGGTCCGCGTCCGTCACCGTAGGGCGCGTACCGCCTAAACCATAACTAGCCGGGCCGGGGTTGGAACTGGCGCTTTCCGGGCCGACTTTTAAAAGGCCGAGGCGATTGACACGCGCAATGCTCCCACCGCCCGCGCCGATTTCAATCATTTCCACGACCGGCACTTTTACCGGCATGCCGCTTCCTTTCATGAATCGTTCCGCGCGCCCGACTTCAAATTCATTCGTTGTGAGCGGCTTTCCGCCATCAACAAGGCTTGCTTTTGCCGTCGTCCCGCCCATATCGAAAACGAGTAGTTGGTCAAGGCCGCTGCGGGCACTGTAATAAGCGCCGGCAATCGTTCCGCCGACCGGACCGGATTCAAGAATGCGGATGGGAAAACGGGTTGCTGTTTCGATCGTGCACGTCCCCCTCCCGAAAGCATCATGAGAAAATTACCGGTGAACCCTTTCTCTCTTAAGGTGCTATCCAATTTTCCAAGGTATCGTTGCACGAGGGGTTGCACGAATACATTTGCCACCGTGGTAGACGTGCGCGGGTACTCGCGTATTTCCGGCGAAACTTCACCGGAAAGCGAGATGTACAAATCCGGCGCCACTTCTTCGGCAATTTCTCGTACACGTGTTTCATGCACCGCATTCCGATAACTATGTAAAAAACAAACGGCTACCGCTTCCACACCATCCGCACGAAGCCGACGAAAGGTTTCTTTTACCCCGGTTTCATCAAGGGCCTCCAGTAACGTCCCGTCGCTTAACACACGTTCTTTTACGGTGTACCGCGACTCTCTCGGAACGAGCGGAACCGGATTTTCAACAAAAAGATCATAGAGATCATAACGGCTTTCAGTGGCGATTTCCAGTTGGTCCCGAAATCCCTCGGTTGTGATTAATGCCGTCTTTGCCCCTTTTCGCTCAATCAAAGCATTCACGACAAGCGTTGTGCCATGAATGATTGTATCTATGTCTTCGTAACGATACCCGAATTTTTGTAAATTTTCTTCCAACCCGTCGATAAATCCATCCGATGGGTCCGGATACGTCGTCAACGTTTTCCCAAACGAACGATTCCCTTGCTCATCCAGAAAAACAAAATCAGTGAACGTGCCGCCAATATCCACGCCTACTTTAATCGATGCCATGCGCGTGCCTCCTCTCTATCTGTTAGTTTCTCTATGTAAAGGGTGAAATCCTTTGTTAGCGGATATTTTCAGTGAACCGTTGATACTTCAGGTGGGAATCGTTGAGCGCTGAAGGGGAAACGTACCCCGGATAACGGAATTCATTGTGCCGGGGTACGATGAAGGCTCTAACGCACCCCGGGAGGACAGTAATCGTTGTGCCGGGGTACGATGAAGGCTCTAACGTACCCCAGGAGGACAGAATTCATTGTGCCGGGGTACGATGAAGGCTCTAACGTACCCCAGGAGGACAGAAATCGTTGTGCCGGGGTACGATCAAAGCTCTAACGTACCCCGGGAGGACAAGCGCCGTTGATTCATTCGTTTTCCGGCTCACATATCGTGTAACCAGACTTATTGATATTATTTTCGCTGATTTCTCCGGTATGATGAGTGAACAGTCACTCAGTGTACCATTCGCTGCAGCCCCGCCAAACTGCCAAGCTCATGGGATGAAGGTCCCTTGATCCAACCCAGTTCAATTGCTCTTTTTACCGTGTGTGTACGGTCTTTGGCATGGATTTTTTTTATAATTTTACTCACATGATTGTTAACCGTTGAATTGGCAAGATACGTATTATCAGCAATTTTCAGATTGCTGCACCCGTCCAAGATTCCTTGCAACACACGGCATTCAGCGGAACTGAGTGTCAGGGAGGCTTTTACAACATCTAGTTTTAAATCACTTTGTGCACCAGTCTTCGTTTTCCTGGTAAACACCTTGTCGATCACCTTAAGAAAATCCATATTCAGCTTTGGATCGATATAAGCGGAACTGGAGGTTCTGTTTTTGATTTGATGTGCCAGCTTAGGGATGGAATGAGTGCCGGCAATGACATGCGAAACACCTGCATTCAGCACCTTTTCAAGCAATTGCCTGTCACCGGGATTAACCAAAGCAACATATTTATGTAAAGGCCGTTCTTCTAACTCTTCAAGGCTCTCCTTTTTTCTCATGACATGGATTTGATCGTGTTCAAGGATAATCCTTTTTTGCTCTGTATCGAAATACATATCTTTATGCCATTCATACAGATCAGCCAACCGTTGTTGTTCTTCCGTGTTATCATAAAAAGTTAAACATACTTTCACCGCGGAACCTCCAATTTGTGAATTTTTTTTAAACAATAGCATATGTTGGCTAGTTAATCAAAACATTTGGCAATATATTTGTTCTATTTTTAAATTTAGGATAACAATCTCCTCCGATCATTCTGACCGGACAATGACGGACGCACCCCTTCGCACCCATTATTTTTTTGCCAAGCGGGACATGAGCGCGATGACGTTGTCGCTTTGTTCCTTATCTTCCGCTGTTTTGTTCAACTGCTCATGGCCGCACCGCTGACAAACGTGGACAATTTGATATCCTTTTTTTGAACGGTAGTTCAAATCAACCGGTTTCATGAGCCCTCCACATACGGATGCGCGATCCCCGGGCCGCATATCCAAATGCTTGGAATACAGGCAGAACGGGCAATGATTTCGATAACTGCCGTTCGTTAGCGGCTGCACTTCTCTTCCGCAGTGTTCACATGTAAAACCGGTATTCTCCACAGCTCTGCTGCTCAAACCTATCCCTCCAATCGCTTGTTTATTGAAATTATAGCACGTGCAAATAGCAATTGCTTCCATTCGCTTATTTTCGTGTTATTTTTGCGCTTCATGGACATCATGATGAAAAAGAGTGAAGGAGGCAATGAACACATGAGTACTGGGAAAGATATATGTTCTTCTTGTGATGGGAGCGGCCTTTTGATGGATGACGAGCAATGGCAATATCCTTGCACTATTTGCGGTGGCGACGGAATCTTTAGAAAAGGAGACCCCACGCATCCCGATCGCCCCATCAATGTCGACGACATGAACAGGACACTGGAATAAAAAAGATACACATAGTCGCGGCCGCCTGAGGCCGCGGCTACTTTTGCATTGATTTGCATTATATGGACACACTAACGCAAGTATCTTTCGGTAACTATACATCGCTGAGATGCATTGAACAGTGTACATAATACTTGGGCAAAACACGTGACTACATGAAAAAGGACCGTAACGGGGTATTGCCAACATGTCTGCACCTGGTCATCGATAAAGGTTGGATGGAAGTCCGACACAGAAACCTAACACGAACGTAAGGCAGGGACGACTATGGAAAAAAAGGTTGAGGCCATTCTATGGAGTATCGCATTGCCGGGATTCGCACAATTGATAAGTCGGTCCTTTGTGACGGGAATCCTGTTGATCGCGATTGAGCTCATAGTTAATGTACAAGGAAATTTGAATACCTTAATCGTTTTGAGTTTTCAGGGACATACCCAAGAAGCTGTGCAACAAGCCGATTACTTATGGATCATGTTTTATCCGTGCTTATATTTTTTTGGGATTTGGGATGCGTACAGAACTGCCGGAGGTGATGAAAAAGCCTATATGGCTATTCCTTTTGCCTCCGCCGCTTTTATCACGACGATTGGCGTTGCTTACTCCTCCCACACGATCCTGGGCGTTACGTTCGGTCCGATCTTTTTGCCGATTCTCAGTTCTTTTATCGGCTTGGCCCTCGGTTTTGCCGCCAGGAAAATCATCATGACGCTCGACTAAAACGGCAAGGAGTTAGACCAGCATGCAAAATTCACCGGCAAACAAAGCGCATCGTTATACAGCGTATATAGGTTCCATCAACACGACCCAAATCCATAAACAAAACCCATACATCGTTGCTTGGTGGTCGGCGGCTCTTCCAGGATTTGGGCATATTCTTTTAGCTAAGCATTTTCGGGGCATCCTTTTTTTTGCGTGGGAAATTCTTGTCAATGTGATGTCAAACCTTAATCTCGCGATGGTTTATTCTTTTAACGGAGAAATCGACATGGCAATACAGGTTGTGGAACCAAGATGGATTTTGATGTATATCCCGATGTACATTTTTATGATTTGGGATAGTTATCGGTTAACCGTAGATATGAATAAACACATTTTATTGGCAGAAACTGAAAATGCCCCTTTACCCACTTCCAGTATTAGCGCTTGGGAAGTCAATCATTTAGAACAAAAAATACCGATGATGGCTGCCATATGGTCACTTCTAACGCCTGGATTAGGACAATTATATCTTAACCGATTGTTTTTTGGCATTAATTGTATCTTTTGGTTCATAATTTTTGTCTTTTTTTCTGACATACTTATCGCTGTTCACCATCTTTTTTTGGGGCAAATAAGCGAAGCAACGGGCATCTTGGATCCGCAATGGTTTATGTTCTTCCCGTCTCTCATCATCTTCTCGAGTTACGATGCTTATGTCCATGCAGTGGAAAACAATAAACTTTTTAAGCGTGTGCAGCGGCGTAATCTGAAAGAAGACTATCAAGCAACGCGTGTCAGCATCCCTCGCCCGGAAGGAGGGGGCTGATGCAGATTTTCGCTACCTTTGAACAGACGACATACTTGGAAATGACTTTAACAGCAATCGAGCAAGCAGGAATTCAAAAAAGCAATATTTTAGTCGTTCCTCTGAATAATCGCAAGGACAACCGCAAATTGTTCGATACGATTCAACACTCGGACGGCATCAGTTTATTTGATATAGGGGCGGCGCTCGCCGTTGTGTTTTCGGTCATTTTCGCAAGCAGAGGGTTTGAATGGGAATGGGGGCCCATTTATTGGGGCCTGATTGGCGCCGCTTTCGGATTTCTGCTCGGGTTTATCATTAAATTAATATGGGTGAAAGTTTTTCATAAACGAAAACAATTGTTCAGAGAGGAAAAATCAGAGGTCATTGTCGTGATCGAATGTAAAACGGAACAAATGGAAACGGTCGAACAAATATTAAAACATTATTTTGCCCTCGGTGTCGGTAAACTCGGAGACGCCCAAGAATGAAAGGAGGATTCATGCTTTGGAACGATTGGTTTTACGTCTATTATTAGTGATTGGATTGGCATGCTTGCCATTCACATTCCGTAAAAAACACGTGAAAGAATGGGGAATCGTTTTTTTTGCCACAGCGTCCGTAGTCACCATTTTGGCTCAAATCGTCGTGAAAGGAAAAAAATTGAAATATACCATTCGGCCTTTGCCACGATACTTTGACACGAACATTTTGTATGAACACCTTATTCTTCCTCTTTTTTGCGTCTGGTTTAACCAAATCACTTATCACGCCAAATTATGGAGCATCCTTGGCCAATCGCTGCTTTATAGCAGCCTTCATACCTTGTTCGAGTATCGTCTAGAAAAAAAGACCGATTTAGTTAAGTGGAATCGATGGACGTGGTTTCATAATGTCGCTTCCATTGCGAGTGTATTTATCGGAAGCCGAGGAGTGCTTGGGTTATTTAAATGGTTGTCCAGACGATATGATCATTAGGTGTATCCACAAACATTGACAATCGAGGTGAACATGCGGTGGATTATCATTCGCCTTTAACGGCGTCAGAAATTAACATGTTGTGGGGATTTTCCATTAAAAACAGTCTTTCTGTGTCTATGATGACTTATTTTTTGGCTAAAGTGGAAGACCCGGACATCAGCGAAGTGTTACAGCTTGTTAAGAAACAAAGCGAAACGGCATTGGACATGATTCAAGATGTATGCCAACGCGAGCAAATGGCAATCCCGATCGGTTTTACGGATGAAGATGTGAACCCGTCCGCCCCGCGTCTTTTTAGCGATGCTTTCATGTTGGAATACACACGGCAGCTGGAAGTCATAACGATGGCAACCGCGAGCGCAGCGATTCCCACCGTTACACGTGAGGATACAACAAACATTTGTCAAACGGTTCTCCAATTGGGGATGAAGAATCATGATATTGCTAATCGTACATCTGGGGAAAAAGGAATCTACAAACGGCCGCCGATCATCCCGGCACCCAAGGAAGTCGATTTTGTGGAAAACCAACGTTTCCTCGCCGGCTTTTTGAGAGAGCGCAGGCCATTGAGTGTCATCGAAATCACGCAACTTTTCATGAATACGCAAACAAATGCACTTGGAAAAGCGCTAATGATGGGATTTTCGCAAACAGCCAAGGATACAAAAATAAAAAAATTTTTGGTGCGCGGAAAAGAAATCGCCCACAAACACATGGAGATATTTAGCTCCCATCTTTTAGAAGAAGACCTGCCGGTACAGATGGCATGGGATGATAGCGTCTCGGACGCCACAACTGAAGCTCCTTTTTCCGACAAACTGATGACTTTTCAAACCACAACGTTGATCGATGCCGGCATCGGCAATTACGGCTTGTCGTTAGCGGGAAGTCCAAGGCGGGATTTGGGAATGATGTATGCCCGCTTAGTGGCAGAGATAGCAATGATGGCGGAAGATGGGGGAGAACTACTGATTGAAAAAGGCTGGCTGGAACAACCGCCACTGGCGCCGGATCGGGACACGCTGGGGAAAGGGCAGCGCAGAAAAAGGTAAGCTGTGCGGTCCTGGGTTGCAGTGCTGAGCTAAAATTAATCCCTGTCGGTTATCGTTTTTATGCCCTCGAATGAACCCCCCGACGACCAAGAATTTTCCGGCGAACTTCGGTTGTTGTAATCAACGACCACCTGCTCGAACAAAATCATAATACTTGAACAATGACTCCCCTGAGTTGGCTGCCAGTTTTCCCAACCCAATTTAAAAGTTTTCTGAAATGCACACATTACATTTGGATGAAAATCCGCATACTCGCCTTCTCAATTATGAGTATGCCAGGCTGAAGCAAGACGACGTTTGTTCAAAAGGACATTCTTTTAAGCGCTATCCGAAAAAAATGCCTATGTCCCGGATACGGAATGGTTATGCATCACACCCACGCGAGCAACATAATGCTCCTCCAATGTATATAACAATGCCTTCTCCAAACAATAAGCAAAAGTTCACATTGGGGAGCGATACTATGAGCGAAACGAGTCACAAACCATTAACAGCCTCTGAAATCGGCTGCCTATGGTTAACTTATATCTCAAACAGCATGTTGCGGTGTGTTTATATTTACGGATTGCAACATAACAAAGATGAGGATATACATCCATTGCTCCAAGGAGCGTACGAGAAAACCGGTCAAGACATGGAAACGATCCGTACAATTTTTGAAGCGGAAAACATCCCCATTCCGGTCGGCTTTACCGAGCAAGATGTGAACACGAAAGCAAATGCCCTGTTCGACGATACTTTCTTTTTGGACTACCTCAACAAGGTGGGGAAAATTAGCAACACCCAATACGCAACGTTTCAGTCCATAAGTACACGCAGCGATATCCGTGCGTTTTTTGTGCAGTGCCTGCTAAGCGCCAGCAGGCTGTATGACCAAACAACGGAAACGATGCTGGAAAAAGGTTTGCTAATCCGGCCGCCGCATATTAGTCCTCCTCAACAGGTCGATTTTGTTGACCGTAAACAATATAAGCACGGTTTTTCCCTTGTCAGTGATAAACGACCTCTTAACGTGATTGAAATCTCGCATTTATATACAAACGTTGAGACGAATCTGCTCGGGATCATGATATGCACCGGTTTTGGCCAAACGGCTAAATCACAAAAAGTGAGGAATTATATGCTGCGGGGAAAAGACATTGCAAAAAAACACGTGCAATTATTTGGGGAAAAACTTGTTAACAGTGATATTCAAGCGCCGATGACTTGGGATGCAGCCGTACGCCAATCTACGGATCCTCCATTTTCAGATAAACTCATGATGTTTCACATCAACGTCCTCATCCAGGCCAGCATCGGTCGTTATGGTGTCGCTGCCGGATCCAGCATACGGAATGACCTTGCTGGGATGTACACGCGTCTGTCTGCGGAAATTGCCGCGTATGCAGAAGATGGTGCCGAAATATTGATCGAAAACGAATGGTTGGAAGAACCGCCGAGGGCGGCCGACCGCGATAAAATTATCAAGAAAAAGAGCTAACGCTCTGAGTGTGCATACCCATGTGCCCAATAGCAACCATTAGAAGTTCAAATGTAATAATCCTCGCTTGACCGTAGCCATGGCGATTGGGCAAAACGAAAAGAGGCCAGCTTATTCTTTTTCGTGGGCTAAATGAACATTTGATTAATTTGTTTTAAAACATATAGATTTTTACTTTCTGAACATATAAAAAGGCGCCCTTAGGCGCCTCCTTTATTGATCTTTACTTAAAGATCAAGCTCATCGTCTTCCTCGTCTTCTTCATCTTCCATTTCGTCGTCTTCTTCGTCTCCGCCTAGTTCATCGTCTTCCTCATCTTCTAGGCCGTCATCTTCCATACCGTCATCTTCTTCTAGGCCATCATCTTCCATGCCGTCATCTTCTTCTTCATCCATGCCGTTTTCTTCTTCGCCGGCAGGATCTTCCATGTCGCCGTCCTCTTCTTCAGCGCCGTTGCATGCTGCTAGCATACCAACAGAAAGGACTGCAGAAAGTGCTCCGTAAAGTAGTTTCTTATTCATGATTAAGTTCCCCCATTAATTATTAGAGTTAGTAAGGTTAACAGATCGCTTCCTGTTAACTGTGCTTATCATAACAACGTCCATGGATCTCGTCTATGGGTTGCGGTTGTTTTTGAATGTCTTTATACATTATTTCATATTCTCTTATATTCTCAAACAAACCGGGAGTGTGCTAAGATAGGGGATAATAGCTTTATAACATAGAATTTGACCGAGACGTCAGATAAAAAAGCCCCTTTAGGAGCCCTAAGCGTTTCATCCTTCATTCTTGTTTTCACGTTCCACAAGTCCAAACATCAAATCCATTTCCGCGACCACCTCTCCGTTGACCGTCGCCGTGCCGTGGCCTTTTCCGACGGAACCACGCACGCGCGTGAGTGTCGTTTCCAGCTTGAGTTGGTCTCCCGGGGTGACTTGCCCTTTAAATCGGCAGTTGTCAATGCCGGCAAAGACGGCTAATTTTCCCTGGTTTTTTTCATCTTTTAACAACGCGACTGCTCCCGTTTGCGCCAGAGCTTCAACGATGAGCACCCCCGGCATCACTGGATAGCCTGGAAAATGGCCATTAAAATAATCCTCGTTCACGGTTACATTTTTTAGCGCGAGGCATCTCTTTCCCACCTCTAGTTCTTCCACACGGTCAACCAATAAAAACGGGTGGCGGTGGGGAATGATCGCCTGTATTTCTTCTGTCGTCAACATCTTATGAACCCCCTGAAATATAATGATAAAGTTCTTGCCACGTCTCCCAGCGCAATATCCGGGCCCCTTCCCCGTCACCGACGACCGAGTAGCCGAGCATCAAACCGGTTATTACGCTTGCGAGAAACAAAAAAAGAACGATGAGAAGGCGCAGCCAGACAGGGACGAGACGCACTTTTAATGTGCGTTTTTGTACCTTCTGTCGTCCGCTGCGCTTATCTTTTTTTCGTCCTTCCCGCTCGTTGTTTTCGCCGTTACGTGCGATCATGAATAACTCCTATCGCAGACTGTTTACCAGCCCCATCATCTCATCCTGTTGTGAAATATTCCGTGCATGCATGCCATAACTGCGTTGCATTTCCATCAACTTCGCCATTTCCATTGCCATGTCCACATTGGATTGTTCTAATGCACCTTGGATGACCTGCGCTTCACCGGCGGATTGAAACCCAAGGACATCTCCAGCCTCCAATTCAAGCGCGGCCAAATCAGGAAGTTGAAACAGGTTTTCTCCCGTAGCTTCCAACAGTTGCGGACGCGTAATGGTTGCCACTTCCAATTCACCCAATAGAGCGGTGCCGCCTTCCGCTAGTTCAGCGACGAGTGTGCCGTCCGAGTGCAATGTAAAATCATTTGCCCTGCCGGGAACAATAAACGGCTCTCCATCACCATTCGTCAACACATCCCCTTCTCGGGTCACCAGTTGCCACATATCAGCACCCGGAACAGTCTCACTTAAATAAAAGGCTCCATCCCTCGTAAATGCTTGCTCGGTAACACTATCTATTTCCGTTTGTACAGGAAAGAAGATGCCTGTTTCCGCCACCGCAAAATCAAGGGCGCGTTCCGTTTCTTGCACCGCCCCTTGACCGTAACGCAACGCTGTTTGCGAGACCCCGGCACCATTCCCCACCCGTATCCCTTCAGGTGTTAAACGATTTCCTTCCGGTTGGGGCACACGCTGATGATCCATCTGTTGAAAAAGCAAATCGGAAAATGTATCTTCCCGCCGTTGGTAGCCAGTCCGATTAATGTTGGCGATATTATGTGAAATCGTATCGATGCTTTGTTGCAACTGCCCCATCGTGACAGCCGATGATAGCATAAGCGCCCTCCTTATTTTCGACATATTTCCCGGGAAATATTATCCGATGCTGCCAATATCATTCACGGCTCGCTGCATATTTTGATCATATGCCTGCAATACCGTTTGATTTGCTTCAAATTGTCGATACGCCTGTGTCATGTCCGTCATCGTTTGACCGATGTCAACATTTGACCTTTCCAAAAATTGCTGTTGCAATTCATAAGGATAGGCATCCTCCCCTACGGCACTCGGCAACGCTGCAGGATCTTCCCCTTCGTTTTGCAAGAGACCGCTTCCTGTCTTTACCAACTGTTGGGGATCGGGGGCGTAGGCAACCTCCAATTGGCCGGCATACTCATCCGAATCGGTTGTAATGTTCCCATTTCCTTCCAGCGTGAAGCCTTCATTTTCCACTTCCAATGGCTCGCCATCCGTACCCAATATGTAATGGCCTTGCCCGGTAGTGAGAAACCCTTGCCCATCAACGGCGAAATTTCCGTTACGCGTATACTGCACATCCCCGTTTTCATCTTGAACAGCGAATAAAAGCATTCCCGGCTCTCCGGTTTCCGCTTCAGGCTCAAGTGCGCCTTGAAGAAGGGCAACGTCGGTTCCCACGCCGGTATCGCGCAAGTCCCCCTGCCGGACATCTGCTGTCCGTTCCTGCATGTATACCCCGCTTGGAAGATCCCCGATGATTCCATTTGTCCCGGTATTCCCATGGTTCATCGCTTGGATCAACATGTTCGGAAACGTTCGCATGGCACTATGGTCACTCTTATAACCCGGAGTGTGCATATTCGCGAGATTATCTCCCAACACCTCCGTCCGCCTCTGTTGGGCAACCATTCCGGATGCCGCCTGGTAAAACCCTCTGATCATTGCGGTGCCCCTCCCTTTTAGGCGCGTATTTTGTTGGACATTTTATCCAAGTTTCCCAAAATAACTCCGGTACCATGCGCTACGCAATGCATTGGTACTTCCGCGATGAAAACAGGAATTGTTAATTCTTCAGCGAATAGTTCCTGCATCCCGTGTAACTGTGCTCCGCCTCCAGTAATAAACGCACCCTTATCAATAATATCTGCCGCCAGCTCTGGAGGCGTCTGTTCAAGCACAAGCTTGGCTGCCTGTGTTATGGTCGAAACTGATTCTTTTAGGGCGTCGTTTATTTCCTCTGAGTGAATGGTTACCGTACGCGGAAGACCGGTAACCATATCACGTCCCCGGATATCGAAGGACTCCGTACGACCTCCCGGCGAAACACTTACAACCTCTTTTTTTATATCCTCTGCTGTACGCTCTCCAATTAATAGCTTATAATGGCGTTTAATATAATGAAAAATATCATTATCAAATTGGTCGCCTGCCGTTTTAATGGACTTCGAGGTGACAATGCCGCCCATGGACAACACAGCAACATCCGTGGTACCGCCGCCAATGTCAATCACCATATTGCCACTTGGTTCAAAAATTTCCATTCCTGCACCAATAGCAGCTACTTTGGGCTCCTCTTCCAAATAAACATTTTTTCCGCCACTTTTTTCAACGGTTTCTCGAATCGCTTTTTGCTCTACAGAAGTGATATCTGCCGGGCAACAGATCAAAATTCGCGGTTTGATAAATGTTGAACGAACATTAATTCTTGAAAGAAAATGACGCAGCATCGATTCCGTTAAATCAAAGTCGGCAATCACTCCATCTTTCATCGGACGAAGCGCTACGATATTCCCGGGTGTCCGCCCAACCATTTGAAAGGCTTCTTCCCCCACTGCCATCGTCTTGCCTGTCGAGTTATCAACGGCAACAACAGACGGTTCGTCCAACACAATGCCTTGACCTTTGACGTGAATAAGCACATTTGCAGTTCCCAAATCTATGCCAATATCTCTGCCGAACATGTGGCACCTTCCTTTGATGAAAGTTTATATGTAAAAGCTTTTTTGCGCGCATAAAATGACAAACTCAATGCTTAATTTTACCATAATCGACACGAAATATGAATCTTCATCCCGATATTTGTGAAATTTTGTGACTTGGAAAGGATAAAATCAAGAAGATCTCGAAGAAAAATCAGTGAGCTGAGAAAAAAGGAGACCGGACAATGATTTCAACAGAAGCGTTAAATGAAGCAAAAATTAGAATTTCAGACCTTTTGCATGTTACACCCGTATTTTCATCGCGAACATTGAACGAGGAAACGGGAAAACGGGTGCATATTAAAGCTGAACATTTACAAAAAACGGGAGCTTTTAAAATTAGAGGGGCGACCAACCGCGTGACACTGGCTAAAGAAGCCGGAGCAAGACATTTGCTAGCCGCTTCTTCCGGCAACCACGGCCAAGCAGTTGCCTACATCGCACGCACCCTCCGTCTGCCGGCTACGATCGTAGTCCCCGAGGATGCCACACCGGCAAAAGTGGACGCCATTCACCATTATGGGAGCAGCATCATCCATTATGGAACGACATCAAAACAACGAATCGCCCACGCCGAAGCGCTGGAAGGAAAAATGAATGCAGTGGTCATCCCGCCTTATGATGACTACGAAATTATCGCCGGCCAAGGAACGATCGGACTCGAAATCCTCTCGCAAGTTCAACAACCTTCCGCAATCATCGTCCCGATCGGTGGCGGCGGGTTAATCTCGGGAATCGCCAGTGCCGTTAAAATGTCAATCCTTCTATCAAGGTGATCGGTGTCGAGCCGGAAGAAGCGAATGGAACATTTTTATCCAGAGAAGCAGGCGAACACGTATCCATCCAAGCGTCTACTTCGATGGCCGATGGGTTGCGTTCCTCCACCCCCGGAGAACTAACCTTTCCAATCATTGAAAAATACGTCGATGATATTGTGCTTGTCAGTGAAAATGACATCCGCGAAGCCTTCACTTTTTATCTGTCCCGCATGAAACAGGTAGTCGAACCATCCGGGGCGGTTACACTAGCTGCCCTGCGTTCCGGTAAAATCAAGCATGAAATCGGAGATGATATCGTGTTGGTGGCAAGCGGAGGGAATGTTAATGTACGAGCTATTCAGCAATATGTCATCTAAGCGAAACCAGCAAGGACGCGTTCCCCTTGCTGGTTACTCATTATTTCCATATATTTGCCAACAGCTCATAACTGTGTCTTCTTTTTTCCTGATCGTAGATGTCCGACGAGACGATGAGTTCGTTGAATTTTGCTTCAGCGTGGAAGGCATCCAATTCTTTTCTCACTTTTTCTTGATCGCCTACGAATGTATATTTTAACGATTGAAGTACCTGAGCTTTTTCAAACTCTGTCCAATGGTCATCCATATTATCAACCGGCCGCGTATCGATGTCTGCTCTCCCGCCACGGATGATGCTTAAAAACCGCAGATAGTTCGTCGTCGCCAGTTTTTCGGCTTCCTCCGTCGTGTCGGCAAGGGCGGCATTGACCGTCACCATTGCGTACGGCTCGCTTAAATACTTCGATGGCCGGAAACGTTCGTGGTACAAACGCAGCGCATTAAACAGTTCACCTGGCGCAAAATGGCTCGCGAACGCAAACGGCAACCCCATAGCCGCCGCCAATTGGGCGCTGTATGTACTCGATCCAAGCAAATAGATCGGCACTTCGAGCCCTTGTCCTGGAATCGCTTTGACCGGCGCTTCTTCATTGCTGAAGTATTTCAGCAATTCGTTCACGTTATCGGGAAAGTCATTGACACTGCTCATTTGGTCACGCCGTAACGCACGAATCGTCATTGGATCCGTTCCGGGGGCACGTCCAAGACCGAGATCAATGCGATTCGGGTACATCGTTTCCAGTGTCCCGAATTGCTCGGCAATGATTAAAGGCGCGTGATTCGGGAGCATCACACCACCCGCCCCGACACGAATGTTTTCGCTATGGCCAGCTAAATAACCGATGAGCACTGCTGTGGCCGAACTCGCGATAGCTTTCATATTGTGATGTTCCGCTACCCAATAGCGGTGGTACCCGAGCTTGTCCGTATGTTGAATCAGCTTTTTGCTATGTTCAAATGCGTCCGCAGGTGTTTGCTCCTCGTGAACGGGAGCTAAATCCAGCACGGATAAGGAAAAATCTGCAGTCATTCCATTCACCCTTTCTTCCCTCTTAAGAGGATGAGCCTATACAGATAAAACGATACAAGGTATTCAGGTAAATGAAAAGAAAGTTGCTCACAGAGCGGCTAATACAACGCCTGATACGGCGAATGAACCCAAGAGACAAACAGAATTAAGAAAGGCATCGAGGTGGTTTCGAAACAGGGCAAAGATGAAACCAACCTCGTAAACGCCTAATCGGCTGTGTTTCACGTGTAACATTTTCCATTATTTGCCCCTCACTTTTCCGCAAAATAAAAAGACGAATACGAAGCGGCGTATCGCAGGCCTTCGTCACTCGTCTTTTTGCATAGTTGTTTGTCACACGCTATGTTCATGCGTTGGTTCTTCGACATTCAATCCGAAAAAAATGAAGATTTTGACACTAATGGGCATGCTGCTACTGAATAATTTTTTCCCCCTTATTATTATATTTTACTTTCGTCGCTTCCCCGCCACGCAAATGCCGAATTGATTTATGATAATCCAAGATGTTTTTTACTTCGTGTGCCAGTTCAGGGTTAATGTCAGGAAGCCGTTCTGTCAAATCTTTATGGACGGTACTTTTCGAAACACCGAACTCTTTGGCGATTGTTCGGACAGTTTTCCGGGTTTCCACCACATACCTTCCAATCTTGATGGTCCGTTCTTTGATGTAGTCATGCACACCCCTCGCCTCCCAGTCTGGATGGTTTGTTACAGTTTATTATCCAAGACCGGTATATATACCAAAAACTCAGTCAGGACAAGGGTTTGAAGGAAAAATCCAAACGTAAATCCAGTTTTAACAGGCTCTTCCGCTTACACTTCGTTGTACATTAGAAAAAACTGGCTTTCGCAATGATTGGCGACAACTGTCGGAGAGGGAGGAATTTCCGGTAGAGCTATCCTTCTGAATACGATTGGCTTAAAAAAAATGAGCACTGAGTGATAAGCAAGAGGATGGAAAATCCACTTCCGCCTTATATACAACAGATGTACAATGAACCTGAAGATATCGTACATTAAAGCATAAGATTGTCCAAATGGCTCCTAAGTGCTTTTACATCCTCGTCGATGGCCGTACGAATAGAGGGGTTATAAAAAACGGCCGCGGGGTGATACAGGGCGCATATATCATAGGTTTCTATACTCCATTGATAATTGTCTTTTTTGCTCTTTTGCACAGGTGAGTGCTGGATATCCCCGTGCATCATTGAAATTTTTGCTGCGTTTCCGAGCAAGCGTTTAAGCGCGACGCCACCGAGACTCACAATGACGCGCGGGCGTACTGCGCCGATCTGATAATCAAGCAGCGGGGCGTGGGCAAAAATTTCTTTCTCCGTCGGTTTCCGGTTTATTTTTTTCATGACGGATTCACCGTTTGGGCGGCGCTCGCCCCATTTGAAGGGACGGCTGCGCACAGCACTCGTGATGTATACGTCTTTGCGTGCAAGCCCCAGCGCTGTTAAGTAGCTATCCAGCACTTTCCCTGAGCGGCCACAGAACGGTTCGCCGGTTTCTGCTTCTTTTTCGCCCGGAGCTTCGCCGATAAACATGATTTCGGCATCCTCGTTTCCCGCGCCGGTTAAGAAGCCTTCCAGCTGATGGTTTTCGAGGGTTGATTGGCATTGATCTATGATTTTAACGGGGAATTCCATTGCGTTAATCCTTCTTTCTGATAAATCGTCTGATATTTTATTATAACATTTCCGCTGATGTGCTAGAATAAAAGATACTCTATGGAAAAGGAGCGTGCCCGGTGTTCTTAAAACCCCGCAATGTGCCGCTAGAATTAAAAGCGTTAAGGTCTTTGGATTTGCGCATGCGTTTATCGCCAGAAGATAAACAACACTATCTAAACCTCGAAAAAGGATTTGACGGAGAAGTCGCATTTGATTTGTGGCTAGTGGAGTTAAAGCCGAAATGCCTTATTTTAGCCGATTTGTTACTCGAACAGAATTATTCAACGTTTCAAATCGACACGCTGGTTCTTTTTAAGGAAACCATCCACCTTTTTAAAGTCAAAAATTTCGCAGGGGATTTTGACATCAAAGACGATAAATGGTCCTTGCTATCAGGCGAGGAAATTAAAAACCCTCTTCACCAGCTAAATAGAAGCGAAGCTCTCTTTAAACAACTCCTTCGTAAACACCTCAAAATATCCTTCCCGGTCAAAGCCCACCTTGTATTTGTCAATCCTCATTTCACGTTGTACAATGCTTCCCCCGAGATGCCAATCATATTTCCCTCCCAAATTAACCGTTTCATACAAAAATTAAACGGCAGACCTTCGAACATTACCCAAAAACATCTCCAAATCGGCAAACAATTAGTAGCACGCCATCAAACTGATTCTCCATTTTCCCGCTTGCCCGATTATAACTTTTCACAATTGCAAAAAGGGATTTCGTGTGTACAGTGTGCGTCATGGATGAATGCGGAAGAAAGAAAAATGGTATGTCACGTTTGTAGTCGTATTGAAGACAACGAAACTGCAATCATGCGGCATGTGGAAGAGTTTAAAATCCTTTTTCCGAATCAAAAAATAGCAACGAATACCATTCTAGATTGGTGTGGGGGCGCCGTTTCATCGAAAAAAGTTCAACGAGTATTGGCAAAAAATTTTAATCGTGTCAATCATGGCAAAGCTTCATATTACGTTGACTGACGTGTATGTTGGGTGTTGGGTGTTGGGATCGTGCGTGGTGGGCCACCGTTAGCTTCTATGAGATGGAGTTAGAGCTTCATCTTGCTTGGTTGACGACGTAACAGCCTCCGCGTTCTCCAGTTAGGGCTTCATCCTGCTCCGTTGACGACCTAACGGCTTCCGCGTCCTCCAGTTAGGGCTTCATCCCGCTCCGTTGACGACCTAACGGCCTCCGCATTCTCCCGTTAGGGCTTCATCCCGCTCCGTTGACGACCTAAGAGCTTCCGCGTCCTCCAGTTAGGGCTTCATCCCGCTCCGTTGACGACCTAAGAGCTTCCGCGCTCTCCAGTTAGGGCTTCACCTCCCGTTCTTGCCGAGTGATCACTTCCCGCCGCCCCTCCCTCCCACAAAAAAAAGCCCTCATACGAGGGCGCGCACCATTGATTTGTGCTTCTATTGTTCTTCGTCGTTGTCCGTGTCCTCTTCGTCGTCTTCATTGCCTTCATCGTCATCTGATTCAGCTGAAGGAGGATCTTCTTCAGGATCATCTTCCTCGTCATCGCGGTCTCCTTCGGATGGATCGGTTTCTGCATCTAGCCCTTCTTCTTCATCGAAGGTCATTTCGGAAATGGTACTGTGCAGCATATCTTCCGGATTGAAGGCAACACCATCTTGACGGATTTCAAAATGAACGTGAACGCCGGCATCACGGTTATACGTATTTTCCCCGGCGATGCCGATGACATCTCCTTTTGCAACGACGTCACCTTCCTCAACGTCCAGGTTCTCCAAACTATGATAGGCAGTCACTATTTCGTCTTCGTGACGAAGTTCAACGACATTTCCCAGTAATGAATCCTGTTCTGCTTTTACAACTTCACCACTGAGTGACGCGGCAACTTCAAATGATTCGTTATCTGGATGTGCTAGATCAATGCCTTTGTTTTGATAGTAAATCTGGTTGTAGTAAACGAGTGCAGCTTCTTGTTCTTCGGCAGAAGCATCATGGTCATAGAAATATCCGACAACATCAACGACGTCTTCATTCACTACGGGCAGTTGCATTTCCTCAGCTTCGGCGCCAACCGGCAATGCTTCTTCATCTTCCTGGTCGCTTTCAAAGCCGATGCCTTCGCTATCATCGCTTTCCTCCGCAAACTCTGTATCTCCGCCTTGGAACGCGAAAAAGGAACCGAGCAACACCGCACAAACTGTCAAATAAACCGCAGGCCAGAACCAAGGTTTTTTCGACCATTGTTTCATTTGACCCCCCGGGTTTTCTTGTTCTTCCCGGGATTCAGAGGTTCTTTTCTCCTCATCTTTCATCTTATCACCACCTCAGCAACCAGTCTGATCAAAATGATAGAAAGATATACTCCGATTAGAAATTTTTTTCTGAATTCGCGGGAAAAGATGAAAGGACAACGCAAAAAAGCCACCCCTAACAAGAGGTGGTGATTTTGGATACGTCTATGATTCTTTTTCTTCCTCTTCTTGATGGTGGACAAAAGCTTCCGTATAGTCATGGTCCTCGTTGATCTCTACATCATGGTAATAATGATCGATAATCTCACGATAATCCATTCCTTCTTGCGCCATGCCATCAGCCCCGTATTGGCTCATGCCGACGCCATGCCCCCATCCTTTTGTATGAATAACGATTTCATCGCCTTGACGCTGCCATTCGAAATCACTGGAATCGAGATCAAGCGCCTCGCGAACTTCTCTTCCCTGAAACGAGGTGTCGCCAATCATGACCGTTTCCACCCGATCCCCTTCGGTTTTTTCTTTACCGGTCGTCAAGGCTTCCCCTTCGGGAAGCTCCACCCCTAACTGTTGTTCCACTTCCTCAACGGAAAAACTTATCGTATTTGAATAACGCGGGGAATTCTCATCCCATGGACTTTCCACACTTCGCAGATATGGTACCGAGGCTTCCCAATAGTCTTCTGCATTTTCCGTATATCCATTGCTCGTGGAAAAAAAGGAAGCCGTAATCGGCGAATCCTCATAGGTTATAATTTCACCAGCGGTAGCTTCAACAGCTTCAGAAATTTTTTCCATTTTTTCTGCGTCATTTGCTCCCCATTCTTGTTCCAATTCTTCCACGCTTTTATATACTTGATGTGCTGTCGTATCCGAAACAATTGCATCTCCGGGCAAATCAGAACCTTCACCAAACTCCATTTGTTGCGCAATAAAGGTTCGAGCCACCAGCGCTTGTGCTTTTAGTGCTTCCATTTCAAAATCCGCCGGCATTTCCGCAGAAACAACACCTAAAACATATTCTTCCAATTCTACGTGATCAACGGTGTCTTGAGCATCACGATATACGGGGACAACTGCTTCACTTTCGGATTCGCTTTCCTGTTCACCGGAGGTATCCGGAACAGCATCCGCCAATGTATCCGATGAAGCATCCTCCTCCCCTTCCGAACCGGAAAAAAGAAGCACTAGCAACGCGGGAAGAACAATGATACTGCCTGTAAACATTAACATTACTGCCGCCATTTTTTTTAATGGTGTGGCTCTTCCCTGGAATTTCGAGATCCGCAAACTATCACCCTTTTCCAACTTCTAGCTTGTTGCCAACCGCCATGCTCTGGATGCTGACCTCTATTCTATATGTATGGAAATAAACCCATTACTAGAACGGAAAATTAACATTCCAACGCATGTAGAAAAGGCTTCTCAAGCAGTTATACTCCTTTAACGGGCGACTAACACGACGTGACGGTTTAGACTGCGTACCCCTCTTTATTTTGGGTAGCTAGGCTTGCTAGGACATAACCAATCAATGAAAGAACGACGGGCACAACAACGGAGTGCATACCGAAAGGTCCCATTTGGCCAAAGGGTTCTCCGATAAAAATATAAATGACAATATAGGAACCGATACCGAGAATCATCGAGGCCAACGCGCCATAACGATTTCCTTTTGACCAATACAACCCCAACACAAGCGGCCAGACGAAAGCAGCTTCCAGACCGCCAAACGCAAATAAATTCAACGTAATTAAAAATTCCGGAGGACTGAGTGCAAAAAGAACGACCGTTATCCCCAAAAAGGCTGTTACGCCAATGCTGACTTTCCTGATTTTTTTATCCGTAGCTTGGGGATTAATGTAGTTGTAATATACATCTTTGACGACGGCGGAACTAACCATTAAAAGAAGTGCATCGACGGTCGACATGATCGCGGCTAACGGCGCTGCCAGCACAATACCTGCCAACCACGCGGGCAGAACGGTCATCGCCAGTGTTGGCATAACGTTGTCGGCAACCTCAAGACCCGGGATGATCGGTCTGGCGAGCGCCCCGGCCAAATGCATGCCGAACATCATAAACGCGACGACAAATGTGCCAATAATCAACGCCCGGTGCATGGAGCGGGAATCTTTGTAGGACATAGCGCGGACAGCCACTTGCGGCAAACCGACAACCCCGACACCGACAAGAATCCAAAAGGAAGAGACATAGACGGCCGTCAAGTCACCATCGGCACCGAACGGAGAAATTAATCGCTCGTTTTCAGCCGCAAGGTCGCTCATGATGTTCCCCATTCCTCCACCTGCTATAATGGTTGCCACAAGCAGGACGAGTGTACCAAAAAACATGATCAACCCTTGCACGGCATCGGTCACCGCAATCGCCCGGAACCCGCCGATAATAACATAGAGCAGAACAGCAACGGCAAAAATAAACAGGGCGGACGTATAAGACAATCCGGTAACTACTTCAATAAGCCGCGCGCCGCCCACCCACTGGGCCGCCATCGCCGAGAAAATGAAAACGATAATGCTGCCGGCGCTTATTAGCACAACAGGTGTACTCTTATATCTTTTTTTAAAAAAGTCCACCAGCGTGACGGCATCATATTTACGAGCCATGATGGCAAATTTTTTTCCCAAAATCATGAGAATGAAATAACCTGTCGCCACTTGGGACATAGAAAGAAGCACCCAACCGAGGCCTTCATGATAAGCGGCACCTGGCCCACCGATAAAACTGCTTGCGCTTCCATATGTAGCAATCATCGTCATTGCAAGAATTAAGCCGCCAAGCTCTCGGCTGCCGAGGAAATATTCCTGCATAAAATTGCTTTTGCTAAAAACGTGTTTGGAAGACCAAAAACCAATCAGGAAAACAACAGCAATGAAAATGAGCAATGGGACAATCGTCTCCCAATTCACGAAAAACCATCCCCCTTATCATCAAGGGGCACTTCTTTGAAGAAAAACTTCACCATAACGGCTACGAGAACGATCATGATCACAGAACCAACCAAACAACTGTAAAAAAACCAAGCCGGCATGCCCAAGATAAAATCATATTCCGCAACCGGTCCGGAACCTAAACCGTAGGCAAACGCATACCACCATATGAAATTAAAGGAAGCGAGACCAACACCGATAAGCGCCTCCCGATTGGCGACTCTAAAGCGCGGGTCCTGATATTTTTTGCTGTTCATCATTGGAGTCCCCCTTATGGCTATCTTAGCGGATTATGTCGAAATGAAAAAGTAAAATCGTTAAAATTCAGGGGAACTATTGGCACCGCACAAAAAAATAAGAAAAACCTAGCTTGGGAAAACCGCCCAAGCTAGGTCCTTGTCATGATCACTGCCTGTCCGATAGCCGGTACTCATAACCGTGAACGCTTTTATAATACTCCGGATACATCTCCCCTTCACATTGTTGGCAGGCAAACATAGGTGGGACACTGGGGTCGCCGGGATCCCTTTCGTCAAAATCGCGTACCACTGTGTAAGGGATCGCTTCTTGTTCATGACACTGTAAACAAAGAAAGTTGACGGTCTTGGGATGCCGGTTCTTCGAGGGTTTCTTCTTCTTTTTTTGTTTCTTTTTTCGGTGTTTCGATACGGGGGACATGACCGACCTCCCTTTCCAAATAGCTTCTGGCTGTTTCACCCAAGGCGACTTTAACCACTAATCGCCCATTCTCAAGACAGACTTCTCCCTTGTACTCAAAGTAGTTATCGCATTTGGGACACCGCAGAGGATCCTTATGTCCGCTGGCCATGACCCGTTCTCTCCAGGTTTGGCGGCTCAGGGTTCGCTTGACCTGGGTGATCCACTTCTTCTTCGTTTTTTGCCAGGCCGCCAGTACCTTTTTACTCAAGTTTTTCGTTCTTCTCGAGTATAGCCCGTAATGGCGGATCGTTTTAAACTGTTCATCCGGAATATGACGGATCAGACGCATGATAAAGGCCTCGACACTTATCGTTTCATCCTTCTCTTTTCCGTCCATTTTATCGTGATACGTAAACGTCACCATTTGCCCGTCATAGGCCTCGATCCGATTGATGCCAATCGCCGGTCGACGCATATAACGGCCAATATACCGGAGTTGGTCTTGCACCTTTCCCCGGTGTTTAGGGGCATAGATATAAAAGCCCTTTCCGTTTTTGGAAAACGCTTTTTGGAGACGCGCTTGCACACGTTTCTTGTCCTTTCCGGATAAATGCTTGCGAATCAGCTTCAAAACAACGGTTTGCCATTGTTTGCGAAGCATCTGGAAGGGGAGAAAATCATACGTTTTCCATGCCCCTTTCTTTGTCATCCCGCCCATTGTCACCAGCATGTGAATGTGGGGGTTGAAATTGACTTGGGAGCCAAATGTATGTAACCCCACCATGATCCCCGGGGTCACTTTGCCTTTCTTCTCGAAGTATTCTTTGATCAGCCGTGCACCTTCATCCATCATTGTTTTCAATAGTTCCCGGTGGAGAAGAAACACGTCTCGTAGACCTTCATCGATGGTCAAAATCACATGACGATGGTTCACCTGGAACACATCTTCCATGAGCAGACGACTCCATTCCTCGCTCTCGCCGATCGAACAAGTCGTACAAAATCGACCTTTACAACGATAGGGAACTTTTCGGGTCTCATGGCATCCTTCGCATACAAAGAGCTTGAATCCGTTCTCAGGATTCCCGCAATCCCGGAATTTTCCCACTTCTTTATGGACAATGGGGCGGATACGATCCCCATGTTTTTCGACAAATTGTTCCCAATGTTGATGGTGGTCAAAGAATATACGTCGAAGAATATTAGGTTCCATACCTCCACCCTAACACATTCCCCGGCATAGAAGGGGCCAAAATTTATACTTTCTTATCTTTGAACAGAAACCGGGGCCCGGTCTCCGTTCTCCTTTTTGTTATTAGAATTCTTACTGAATAGCTTCATTATTCAGTTCTACCGGTGCTGTATCCCCGGCGTCGGTTTCATCCTCGACAGGCACGCGTTCCACATTCGCTCCCAATTGTTGCAGTTTCTCATGGAAGTCGACGTAGCCGCGGTCAATATGGCGAAGTTCCATCAACGTCGTTTCTCCTTCGGAGACGAGTCCGGCAGTTACAAGAGCTGCCGCCGCTCGCAAATCCGTAGCGGAAACTTCTCCGCCCGTAAGGCGGGTAGGTCCCGTGACGATGGCCGAACGGTCTTCAATTTTTATCGATGCATTCATTCGTCTAAATTCTTCCACATGCATGAAACGATTTTCAAAAACCGTTTCCGTAACGACACTGGTTCCTTTCGCTTGCGTAAGCAAAGTCATGAACTGCGCTTGCATATCGGTGGGAAAGCCGGGATACGGCATCGTTTTAATGTCCACCGGCCGTAATATATCCGGACCGACGACACGCATGCCGTTGTCTTTTTCCTCAATAATGACACCCATCTCGCGCATTTTTGCAACGAGCGGACGCAAATGTTCGATTAGCGCGCCTTCAACAAAAACGTCTCCGCCTGTAATCGCTGCCGCTACCATAAACGTACCGGCTTCCACTCGATCGGGGATAATGGTGTGGTCAGCAGCCTCCATGTGATCGACCCCGTCGATGCGAATCGTGTCAGTTCCGGCACCGCGCACAACGCCGCCCATGGCATTCAAGTAATTTGCTAGACAAACAATTTCAGGTTCTTCAGCCACATTTTCAATAATCGTCGTTCCTTCTGCCATGGCAGCAGCCATCATAATATTTTCCGTCGCACCTACACTTGGGAAATCAAGGTAGATTTTTGCCCCTTTTAAACGGCCATCTACACGAGCTTCAATATAGCCTTGCCCGATCTCCACTTTGGCGCCCATTGCTTCAAAGCCTTTTAAATGTTGGTCAATCGGTCTGGAGCCGATCGCACAGCCGCCCGGCAGCGCAACATTTGCCCGCCCGGTTCGCGCGAGCAACGGTCCCATGACAAGGAATGAAGCACGCATTTTTCGGACATACTCAAACGGGGCATTCGGGCGCAGCACATTTCGCTCCGCATTTGCCGTAAAGACACCGTCTTCGTATGATACATCCATTTGCAAGTGATTCAATACATTTTTCATCGTGTATACATCTGCTAAAGGAGGTACATCATAGATGGTGCTGGTTCCTTTTTCGGCCAACAATGAAGCTGCAAGTACAGGGAGAACAGCATTTTTGGCTCCTTCTGTCCGCACTGTCCCTTTTAGCTTCTTTCCTCCTCGAACAATAATTTTTTCTTCCAACGTATTCCCCTCCGCGTCCAGTAATCTTTTTCCGCATGAGCTTATCGGTCATTTACGAACAAACCGTATTGGATCGCTAGGCAACCATTTTGGTTTATCCTATTCATTTGCTTAACTAGGCGTTCCCTTTAGGCAAGGGAGCGACAATATGCCCATTCTACCCATTTTCGATGCAATTCGACATAAACAAACCAATAAGTAACAATGTGGCTCCATTTACTTCGACGACATCGTCCAAGATAAGTTACATATTACCTTCAAGTATTTGTTCTCTTGCCAGTCTTTTCCCAGTCCTTTTATCGTTTAAACCTTGTTGCTTTTTGTGTTCCTGCGTCGATTTCTTTATTTTATCGTTAGTGTTTACGATTGTGTTCAGGGCATACTTCATGCCGTCCAATCTTTTTAGAAAAAATAACGAAGATTTAATGCTTGGTTTAAGTACTCCAGGAAAAAACTGCTAACCAAATGTGTAATTGCAATGGCTACCAGGAAAAAAAGCATGGTTCCTTTTGCCCCTTGCGGATGACGGACAAGGACATCAAATTTAAACGCCTGTAAGCTCCACCAAACGATAACCAACACGAACAGGTTAAAGAAGATATGTAGCACAGCTTGTTGTCCGAATTCAATTTCACCAGGCATTCGTTTTAACGTTCCTTTCTTTCATCCGTGCTCCTTTTAGGATCTGCATATCTATATCTCGCGGATCCTTTTTATTGCACGTTCGTTAGAATTAACCCCCTGTACGGTTTATTTGTACAGCACTAAAATTATACCAAATCAATCATAGCCTGTCGACAACGTCCTCTCGCTGTTTGTTACAAATCTGTATCCATCTCAATGTATTCATACATTTCCATCTTATGTTAAACAAAAAAAAGAACCGGAAAAGTGATTCCCTACACTCTTCCGGTTCAGGCTCATTTACGCTCCGCTACTTTTAGGCGGCTTTCCGCGCGCAACAAAGCTTGTTGTGCTCTTTTCTTATCGATATCTTCCTGATCTTGATTAAGACGATTTTCAGCCCGTTCTTTTGCTTTTTGCGCACGTTCAACATCAATGTCTTTCGGGAGTTCCGCTGTCTCGGCAAGAATGGTGACTTGATCGGACCGAACTTCCAAAAATCCGCCGCTTACTGAAATGCTGTCTTCCGTGCCTTCATTTTTAACTCGGACGGCACTGGTCAAGAGCGGCGCCACTAAAGGAATGTGTCGCGGCAAAACGCCAATTTCGCCTGTTTCCGTTTTCGCCGAGACGATATCGGCTTCATTTTCATACACGTTCCCGTTTGGGGTAACGACGTTCACACTTGTTTTCAACGTAATCGTCCTCCTTTACCCACGGGCTTAGACCATTTCTTCCGCTTTTTTCGTCACATCTTCAATCGGACCGACTAGACGGAAAGCGTCTTCCGGAACATCGTCGTGCTTTCCATCAAGAATCTCCCTGAATCCGCGGATCGTTTCTTTGACCGGCACGTAGGAACCTTTTTGTCCGGTGAACTGCTCGGCTACGTGGAAATTCTGGGAAAGGAAGAACTGAATGCGGCGTGCACGAGAAACGGTTAATTTATCGTCCTCCGACAACTCATCCATCCCGAGAATCGCGATGATATCCTGAAGTTCACGGTATTTTTGCAGCGTTTGCTGCACTTCTTGCGCTACTTGGTAATGCTCTTCACCGACAATTTCCGGAGCGAGTGCTCTGGATGTCGAATCCAACGGGTCCACCGCAGGATAGATCCCCATATCCGAGAGGCTACGTTCGAGGTTTGTCGTTGCATCCAAATGCGCAAATGTTGTTGCCGGTGCCGGGTCCGTATAGTCATCGGCAGGGACGTAAATCGCCTGGATCGATGTAACGGAACCTTTTTTCGTTGTCGTAATCCGTTCTTGAAGTTGCCCCATTTCCGTTGCCAATGTCGGCTGATAACCAACGGCAGACGGCATGCGTCCGAGAAGGGCGGAGACCTCTTGCCCTGCTTGCGTAAAACGGAAAATATTGTCGATAAAAAGTAAAACGTCCTGGCCTTCTTCGTCACGGAAATGCTCAGCCATCGTTAGTCCGGTCAACGCCACACGCATACGGGCTCCCGGCGGCTCATTCATTTGTCCGAAAACCATTGCTGTTTTTTCAATGACTCCTGAGTCTTTCATTTCATAGTAAAGGTCGTTTCCTTCACGGGTACGTTCGCCAACGCCGGCAAAAACGGAAATCCCGCCGTGCTCTTGGGCAATGTTGTTGATTAGTTCCTGGATTAAAACGGTTTTTCCAACCCCGGCACCGCCAAAGAGACCGATTTTTCCACCTCTAACGTAAGGTGCGAGCAAATCGACGACTTTGATGCCTGTCTCAAGCACTTCTGTACCTGTCGTAAGTTCTGTAAACTCCGGTGGTTCACGGTGGATCGGCTTTCGCTCTACTTCGTCGCCAATCGGTTCATCCAGGTCGATATGTTCGCCTAAAACATTAAAGACCCGACTTAGGGTGGCGTTTCCTACCGGCACAGAGATCGCCGCCCCGGTATTTCGGACAGGTGCTCCGCGCTTCAACCCTTCACTCGAGCCCATGACGACGGTTCGCACACTGTCATCCCCTAAGTGGAGTGCCACTTCGAGCGTCACAGAAAACGCTTTTTCTCCATCATCTTGATTAACGACTAGTGCATTATTTAGTTCAGGCAACTCGCCGTTGTCAAAGCGAACGTCAATGACCGGACCCAACACTTGGGTGATGTATCCTTCACTCATCCTTTTACCTCCTTGCTTATCTGTTTGTCACAAACCCGATGGTTTACTCCAATGCTGCAGCCCCGCCGACGATTTCGGTAATTTCTTGCGTAATTGCGGCTTGGCGAGCGCGATTATAAGCCAATTGCAGCTCATCCAAAAGATTGTCGGCGTTGTCGGAGGCCGCTTTCATTGCCGTCATTCGGGCAGCGAACTCGGCCGCTTTAGCGTCCAACAAAGCACCATAAATCAGGCTTTCAGCATATTGTGGGAGAAGGCGTTCAAGAATCACATTTTCGGAAGGCTCATATTCATAGTTGGTGGTAGCCCCTGTGGTTTCTTCAAATTCATCAGCCAAATCCGTTAAAGGCAAGAGCTTTGTTTCCGTCACATCCTGGCGCATGGTGTTCACGAAATGGTTGTACCACACGTACAGTTCGTCAATGCTCTCGTCCTCAAACATTCCTACAGCCTTCCGGGTGATTGTTTTCACCTCATCGAATGATGGGTTATCCGACATACCCGTGTATTCCATTTCCATCGGAAATTGCAATCGTTTCACTAAATCTCGGCCAATTTTCCCGATCACAATTATTTCGTATTCCTCTGTGGATTGATGCCGTTCTGCGATGGTCTGCCGCAAACCCCGCATCAGGTTGGAGTTATAACCGCCTGCCAATCCCTGGTCCGATGTGACGACGATGTAGCCGGTTTTTTTAACCTCGCGCTTTTCCATCATCGGGTGGCTGGCATCATTATCTCCCATGGCGATATTGGCCACGACTTCCTTGATTTTATTCATGTAGGGTTCATAAGCTTGAGATCTCCCTTGAGCTCTCGATTGTTTGGAAGCCGCGACCATCTGCATCGCACCTGTGATCTGCTTCATATTTTTCGTCGAGCCGATTCGACTTTTTATTTCACGGAGTGAAGCCATTGTCGATTCACCACCTTTTCACATCGATCTTTATTCATCGGAAGGATGGAAGATTTGTTTAAAGTCTGCAATCGCTTTGTCAAAATCTTCTTTTTCCGGAAGCGTACCTTTTTGGCGAATGTGATCAAGCACTTGTTTATTGTTTTGTTGCATGTAAGTGTACAGTTCTTTTTCAAAACGGCGAACGTCTTGTACAGGGATATCGTCCACGAACCCGTTGACGAGTGCATAAATGATGGAAACTTGATATTCCACCGGCAGTGGTTGATTTAAATCTTGTTTCAGCAATTCCATCGTTCGTTCGCCGCGGTTTAACTTTTCTTGCGTCGATTTGTCCAGTTCCGATCCAAATTGTGCAAAGGACGCTAATTCACGGTAAGATGCCAAATCGAGCCGTAGTGTACCGGCGACTTTTTTCATGGCCTTCAACTGTGCTGAACCGCCAACACGGGATACGGATGCCCCGGCGTTCACGGCCGGTCGCTGACCAGAGTTGAAGAGTCCGGACTCCAAGAAAATTTGGCCGTCGGTAATGGAAATCACGTTTGTGGGGATATACGCGGAGATATCACCCGCTTGCGTTTCAATAAACGGCAGTGCGGTCAGTGAACCCCCGCCTTTCTCATCATTTAACTTTGCCGCTCTTTCCAAGAGACGAGAGTGCAAATAGAAAACGTCCCCAGGATATGCTTCACGTCCCGGCGGGCGACGAAGCAAAAGGGATAGCTCACGGTAGGCAGCAGCCTGTTTTGTCAAATCGTCATAGACGACGAGGACGTGCTTGCCGTTATACATGAATTCTTCGCCCATGGACGCACCTGCATACGGAGCGAGATATAATAATGGTGCCGGGTCAGAAGCGTTTGCCGCTACAACGATCGTATAGTCCAACGCGCCTTTTTGCCGAAACGTTTCTACGAGTTGAGCAACGGTTGATTTTTTCTGTCCAATAGCGACATAAATGCAAATCACGTCTTCTTCTTTTTGATTCAATATCGTGTCGATCGCTATCGATGTTTTCCCGGTTTGACGGTCACCGATAATTAACTCTCTCTGTCCGCGGCCGATGGGAACCATTGCGTCAATGGCTTTAGTCCCGGTTTGCAATGGCTCTTCTACGGATTTACGATCCATGACCGAAGGTGCCGGACTTTCGATCGGACGCGTTTTTGTCGTGCCCATGTTCCCTTGTCCGTCCAAAGGTTGTCCAAGAGGGTTTACCACCCGGCCGAGAAGTTCTTCGCCGACGGGAACTTCCATGATTCTTCCGGTACGCTTAACTTCTTCTCCTTCACGAATATCATCGTAAGGGCCAAGGATGACGACCCCGATGTTGTTTTCTTCAAGGCTTTGCGCCAAACCCATTACGCCGTTTGCGAATTCAAGCAATTCGCCGGACATAGCGTTGCTCAAGCCATGTACACGAGCAATCCCGTCACCGATTTCTATAATCGTGCCTACTTCGCTAACGTCAACTTGCGATTGAAAATCGTCAATCTGCTCCTTGAGCAGCGAACTAATTTCATCAGGTTTGATGCTCATTTACTTCACCCCTTCATTTACCGGTTGGAGACAATTTTTCGTTCCATTCGTCGCAGCATACCCCGTACACTTCCATCGTAGACCGTATCTCCGATTTGAACGACTAAGCCTCCGATAAGATCTTTATCCTGTTTATCCGTAACAACGACTTGCCGATTGTTTACTTTTTTTGCAAATTGGCGTGCCACTTCTTCTTTTTCTTGGTCAGAAAGTGGACGTATCGCGCGTACGTCTGCCCTCGCGATCTGAAATGCATCGTCGGAAAGGTTTTGAAACGCATGTACAAGGGAATCAAGAATATGGATGCGCCCACGATCCACCAAAACCAAAAGCATGTTCATGACGAGGGGATGGGAATCGGAAAATCCTTTTTCCAGCAATGCTTTTTGATCACCCGCTGACATCTTCGGATGCGCCATGACTTGCTGCAAATCCGGCACGGAATGAAAGACAGTTTGAACGCCGTGCAGTTCTTCGTTTACCTGCTCAATCACGCCTTTTTCATTCGCCAGTTCAAAAAGCGCCTTCGCATAACGGTTAGCTACTGCCGCCGGTGCACTCATTCGTTACCAACTTCTTTTAAATAGCTGTCAATCAGCTTCTCTTGTTCGTTTTCATCCAATTCTTTTTCGATCACCTTCGTAGCAATCGCTACTGAAAGGCTGGCGACTTGATCTCGAACGGATTCCAACGCTTGTTCTTTCTCTCGGTTGATATCGGCAACAGCTGATTCTTTTAGCCGTTCAGCTTCTTCTTTTGCGTTGTCAATAATTTCTTTCCCTTGCTGCTCGCTCATTTTAGTGGCGTTATCAATCATCGCTTGCGTTTCTTCACGCGCTTGTTTCAATTCCTCACGTTGCTGTTCCAAATATTCTTCAGCTTCCACACGGTTTTTTTCCGCATTATCCAAGTTATCATTCACTTGCTGTTCACGTTTTTTCATAACTCCGAGAAGTGGTTTTAACGCCCAGCGGCTGACAACCCAAAGGAGCAATGAAAAGATAAGCAATTGGTATAATGCATTGCCCCATTGAATATCCGCTATGAACTCCATCGTATCCATTCCCTAACTCACTCCTTCCTGTGATACATAAGGAATGGCGAAGGTTCCCCTGGGAAACGTCATCGCCATTCCAATAGCATGATCTATTATCCGCCGATGCCGAATACCAACATGAAAGAAATCGCGATGGCGATGATCGGGACGGCTTCTGCAAGCGGAATACCAATGAACATTAACGTTTGTAATGATCCTCTTAGTTCCGGTTGACGAGCTACTCCTTCCAAAACTGCTTTTACGATAATCGCGACGCCGATAGCTCCGCCGATAGCCGCGAGTCCTGCTGCAATCCCTGCTGCCAATTGAGCCATTGGATGCATCCTCCTTTAATGTAATACAAAATATTATTGATAACATACCCATGTTACCAGAGGTCAGAAAGTGACTCTCGGAATGGGAAATCGTTATTCATGTCCTTAATGCGATTCAACTTTGTGTGCCATATAAACCATCGAAAGCATAGCAAAAATGAACGCTTGCAAAGCACCTAGGAAAATACTGAACGCCAGCCAAGGGGCTAACGGAATCCAAGCTAGTACAAACCCTACTGTCCCTGCAAATGCAAGTGTTACGATCATAACCGTAACAAGTTCTTTTGCAAAAATATTGCCGAACAAACGCAATCCCAGCGTCAGGAAGTTTGATACTTCCTCAATAAGCTTAAACGGCAAAAGAATCGGTGACGGACGAAAGTAATCGGCAAAATACTCCTTCGCTCCCCGCATCCTAAACCCATAGATGTGCGTGAGAATAATCACAAATGCAGCCATCGTAAGGGTAAGCACAGGGTCCGATGTTGGTGAATTCCACAGCACATAATGATCCGTTTCTGTGGCCAGTTCAAATGGAATCCCCAGCATATTGGCTACAAATATATAAAACAAGAGTGTGTAAGCCAATACAATAAATTTCCCGCCTTTTTCCCAGGCCATGTTGGATGTAATGATGTAGCGTGAAAAATCCATGACCCACTCAATGAAGTTTTGCAAACCGGTCGGACGCATCGCCAGCTTTCTCGCGCCAACAATGCTGAAAATCGCTACGATGAGCGCGGCGATGGTCGTCATGAATATGACGGAAAAGCTAAAATGCAGATCAAACCCGCCGATCGTCCAGGTCAAGGTTAAATCCTCATGCACGTTGTTCACCTCTCTTTTTGTAATTGTAGGAACATATCCATCATTACATAGATATAAAGCACGGCGTACCCTGCCAAAATAGCGAGCAAATGAAACAGATCGGAAAAAATAAGGGCAAGGGCGACAATCAAAACTATTAGACCATACCGAATCACAAGCCCAAACACCGTCACCAGATATGAAGCAATCCCCGGTGATTTCCTTGTCGCTATTCTGTCGATCACCAACGCTTTCAAGTAGATGGTAGTAAAGCTGAACAAACAAGCAGTGATACCGATTAAGATACTAAAAACAACAGAATCATACATAGACAGGAATAAAGCGACTGCGCTTATTAAAAAAACGATCGCCACTACCCAATAATAATGCTTTATTCGGTGTCGCAGCAGCGGCATTAATCATCATCCCCCAAAAAAGGTTTAACCGCTCGCACCACACCATAGAAACCTGCAAAAATCCCCATCAACAACCCGATTAAGACAAAAAGGGGCATTGTATCAAACTGTTCATCCAACCAATATCCCAGCAAGACTCCGCCTACGATCGATCCAACGATCGAAGACAAAATGGCAGAGACCAGCACCGAACTGCGCCATAGGTTACGCTTGCCGTTCCCTTTGGCCATGGAGTTTCTCCCTTCGACCGTAATCCCATTGTAAATAATGAATCACCAATCAGATATCCTTAGCTATCTTACAATAGGGACTACCTCCTGTCAACGTCTCCAATTGGTTTGAAAGTGGGAGAACGGCAAGGATTTCGGCGCACTTACAATGTGTCAAAAAGATGACAATTGCAATATGCCCCGCTATTTTTCGACAACCGCAATTTTGGCTTCCAATGTATCCTCGCGATCTTTATATTTCGCATAGACAATTACGTGGTAAACACCTGGCTCCAAATCAATCTCGTCTGCATGGAATTCTTTTTCAAAGGGTCCTTCAGGAAGGTTTGTTTGGCGGTCAAGGGTTGTGACATATGCAAAGGTATCCGGCTCATAAAGGGTAATTTCCAGTTCTTCAGCTCCTCCTGGCAAAAAAACTTCATACATCCAAAAATCCCGTTCGGGAACTTTTGCAAATTGAAACCCGCTGAGCCGCGGATAATCCGGTTCATCGCTAAAGAGGAGAAACGGAAGTGAAACATCCTGTCTCCCGCCACTCACATTGATTTCCCCGTCAATCCGCTTAAAATCAATAATATCCGGTTGGATTTCAACCTTAATGGCTGCTGTTTGTTTTTCCCCCGGATCCAATGTGATTGGCATTGGCATTTTCCAATTCAATCCGGTCCCTAAAGAAGTCGGAACATCAAAAGAATAGGTGCGTTGCCGCGCGCTTTGGTTATCAATCGTAATTTCCCTTTCCAACTGCTGATTCGAATCCTCCGCTTCCCACACTCCAAAAGACAGGGTCCCGGGATACACAAGCGTATCATTTTCAATGGCATCCCCAATGTCTACACGGCCCGCCCCTTGGACGAACGGCGGATAAGTCTCCCCTTCATCGGTTGAGAGTGAGATCGCCGTGTTCATAAGCGTCGCTTTCACCTGTTCCGGCCCCCAATCCGGATGCGCCTGCTTTATCAATGCAGCCGCTCCTGCAATGTGTGGCGCTGCCATACTAGTGCCGTTTAATCCTTGATACCCTTGGGGAACCGTGCTGTCAATATCCACCCCGGGCGCGACAACATCCGGTTTAATGTCCCATGTTTGCGTCACCGGCCCTCGGGAACTGAACATAGCCATATGATCAGTATCTTCTACGTAATTGGTTTCAATGACCACTTCTTTTTTTTCATTTTCGTTTATTGCTTCTTTTAAATGGTTCCCTGCTTTATGATCAATGGCCGCTGCAACGACGTCCACCTCTTCTTCCATTCCGGCCATAAATGGCCCGGGAATGTTATTCATAAGCAAAACTGCGTCAGCACCGGCATCCACCGCATTTTCGATTTTAGCTTTGATCGGGATGCCTCCGCGCTCAATCAATACCGCCCGCCCACGTACGTTTGCCAGATCTTCCGGCATGCCGAGCTCCCCGTCCACGACGTTTAACCTTCTTTTCATATTCCACGGTTTTGCCCCTTGAATCGGTTGCAACTCCAACTCGCGGTCTTCCTCATTAATCTCGGGCACCGTTAATTGGGGAACCTTTAGCGGCGGAGTTGAAGCCCCGACGGAAATCGATTTTTCCGATGTTCCGGGTGACCCGACGCTCCACATATCCGGACCGCTGTTACCGCTTGAAGTGACCGTGATCACGCCGGCTTCCGCCGCCTCGTCCAACGCTTTGCTCGTCGGCCAATCAGGGCCGTTTACAGGGTTTCCTAATGAGAGGTTCAGAACGTCCACACCATCTACGATCGCGCGATCAATCGCTTCAAGAATATGTTCTGTGGAGCCTTGGCCTTCAGGACCAAGCGCACGGTATGCATAGAGATCCGCATCAGGAGCCACCCCCTCACACTTCCATTCGCACCAATTATTCCCGCGACATGTGTCCCGTGAAAAGTAACCGCTTTACTCTTTATTTTTGTTTCCATCGGATCATGATCGTCATCAATAACATCATAACCGCCCATATAATTTTTTTGTAAATCGGGATGATTGTAATCGATGCCCGTGTCGATGATCCCCACCTTTATCCCGTGCCCGGTAAGTTGAATCCCTAAGTCGTCAAGTTGTGTGCGTATATCTTCAGCACCGATAAATGGCACACTTTCCCTTAAAGCACGGTCATATTGGACACTCTCATCGACCCGGCTAACGCCCGGAACTTCTTCCAATTGGCCGGCACTAGTCTCCGGAAGCGTGTAAGCCATGCCGAGAAAAGCAGATGAAAATATGTAGTCCGGCTCGTAATCCGTATGTTTTTGAATTTCCTCTTGAACAGCTTCCGGATCATCATCGACATGTACAATTACGGTTTTTGCTTCTTCTTGACCCTGAACATCACTGCCGCCGCCTAGTGCCAGAACAGCGAAAGCAAGGATAAATAATATACGCCAACGAAGTTCCACATGACCCCTCCTTCGCGTCTCGATGTGGGAAACGAGCACACCCATCTCTCGTCCCTCTTAGTTTGTACGCCCCCTGCAACATTCATGCAGGCAGAAATTTTTCACGGGAAGAGATGGATTTTAACCACCTAGACTGTGTGACCGCGGGGCACACAAAAAACCGCCACTTGCTTATGGCGGTTTTCGTCTTGCTTTTATTTTGTTCCGAAGAGGCGATCGCCGGCATCCCCCAGGCCGGGTACGATATAGCCTTTTTCATCGAGCTTTTCATCCAATGCGGCGAGATAAATGTCAACGTCCGGATGCGCTTTTTGAACTTCCCCGACACCTTCGGGAGCCGCGATTAAGCACATCAATTTCATGTTACTGGCGCCTCGTTGTTTCAGCGCATCGATTGCTGCAACAGCGGACCCCCCTGTGGCAAGCATAGGATCCATAACAATGAGATCACGTTCTTCAATATCTTTGGGCAGCTTAATATAATATTCGTGGGGCTCAAATGTGTCCGGGTCGCGATACAGTCCTACATGCCCTACCCTGACGTTCGGCATTAACTTAAGTATTCCGTCCATCATCCCCAATCCTGCGCGCAGTATCGGGATAAGGCCCAACTTTTTGCCCGCGATCACTTTCGATGTGGAAGGACCGACCGGTGTATTCACCGTCACGTCTTCGAGGGATAAATCCCTCGTAATCTCAAAAGCCATTAGGGAACCGACTTCATCCACCAATTCGCGAAACTGCTTCGTCCCGGTCGATACATCCCGAATATATGTGAGTTTATGTTGGATAAGGGGGTGGTCAAAAACGTAAATTTTTCCCAAGCCATTCACTCTCCTTTTTCTCCGCATCTTATATCCTTCAAAATTGTACAGAAAAAAAGATTCAGCATCAAGTAGCGACCTGCCATTCATGATGGACAGGCCGCTCCCATTCACACGTTATGCATATAAAGGATACTTATTTGTCAAAGCGCCCACACGCTCACGGGCTTCTTGTTGTTTCGCGTCATCATCCATATTTTTTAACACTAAGCCAAACAACGCGCCAATTTCATCCATCTCTTCCTCTTTAAAACCACGTGTCGTAACCGCCGCTGTCCCAAGTCGAATACCGCTCGTCACAAACGGGCCTTCCGGATCGAATGGAACTGCGTTTTTATTTGCCGTCAAACCTACATCATCCAATGCTTTTTCCGCTGCTTTTCCTGTCAAATCCAGGCTTTGCAAGTCCAATAGCAAGAGGTGATTATCCGTCCCGTCGGACACGAGATCGATGCCTTCTTTTTGCAAAGCTTCACCCAATCGTTTGGCATTCTTTATAATTTGACCTGCATACGTGGCAAAAGAAGGCTCGAGTGCTTCCTTAAAAGAAACAGCTTTGGCAGCAATCACGTGCATGAGCGGGCCGCCCTGGAGACCGGGGAACACAGCCTTATTGATTTTCTTCGCGAATGCTTCTTCACATAAAATCAGGCCGCCCCGAGGACCGCGCAATGTTTTATGTGTCGTCGTTGTGACGAATTGGGCGTGAGGAACAGGGTTCTGATGTTTGCCTGCGGCAACTAAACCTGCGATATGGGCCATATCGACCATGAGATATGCGCCTACTTCGTCGGCAATTTCACGAAACTTCTTGAAATCAATCTCCCGAGGGTACGCGGAAGCACCGGCGACAATCATTTTTGGCGAATGTTCACGGGCAGCCTCGAGTACTTTCTCGTAATTAATGCGCTGATCATCTTCATTCACGCCGTATTCCACAAAATTGTATTGGATTCCGCTAAAATTAACAGGACTCCCGTGCGTCAAATGCCCGCCATGGGACAAATTCATGCCAAGCACGGTATCACCGTGTTCCAAAACAGCAGAATAAACCCCCATGTTTGCTTGAGCACCGGAGTGGGCTTGGACATTGGCATGCTCGGCACCGAAAAGTTCTTTTGCACGATCCCGCGCCAAATTCTCTGCCACATCCACGTACTCGCATCCGCCATAATAACGGCGCCCCGGATAACCCTCCGCGTATTTATTCGTCAAGACCGAGCCTTGGGCTTCCATGACTGCTTCACTTGTAAAGTTTTCGGATGCGATCAGCTCAATTTTATTTTTTTGCCGAGATAGTTCGTCTTCAATAGCGGCAAAAATTTCCGGATCTTGTTGCTTAACGTTTTCCATGTGTTATGTCTGCCCCTTTCCAAGCTTAAAAGATGTATGTTTTTTATTTTAACACGAGAAAGACCACGTGGGCAGATACATTTTTTGAACAGTCCTTATTACACACCGGGACCAGGATAACTCGCGCGCGGGCCGCCAATATACTTTGGACGCGTGCGTGCCATCGTCACGGGAGCATGGCCGATAGAAGCTTCGCTGCCGCGCACCGGGACGGCAACATGCTTCAAATGCATCCCGATCAACGTTGCGCCAATGTCAATGCCCGCGTCCGCCTGGACACCTTCCACAACAACCATGTCATCCCCGCGGGCATATGCATACGTCGCGAGCGATCCGCCTGCACGGCGGCAAGGAACGACCGTTACGATCTCCAAATCATGTTTTTCTGCGTAATCACGGGGAATAACAAGGGCACGGTTGATGTGTTCACACCCTTGATAAGCGACGGAACATCCTATTTTTTCACGAAATCGTTCAATCACGCTATAAACGTCTGCCGCAATTTCTTCGGAACCCGCACTGCCTATCCGTTCGCCAGCAATCTCACTCGTACTCGCACCAATGACGAGCAAGGATTTCGGGGATAGTTGTGCTTGGGCGTTTAATTCATGCAAAAGATCCCCCAAAACTTCCGAGAAGGATTTGGCACTCACCTGCTCACCCCTCTTTCTATTGCTCGGTTTCCATCACTTTCTCCACTCTGTTTGCATGGCGGCCCCCTTCAAATTCAGTGGAGACCCATTTTTCCACAATGGCTTTTGCCAAGCCGGGTCCGATGACTCTCTCGCCTATCGCGAGCACATTTGCTTGATTATGCAGCCGGGACATTTCCGCACTGAATACATCGTTTGCAAGTGCACATCGGATCCCGGGAACTTTGTTCGCCGTCATGGACATCCCGATTCCGGTGCCGCAAATGAGGATGCCCAAATCGTAGTCTCCAGCCGATACCTGCTCTGCTACAGGTTTTGCATAATCCGGATAGTCCACACTTTCAGATCCGTTTGTGCCAACATCTTTATATTCTATCCCTAAATTCTCCAACAAAGGGAAAATTTCTTTTTTCAACGCCCATCCCGCATGATCTGAGCCGATAATAATTTTCATCTTTGCAGCGGACTTTTATCGCCCGCCCTTCCCCCTTTTGGTTCTAGTATGCGTTCAAGCATTTGATTGATTTGTGCTGCGGTCCGGCGATACTCATCAAGGTCACCGCCAACCGGATCGTGGATATCTTCGTCATGGCCACTGGCGCTTGCCAACGTTGCCATCTTGTGTTCATGCTCCGGATACTGTTGTTGCAATTGCATCGCGTGCACCTGTGTCATTGTCCATACATGATCCGCCCACTCCAACAATGATTCTGTTAGTCGTTCAGCATGATGCTCGTCCAACGTGGCTCCATGTTCACGGACAACGATGCGCGCGTGCGGAGCAGCCGGGCTGCCTCCCAAGGCTTGCATACCTGCTGATTTCACTTCAATGCCTGTCTCTTTTGCAGATAACAGCGCCTCGGCCATCGGACTGCGGCAAGTATTGCCCGTACAAACGAGCAAGACCCGTTTTACGGCCATTCTTTTTCCTCCTCGATCTCTGCTTTATACTGGTGTCAGCCGCCCGTTAACTCCCCGCTTTATTCCGACGTACAGGATGTGCTATAGTGCCGGCATTGCCACTGGACGTGGCGGTTTTATCCGACTTCTTTTCTCAGAGGGAATTAAAAAACCTTCTGGCGGAAGTTTCACTTTATGTTCATTTTAACATAGATGGGTTCTCCATGCCGTGATGAGGAACATGTGTCCTCCTTGTTACATTTATAAACCCATAAATAGGGGACGAATGGTATTTAATCCATATAATAAAAGAACCACCCCACCCAATAATTCGCCCCAACGACCGACATGATCGCGAGTCAATGTTGCAAGCATCAGCCCCGTCCATGTTAAGACGGCACTCGTTAAGCCAAAAGCGAAAATAACCGCCAATGTTTCAGCACCAAAAATTCCAAGCGAGATCCCAATGGAAAAACTATCCAAACTAACGATGAATGCAAATAAAAATAAGCCTATTCCATGTAATTTCAAGATTGGTTTTTCTTTGCTTTTACGGCTTGAAACCATCATTTGAAGCCCAATCCACACAAGAATAACTCCCGCGATAAAATACACCACATCCAGGCTGTATATATTTGCCAATCCATGACCAATCCAAATACCAACAAGTGGCATGAACACGTGAAACAAGCCTACTACCATGCTTGCTCTAATTGCATGAATGCGAAAAGATTGAAAACCGATTGCCATTGCCATTGAAAACGCATCCATCCCTAGTACGGTTGCCAATAATAGCATGCTGATCGTTTCGGCCATTTTCTGACCCCCTGTCTCTCACCAACATATGCGGACAAGGAGTCGAATAGAAATGGGGAAAGGAAAGTTATTGATGGAGGGGAAGAGCGTACGGAGAACGGCTGGAAAACACCGTCATCAATGGCGACTGTTTGCATGATTTTTCTTCGTGTACAGGCGTCATGGATTGTAAGATGAAGTCCGTGAACGCCCTAAGTCATCTCAAGTATTTCTGTGTGACAGCCTTGAACAAATCAATCGTCCGCAAGTACTCTGCAATGTCTACATATTCATTCGGTTGGTGGGCGGTGCTTCCTTGAATGCCGCTCCAAATAACGATTGGAAAGCCTTCTTTATTTTTCATGAATTGAGAACCGTCGGTATAGCCACTCATTCCCCTGGGTGTTTTTCGCTCGCCTGTTTCCGATTCATAAAAATCCAATAAAAAATCAACAAAAGCATGATCGGGTGCCGTTTGCATTGGAGGCAAATCGTTTTCAACACAGATCTCCGCTTGCAAATCCGGGAGGTTTTCTTTAACTTCATCAATGACGTTTTGTATGTCTGCAACAATATCGTTATGATTTTGCGACGGGACAGAGCGGATATCCAGCTTTAACGTGCAGGAATCGGGAACGACGTTCGTGTTTCCGCCTGCGGAAATGACATTCATGCTAGAGGTAGGTTCACCGAGAAGGGCATCACGGCTGAACGGCATCTGAAAACGTTCACTAAGAAGGGCATTCATGATTTCATTCATATGTACCAATGCATTCACCCCTTTGTGTGGGCGCGAGCCATGAGCAGTCTTTCCGTAACAAGTGATTGCTACCCAGAGCGCACCCTTATGGGTGACAACGATATTCGATCCCGTCGGTTCAGCAATGATCATGGCATCGAGATCATCGGCATACGCTTCCTCAACGAGTTGCTTTGCACCGACAGCCCCGGCTTCTTCTCCTACAGTTGCCAATAGTTTCACATCGCCCGCTAGTTTGATACCTGCTTCTTTTAATTGGATCATGGCCATGACACATGCCATGAGACCACTTTTCATGTCGCAGGCTCCACGCGCGTAAATCTTTCCATCCTTTTCTTCCGCAGCGAATGGCTCATAGGACCATTTCCGATCGCCTGTCGGCACCACATCCATGTGGCCGCACAACCCCAGCACCTTGTCCGTACTTCCATCCCCCTTAAGAGTGGCAATTAAATTCGTGCGCCCATCAGCGTAAGGGACCCGTTCGGTCTGAATGCCATATTCAAAGAATAGTTCCTCAAGTTGTTCAGCTACCCGTTCCTCATTCCCAGGTGGATTAACCGTATTCGTTCGCAAAATAGCCTTCAGCCAATCGATTGCTTGTGCTTGTTTCATGCTATCCCCCATTTCTCTCTGTTTCACGTGAAACAGAGCGTCGATCACTCAAACCCTAGTCAAAATAATTTCGCAGCCGTTAGAAAAAATAAGGCTTGGCAGGAAAAACAAACCGGTGCTAAATTTCGCCGCCGAAGCATGGAGCCCCTCCCGCCTCCAGCCGCTTATGGGTTAGCAGCCTTGTACAACCGGTTCATAATCGCTTTGCCGAGGCCTGTTTCCGTAAATGTTTGCACAAACAACACATCCACATCCATTTTGTCCACAGCTCTCAAATGATCGTATAAATGTGATGAGATGGTTTGCAGATCCGTCCCGTCACCTAAGACTAATATCCTGTCTGCCGAAATTTTGTCCGCGCGATCCGAAGTGATCGCGGCTGCTGCCCTTTTCCCGTGCATTCTCGCCTCGTCTATTCGCGCTTGCATGACAGCACTGGAGCCTTCCACAAGCTCAACGTCGGTATCCGGAGAGTAGTGACGATATTTCATTCCGGGTGCCCGCACATTGTCTTTTTTTCTCTCACTGCCTTCCATGGAAATTGATACACCGAGTGTTTCTTCAATTCCTTCTTCTGTAATGCCACCCGGCCGTAAAATTCGCGGAGACGCCTCGCGGTTGCTTACATCCACGACGGTGGACTCTAATCCATACCCGGTGCTTCCCCCATCAATAATTGCCGCCACACGTCCATCCAGATCCTCGCGCACATGTTCCGCTCGCGTTGGACTCGGCTTCCCTGAACGATTCGCACTCGGAGCCGCGATAGGTACACCCGCTTTTGCTATAATCTCACGCGCCAGCCGGTGCGCAGGCATGCGCACGGCCACCGTGTCAAGACCACCCGTGACCACCGACGGCACACGATCACTCGCGGGAAAAATAAGCGTCAAAGGACCCGGCCAAAAGTGTTCGATCAATTTTTCAGCGTAAACCGAAATAGGCTCGCGTAACAGCGGGCCTAATTGGGCCAATGAACCAATATGTAAAATAAGCGGATTATCGCTCGGGCGTCCTTTGGCGGTAAAAATTTTTTGCACAGCCCGTGTGGATAATCCGTTGGCACCCAAACCGTAAACCGTTTCTGTCGGAAAAGCAACAAGCTCCTCTGCGCGCAGGATCTTCGCTGCCTTTTCCACGCAATCCCGGAAAGCTTTTTCATCAACATAGTTATCCACACTCAAGTGTTCCGTCTGTTGGCAACTCAACGCTTTTTCTCCTCCACGTCCGTTTAATCCTTTTGTAGCAGGCTTTTCATCAATATTCGCTTATCCACAAAATGCTGCTGTTTATCCACATATCTCCTGTTTTGCACCACTACGCTCCGAACCAGCCATCCCAAACTTCGGCAAGAAAAAACGAAAACTCAGGCTCTTCTTCGATATCTTCTTCCTTTTCTTCTTGATCCGTCTCTTCCTCTTCTTCCCCGATGCCAAGGTCCGATAAACAAAGGGGCGGAAAAAGTACGCACCACCAGTTTTCGCCCTCCCCGTCGCCGATATCAATGACCAACGCTTCGTAATCCCCGGCCGGGTAAACGAGCGGGCCATACACACGGGTAGGAAATTCCACTTCTTTTTCCAATGACACATCCACAGGCATCGAAGCGTCATACGCGTGAACCACTTCTTCAGCTTTTTTTTCTATGATCTCCAAATGTGCGTCGAATACTTCTCGCGCTTCTTCTTTTGTCGGCACATCATCCATGTGCTCGGCACTGTAAATGGCCACTTCATCTCGCACTTCCCGCTTGATTTCCTGTTGCAGCAATGAATCATCATGGGAAAAAATCCGCAGCCGAATCGAATCTTCCGGTACCGGATCCTCTTCTTGCCAATGCTGTTGCTGGCTTTCCCAATTCCCCACAACCAAAAATAAACCGATAAAAACATAAATAATAGCTGATTTCATGGCTTAATCCCATCCTCTCTCTACCCACCAGGTTGGGCAAAGGAAAGGATGGGTTAAACGCATAATCGTCCGACAAAGTTCGCGGCTTACCGTTCAATCATCACGAAACGATCTTTGCCATTGATGTCCTGCAGGATATCAACATCCGCTTCGGGCAACTGTTGTTCCATGAGCAGCATAATTGCGGGACCTTGCAGTTCACCGATTTCAAAAAAAGCCAAACCATCTTCGGCAAGCGTATCGGGTAAATCTTCCGCCAATTTCCGGTAAAAGTACAAGCCATCTGCTCCGCCATCCAACGCCTGCCGGGGCTCGTGCTCCCGTACGAGCGATGAAAGCGATCGCCATTCACGGGTCGTAACGTAAGGGGGATTGGCCACGATAACATCCGTCGTCCGTCCTTGTTGCCGTAAGGGAGCCAACATGTTTCCCTCGAGAAACTCCACGGAGGAGGCCCCTAACTCATCTCCATTCTCCCTGGCAATCGCCAGTGCTTCGCGGGACACATCTAAAGCCGATACTGTTGCTTCAGGCCACTCCAGGGCGAGTGTGACCGCTATGGCTCCGCTTCCCGTTCCGACATCTGCAATCGTCGGCCGATCCATTCGTTGTTTTGCCTTCGTTAAAACGGCTTCCACGAGCTCTTCTGTTTCGTGGCGCGGAATCAATACAAATGGATTAACGCTGAAGCGGCGGCCATAAAAATAGGCAGCGCCTGTAATATATTGGACCGGCTCGCCTTCGCCATGACGTTCTGTCCACTTTTGATATTGTTTCCACTGCTCATTGCCAAGGCGTTCCCTTAAATGGAGATGGTAAGAGACACTTTCTAATTGCAACAAATCTTGCATGAGGTATTCCGCCGCTTTTTTTTCCAACCCTATTTTTTGAAAAAAAGACGAAGCCCACTGCAGGGCTTCCGATACACGCGGGGGCGGGGCAGGCATCCCCTGTTCGTTATTGTTCTGCATTCTCCATCAGCTCCGCCTGTTCCTCAACAATTAATTGCTCAATGATCTCTTCTATATTTCCTTCCATCACTTGATCAAGCTTTTGCAGCGTCAAGCCGATCCGGTGATCCGTGACACGACTTTGCGGAAAATTGTACGTGCGGATTCGCTCGGAACGATCTCCGGTTCCCACTGCTTGCTTACGATTCTCCGCGTATTCATCTTCGGCTTCTTTTTGATATTTGTCGTAAATGCGCGCCCGTAACACTTTCATCGCTTTATCGCGATTCTTGATTTGCGATTTTTCATCTTGGCACGAGACTACGATTCCGGTGGGCTCGTGTGTAATGCGAACGGCAGACATGGTCGTGTTGACACTCTGGCCGCCGGGCCCGCTGGAAGCAAAGGTGTCCACGCGCAAATCCTTATCGTGAATTTCCACTTCCACGTCCTCTGCTTCCGGCAATACGGCCACCGTCGCCGTGGATGTGTGAATGCGGCCGCCGGATTCCGTGGAAGGCACGCGCTGTACGCGATGGGCGCCGTTTTCATACTTCATTTTCGAAAACGCGTCTTCTCCGTTAATCGTAAATATAATTTCTTTGTACCCGCCCATGTCGGTTTCGTGGGATTCGATTACATCCGCTTTCCAATTGTTTTTTTCCGCATAACGGCTGTACATGCGAAAAAGGTCGCCCGCAAATAACGCGGCTTCGTCCCCGCCGGCGGCGCCACGAATTTCTACGATCACGTTCTTTTCGTCATTGGGGTCTTTCGGAATAAGCAGGACTTTTAAGTGTTCTTCGAGTTCTTCCTGTTTTTTGCTTAACTCCTCGACTTCATCATCAACCATCTGCTGCATGTCATCGTCCATATTGTCGTTTAACATCGTTTTTGCTTCATCTAGCTCTTCCATCGTTTGTTTATAACTGCGATACGTTTGTACTGTTTCTTCCAAGTCCGATTGTTCTTTTGAATAATCCCTTAGTTTGTCGGGATCATTAACGATATCAGGGTCACTAAGCCATTCGTTGAGTTGAAGGTAGCGATCTTCCACCGATTGCAATTTTTCGAACACAACATTCACCTCATTCTACTGCTTCACACAGTATAATATAAGGGGCTGTAGGCGTCAAAATCAGGTGTGCAAAAAGCCGCAGTTTCTTTTTATATAGGAGAGGGAATGGTAATCGTAAATGGGGGTATATTATGACACAATACGTTATTATAGGCGGCGATGCCGCGGGAATGAGCGCCGCCATGCAAATTATCCGCCGTGACCCCAATCACGCAGAGGTTACAACATTGGAAAGAGGCGGCATCTATTCCTATGCACAATGTGGTCTGCCTTACGTCATTGAAGGATCGGTGAACCAAACAACGGACTTGATTGCCAGATCACGGGAAACATTTCAGGAAAAATACGGCATCGACGCACGTACTTACCATGAGGTAAAAAGCATTGATCCAAACAAACAACAAGTGTTTGGCATAGATTTGGAACGGAATCAGGATTTCAGCATTTCTTACGACAAATTATTAATCGCGACCGGCGCTGATCCGGTTATTCCACCTCTTCCGGGCAATGACGCGAAAGGCGTGCACACGCTAAAAACCATACCCGATCTTGAACACTTGCAAAGCGACCTCCATCAGCACCGCCAAGTAACCATCGTTGGCGGCGGATACGTCGGGCTCGAGCTCGCGGAAGCTTTTGCTACCCAACATATTCCCGTGCGCCTAGTGGAACGCAACCGCCAATTGGCGAAAATGTTTGACGGCGATATGGCCACACTTTTGCATGACGAAGCAGAAGCACAAGGGATCGAAATTGTTTTCAACAAGACCGTAACGGAACTGAAGGCAGATGCGGATGGGCGCGTAAATGCTTTGTATGCTGACGATGAAGCTTTTGCCACCGATCTTGTTGTTTTTGCCACAGGGATTAAACCGAATACATCATTTTTGAACGGTTCAGGTATCAGGCAAAATGAAAAAGGCGCCATTCACGTCAATGGCCACATGAAAACCAATCTGGCGAATGTTTACGCAGCCGGGGATTGCGCCCTGCAATATCATCGCATCAAAGAACAACACGACTATTTGCCTCTGGGCACACACGCAAACAAACAAGGGCGTATTGCCGGCACAAATATGGCTGGGGTAGATAAATCCTTTCAAGGGGTTGTCGGCACTGCTATCTTTCGTTTTCTTCGTTTGACGGCGGCTCGCGCAGGGCTTTCGGAAAAAGAAGCAGAAGCATTGGGGATCCCCGCAGAATCGGTCTATTATAAAGGAACGGATATTGCCGGCTATTTCACGGATAAAAAACCGCTCCATATTAAGCTTGTGTACAGAACCGATAACCATTTGCTCCTCGGTGCGCAAATCATCGGGGAGTCAGGGGTTGATAAACGCATCGATGTATTGGCGACAGCACTTTTTCACTCCATGAGCATGGATGAGTTTGAAGACCTTGATTTATCTTACGCCCCTCCCTATAACGGCGTATGGGACCCTGTGCAACAAGCAGCCAGACGAGCAAAATAAATAAGGCCTCTCTGCATCCATGAAACGCAGAGAGGCTCGGTCTGTTCAGCCCCCATGATCGCCCGGCGTGACTTCAACTTTAAGGCCATTCATCTGAATATAATCGTGCAGCCCGTAAGCATCGATCGCCTGTGGCGGGTTTGCCGGCGTACACGCGACGAGGCTGACAAAAAGAAACAAGCAACAGAGCCTTTTCAACATACTGATACCCCCTTGTTCAGAGGTGTATCCCTATTCTTCCCCCAAAAACTTAAGAAAAAATCATGGATGTTAATGGCATACACTAACCCGATCGGGCAAAAAAAAGACTGCCCCTGTCAAGATGACAGTCGAGCAGTCTTTTTCATTATTAATCCAAGTTGTATTTCTTTTTGAATTTGTCGATCCGGCCGCCAGCGTCTGCAAGCTTTTGTTTTCCGGTATAGAAAGGATGCGAATCAGAGCTGATTTCTACTTTAATCAGCGGGTACGTATTGCCATCCTCCCATTCAACCGTCTCTTCTGAAGACATGGTTGATCCGCCCATAAACTTGAAACCGGTGCCTGTATCTAAAAAGACAACATTTTGATACTGCGGATGAATGTCCGTTTTCATGGTTGCGTTCCCTCCTCTACACGCTTGAACACAAGCGCTCGTTTCACACATGTTGTGATTATACCAAGGCCAATTGCGTTTTTCAAGGGGTGCGATAATGACCACCGGGATCTAACGCTAAAAATGCTGCTACCCGGAGGAATAACTACCGGCTTTCGCTTTTGTGTTTGTTCTTGCTTTATCTTGTTCCATGCGCTCAAAGAATTCATCATTTGTTTTCGTATCTTTGATCCGGCGAATAAAATGATCGATGAATTCGGGGGAATCGTTCATCGTTTTGCGCATTGCCCATAAACTTTCCAGCTGGCTTTTCGCGACTAGCAGCTCTTCTTTTCGGGTGCTGGAACGCCGGATATCGATAGACGGGAATATTCGCCTTTCCGCGAGGCGGCGGTCCAAGTGCAATTCCATGTTTCCCGTGCCTTTAAATTCTTCATAAATGACATCGTCCATGCGGGAACCTGTATCGACAAGTGCCGTGGCCAAGATGGTCATGCTGCCACCTTCTTCTATATTGCGTGCAGCCCCGAAAAATCGTTTCGGGCGATGGAAAGCAGCGGGATCAATCCCTCCGGACAACGTTCGTCCGCTCGGCGGTATGACGAGGTTATACGCCCGGGCCAACCGCGTAATGCTGTCCATTAAAATGACGACATCTTTTTTTTGTTCCACGAGACGCATGGCCCGTTCCAATACAAGCTCGGTCACTTTCACATGATTTTCCGGCACTTCATCAAAAGTGGAATGGACCACCTCCCCGTCTACCGAGCGTTCAATATCGGTCACTTCTTCCGGACGTTCATCAATGAGCAACATGATTAATTCGGCATCGGGATGATTTTCCGTTATGCTATTCGCCACCTGTTTCAAAAGCGATGTTTTCCCTGCTTTCGGCGGTGCTACAATTAGCCCTCGCTGCCCAAAACCCACGGGTGTAATAATATCCATTATTCTGGCGGAAAGCCGTCCCGGGTTTGTTTCCAAACGCATGCGTTCATTCGGGAATAACGGCGTGAGCGCCGGGAAATGGGGGCGTTCTTTCGCTGTATCCGGTTCATCTCCATTTACTGCCTCTACTTGCAACAATCCGTGATAACGCTCGTTATCTTTTGGTTTCCGCACCTTCCCGGAGACACGGTCCCCATTACGCAAATCGAAACGGCGAATTTGCGATGCAGATATATAAATATCTTGAGAACTCGGCAAATAATTGATCGGCCGCAGGAAACCATACCCTTCTGTTTGTATAATTTCCAGTACGCCTTCCATGAACATAAGACCGTCCTGTTCCGCTTGTCCTTTTAAAATCGCGAAGATCAATTCCTGTTTCGTCAATTTGCTATAATAGGAAATTCTAAATTCTTTCGCGAGCCTGTAAAGATCCCGCAACGTCTTATGTTCAAGCTCAGCTAAAGATAAACTCAATATTCATCACCATCTTTCATAAATTCAAACGGCTTACGGATTTCTTTTTTAGGAATACATAAGGGCGAGGCAAAGCACACATTCACAATCTGTTGAAGGAAGCGAGGCAGGTCCAATACAGTTGGATAGGAAAAACTGTCTCTATGGGTTGACTTAAAAGTAACATATGCCATCGTTTAAAAAAACCACTGTGACAACATAAGACAAAAATAGAGGTTATAATAAGAACGCATGTTCTTTTTTTATATTATACCATGTTCCTCTTGAAAGGCAAGAAAAACTTGGCTTTTCGCCAAGTCCTAAGCAGCCTTCCTGCGTATAAAAAAGACACTGCCAGCGCCGGTACCTCGCAATGTGGAGTCATGAGCGATTGTTTTGCTTAAGTCTTGAACACAAAGGCCGGCTTTTTTTCGACATTATGCTTCCCGTCCACAAAACGGACAGTTCCGGATTTCGCCCGCATGACAAGCGATTGCGTGGAAGCCCGCTTGCTCTTGTAGTGGACCCCTTTCAACAATTCCCCGTCCGTGATGCCCGTAGCGGCGAAAATGCAGTCATCCCCACCGACAAGGTCGTTCATGTAGAAAATTTTCGAAGGGTCCTCGATGCCCATCCTGCGGCAACGGTCAGCTTCCGCCTCGTCTTTCGGCAACAGACGGCCTTGCACTTCTCCGCCGAGACACTTTAAAGCAACAGCAGAAATCACACCTTCCGGCGCTCCGCCGGCACCTATTAACATATCCACACCCGTTTCATCAAAAGCGGTATTAATGGCCGCTGCCACGTCCCCATCTTGAATAAGTTTGATGCGGGCGCCGGCTTCGCGGACATCATTGATAATATTCTGATGGCGTTCCCTGTTTAAGATGCTCACGACAAGATCATCGACATCTTTTCCCCGTGCTTTCGCAACCGCTTGAAGATTTTCCGTAACAGGTGCATCCAAGTCAATCACACCAACCGCTTCTGGCCCAACGGCTATTTTATCCATGTACATATCAGGGGCATGCAACAACTCCCCTTGATCAGCGATCGCGATGACAGCCAACGCATTCCATTGGCCATTTGCCACAATATTGGTTCCTTCAACCGGATCCACAGCCACATCAACCTGGGGACCGGAACCGGTGCCTAGCTTTTCACCGATATAAAGCATTGGCGCTTCATCTTTTTCCCCTTCGCCGATCACTACTTTGCCCTCCATCGGGATCGTGTCGAAGACATCACGCATCGCGCTTGTTGCAGCATCATCCGCTTCCTCTTTGAGCCCTCGCCCCATCCATCTTGCAGATGACAAAGCTGCCGCCTCGGTTACACGCACAAGCTCCATCGATAAACTTCTTTCCATCTGCCTCTCCCCCATTACGAATCTTTCAATTGGTCCTGTTCTTCCTCTGTCATTTTTTCCCGCCAAAGCTTGGCTCCCAACATTAAAAGCTTATCTTCAAAAGCTTCATATCCTCGGTCGATATGGTGCACGCCGGTGACCTCCGTGACACCATCCGCAAAAAGCCCTGCAATGACCAAGGCAGCGCCTGCCCGAAGATCACTCGCCTTCACACGCGCACCTTCCAATTTTATTCCGCCATTGACCATCGCGGAACGGCCCTCAACTTTTATGTCGGCTCCCATCCGCCGCAGCTCATCAATATGTTTAAACCGGGCATTGTAAATGGTGTCCGTAATGATACTCGTGCCTTGCGCTTTGGCAAGCAAAGCTGTCACCGGTTGTTGTAAATCGGTCGGAAAACCGGGGTGAACAAGCGTTTTAATATCCACCCCTTTAAGTGCGTTGTTTGAACGTATAACGACAGATTCATCTTTGGTAATGATCTCAACGCCCATTTCCTGCAATTTCGCTGTTAACGACTCTAAATGATCGGGAATAACATTCTCAATCGTTACTTCCTCGCCCATTGTAGCTGCTGTTATCATGTACGTGCCCGCTTCGATTCGATCGGGAATAATGGTGTGGTTGCACCCGGTCAGTTTATCTTGCCCTTCAATGCGGATAACATCTGTACCCGCGCCTTTGATGACTGCCCCCATGCTCGATAGAATGGTGGCAACATCAATAATTTCCGGTTCCTTTGCCGCATTTTCGATAACCGTCCGCCCTTTTGCACGTGCGGCAGCAAGCATGATATTAATCGTTGCGCCTACGCTGACTACATCCAAGTAAATTCTCGCGCCCCTAAGTTCATTCGCGCGTAAAAATATCGATCCTTGTTCATTCGATACCGTCGCCCCCAATGCTTCAAAACCTTTAATGTGTTGATCAATGGGGCGGGGACCAAGATTGCAACCTCCGGGCAAACCTATATCTGCCTTTTTAAATTTCCCTAACATAGCTCCCATCATATAATAAGAAGCTCTCATTTTTTTCACGCGGCCGTTCGGCAATGGTGCAGGTGTAATGCTACGCGGGTCAATGGTGATCGATTCACCATGGTGTTCAACATCAGCGCCGATGTGCTGCAACAAATCGGCCAAAATTTCAACATCTGAGATTAGTGGCAGATTATCGACATTAACAGGGGCGTCCGCCAGGATTGCCGCAGGTATTAACGCCACCGCACTGTTCTTGGCTCCACTGATTTGAACTTGTCCGGATAGCGAATGTCCACCTTCTACCATTAGCTTGTCCATTGTCTGTCACTTCCTCATTTGGCAATTGTCTCATCACTCGCAAAATTATTGATAAGGAAAAGTGCCGGACCCTCAACATACAAGCCAGCACATTCCTAAAGCATTTCCAGTATAGACATTCCATCATCTTAATAGACGCCCTTTGCAAACCGCTCATAAACTAACTTTTTCCGTTCATCTTTTCCCAATCGGCAAGAAAGGCATCCAACCCTTTATCTGTCAATGGATGCTGCACAAGTTGGTGAATCACCTTCGGAGGGATCGTTGCAATGTGTGCGCCTTGTTTGGCTGCTTCTGACACATGCATGGAATGACGGACGGAAGCCGCGATGATTTGTGTATCAATGTCATGCAAGGAGAAACTGTTCGCGATTTCTCCGATCAAGTCAACGCCGCTATGGCCAATGTCATCAAGGCGGCCGATAAACGGGGATACATATGCGGCTCCGGCTCTGGCTGCCAAAAGCGCTTGCACAGTTGAAAAGACCAAAGTTACATTCGTTTCAATTCCATCCGCTTTTAAAGCCTTCACCGCTTTTAGGCCATCCAGTGTCATTGGAACTTTCACGGTGATATTCGGCGCAATGGCGGCCAAATCTTTTCCTTCCTTGTACATTTCTTCAGCTTCCGTGGCGATTACTTCAGCGCTTACAGAACCCTTAACAACCGAAACAATTTCCTGCAAACGGGACGTAAAATCCACCCCTTCTTTGGCAACGAGACTGGGGTTGGTCGTTACCCCGCTCAGAATGCCGAGGTCATGGGCGAAGCGAATATCATCCATATTTACCGAATCAACAAAAAATTTCATCATAGCTCGGCAAGGATTGGTTACCTATACGGAAAAACCAACATCCTTGCCTCCCTCCTTTCGCGATACTAAGAATTGGATCGTTAGGCAATTATATGTGGGGCAACGCGAAAACCTTTATTACCTTCAGCGGTGATTTTCCTTTTGAAAGGGCAAAACGTCCCGTCCATCCGAACAGAATAAGCATTTTTCTATCAGACCAATGGCACGTTAAATATTCATTGCTTTGCAATAGATGTGACATATAACTCCATTTTTCGTTTAACCATTCACTACTTGCGTATTATAACACAATTCTTATGATTTTTTCTTGTCCTATTTGAAGAAAATTCATGAGCCATCGATATATGTACAGTTCGGAAGGCCACTTGCTCATTTAAGCTCCGTCCATATACTGATTTACCTTTTTCAGAACCTCCTGAATATCAAAAGGCTTTGAAAAAGAAGCAACAATTTCCAAGTTTTTTAAATCCGTGTTCGTATTGTGCTCTTCATAAGCAGTCACAATTATTACACCTGTTGTGATGCCTTCATCCTGCATTGCTTTCACCATATCCACACCGTTTAAGCCAGGCAATTTTACATCTAAAAGTATAAGGGCATAATCTTCACGCCTAATCCACCCTAAAGCCTCCCATCCGTTGTTGGTATCTTCAACTACGTAACCTTCTCCCTTTAACATTTCTCTTATTAATGTACGAATACCCTCTTTGTCATCAATAATTAATATTTTGCGCATTGTTTTCTCCTTTTCCGTAAAGGGCATGCGGACTGGCTTCTCCCATATTTTTTTCTCCATCCTAAATGTACATCCTTTTAGCCACTCACGGGTTTTATGGTATTTTTGATGTTGAATAAAGAAAAGGAGACGATTCCATGATAAAGAGTTATACGACACAATTGCAACATGTATTCCATATGATTGGCAAGCAAGATGAAGCGATTGCAGACAGCGCCCGGCTTTTGGCTCAAGCGCTTGTAGGGGAAGGAAAAATATATGTACTTGCGAACAAGCGCTTCTCCGCACTTGCAGATACAATCGTCCAAAACGATGACACCCTTCAGGGAATAGAGCGTATGACTTGGCAACAAACAGATGAGGTTTCCACTGCTGACCGCATGCTTGTTCTAAGCGACGGAGCAGAGACAGAAGATGAGGCATCGCGCCTTCAATCTTTGTTACAGACGCATATCCCCCTCGCTTTTTTGGGACCGGGATATCCGAATCTTTCGTTTGTGGAAGGCATAGAGGAACCTATCGCGATCATTACCCAATCTTCTCCTATCGTACCCGCGGCCGATGGATCCAAATGCGGATACCCAACAGAGATCGCGATTATTTATGCCTATCAAGCGATGATGTTTGAATTGTCGGAGATGACCGTAGACTAAGTGGGCATACGTTATAAAAAAACCTTAAAAAAAGCCGAGCAGATAAATACTCGGCTTCACTCTTCAGGTAATGTTGCATGAATAAACTCCCGAAAAAGCGGTTGAGGACGCGTTGGTCTTGAAACAAATTCCGGGTGGAATTGGGTAGCCACGAAAAAAGGATGGTCGCTCAATTCGATCATCTCCACCAGACGGTTGTCGGGGCTTTGCCCGGAAAACAAAAACCCGGCGTTTTCAAAAGCTTCCCGATAGGTGTTGTTAAACTCATAGCGATGGCGGTGGCGTTCGTATACAATTTCTTCATCATACGCCGCTTTTGCGATCGTTCCCTCTTTGAGTTTGCAAGGGTATAGCCCGAGGCGCAGGGTGCCTCCCAAGTCTTCCACATCTTTTTGTTCCGGAAGCAGATCAATAATCGGGTGGTCCGGCTGGTCTACGAACTCTGCCGATGCTGCTCCTTCGTGGCCGAGAACATTGCGGGCGAATTCAACGGACGCAAGCTGCATGCCGAGACAAATGCCAAAAAATGGAACCTGATGTTCACGAGCATAACGTATCGCACTTATTTTTCCTTCAATTCCACGATGGCCAAATCCGTAGGGAACGAGAATACCGTCAATATCCTTGAAATGATCAGCAGCATTATCCCAGGTAATATCTTCGGAATTATACCAACGAATATTGACATCCGCATCATAAACGTAACCGGCGTGCTTAAGCGCTTCTACGATCGATAGGTATGCATCCGGGAGAGCTACATATTTGCCGACAATGCCGATCGTAATTTTTTTGGAAAGATGGCTCACTCGCTCGACAAGCGCCTTCCAATCCTCCATATCCGCTTCAGGCTTTGGCGTTTCCATGTTTAAGTGCTCACACACGATGGAATCCAGCCTTTGTTCCTGCAAATCGAGCGTTACCTGATAAAGAACATCGGCGTTCCGGGACTCGATGACCGCGTGTTTATCAATGTCGCAAAAGAGAGCGATTTTTTCTTTCATCGCATCGGGTACAGGTTGTTCGGTTCGAGCAACAATCACATTCGGCTGAATACCGAGGGAGCGTAACTCCTTTACGCTATGCTGCGTCGGCTTCGATTTCATTTCCCCGGCGGCTTCCAAAACTGGGATCAACGTGCAATGGATGTACATCACATTTTCAACACCGACATCACTTTTAATTTGGCGAATAGCTTCAAGAAATGGAAGGCTCTCAATATCCCCGACGGTTCCTCCGATTTCCGTAATCACCACATCGACGTTTGATTCCTCTCCCGCTCGATAAACCCGGTCTTTAATCTCGTCCGTTACATGGGGAATGACCTGTACAGTACCTCCGAGATAGTCCCCGCGCCGTTCTTTTCGAATAACCGAAGAATAAATTTTTCCCGTCGTCACGTTACTGTTTTTGTTCAAATTAATGTCGATAAAACGTTCGTAGTGCCCCAAGTCCAAGTCAGCTTCAGCGCCGTCATCTGTAACAAACACTTCCCCATGTTGATAGGGGCTCATTGTCCCCGGGTCGATATTAATATATGGATCAAACTTTTGAATCGTCACGTTTAATCCTCTATTTTTTAGCAGCCTTCCGAGGGATGCCGCGGCAATTCCTTTCCCAAGGGAAGATACAACGCCTCCTGTTACAAATATATATTTCACAGACATGCCTTATGCCAGCTCCTTTAAATGAAATATGAAAAATATGGCAGCTCCGCGCATGCCAAAAATAAAAAAGTGTCACCACGACCACCGGGGGTGGGGGCACACTTTTTCGGCAATTAATTTCTGTTTCATCTTTTTTTATCCATCATACAAGCCCAAAAATTATTGTACCTAGGGCATTATCAAAAGTCAAGATCTGCAAAAAGAGGAGGCTTACTGTTCAGCTTCAGCATCCTTGTCTTCCTTTTCTTCCTTATCGCCACCGTCTCCGAATCCATCATATTCTACTTCATCCGTATTGTCTGCATCATCTTCATTTGCAATTTCATCAAGTTCATCTTCCAAGTCTTCCAAATTATCGTCTTGTTGCTCCGATTCTTGCTCTTCATCCCCTTTGGAAGAAGCTTGGATGGTCCTGCTCAAATCCTCTTCTGACTGATCAACAGGATACCATGCTTTTAAACCCCAATGATTTGCCCCTAAATGAACAAAACTTCCGCCAATGTTCAAATCCGTGAACAATTTCGTACGGCGGTCATCCATTTGTTCCTTTTTTATTTGCTTGACCTCTGCAATTTCCGCGAACAAGTCATTATAGTGAACAGGTTCACGTTTTTCCTTTAATACTTTGTAAGCAAGCTCAACCGCTGACATTTCCAATACCTCATCACGATCGAGTTCACGAATCGTCACAGTGGCTTACACCCTTTCATTCAGAATACATTTTTCCACAATCGCATGATCGTGTGCATACCAACCATTATAAACATATTCCAGAAGTTTATGCCACCAAAAATGGGGAAACGGGTGATCTTTTTTTAATCCTATCGCCTATTTGGATAACAGCGCATCCAGTTGCAAGCGGGTGTATTGTTCCAATGTATAATGTTTCCTTAATGACCAGCGTCTAAACGTCCACATATGCCCTTTCACTGTTATATTTTCAGCCATAAAACGTGCAGATGCTTCATCCAGTGTCAAATACCCTTCTTCGCGGCATTCATCAATCACTTTTCGAATATCTGCCGTCATGCTCTCGTCCTTCTTTAACACATAGGATAGAGATTCTTTTGGCAATGATTTTGCTTCCTGATACATGACGAGCACTTCTTCCTGCATTTCATCCATCACTTGAAAAAGGGCGGTTACCATTTGTTCAAAACGCTCTGCGGCAGGCAAACTCTGATCCAATAGTTGATTGAAACGATCGGTCACTTCATCGTAAACCGCGTCACAAACAAGATACAGGATATCTTCTTTGGAAGTGACATATTCATACATCGTGCCCACGCTAAATCCTGAAGCCCGGGCGATTTCACGGGTTGTCGTACGGTGAAACCCTTTTTCCTGGAAAAGTTTAACGGCACTTTTGACCATTTGATCACGCCGTTTTTGGATGAGCTGCTCATCTTTAACCATCGCCGGAACATATCGTTTCTCCATTGGTTACACCCCGATATACTAGATGTGAGAAATGGGAGGCGGGAAGCGGGAAACGAAAAGTTGGCCCCCCCTCCCTCATATGACTTTAATCTGCCATCACCATTTTCGCGATTACAAGACGTTGGATTTCATTTGTTCCCTCGTAGATTTGCGTGATCTTCGCGTCTCGCATATATCGTTCCACTGGGTATTCACGGATATATCCGTAGCCTCCGAACACTTGCACCGCTTCCGTTGTGACTTCCATCGCCGTATCAGCCGCATAAAGTTTCGACATGGCAGACGCCTTTCCATAATCCAGCCCCTCTTGTTCACGCCACGCCGCTTGATATGTTAACAGTCGGGATGCTTCAATTTTCGTTGCCATATCCGCAAGTTTAAAGCTGATTCCTTGTTGGCCGCCGATGGATTTTCCGAATTGCTTTCGCTCTTTCGCATAAGCCGTCGCTGCATCAAGAGCCCCTTGAGCAATTCCTAATGCTTGCGCGGCAATCCCGTTACGACCGCCGTCCAATGTCTGCATCGCGATTTTAAATCCTTCGCCTTCCTCTCCCAAACGATTCTTTTTGGGAACACGACAGTTTTCAAGACGGATTTCAGTTGTAGGGGAAGAACGGATGCCCATCTTTACTTCTTTTTTTCCGACAAAAAAACCCGGATCGTCTTTTTCCACGATAAATGCCGCGGGTCCTGCATCCATCACTGCAAACACGACGTAAACATCGGCTTCCCCGCCATTTGTGATAAAGATCTTTGCCCCGTTCAGCACATAATGTTCCCCTTCGAGGACGGCCGTCGTTTTCATCGCGCCTGCATCAGAGCCTGATCCCGGTTCCGTAAGGCCAAAAGCGCCAAGTTTATCCCCGCGCGCAAGCGGTTTTAAATACGTTTCTTTCTGCTCTTCCGTGCCGAATTTATAGATAGGCCAACTTGCAAGGGAAATATGGGCGGATAATGTAACCCCCGTAGACGCACAGACACGGGATAGCTCTTCAATGGCAACGACGTAACTTAAAAAATCGCTGCCGGCACCACCGTCCGCTTCCGGCCAAGGGAGCCCCGTAAACCCGAGTTCAGCCATTTGTGTGAAAAGGGAGCGGTCAAAACGTTCTTCCGCGTCCCTTTCAGCAGCGGTTGGCTCCACCTCATTTTCAGCAAAATCGCGAACCATTTTTCGAATCATTTGTTGATCTTCTGATAATAAAAAATCCATGTGGCTCGGCTACCTTTCTATTTTCAATAGTTGATTTAATAACACATCCCACAGGCAGATCGGGTAAGAGACCTAATCGGTGGGGATCCGATATTAGACTTTCAACAACACGGCATCCCCTTGGCCGCCACCGCTGCAAATCGCCGCGATGCCCAGGCCTCCGCCGCGTTTTTGCAGTTCATGGGCGAGCGTAAGCAATATACGGTTGCCGCTCGCGCCGATCGGATGGCCAAGTGCTACCGCTCCACCGTTCACATTAATTTTTGCTGCATCGACCCCTGCCAATTGTTCACCGAGAAGGGCAACGACTGCAAAAGCTTCGTTCATCTCAAACAAATCAATATCTTCAGGCCGGTACCCGGTCTTTTTGCAAAGTTTATCAATAATAAGCCCCGGGGTTTGCGGAAAACGTTCCGTTTCCACAGCAATGGCCGTATGACCGATGATCGTCGCCAATGGATCCACATTTTCAGCTTGTGCCGTTTCTTTTTCCATGAGCACGAGCGCACTTGCCCCGTCGTTCACACCCGGCGCGTTCCCGGCCGTAATTGTTCCGTCTTTTCCGAACGCCGGCGGCAATTGTCCCAATTTATCCGTCGTAACGTTTTCGCGAATCGCTTCATCTTGGTCCACGACGATATCTTCTCCACGCTTTTGCGGAATCGTTACAGGTGCTATCTCTTCTTTAAATCGTCCGCTCTCCGTCGCTTCCTGCGCCCGCGAGTGGCTGCGGGCCGCCCAATCATCTTGCGCTTCACGGCTAATGTCGAATTCTGTCGCATTACGGTTGCCGTAAACGCCCATATGGACCCCTTCAAACGCACATGTCAATCCATCATGAACCATCGAATCAATGAGTTTGGCATCCCCCATTTTTTGGCCAAATCGAAAATTCGGCACAACGTGTGGCGCCTGGCTCATCGATTCCATACCCCCGGCCGCGATTCTCGCCGCATCACCGCTGCGAATGATTTGGTCGGCAAGGGTGACACTCCGCATGCCTGATGCGCATACTTTATTAATCGCCTCTGTTTTAACATCCCATGGCACATCGGCCGCTCTCGCTGCTTGCCTAGAAGTCAACTGCCCTTGGCCGCCTTGAAGAACGTGCCCCATAATGACCTCGTCCAACTGGCCTGCTTCAATCCCGGCACGACCGATGGCCGATTTTAAAGCGTGTCCGCCCAAATCCATCGCCGACAATGAAGCCAAGGACCCGCCCATTTTGCCAAAAGGGGTTCTTGCTCCCGATACAATCACTGTTTCCGCCATGTTTTATCCTCCCTTTTTCCAAGTTGTCCCCTCAAACCAAGGGAATGTTGCTCCGAGAGGGATTCATTTTGTAGAAAAAAAGAGAGAAGAACCTCTCTCTCTTTTTTATTTCTCCATTTCCATTTCTTGCATGTTACGCCGTTTTTTCTTTTTCCCCGGTTCCTGCAATCGAACGCTCTAAAATTTCCACAACATCAAGCGTTTCGATATCTTCTTCAAGGCCTTTGTCTTTTGTGCCGTCACTAAGCATCGTCAGGCAATACGGACAAGCGCTTCCGATCATCGTTGGATCGACCTCCAATGCTTGCTCCGTACGGGCAACGTTCACTCTTTGTCCAGCCTCTTCTTCCATCCACATCATACCGCCGCCGGCACCGCAGCACATTCCTTTTTCACGGTTTCGTTCCATCTCGACCACTTTTAGGCCGGGGACCGCTCTTAAGATTTCTCGCGGCGGATCGTAGACTTCGTTATAACGGCCAAGGTAACAAGAATCATGGTACGTAATGGTTTCATTAACCGCATGTGACGGCTTCAGCTTTCCTTCTTCCAACAGTTGCACGAGGAACTCCGTATGGTGGTAGATTTCTACGTCTTCCAAACCGAACTCCGGATACTCGTTTTTAAACACGTTGTACGCGTGCGGATCAATCGTAATGATACGTTTCACGCCGTTTTTCTCGAATTCCTCGATATTTTTCGTCGCGAGCTCTTGGAAAAGAAACTCATTGCCGATCCTTCTAGGGGTATCTCCGGAATTCTTTTCCTTGTTTCCAAGAATGGCAAAGGAAACGCCGGCTTCATTTAGCAGCTTGGCAAACGACGCCGCAATCTTCTGGCTCCGCTTGTCATAAGAGCCCATCGACCCGACGAAGAAAAGATAGTCAAATTCTTCATCTTTTTTCTTCAGTTCTTTTACCGTCGGCACTTCAATATCATCACGGCTGTCTCTCCAGTTCTCACGCTCTTTACGGTTGATGCCCCACGGGTTGCCCTGACGTTCAATGTTCGTCATCGCCCGTTGCGCATCTGCATCCATTTTTCCTTCGGTGAGGACGAGATAACGCCGCATATCGAGAATTTTATCGACGTGTTCATTCGCCACCGGGCAAGCGTCTTCACAGTTCCGGCAAGTCGTGCAAGCCCAAAGTTCCTCTTCGGTAATAACATCGCCGATCAAATTCATGCTATGAACTTCTTTCGTTGCCGCGACTTCTTCACTTCCGCCTTCGGTTGCCAGCTGATTTGCCGATGCATCTCCAAAGGCATATGCCGGCATCCAAGGAGATTGGGAAGTGATCGCCGCTCCTTTTTCCGTCAAATGGTCCCGCATTTTAATAAGCAAATCCATCGGCGATAGCATTTTGCCGCTTCCCGTCGCCGGACACATATTCGTGCAACGCCCGCATTCGACGCAAGCGTATAGATCCAACAACTGCTTTTGGTCAAAATCTTCAATTTTGTTCTTTCCAAATTCTTCTTTTGTCTCATCTTCAAAATCAATCGATTCCAATTTTCCCGTCGGGTGCGTCGGCCCCACATATACGTTGGCCGGTCCCGCGATTAAATGGGCGTGTTTGGATTGCGGGATATAGACAAGGAATGTAAGCAAGAACAAAAGGTGCAGCCACCAGAATGCGTAAAATAAAACGCCGGCTGCCGTGGCCCCCATTGGCTCAATCGCGAGCGCGATCACCGAGGATGCAGGTTCAAAAACATTTGGTGCACTACCGGCAAACCACACGTGGCCCGCCCCTTTTGTCGCCAATTTAAACACCATGACGCCACTGAGCAAAATAAGAACGATACCGGCTTTCCAACCACGCTTCAACCGTACGATTTTTTCGATATAACGGCGATAAAAAGCCCAAACTACTCCGAAAAGAATGATTAGAACAACTATTTCCTGCGATAATGTGAAAAAGGGATAAAGTGGCCCAAACGGCAATTGCCCTCCGTTGCTTAAGCCCTTCCATATGACATCGATCGCGCTGAATTGAACAATAATGAAGCCGTAGAAGAAAATAACGTGAATAATCCCGCTTTTCTTATCCTTCAGCAGCTTCTTCTGGCCAAACACATTGACCATAACCGCTTTCCATCGTTCCTTCGCGGAATAGATGAAATTCGGTTTATCGCCAAGGCGTATAAAGTCAACCCGTGTTTTCACAAGTCTATAAAATAAAAACAGGGCGTAGAGCGTCACCGCTATAAAAGCGATTACATGTATCCAAAAAAATAGGTCCTCCACTCTCGACTTCTCCTTTCCATTAAATATATCTTTTAAGTTTAGACAAGTATAACAAAAAAATCACTGAATAGCTATTCATTTTTTATGCACGTTTCTTATATAGTTCATTGGACCGGTGTGAATATTGACACAGGTCGGTTTCAGCTAAAATTCGATCCATTAAAAACTCATGAGATAGAAAATTACGGGCATAGTAAAAAGAGGTTAAAATCGGAGGGTTTAGCTATGTTCACAACAATTGTCATTACAATTATCGCACTCCTGCTGCTTCTTGCCATTTGGTTCATCATTGACTTCCGGCTTGGTCGCAAGCGCCATCAACAGCAAGCTTCAACAGCAAAAATGTTTCCCATGCGCCATAGTGAAACCGAGCTTATTAAAGACGGCCGCAGGTTTTTCCAACGTTTGTTTACAGACATCGAGCAAGCACAGGATCATGTGCATACGTCTGTTTTCATTATCAAAGAACCCGGGATCGGCGCTCAACTGTTGGCTCTCCTGGAAAGAAAAGCGAGGGACGGGGTAAAGGTAAGGCTGCTGGTCGACCGTTTCGGCAGCAGACTGGCGACCGCTACGATCCACCGTTTGAAGCGTTCGGGCATATCTTTCGCCTATGCGCACAAACCGAAATTTCCGTTTATTTTTTACAGCGCAAACCGCCGCTATCACCGTAAAATTACAGTCGTTGACGGCAAAATAGCCTATCTCGGCGGTTTCAATGTCGGGGACGAATATGTTGGAAAAGACAAATTGGGGTATTGGCGCGACTATCATGTGCGAATGGAAAAAGAGATCATCACCGATCTCCAGGAAACCTTTCTGGACGACTGGGCAGAAGCAGGCGGAGCGCCCCCGGCAAACCTAATGCCCGCCAGTACGGAGCAGGGACCGGAACCGATGCAATTACTTGCAAGCGAAGGTCTCGGATATGCCGATGAACTCATCAAATGGTTTGACTCCGCCGAAAATTATGTACTGATCGCGAGTCCCTACTATGTGCCCGGCCGCCAAATTCAGGATGCGATCATCAATATGGCTAAACGTGGGGTGAAAGTGGATATTCTGCTTCCGCAAAAAAAAGACCACCCACTCGTCAAAGATGCCGCCTTTGCTTACTTTGAAGAGTTATTACAAGCAAAATGCAATATCCACGAATACATCACCGGCTTCTTTCACGGCAAAGCCATCGTCATCGATGGCCATTTCGCAAATATCGGCTCGGCGAAGGTTGATAAACGAAGTTTTTTCTTAAACGATGAACTGGATCTTTTTTTTCACCAACAAGGAGAAATGGTAACGACTGCAGAAGCTATCGTCCGTAACGACATGCAAGCTGCCAAACAAATCACCATGCAGGACCTCGAAAATCGTACATGGTTTGAGAAGGCAAAAACGAAATTTGCCACTTGGATATCGGATCTTTTATAGCAAGCCGCCGTTTTTAAAACGGTGGTTTTTCTATTCACGCTGCAAATATTTGATTTTCTTCTATTTTTGGCAATTATCGTTTATTTAGTAATTTACGTATCATTATTTGCTTAATGTTTGGATATGTGATAGTTTGATTCTGCATTTATAATTACTTTTACAAGGAGGATCTTATTATGAATAAATCATCTTTCAGTAAATTCCTTGGCATTATGACTGCTTCTGCCTTGATTGTAAGCGGTTGCAGCAATGGAGACGAAGAAGCCGAAGGCGATGCTAACGGCGGCGAAGATGTGACCGACTTGTTCGTGACCATTGGCGCCGGGGGGACGGAAGGCGTTTATTATCAGATTGCCGGTGCCATGTCCAACATCTATGGAGACGAAGGATTTGATACATCCGTTCAGGCGACGGGAGCTTCTGTTGAAAACATTAACCTGTTGCAGAGTGACCAGGCGGAACTCGCCATTGTCATGGCCGATGCGATGGAACAAGCGTATGAAGGCTTCGGTCCGTTTGAAGATGAAGGGCCGATGGAAAACCTTGTCGGCATCAGTGGTTTGTACCCGAACGTTGTTCAAATCATTACAACAGAGGACTCGGGCATTGAAACGTTTTCCGACCTGGAAGGGATGAATGTTGCCGTCGGCGATGCCAATTCCGGCGTGGAATTAAACGCGCGGATGATGTTTGAAGCCCATGATATGAGTTATGACGACATCAATGAAGACTATTTGCCTTATGGGGAAGCGATCGACCAAATCCGTAACGGCGTGGTCGACGCGGCATTCGTTACCAGTGGCCTTCCCAACCCGGCTGCCATGGATTTGGGAAGTACCCATGATGTGACCGTTGTAGAAGTCGAGGACGACGGAATGGAATATTTGGAAGAAAACTATGAGGCTTTCCTTGAACATGAGGTTCCAGCCGATACGTATGATAATGACGAAGATATTCAAACAGCCGCCATTACGAACCTATTAGTACCGAATCCCGATCTAACAGACGAAGAAGTCTATGAACTCACCCGTGCATTCTATGAAAATCTGGAAGACATTCAAGCTTCCAATGCAGCTGCCGAGGATATAGATATTGAAAATGCCGAAGAAGGATTAAACGTGCCTATGCATCCGGGGGCTGAACAGTACTTCGAGGAAGAAGGCGTGCTCTCCGGAGACGAATAAAAGGAAAGCGAGGGGATGGGGGACGGCATATCCGTTCCCCCATGTTCTTATATGAAAAAAGTGTTGCTCGGGTTGCTCGCGTTCGCTATCTTTATTGTCATTTTCCTGTACTATTTTCCACAGCAAACGTATCTCACCTTCTCTTCCCAACGTTCCGATGAAGTGTTTTTACAGGAACCTGTAGAAACAGGGGATGAAGTGGAGGTTTCCTGGATTCATTCGATAGAACAAACACCCTGGATCGAAACGTTTCAAATCAACGAAGAAGCCCAATTGGTCTTGTCCGAGACACGGTTTAAATCTTATGGCGCGGGAACACCAGAAGATACAGATGGCACACTAACGGTAGAAGATGGATTCATGATCATTTCGGATTTACACGAGCCATTTGAAGCCTACAATTGGTTCCACTCTTATGATGTGGATTATACGGTCACAATTAATGATCGGACGACCATTGAAAGCACCGCGCTTCCCGATCAGACACCGATAGAAATGAAAGTACAAAGGGAAAGAGAGGTGCCGTTCGTTTCCAGCATCTTCTGAAGGAAAGGGTGAACTTTATGAATCAAGACAACACGCAAACCGATGATCAGCTCGACGACAACCAGGAAGAATTACTTGAAAAATATGATACAGAATCCCGTATTCGCAGCTTTAATAATCGTTTTCTTTTAATGCTTGTCACGGTTATTGCCGTGTCCATGTCACTGTATCATCTCATTACGGCTTTTACGGGGCCGCCGGTCCCCATACTCGTCCATCGAGCCTTACACGTTTCTTTTGTGCTCATTCTTGTTTTTATCCTTTTTCCGCCAACGAAAAAAGCAAAAAGGGACCGTTTGCCGTTCTATGACATCGTGCTTGCGCTTTTATCGATCCCTTCTACCATTTATTTATTCGTTAACTATGAGGACATTGTCACTCGCGGCGGGTTGCCCATTACCGAAGATATCATCATGGGCTCATTACTGGTCGTCCTTGTTTTTGAAGCAGGTCGCCGTGTAACCGGGGCTGCTCTTCCGATTCTCGCTTTCCTTTTTATTTTATACGCATTGTTTGGCCAAGATTTGCCGGGGATCTTCACACACCGGGGCTACGATTGGTCACAATTGGCCGAACAATTTTACATGACGACGGAAGGCATTTTCGGTACGCCGGTTGGTGTATCTTCCACTTACATCATTCTCTTTATCATCTTTGGCTCCTTTTTATTAAAATCGGGAATGGGACAACTATTCAACGATCTTGCTTTAGCCATTACCGGCAAACAAAAGGGGGGCCTGCGAAAGTATCGGTGATCGCCTCCGGTTTTCTCGGCAGCATTCAAGGTTCGGCCATCGCGAATGTTGTCACCACCGGGAACTTTACCATTCCCTTAATGAAGAAAATCGGTTACCATCGCAACTTCGCCGGAGCTGTGGAATCTTCCGCTTCGGTCGGCGGACAAATTCTGCCCCCGGTTATGGGAGCTGCCGCTTTTATTATGGCGGAGACACTGGGCGTGCCTTACACGGATATCGCTTTAATTGCCATTCTACCGGCATTACTCTTTTATTTCGGGATTCTTACACAAGTGCATATGCGTGCGGTCAAAGATAATTTATCCGGCGTTCCCCGCGATGAACTGCCAAGCATCATCGATGTTCTGAAAGAAAGAGGGCATCTGTTGCTGCCGATTTTCTTTCTCATTTACATGTTGTTCATTGCCGGAGTGACGGTTATTTATGCCGCGGCTTGGACGATTATCGTCACCGTCATCGTCAGCTCGCTCCGCAAAACCACACGTATGAACATTCGAGAAATGATTGACGCGCTGGAAACGGGAGCACGCACAACGGTCACCGTTGCCATTGCCTGTGCGACCGTTGGGTTTATCGTCGGCATTTCCAGTTTAACCGGATTCGGCATTAATCTGGCTAACGCGATTGTGACCATCGGTGGCGAAAGCCTCTTCCTTACATTGCTCTTCACAATGGTGGCTTGTATCGTTCTCGGAATGGGAATGCCAAGTATCCCCGCCTACATCATTACGGCGACGATGGCTGCTCCGGCTCTTGTTGAACTCGGGGTGCAGCCGGTTGTGGCGCACTTGTTCGTCTTCTACTTTGGCATTTTCGCCAACATTACACCGCCTGTAGCCCTCGCGGCTTTTGCTGCGGCAGGTTTATCTGGCGGCGGTCCGATGCGAACAGGTTTCCATGCCCTGAAATTAGCGCTGGCAGGGTTTGTCATTCCGTTCATGTTTGTTTACAACGATGCACTATTATTGATTGACACCACTGTGATGGAGGGCATCATTGTCATTATAACCGCGACCATCGGGGTAATCATGCTCGGGATCGCTGCGGAGAGATATTTTCTCTACAAACTCAATCTTCTCTTCAGCGGACTAATGGCAGTCGGTGGAGTTATGTTCCTCTATCCGGGCACCATGTCAGACGTTATTGGTTTGGCCATTCTCCTGTTAATCTTGGCCATCCAGTTCATTTCAAAAAAACGACAGGGAACACCTGACGTTTCCACCGCTTCTTAATATCAGAAACGAAATACAAGGCTTGCAAACAACGGTCTGTTGTGCGCAAGCCTTCTTTCGTTTAGAGGTGTATTTCTTCCGCTGACTCCGGCTCATCATCATTTCGGTATCGAATGACAGACGGCCGGCAAACGAGTACAATAAAGCGCTCATCCTCGGGGCCGCTGTATTTTTCCGCCACTTTTTCAGACCAAGCTTTCTTGCGATCATCCGGATTTGTCGCGGTTTCTGCTTCTGCTTCCACTTCTATAAATGCTTCTCCCCGTTCACGTTCTTCGTAACCTAAAAGAATATGCACATAGGGGTTGTCTTCGATATCCTCCACTTTGTGTGTGTCTTCAACCGTGGGGGTAAAAAGCGTGAACCCTTCGTGGTGAAACGTCATATAACGAGCATAAGGGCGGTTATCTTTTATGGTGGATAATACACCAATGCGATTTAACTTCAATACTTCGGCGATGCGTTCCTTCAAGCTTTCACTTGACATGGGGGAACCTCCTTAAACGTTTGGGTATGATTACCATACCCGAAAGCTCCCGCTTTTACTCACCTGTTTGTTTTGAGCCAAGTTTTACAATCATACGCATATAAAAAGAAACCTTCCTCAGAGGGGAGTTGAACATTTTGAAAAAAATAAAAACCCAGGCCCTCCAGCCCGGGGACACTTTGGGATTGGCAATGCCCTCAAGCCCCGTCACTATGGAAACCTTGGATCGAGCGACTAAAGCCGTCGAGAAGCTTGGGTTTTCTGTCCAATTCGCCCGTCATTTTGAACATGACGATTCCAACTTTCTGGCCGGCAGTATCAGCAGCCGCGTCGGGGAATTGCACACTCTCTTTGTAGACCCGGAAGTCGACGGCATCCTTTGCTTGCGCGGAGGGTATGGCAGCGCGGCGCTTCTTCCTTATTTGGATTATTCCTTAATTAGCAAACACGCAAAATTACTGATTGGATTCAGCGATATCACTGCATTGCACCTTGCCTTCCAGCAAAAAGGCAAAATGATGACGTTTCATGGACCAATGGCTGCCAAATTGATTGATGCCCCAGCTTTTACGGTGGACCATTTCATGCAGAGCGTAACAGGCAACCGCTGGGCACAACGTTTACAAAACCCTGCCCATGAACCGATTAAAACACTTGTTCATGGTGTAGCGGGCGGTATTTTAACTGGGGGAAATTTAGCTGTGATTACCGGTTTAATGGGGACGCCGTTCGAAATCGATACGCGCGGGAAAATTCTTTTCCTCGAAGACGTCGGTGAGGAACCTTATAAGGTGGACCGAGCACTCACGCAATTGGCATTGGCGGGAAAATTGCATGATGCAGCAGGTTTTATGCTTGGAACGTGTAGAAATTGCGCATCAAAAGCTTTCCCAAAAGGGGATCACGTCCTTGCCGTCTGTGAGCGAATCCTTGCTCCCTACGGAAAGCCAACCGTCTATAATGTGCAAGCCGGGCACGGGGATTATCAACTGACGCTCCCCCTCGGTGCCTATGTACATGTGGACGCGACACATCAACAAATCGATATGCTTGAAAGCGCGGTGATTTAATGGTGATGCAAACAGCCAAAAAATTGCTGCCCTGGCTTTGCGAGGTTCGACGAGACTTCCACATGTATCCCGAGCTGGGCATGGAAGAATATCGCACGATGGATAAAGTCTGCCATCACCTGGACGCCCTGAACATTCCTTATGAAAAAAACATTGCCAACACCGGTGTTGTTGCGATAATCGAAGGGAACAACCCCGAAGGAAAAACCATCGCGCTCAGGGCAGATATGGACGCGCTTCCCATTCGCGAGGAAAACGATGTGCCCTATTATTCCAGGCATAAAGGGAAGATGCATGCCTGTGGCCACGATGCCCATATGACGATTTTACTCGGGGCTGCCTGTATACTGTCGTCCAATCGTGACGAACTCCCCGGAAACGTGAAATTGCTTTTCCAGCCCGCCGAAGAAACCGTAGGAGGCGCCGCACCGATGATCGAGGAAGGTGCGCTTAAAGATCCGACGGTGGATGCGGTGCTCGGTTTACATGTAGCGCCCGAGTTACCGGTTGGCACGATCGGCGTTAAATACGGACAAATGAATGCCTCGTCCGATGCACTCTCGCTTACCGTACACGGGAAAGGGGCGCATGCTGCTTACCCTGCCGGCGGAAAGGATGCCATCGTCATGTCCGCTCAACTTCTTTCCGCATTGCAAACCGTCGTGAGCCGCAATGTCGATGCCCGGGAGAGCGCTGTGGTTACATTTGGAACAATCTCCGGGGGGACACAGCCTAATATTGTGGCAGATCGCGTGCACCTTCAAGGCACCATGCGGACACTTAATCCGAAAGTTCGTGCTGACGTACTTGAGCGTCTCCAAGCAACCGTGGAAAACGTGGCGAAAGGATTGGGCGGCAGCGCTGAACTTGCCATCGATCCCGGCTACACAGCACTCATTAATAACGACAAGATGGTCGATCTAGTCAAGAAGGCAGGGAAGGATCTTCTTGGTGAAAAAAACATGACGATCACCCCTAAACCAAGCCTCGGCGTCGAAGACTTTTCTTTCTTTGCCGCTGAAGTCCCCGGCGCTTTTTACCGTTTAGGTGTCCGAAATGAGAGTAAGGGAATCGTTCACGGCGGGCACACCCCGCGCTTTGATATCGATGAACGCGCACTAGCGATAGGCGCGGCGATGCAAGTTTGCAATGTGCAGGGGTTTTTTCAGCAAAAGGGATCTTTCTGATTTTCCGATTGAATGGGCTTGTATTTTACATTACTCTTCTATCTCCAAGAGATAGCGGCTGTTTTTGTGTTGGACTTGAATGGGGGCGCGACAGAATTCGGAAAGCTTTTCTGATGTCAAAAGTTTGGCGGTCTTTCCTGCATCGAACACTTCCCCATCGCGGATTAAAAGCGTTTGCTCAAACACCGGCAGAATTTCATCCACTTGATGCGTAACGTATATAATTGTCGTTTCCCGGCGTTCCGCGAGTTGCTCGACGGTGTGCAACAACTGGGCTTTGGCGAAGAAGTCAAGTCCGTTACACGGCTCATCGAGAAGAAGGATTTCAGGATCGGCCATGAGGGCTCGTCCGATAAGCATCCGTTGTTTTTCCCCTTGGGACATGTGGACATAGGGTTGTTTTTCCAAATAACCTACCCCTAAGTCACGCATGATTTCCTTCGCCCTAGCCATCTCCTCATCCGTCGGATAATTATGTAAACCAATGGATGCGAATTTTCCGCTCAGCACCACTTCCAATCCGATATTTTGCAATTGGTCATGCATTTTCTCGGTAAAAGAAAAACTGACCCACCCGATTTTTTTGCGCAGTTCCTGCCATGGGTAGCGGCCGAATTCTTCACCAAGCACACGAACGGTTCCTTTTGTCGGAAATTCGTATCCGCAAATCACGTTCAAAAGCGCTGTTTTTCCTGCCCCGTTCATCCCAAGCATCGCCCAATGCTCCCCTGCCCGAACTTGCCAATTTACGTCTTTAAGGATGTACTTATCTCTTTTCAGCGTTAAATTTTCAATATCTATGAGCATTGTTTTCATCCTCCGTTTCCCATTCTATGAAGAATGATAAACGAATCCAACCATTTGTCAATCACCGGCTTTCCTCGCGAATTGGGCTAAAACCGCGTTCAGTTCATTGGAGCGCTTCGTCGGAACTTGGTGGCCGACGCCATCGATATACACAGATTGAACGGGCACCTGGTTTGCACGGCAATAAAAATCTGACTGGTATGCTTTGGCATAAGGATCCCGTTTCCCATAGATGAGCATCAAAGGGGCAGATAGATTATCCAATGATTCGCGGTAATCAGCTTCTTGTCCCAATTCAAACCAACGTTTTAATGCGTTTGCCTGTACGCTTTTAACGGAAGCAGCGATCATTCGGCGGGTTGTCTTGTCTTTCGTATGGACACGAGAGAGGGCAAGGGCAATCAACGGCTTCCAATGAAGTGCAGATGCCCATGTGCCTGTCCGTAAACCTTGCTTCAATAGCCAAGTGTCTGCGAACGGAAACCCACCGATTAAGACCACGCCGGCCGTTCGTTCCGGATAACGATTCGCAAAGGCAAGTGCCCCCAGGCTTCCTTGCGAGTAGCCACAAACGATCATTCGATCATCTTTTTCATGCTTAGCAAGTGCGTAGGTATCCGCTGCCCATTGTTCCATCGTAATCGGTTGGTCCCCGAGTTCACTCATCCCATGTCCACGCGCGTTCAAGGCAACAACCTTCCTTTTTTCTGCCAGTGACCCTTGTTCCCGGAAAATCGCCGCCCCGACACCCGGCGGATGAAAAAAATAAAACGGTTGGCCATTGCCTTTTTTATCATAATGCAAACGGGTTCCATCGAAACTTCTAAACAAAAACAAGACGCCCACCCCCTAGTCATAAGATTTCCGGGATGGGTCAGCTTATGCGCTACCCTTAGATCAGCGGATAATAAGGTTCATACCGGGGGTTCGTGTAAAAAGGTGGTCGCTCTCCTATTTTTGGCATTGGCCACGTTTCCGACAGATACTCCATCGTGACCGTTTCGTCAGATTCATCTACAAGCAACAACTGTACCTCAGGGTTAAATTCATATCGCAACGGATCGTCCTCCTTCATGTTTTCTACCGTTATATCTATGCAACTCATTTTGTAGCGAGCATGTCATGAACAAAGTAAAGTGTCTCAAGACATGCACAGGGGCATTCGCCCAGCCATAAATTGTTTAGCATATGGGGGTTCATGCCCGGGAACGCAACCATTGAATAGGAGGTCATTATGACGTACAACGACAATGATTATCCATCGGAAGAAATGAAAGAACTGCAAAGATGGTTCGAAAAAAACAAACAGACCAAACCTTATCCTTTATATCCTAATTACGGAAAAATAACACAGTATGAAGACGTTCCAATCGCTCAGCCCGAGCAGCGTCAGCTACGGCAACCTGGGCTTGAAGAATTTATGGTCCCTAAACCGATCATTGAAAATCCAAATTATAAAGGGAGCGAAAAGCTAAGGGGAAAGGTCGCGTTGATTACAGGGGGGATAGCGGTATTGGTGCAGCTGCAGCCATCGCCTTTGCCAAGGAAGGTGCTGATGTGGCTATTGCTTATCTGGATGAGCATGAAGATGCAGAACGGACCAAACAAAGAATTGAACACTTTGGCCAAAAATGTCTATTAATCCCCGGAGATTTAAGCACCAAAAAGCAAAGTGTCGCGATCATCAAAGATACGATTGGCGCATTTGGCCAGCTTGATATTTTAGTCAATAACGTTGGTATTCAATTTCAGCAAAACGACATCGAGGACATTAGCGATGAACAGTTTGATGATACGTTTAAAGTCAATGTCTATTCCCATTTTTACACAACGAGAGCCGCTCTTCCTTATTTAAAGCCCGGAAGCTCCATTATCGGGACGACTTCGGTGACCACTTATGCCGGCGAACCATTATTGGTCGACTACGCCGCCACAAAAGGAGCGATGGTCGGCTGGACGCGGTCACTCGCCCAAAATATTGCCGACCGGGGCATTCGTGTCAATGCCGTTGCGCCGGGGCGAATCTGGACTCCGTTGATTCCGGCAAGCTTTTCCTCTGATGAAAACGCGTTACACGGGAGAAATCTCTTTGACCGTATCGGGCAGCCCTTCGAGTTGGCGCCGACTTATGTTTACCTAGCCTCCGATGATGCTCGCTTAGTCACCGGGCAAGTCCTTCACGTGAACGGCGGAGAGGCCATGGACTCTTGAGCGGCAAGGCCAAAGAGTGCTGGTCTAAACGGTGACTAACAACCGGGATTAATTAGGTCACTTTGATCAACTTGGAGTTGATGCCGGGGTTAAGGATACCTTTTGTGCCTTTTGCTGACTTAACCGAAGGTTTTCACTAGCGTTAGGGCTCCATCTGCGCTCTTTGACGACCTAACCGGAGGTTGACAGCCTCGTTAGGTCGTCATCTGCGCCTTTTGAGGCCCTAACTCGAAGATGACACTCTCGTTAGGTCGTCATCAAACCTTTTTGAAGCCCTAACTCGAAGATGGCACCATCGTTAGGTCGTCATCTGCGCCTTTTGAAGCCCTAACTCGAAGATGGCACCATCGTTAGGTCGTCATCACCCCTGCCGCACACAAAAAACCCGGATACACGATGTATTCGGGCATTAAGATCACTCACATTTCGTCCGGCGCATGAACACCGACGAGCGTAAGCCCGTTGGCAAGCACCGTTTGTGTAACGTACGCCAAGGCCAGCCGCACTTGTGTCAAGGCAGGGGCGCTAGGGTCAACGATTTTTTCTGCATTGTAGTAGCTATGGAACACCGAGGCCAGGTCGTGTAAATAATTCGGAATGCGGTGCTGTGCGTATTGTTCAGCAGCCCCTGCCACAAGGGCCGGGAACTCGCCGATTTTTTTCAATAGCTCATATGCTTTCTCGGAATCAATCAATGTTAAATCGAGGACTGCTTCCGGATCATAAGCGACCCCTTTCTCTTCTGCCTGGTTTAATAAACTGCTCACCCGGGCGTGGGCATATTGCACGTAGTAGACGGGGTTCTCATTGGATTCCTCGACGGCCAAGTCCATATCAAAATCCAAGTGTGTGTCCACACTGCGCATGGCAAAAAAGTAACGGGTCGCGTCCAATCCCACTTCTTCGGCCAGCTCTCGCATCGTTACAGCGTTCCCCGTTCGCTTGCTCATTTTAACGCGTTCGCCGCCCTTTACGAGATTGACGTTTTGCCCGACTTGAAAATCCAACTTCTCTTTCGGATATCCAAGCGCTTGGATCGCCGCATGCATGCGAGCGATATAGCCATGATGGTCAGCGCCGAACAAGTCAACAAGCTTATCAAAACCGCGGTCCAGCTTGTCTTTATGATAGGCGATGTCCGGGAGCAAATACGTGTAGGATCCGTCATTTTTTACGAGGACGCGATCTTTATCATCGCCATAACGCGTCGATTCAAACCACGTCGCGCCATCTTCATCATAGACTTCCCCGTTTGTCCGCAACGTCTCGAGCGTCTCCTCCACTTTTCCCGCCGTATACAACGAAGTTTCGGAAAACCACGTATCAAAAGAAACACGAAAATCTTTTAGGTCGCCCTTCAATTTTTCAAGCAGATAATCAAGGCCCAGTTCCCGAAATCGTTCCCGTCTCTCTTGCTCCGGTAAAGCAGCCAATGCTTCGCCGTGTTCTTGCACCACCTGCTCTGCAATGCCAACGATATCAGGCCCCTGATAAGCATCTTCGGGCATGTCAGCTTCCCTGCCGAGCGCTTGCAAATACCGGATATCCAAAGACAGCGCCAATTTGTCGATTTGGTTGCCGGCGTCGTTTATATAGTACTCGCGGCCAACATTGTACCCTGCCATATCAAGAATATTGCAAAGGGAATCACCGACGGCGGCGCCGCGTGCATGGCCGAGATGCAACGCTCCCGTCGGGTTTGCCGAAACAAACTCGACCAACACAGAGGTTCCTTCCCCTGCATTGGACCTTCCGTAAGCCGCACCCTCGCGAAGAACCGTCGGGAGGACCTGACGGAGGAATCTCTGATCAAGGAAAACATTAATAAACCCCGGACCGGCCACCTCAAGGGTGCGCACGGAGGCTTTCTCCTTATCGAAATGTTCCACAATTCCTTCCGCTATTTCCCGCGGGTTCCTTTTCGCCACGCGCGCGAGTTGCATTGCGACGTTCGACGCGTAATCGCCATGGTTTTTGTCTTTGGGCGTTTCCAATATAATTTCCGGAATCTCTTCTTCTTTTGCAAAGCCTTTCGATATGACAGCTTCCCTTAATGTTTCTCTAATCTTTTGTTTCATTTCATCCAAGATGTTCATTTGCTTACGACTCCTTAACGTCAATCGCCACCTGATAACTTCCGGCGAGTTGTCCTTGTAATTCCAAATCATAATCCAATGTAACATTTAACAGCGATTCATTTGGATACTCCACGTCGACTTGCTTTGTTTTTGCCAATGTTTCAAACGTGCCGTAAGGGGTTCCGTAAGAGCCTGATTTCTCTTCCCCTTCCACATAGGCCTGCCGCATGGAAACTGCGCCCGAACGAATAATGGTAAGTTCGGATCGCCGCTGAATTTTTATAACGGTTTTCACTTCCCCGATATCTTGCAATTGTTCCGTAAACGTCACATAAGTGCTCCGTTCCTTTTCCACGAGCTCGCCTTTTCCGTTCACGTGGATATCTTTTCGTTCTCCGCCCTGTTGAACTTCGGTTTTCATCGACACTTGAACCGGGATGCCTTCCGCCGTCATTAAAGTTTCCCCTTTCCTTATTATAAAGTTTATCCTCTCTGTTTATCGGTTGCAACAGCCGAACACTCGCTATTGATATGTTCGTCGCCGGCCATCCTGATATCCTGCTATTGAAAAGAAAAATTAATAAAAAACAAATCGACAAATCATGCCAATTTCGGTAGAATGACAGTTGGAATATTGACCAGGGTAATGCATTTAAAAAAACGTATGATGTTGACGATTAATAAGGAAACGACGGGAAGCTTCTTCTCGTTGTTTTTTTCTGGCAGGACCCAAGGAGGCTCTTTCGTTTTGTTTAAACATATCGGCGTCGCCGTTATCATCCTCTCTGTCCTCATCGCTTTTTTACATATGATCAGTGGCATCATCCTGTTCGGAGCGGCGCTCTGTTTACTCGGCACCCATTATTTTAAACAAGCAAAACGGGATTGGTTTGTAGCCATCGTTTATGTATTGCTTGGAATGACGTTGATTGTTTTATCTTTCCTTTATCTATAAAAGAAAAAAATAAATTTTTTCCTCGAAATTTGCCGTGATGGACGTGCATATGCTTTTTTTCGAACCGCCCAAAACACAATTTGTTGTGTCCGATGTTTAACTCCCCTACTATATGTGGTATAGTTGGTACATAATCGAAAGATTGGAAGTGGCGAATCATGACAACAGTTACAACGAAAATTACAAAGGCGGGCGGTTCACGCTCCATGCCATTTGATCGCGAACGCCTGTATACATTTATTGACGAAGTCACGGCTGACATCCGAATTCCATCTTATATTGATCAGTACAAAGAAAAAGTCATGAAAACAATTGAGGCAAAGGAGCAATTTTCCGCTGAAGAAATCACCCAGTTATTACTCTTGACCGCCGCGGAAAACAACGACGTCGACATGCCGGAATGGACGTACGCGGCCACAAAAATTTTCCTCAAGGATTTGTACAAAAAAGCGGCATACAACCGAAGCTACGATGCCGAGCAGAAATACGGCAGCTATTACGGTCTGCAAAAACGCCTCGGCCAGTTGGGGATCTATGACCCGACGATTCTCCGGGACTACACGCGCGAGGAGATTGAAGAAGCATCCTCGTTTATTGATCCTGAAAAAGACCACCTTCTTACATACGCCGGTTTGCGCACTTTAAACGACCGCTATCTCGCAAAAGGCTTTGATGGGAAGGAGGTCTACGAACTGCCGCAAGAACGATGGCTCACCATCGCGCTCACGCTCATGTCCCAAGAAGACCGCTCCAAACGCATGGGACTTGTAAAAGAGGCTTATTGGGCGTTATCCAATCTCTATATGACAGTGGCAACTCCGACACTTGCCAACGCCGGCAAGAAAGCGGGGCAGCTGTCCAGCTGTTTTATTGATACGGTGGACGACAGCCTGCAAGGCATTTACGACAGCAATACCGACATTGCCAATGTCAGCAAGTACGGCGGAGGCGTTGGGGTTTACATCGGAAAAGTTCGCGCCGCCAACTCAGACATTCGCGGGTATAAAAATACTTCTTCAGGCGTGGTTCCCTGGATCCGCCAAATCAACAATACAGCCGTGAGCGTCGATCAGCTCGGCACGCGTGCAGGCGCTGTCGCTGTTTATCTCGATGTGTGGCACGCGGATATTTTTGAATTTCTCGATCTGCGTTTGAATAACGGAGATGAACGCAAACGCGCCCATGATGTTTTTACCGGTGTCACTTTGCCTGACGTATTCATGGAAGCAGTCGAGGCGCGCGGCGATTGGTATCTGTTTGACCCTCACGAAGTGCGCAAAGTCTTCGGCTGGTCGCTGGAAGACTCCTATGACGAAGAAAAAGGAAACGGCACGTTCCGGGAACGCTATGAACAATGCGTGCAGTCCAATGAACTGACGAGCCGCAAAAAAGTAAATGCGATCGATGTCATGAAGCGTATCATGCAATCGCAATTGGAAACCGGCACGCCGTACATGTTTTATCGCGATGAAGTAAACCGCATGAACGCGAACAAACATGAAGGCATCATTTACAGCTCCAATCTTTGCACGGAAATCATGCAAAATATGTCCGAGACAGTCGTCATCGAGCAAATCCAAGATAACGGGGAAATTCTCGTTCGCAAAAAACCGGGCGACTTTGTCGTTTGCAACCTTTCATCGGTCAATCTGGGACGGGCCGTCAGAGCCGATGTTCTCCCGCGTTTGATCCCGATTCAGGTACGGATGCTCGATAACGTCATCAATATCAACCAGCTTCCGGTCGTGCAAGCGCAAATGACCAATCATAAATACCGGGCTATCGGCTTGGGAACGTTCGGATGGCACCATCTCCTCGCCCAAAACCATATCGCGTGGGATGATCCCGAAGCGGAAAAACTCGCGGATCAGGTCTACGAAGATATAGCCTATCGCACTATTCAGGCAAGCGCGGACCTCGCGATTGAAAAAGGGGCATACCCTGCTTTTCCAGGTTCGGAATGGGAGAACGGACGCTATTTTGAACGGCACGGTTATTTTGACCAAGATGAAGATACTTCCTTCGCGGGCAACGATCATTGGAAAGAGTTGGCCGGCCAAGTCCGGGAAAACGGCATTCGCAACGGCTACTTGATGGCCGTCGCGCCAAATAGCAGCACAGCCCTGATTGCCGGCAGCACGCAAGGCATTGATCCGTTCTTTGGGGCAAGCTACGTGGAGGAGAAAAAAGATTACCGCGTGACCGTGACTGCGCCTGATATTGACGGGGAAAACTACAAATACTATGAGAAAAACGCGTTCCAACAAGATCAATTCGCGAGCATCCGCCACAACGCTGCAAGGCAAAAACACGTAGACCAATCGCAATCCTTTAACCTTTATGTCCCGGCTTCCATCAAGGCGAAAACATTGCTTGATTTGCACTTAACTGCTTGGAAATCGGGGCTGAAAACGACGTATTATGTGCGCAGCAGCAAAGTGGATATCCGTGAATGCGAATGGTGCCAAAGCTAATGGCGCTCCGAAGTGCATGCATTTTATACGAATCTTTAAGCGGCAATACGGCACAACTTTCCATGTTTATTCATCAAATACTGGAATACGATGGCGCTCACGTCAAACGCATGCCTTTACAGTCTTTTCTTGACCTCTCCATTGCAGATGCCGAGGAGGTGATCCAACAATACGAAAGCCTCTTCATTGGCACGTACACGGATGATGCCCACCTCCCTCCGGAACCGGTTGAGGAGTTAATGGAGACCTACGCGTTCCCGGATAAGCAAATCGCTGCTTTCGGCACCGGGGACACGCAATGGGGAGAAACGTATTGCCTGGCCGCTCACACGGTGGCTAAACATTATCAAAGCCCCTATCCCGTGTTGGAAATTGAACAGATGCCCGCGAGAAGCGACGAAAAAAAAATCGATAATTGGTTGGAGGCGATTGATAATGAGCAAACTCATGGAAAAAGTAGCGATTATGGACCCGGCAAATCCGGTGCGGTCCACCGGCATTATTAACGGAGCGTCCAGCGGCATTCTAAACTGGAACGACATTCCATACCCTTCTTTTTACCGCACGTACCGGGAGTTATTATCTAATTTCTGGATCCCGCATGAAGTGAATATGAGCCCGGACCATAAATCCATCATGGAATTGTCTTCAGAAGAGTTGCGCGCCTACAAGCTAACGATCGGCCTCCTTGCCACCCTGGACACACCGCAAGGACGACTCATTCATGGCGTAAGTGAATATGTCAGCGATGACAGCGTGCACGCGATTGCCGCCGTTATCGCTCAACAGGAAGTCGTTCACAACGAGAGTTACTCTTACGTGCTTTCCAGTTTATTCGGCTTCGAAGAACAAAAACAAATTTTTGAAGACGCGAGAACGAATCCAACGATCATCTCGCGGAATCAACGAATCATGGACGCGTATAACGACTTTATTGAAAACCCGACGGAAGAAAAACTCGTCAACGTCATCGTGTATTCGCTTATCTTGGAAGGCATCTTCTTTTACAGCGGCTTTGCCTTCTTTTACAACCTGGCCAGACAGCAAAAGATGAACGCAACCGCACAAATCATCAGCTTTATTAACCGTGATGAGCTCGTGCACGGCAAATTCATGTCCGAGTTATTGCGTGCCATCCTTGGCGAAAACCCGCATTTAAATACGCCGGAATTCACGGAGTTTGTAAAAAATGAGTTCCAACACGCGGTTGAATCAGAAATCGCTTGGTCCAATGAAGTGCTCGATGACATCTTCGGCATTGATCTGGATGAAATGCACACGTATATCCAATACCGTGCCAACAAAATGTTAAAGATGCTTGGATTGGACCCGCTTTATCCAGATGCCCACGAAAACGTCATGCCCTGGATCAAAGCCTTCGTCGACAATTTCGACTCAACAAAAACCGATTTTTTCGAGGCTCGCAACCGCAGCTACGAAAAAGTCGACGCCGATAACGGGTTTGATGAGTTATAAAAAAGAAGGAGGGGTGTCCAATCGCAGACAGCCCTCCCGCATATAGCTGATCAAATATTGAAAAAATGAACACCTAGTATGATTTTCCATGATAGTTGTCCAATAGGAATTCATGAGAACCATCTTGCGCATGGTTCCCTACAAACATACGAAGGGTCACTTGGCTCTATGGGTTTTGGTGATTAGAGCGTATCCCAAACAAAAGAATATACAAAAAACGCCCAGACCCCACATCTAGACGTTTTTGCAGCTAAAAATAGCAATGAAGCAAGGTATTCAATATAAGCGACGACATTGAGTTTAGCCAAATAGTATACGTATAGCATATTTTCAAGTGGAGTAATTTGGGGTGATCCGGGTAATCATGTGATACTTGGCTTGATATCACGGTAGAGACGCTCAATACCACCCTGCCAGGGGTGGTTTTTGCTGACTTCCAGTGAACTTGAAAGATAAACTTCCTCATACCCGGCTACAGCTATTTACGTTTTCACCTTGTTTATGATATTGCAATAAAGCGCAGTGAGGGCTGTTCGGACATTCTTGGACGCTTTCTTGAAAATGTGTCCGAGCTGCGCGCTACTTCGGACATTTCCTCGAAGTTTTCCCAAAAAACTGTCCGAACTCTACTTGTATTCGGACAACATTCTCAGATTTCCAGTAGAAATTGTCCGAGTTAGACTTGTTCAATGAACACTGTTTAATCGTTAGGTTAAACACGACATCGACATTAGCTTCGAGAGACAAAAACACGGTTTTACTAAATGAATATTGTATGAAATTGTTTTATTTTACAAGATCATCACATACCTATATGTTAAGCTTACCGTAGAAAATGGACATGCCATGATTAAAAAGTTTGGGAGGATAATAATTGAAATATTTTTACATATTTATAGCTACGTTTTTGATGTCACTCGCCTTCGCATCCACGACTTTCGGACACGCACATCCTGAAGGTTACGACCCCGAGGATGGCGAGACTGTTGAAGAAGAAGTTGCCACGATCACAGCTTTCTTCGATTCAGGCATTGAATCAGCGACAACGGCTACGGTTACCGATGAAGAAGGGAACGAACATGAACTTGCGGATGAAACCATTGAGGGAGATGATTATATCGCTACCCTGGATGAACCTCTACCATCCGGAGATTATACGGTGGACATGACCGTGCTCGCGGAGGATGGTCATACGACCGAAGAGGAATTCACTTTTAGCGTAGATGCCGATGCATCCGTTGAGGAAGAAAATGCTGCAGAAGAAGAGGCAGCAACAGAAGGAACCCCTGAAGAAGAAGAAAGCGCTGCTGGCGAAACAGCTGAAGGTGGCGATGAGGGCGGCGCAGGAGGATTGCTGATTGGCGCTATAGGCGTAATCATTGCCGGAGCTATCATCTTCTTTATATTCCGCAGCAGAAAGACCGCTTAAACACCAATGGTCATCATTGCGAATGCGATATCGTTCATCACTCTGGCACTTATTATCGGCTTATCGGCATTCACATTCTTGAAGCAATCTCTGAAGATCAGCTACCGACCTTGCGTATTCCGAAATTTCTACTGACTGCCACCGCCATCGTGATGATCGTTGCCCAGTTTCCTCCCTACCTATTATATCCAACCGCATGTCACCGCTAGAGGAATGCATCGTATGCCTTGTGCACGAAGTGGAAGTTATTGAAAATGATTGAATGCAATGCGGGAAGCGATTGAACCTAGGCCATCGCTTCCCGTTTCGAATGTAACTATGCAAGCGCAAGCCAGTCATCGAATATACCGTGTGCCCATTTTTTTGTTGGGGACAAATGCTTATGAATATCGGTCATGGACCGGCTCGGTTGAATATTTTCAATGGTTTCCTTTTTATCAACATACCAGCGATCCACGATGGAAGCATTCACTTCCGGATGGAATTGAACGCCATAGGTTTTTGATCCGATTCGATACGCTTGATTGATACAATATTTTCCGGTCGCCAAACGTATTGCCTCGGTAGGTAAGGCAAAAGAATCTTCATGAAACTGCATAAATGAAAATTGGTCCGGCAACCGGGAAAATACAGGGTCCATTGTGCCCTCTTCCGTTTTTGCAAGAGGTGTTACTCCAAACTCTGTTTCCCCCATTTTACCCACGGCAGCCCCAAAGGCTTGTGCGATAATTTGCGCCCCAAGACAAATGCCGAGGACAGGTTTTTTCGCTGCATGAAACTTCTGCACTGTTGAAATAGTCTTTTCTATAAAAGGATAATCATTCCCCTCGTTTGCACTCATGGTCCCCCCAAGAATAACGAGAGAATCAAAAGCTTCCAGACTGTCGGGTAAAGGTTCATTTTGATCGATCCGACAGATTTTTGCTTCTTTTCCACAGGCCTGGATTCTGTATAAAAGCTCGCCCGCCGGGACCATATCCATTGGTTGAATGATTAAAACTGTCATGGTTCTCCTGCCCCGCTTTCTCTCTTTTCTTTCACTTTTTTACATTTGATGCGTATGCATGCTCTTTCGTTGGCACTGTCTCCTGTTGCGTTAGTGATTTAGCTTCACTTTCCGTTAAGTAGTACTCATCGTCAAATGAATTTTTCGGTTCTTCCAAGGTGAAATAGCAAATGGTAAAACTTACTAATGCACCAGCAGCCAGTATAAAAAAGAACTGCTGTGGAGTAACGAACGTAAAAAGTGTTAAATAAAAGGCAGCACCCACATTTCCATAAGCGCCAGCCATGCCGGCCACTTGACCGGTGATCCTCTTTTTCACCATGGGAACCATTGCAAACGTAGCACCTTCCCCTCCGCTAACGAACATCGAGGTGAAAATCATCATTGCCAATGCCAGGATAATGGGCCAGCTGGAATCGATCATGCCCATTCCGACAAGCCCTACTGAAATCCCTAGCATGTAAATAAGCATAACATTTCTTCTGCTCCCCATTCGGTCGGATAAAACCCCACCCAGCGGCCTTGCAACCAGACTAATGAAAGCAAAACTTCCCGCGACAATGCCTGCTAAAGCTGGAGAGAGGGAGAACGTCTGCTGGAAAAATATTGGAAGCATGGAAATAATCGCGAGTTCCGCCCCGAAATTGGCGAAGTACGTGCTGTTTAATGCACCTACATTTTTAAAACGATATGTGTCCTCTTTAGGAACACCTTTTTTCAAGATAGGAACATTTACTTTTAAGATTTGGTAGACCTGAAAGAAGAAAGCTAACGCTACGATGCCCCAAATGATATATAAAAGTTGCATGGAGATAAAACCCATTTCTTCGATCCGCCAAAAACTTAACGCAACTGCTCCGCCAATCGGAATCGTCCATATAATCAACTGTGCCATATCTTTCCATGAGCTCACTTCCATTGCAGCAGCTTTTTTCGGTTTGATTAACGGTCGTCCTTCCGGCGTATCCCTCACTTTCTTGTAATAAACAAAGCCATAGGTGAGGCAGACAAGACCGGTAAATACCATTGCGTACCTCCAGCCTTCTGCTCCGCCAAATATCGTCAACGCGAGCCAGGGAAGCATCATCGAGGCTGCGGATGATCCGAAGTTCCCCCATCCGCCATAGATTCCTTCGGCAAAACCTACACTTTTTGGCGGAAACCATTCGCTCACCAAACGAATGCCAATGACAAAACTTGCCCCAATGCTCCCTAAGACCAAACGTGAAATAACAAGCTGCGCCCAAGTGTCTCCAAAGGCAAAAATGAAAGTCGGAATCGACATAACGACAAGTAAAGTAGAGAAGACGACCCTAGGGCCATATCTGTCCAAAAGTGAACCAATAATGATCCGCGCGGGGATCGTTAATATGACGTTAATAATCCCTAACGCTGCAATATGTTCTGCTGTTAACCACCCCATATCATCCATCATCGAAGAAGCCAATGGTGCCATATTAAACCAGGCAAAAAAGGCAACAAAAAAGGCGAACCATGTTAAATGCAACATCTTGATTTTTTCATCTTTAAAGGTGAAAAGATCTCTTACTCGCAAGGGATATCCGCCTTTCTTTTTCAATCATTTGTTTATAATGTTTCTACCTTCACCGCGCTCACCTTAAATCCGGGCATACGGCAATTCGGATCGAGATCATCAACGACGAGTCGATTTACATTCTGCTTTTCATCCCAATGAAATGGGACAAATACCGTGTCGCGGCGTATTTTTTCCGTCCATTTACTCCGTACAATAATGCTTCCTCGTCTAGATTCAATTCGCGCTAATGTTCCATCCGGCAGGTTGTAGGTTTGGGCCGTTTGCGGATGAATTTCCAGAAACGGCTCAAAATCCCGCGCCGTTAACGATGGGCTTTTTCTCGTTTGAACGCCTGTCAAATAGTGGGCCATAATGCGCCCAGTCGTTAAATACAAAGGATAATCTTCACATGTTTTTTCTTTTTTGACAGGAGGTTCATTGGGCACGACGCTCATCTTTGCTCGACCCTCCGGATGAGCAAAAGCATGTTCAAAAATACGGGAAGTCCCTTCATGTTCTAGTGACGGGCAAGGCCAAAGAATCCCTTTTTTCTCACGAAGGCGTGCATAGGTCATTCCGTAATAATCAGCGATCCCGCCGCTACTCGCTACTCGCAGCTCATTAAATACATCTTCAGCTGAATGGAATGAAAAATACTGTCCTTTTCCTAATGCCCTTGCCACATCACAGATAATTTTCCAGTCGTGCCTGGCTTCTCCGGGAGCCTTCATGCTTGCTTCCCGCAATGTAACCCTGCCTTCCAGATTCGTCATCGTGCCTTCGTCTTCCAAATAGGAGGAGGCCGGCAAAATTAAATCTGCAAGCTGCGCTGTCTCTGATTTAAAAAGATCTACAGCAACGAGAAACTTTAACTTCTTTAATGCCTGCTTGACAAAACGCGCATTCGGATTGGAAACGACCGGGTTTGAACATAGCAAAAACATGCCTGCGATCTCGCCACGATCTGCTTTTTCAATCATTTCAAATACGCTTACTCCTTTTCTCGGCAGTTCTTTCTCCTCAATCCCCCAAACATTCGCCATATGCGTGCGGTGTTCATCATTTTCAATGGAGCGGTAACCGGGCAGTTGATCGGCTTTTTGGCCGTGTTCTCTCGCCCCTTGTCCGTTGCTTTGCCCGGTAATTGCTCCATACCCGCAGGAAGGCTTTCCGATTTTACCGGTGGCAACAAGGATATTGAGAAAATTACGAACAGCCATCGAGCCATCCGTTTGTTGCTCAACCCCACGCGCGGTAAAAATCATTCCAGTCTCTTTTTGGCCTAAGGCACGAGCGACACGATGAATGTCTTTCAAAGGAATGCCTGTTTTTTCAACAATTTCTCCTTCATCCAAAGAAGCGATATGCTCCTTCACCTCTTTAAACCCGGTCACCCTCTCTTCGATAAAAGACGGGTCAACAAGCCCTTCTTCAATAATTACCTTCAGCAATCCGTTCGCAAGCGCTGCATCGGTGCCCGGCTTTATCTTCATATGCAAGTCTGCGATCCGTGACGTTTCCGTTTCCCTGGGGTCAATGGCAACAATCAACGCTCCGTTTTCTTTGGCTTGTTCAAAATAAGGCATAATTGTAGGCTGGCATTCCGCAATGTTCGTTCCCGCCAATACAATCGTTTCTGCATAGGGGATCTCTTCCAATGCATTCGTCAACCCCCGATCCATTCCGAACACTGCGCTTGCTGCGGAAGCTGCTGCCGACATACAGAGCCGCCCGTTATAATCAATATGTTTCGTTTTCAAGGCGACACGCGCAAACTTCCCCATCAGATAGGCTTCTTCATTTGTAATGGAAGCACTTCCGTATACAGACATGCCATGATGCCCATCTTCTTTTTGAATATTCGTTATACTGTCTGCCATAAATGCCAACGCTTCCTCCCATGAGACCGGAACAAATTCCTCCCCTATTTTTCGTAAAGGCTGAGTGAGACGATCTTTATGCAGCGCATGTTGATGAGCGTTTATTCCTTTTATACAAAGGCGCCCCTTGGAAGTTGGATTGTTTTTCCCTATGGTTTTATAGGATTTTCGCGTCACGCTTCGTTGTTCAATCAACTGCATGTGGCATTGGACACTGCAATATGGGCACTGTGTATCGTATACTTTCTCTGACTGCTCTCGCTGCTCTTTTTCACGAAAGTACTTTAGAAGCATTTCGGTCATCACGCATCCCCCTCTATATGTCCAACTTTACAATTGCCGTTTTGTTTTCATTGATGGATGCGTCCGTTTTCAGTTGCTTGATTAAACGATTGCGAAAATCATTATCTAACACGATCTCTCTTACATGGATGATACCGACCTTGGTTACCCATCGAGGGAGCGTTTCACGATAACTCGCGGCTTGACGATAATATTGTAGCAGTGCAAGCACTAATTCGAATGCATCCTCGGTTTCTTCAGCGACGTAAAGTAAATCGTTGCTTCCGATATGAATCTCCCAACCTAACGTCGTGCGACCGATTAAAAGATCCGTCGTTTTTGGGTCATGTGCACATGCCTTCGTCTCTATTTTTACAGTTGCAGGGAATTGTAAAAATTCAAGCTGTTTATCTAAATGAAACGCAAGAGCCCTTGTTTCCGTTGGATCACACGCACAGGAAGGTGTTTCTACAGGTTGAACGCTAAAGCCTTTGATCGAGCGTTCCGGCATCCCTAATTGCTCCCATACCGTATCGAGTTGCCCTTCTTTTACCCCCATTAATTGCAGCCGTTGATCACTCGTGATCGTTACATCGGGCAAATGAAACTGTTTGATCAGCGCACTAACACGCGCTAATTGTTCCGGGCTGACAAACCCTCCATAGAGCGGCGGTGTTATCGTGTATGTGCCATCATTCTGCAATTCGGCATTTTTGTCTTCCATCAAATGAAGGTGCGGGTGAATCATGCCCAAATAATACGGGAGAGCATCTCGGCAAATGTAGCATCCTTCCTGTATCGGCCAATCCAATGTGCTTACGACTTCTTGAACAGTCTGTAGCTCTCTGACCTGAATCTCTTCAACGATTTGTTCTTCTGTGTAGTCTGTACACGAACACAAAGATGCTACTTCAATTGCTTCATCAAAACGATCACTGTGGATATAATCAAGCATTTCTGCCACTGCCGACTTACAACTGCCGCATGAACCGGATGCATTTGTCTCTTTTTTAATGCCTTCAACGGAAGTTGCACCAGATGCTTGCACCGTTTCAATGATCATACCTTTCGAAACTGCATTGCAGTTACAAACCAATTCTGTTTGTGGCATTTCGGCGATACGATCATAAGAAGGATGTACTGCGTGTATGAGCGCTTGTTTTTCTTCCTCCGACAAGTCTTTATCTTCCACAATCTGACCTAGCGCATGCATTCCATCACGGGTATCCCCGAACAATATAGCTCCTGCCAACTGATCACCATGAAACACAAATTTTTTATAATGATCGTTTAATTCATCGAAGACCGTTAAAGATTTTTGACCTTCCCCGGGGATGAATTCTCCGGCTGAAAACACATCGACACCGGATACTTTTAATTGCATGGAAAGGACAGTTCCCCGGTAAACAGAGCCTCCAATGCCGCTAATTTCTTTGCCAAGCACTTTCGCTTGTTTATATATTGGCTTTACAAGCGCGTAAACAACATCACGATGTTCGGCGCATTCACCAACGGCATAAATATCGGGGATATTCGTACGCAAATGGTCATCGACGATAATGCCTTTATTCGTATGAATGCCACTGCATTGAGCGAGCTCAATGTTAGGCTTTACCCCCACGGCCATCACGACCAAATCTGCAGAAATTTGCGTGCCGTCCTGAAATCTTAGCCCTTCAACCCTTTCGTTGCCGAACAATTCACTTGTATCTTTTTCCAAAAAAAAGTTCATGCCTTGTGCTTCCAATTCTTCCTTTAAAAGACCGGCAGCAGTGGGATCAAGCTGACGTTCCATCAATCGGCCGGCCAGATGCACGACATCGACTTCCATTCCCAAATTCAAAAGACCGCGCGCGGCTTCCAAACCGAGTAATCCGCCGCCGATAACAGCAGCTTTTTTATACCTTCCGGCGGTTTCCATCATCTTTTTACAATCATTGATCGTCCGGAAAGCCATAACCCCTTCTTTATCTGCTCCCGGAAGGGGGATGAAAATAGGGTTGGAGCCGGTCGCGATAATGAGCTTGTCATAGGAAAATTCAAGTTGTGAGTCAGTTGTTATGGTTTTCGCTTCCGAATCAATTTGCTCAACCGTTTCTCCCGTGCGCAAATCTATCCGATTCTCGTCATACCAATCAGCATTATTTAATTCAATCCCGGCAAACGACTGCCCTCCTTGAAGCACGGAAGATAGTTGGAGCCTGTTATAACTAGCATGCGGTTCGCTGCCGAAAATCGTTATCTCAAATGTATCGGGAGAATGATCCAACACCTCTTCTATCGTGCGGATCCCTGCCATCCCATTGCCGATCAATACGAGTTTTTCTTTTTGCTGTCCCATTCTCAAGCTCCTTATCTTATGGCAATAGATCTTGGTTTATCCATCGAAAAGCACGTACACTCGCTCTTCCTCGACTTCCACATCAAAACGGGCTACACACCCTTCGTCCGCACCGGCTGCTTCCCCTGTCTTCAAGCTGATTTTCCAATCATGCAAAGGGCAAAAAACGTGATCCCCGCTGACCATTCCTTCGGTCAACGGCCCCCCTTTGTGGGGGCAACTGTTTTCAATCGCGTAAACGTGCCCATCTTTTTGCAGAAATAAAGCCAAGCTTTTTCCATCGATAACAATTTCTTTCCCATGTCCGGTGGATAATTCGTTCCGATTCGCTACCCACACTTTTTGGCCTGTTTGCACTTGTGTCATGTGAATGCCTCCCTAGGTTGTGATTGACACTTGTTTCTTTTCAAATAAATCTTTTTGTTTGTCTTCGCTATCGACGATGTCTGTCCAAGGATCTTGCTCGATCGATAAGGCGATATCCATGCGCTCATTTAGTGCCGCTTTTTCTTTTTCGTCTTCGAGAACTACCTTCTTGACCGTATCAAGCCCTACACGATCGATATAATGAGAGGTACGCTCCAAGTATCTTGCGTTTTCCCGGTAATGTTGCAAGAAAGCAGCGGTTATTTCAAGCACTTCTTCATCGGTCTCCACTTTGCAAAGCCGTTCGGATTTTTTAAGGTCGACCCCGGCGTTTCCGGCAACAAAAATTTCCCAGGCTCCTTCGACACCAACAATGCCCACATCTTTGATTCCGGATTCCGCACAATTACGCGGGCAAGCGGAAACGGCCATTTTCACTTTATGGGGTGTTTTCATGCCCTCGAATTTTTGCTCCATCTTAATGCCGAGACCGATGGAATCCTGGGTGCCGAACCGACAGAAGTTTTCCCCAACACAAGTTTTTACCGTTCGCATCCCTTTACCGTAGGCGTTACCGGAACGCATGCCGAGGTCATCCCATACGCTGGGCAAATTTTCTTTTTCGATGCCGAGGAGGTCGATTCGCTGGCCGCCGGTGACTTTTAAGAGCGGAACGTCATACTTATCAGCAACATTCGCGATCGTCCGTAATTGATCCGAGTCCGTCACACCCCCATACATTCTCGGAACTACGGAAAAGGTTCCGTCGTTTTGAATATTGGCATGCATGCGTTCATTGATGAAACGGGAATTTTCATCATCTTCGTAATCTAACGGGTTCACCATGCCAAGGTAATAGTTCAATGCTGGACGGCATTTGGTGCAACCGTCTTCCGTTTCCCAGCCAAGCACATTCATGACTTCAGGAATATAAGTGAGCTCCATCTCGCGAATGGCTGCGACTACGTCTTCATGGGAATGGTCGGTGCATCCGCATATCGGCTCTTCTGCCTGGGAAGCATCTTCCCCTGTGGCCAGCGATAAGAGTTCCGTGACTTGTGGTTTGCATCCGCCGCATGAACGTGAAGCATTGGTCGTTTTTTTCACTTCTTCGACGGTTGTTAAGCCTTGTTCTTTAATGGCAGATACAATTTCACCTTTGCAAACGCCGTTGCAGCCGCAAATATTTTCTTCATCCGGCATGAGCTCAACCGCCGAACCGGCATTATCTTCGGCTGACTCGGAAGGCAGAATCGTTGCCTTATTCATCCCGGAAACGTCTTGGCTTGAGCGCATCATCGAGAGAATGCGCGGGGAATCGGAAGTATCCCCAAACAACACGGATCCTACGACATAATTATCTCTGACAACGACTTTCTTAAAGGTATCCTCAAATTCATCGTGAACTCGGATAGATTTGGTTTCATCAGTGTCCATAAATTCCCCCGCTGAAAATACGTCAACGCCGGACACTTTCAGGGAAGTGGACACAATGGATCCTTCATAGCTGGCACCATCCTCTTTGCATAGACGGGAGGCAAGTACCTTCGCTTGTTCAAAAAGGGGAGTGACAAGGCCGTAAACGACCTCTCGGTGTTCGGCGCACTCGCCCACAGCATAGATGTTTTCATGGCTTGTTTCCATATAATCATTGACGAGGATGGCTTTCCCGACATCAATCCCGGTTTCTTTTGCCAGCTCTATATTCGGACGTATGCCCACGGCCATTACAACTAGATCGGCATCAAGACTTTCGCCGTCTTTAAACTGCAATCCCTCTACGCGATCGGCTCCGATTAAAGCTTCGGTTTGTTTCTTAAGGTGGATGTTCATGCCCTGTGCTTGGAGTTCTTCTTTCAGCATGCCGCTTGCTTCACCGTCTAGTTGATTTTCCATCAAACGGTCAGCCAAATGAATGACATCGACCTCCATCCCCAAATTCAACAACCCACGAGCCGCTTCAAGTCCCAACAGGCCTCCGCCGATCACAACGGCCTTTTTATAAGATTTGGAAGTATTAATCATCGTTTCACAATCTTGTATGTTTCGAAAAGCGATCACACCTTCTTTATCAGCGCCGGGAAGGGGAAGCATAAATGGATTGGAACCAGTGGCGAAAATCAGACGGTCATAAGGCCTCTCCACACCTGCCGCACTGTATAATGTCTGTCTCTCCGTATCGACATGGGTGATCGCATCCCCCGTGATCAGTTCAATTTTGTTGTCTTTATACCAGTCATAATCATTGAGCATGATATCATGAAGTTCAGTATCTCCCTGTAAAACGGAAGAAAGCTGAATACGATTATAATTTGGGTGGGGCTCTTTCCCGAAGACCGTTATTTCGTAACGCTCAGAATCCTGCTTTAACAGTTCTTCCAATGTACGAATTCCTGCCATTCCATTTCCTATCAAGACGAGTCTTTCTTTCACTGCAAAACAGCTCCTTTGCTTTGGGTTCCGGTAAATTGAGCAATGATGGCTTCTTCGCTCTCCCTAAAATTAATCGGTGTACTTTTCAAACCAAGTGAACGGGCGTAATGCTCAACATCTTGGTTCGTTGTAAAAAAATGAAGCGTCTCACTTGCAAGATCGTCCACTTCTTCTTTTCCGCTGCATACGACAGCGTTCACATGGCCTTCTTTGATTAGGCGTTCTTCCGCCACCTTTTCCCCTTGTGTCTGTGATTGGCCGAGGAAAATCGGTGTCATCCATGTTTTCTCTGAAAAAAGTCGAACTTGCATCCCTAATTTGAAAAATTCTTTTTTTATATGTTCATCCGCCGCTACAAGTGTGCTGCGTAAATTGCGTACATCGTGCCCCCTCTCTCCCAATGCGGCCAAGAATGCCCGAATCACTTTTCCATTCGAGAAAACAAGCGCCTGATCTTTCCCTGCTTCCAGAGCTTGATCGATTTCCTGGCCTGTTGTCGTTAAGTTCCGAATATAGACATCTGCTCCATGGTGTTTTAACAGTTCTTTTTTTTCGTCGGATCGAACGAGAATGCCCATCCCCGATAAAGGTTTATGTTCAAACCAATTCACCTGCTCGCGAGCGTGAATGACATCACCCACGAGAATTATCGCGGGATTTTTGATTTTTTGATTTTCAATTTTTTTCGAAATAGTCGTGAGATCACCTTCCACCGATCGCTGGCGAGTATAAGACCCCCATTGAATGACCAAAACCGGTGTCTCTTTGGCTTTGCCATGCTGCATTAACTTTGAAACAATGGTTTCGATCTGCTGAACCCCCATGTAAAACAAGATGGTATCCACCGATTTTGCCAAAGAGTCCCAATTCACATCCGGCTTGCCATCATCCGTTCGCCGATGACCGGTTACGACCGCGAAGGAACCTGAATAGTCCCGGTGAGTGACGGGAACTCCTGCATAAGTGGAAGCTGCAATGCCCGAAGTGACACCCGGAACAACTTCAAAATTTACGCCATTTGCCTTTAAATCTGCCGCCTCCTCACCAACCCGCCCGAACACCGTGGGGTCGCCGCCCTTTAAACGCACAACGGTTTTCCCTTTTTTCGCATGAATCAGCATTTCCGACTGAATGTCTTCTTGGCGAAGCATATGGTTACAAGGCTGTTTTCCGCAATAAACGAGCTTGGCATTATTTTTAATCTCTGTTAACAAATAAGGATTAATCAATCGGTCAAAAATGACGACATCTGCTTCCCTAAGAACCCGTTGGCCTTTAACGGTTAATAATTCAGTATCCCCTGGCCCTGCCCCCACTAAATAGACCATTCCTTGTTCACTCAGTGTTAAATTCAATGATGTCTCCTCCCATTCATTGAAGTGATAGTGTATATCCTAAAAGAATACAGGAAGGGATACAATATTTATGTAAGGTTATCTGACACAAAAAATAGATTAACTTATCGACTAAGCTAGTACAGACATGGCGATTGACTTTCCTGCACAGCCCCCCTCTTCTATGCCGGTCTCGCCCTCTTCAAGGTCCGCGAGAAACCTCTGAACTCCCTGAACGATCTTTAGAGGTTTGCTTATATGTTAATTTTTTTAACATAAATGGATGATCCTTATCTACAAAAAGATATATATATATTGTTTTATATGTTAAAATGATATTAAATATTTTATATTGAAGAAAGGAGTGTTTTCATGATAAAGTCATGGTTACAACCGATTGGCGCTATAACTGTTATTGCGGTGATGACTGCATGTGGCGGCGGTGAAACGAATAAAGAAGCAGGGGAAGCTGAAGATTCCGGAGAAACGGATGAAAACAACGATGTCGAGGCGGACCCAGCTACATTTTCAGATGAAGAATTTATGGTCATTGCTCATCGAGGGGCCAGCGGTCATGCCCCCGAACAAACCAAACATGCCTTAGACCAAGCCGCTGAAATGAACGTTGACTACCTGGAATTAGATATTCAAAAAACAGCAGATGGTGAACTTGTCGCTTTTCATGACGATGAAATTAGCCGAACCACGGACGGGGAAGGCGCTATTGGCGATCATACCTTGGATGAACTGAAATCGCTCGATGCAGGATCCTGGTTTAACGAAGAATTCCCCGATAAAGCTGATGAAGCATATGAAGATGCAGATATCCTATCCCTAGAGGAAATCATTGAACGGTATGGAAACGATGAGAAGTACTATATTGAAACAAAATCACCGGAAATTAACGAGGGATGGAAGAGCAACTCGTGGAGACTGTAGAGGATCATGGATTAGTGGAAGAAGGAAATGTAGTGATTCAATCTTTCAGTCAGGAGAGTTTACAAACCATGCATGACTTGAATGATGACATTCCACTCGTGCAATTGCTTTGGTGGGAAGAAGAAAACGGCGAATTGGAAGAATGGATGGATATTACGCCTCAGCCGGATGAAATGACCGAAGAAAATTTTAAAGAAATTGGAGAATACGCGGTTGGTATCGGGCCACATTTGGAAACGGATGAAGGTACTCAAGTGCTTGACGAGGCGTTTATAGAGAAAACACAAAATCAAGATTTGCTCATCCACGTATATACCATTAATGATCAAGCGGAAATGAAGCAGCTCTTGGACTGGGGTGTGGACGGCATTCTTACAGACTTTCCCGATCGCTTACATGCAGTGTTGGAAGACCAAGAAAAAGAATAAGCCTTTCCTGGATTAAAGCTTGAGTGATTCGCTTTGCACTTGCATCAAAAAGATAGTTTACTTATGCTAAAGAATCATATACTAAAAAGACCAAAGGTGTGCGCTACACACACCAATGGCCTTCCAACAGAACGGTATCCTTCAGGGATATGCGTTCACGGTTTACGTGAAGTAGTTACCCGAGGGTTGCAATCTCAGGGGTAGCTACTTCGTATAATAAGGTCAATCAGTACTACATGGTATTCATGTAATATTGGTTGACCTTTTTTAGTGACTAGTCTTAGATTAAGGTAGCCGGGCAGAGCGTGGTAGTTACTGGGTCTGAGAACCCGTAATAAAAAACTGCTCGCCCCCTACTTGTTGAAGCAAGATTAAGCTGGTTGAGACTCGATCTCGTATTACATGCGAATATATGGAACAACAAGATAGGCATAGGGGTTACCGGTGACTAATCACAAATGGGAGGGATCGTGTTGCGTCCTGCTGTTGGTATTGATGTATCCAAAGGGGAAAGTCACATCCAAGCATTTAGGAAACAAAAAGACGTTTTCGGACGAATCTTGAACATCCAACACACGAAAGAAGGATTTAGGGAGTTCCATGCCTTTAGCCAGAAGCTTGAGAGGGAAGTTGAGCAGAAACCAGTCTTTATTATGGAAGCTACGGGTCATTATCACTTACCGATGATTTTTTTCCTTGAAGAAAAAGGGTATGAAGCCATCGTAATCAACCCGTACATATCCAGTCATACGAGAAAACATTCGTTACGGCGAGTGAAAACCGACGTCGCAGATGCTTATCATCTTGGACAGCTTTTTTACAAAGAAGAATTTGAAACGTATAAACAGCGAAGTCAACAGGCGATTAAACTAAGGCAACTCACACGGCAAAGAGACAGCCTTACCGATATGCATACGCAGATCAAATTACAGTTTCAAGCTACGATTGAGAAAATATTTCCGACCTATCCCAAACTCTTTCACAAATTCTTTTCAAAGGCTTCTCTACAAGTGTTAGAATCCTATACAACACCTGCATCGGTACTTGAAACACCCAAAGAACAAATAGCGAATGATATTTATGAAGCCATCAAGCCTGCTCGCGACTATAATTGGGCAGAAGGTAAAGCTGACCATCTGATTGAATTAGCTAACATCGCTCCGATACAAGACATTGAAGAAGGCTTATTAATTAATCTGAATATTCAAATGAAACTCTTAGAGCAATATCTTATGCATATAACAACATTAGAGAAAGAAATCAAAACGGTCACAAAGGATATGGAGGAATATCATCTTCTCACTTCCATTCCAGGGGTAGGCGACATTACAGCCGCAGACATCATTGCGGAGATCGGAAGTATTGACCGTTTCAATAACCCCAGAAAACTTGTGGCGTTTGCAGGTGTTGATCCAGAAGTCTATTCTTCAGGTCGTTTCACTTCAAGCTCGAATCGGATTTCAAAACGTGGATCGAGACAGTTGCGGCGTGCCATGTACATGGCCGCGAAATGTGGGCTCAGTGGAAAGGTAAATGGACCTTTACAAGCCTTTTATGATAAGAAACGGGCAGAAGGAAAGCCGTTTAAAGTGGCTGTTATGGCTTGCGCAAATAAGTTATTGCATTGGATATATGCCATGTTAACGAAGAAAGAATATTTCATTAATGAGTAAACAATAAAATAAGTAGCACTTTATCTCGTTCTTAATTCCAAAATTTTACATATTGGAGCTTCTTTAGTAGTGCCTTTTTTAGGTCAAAACATATACTATTTATGCCATTAAAGCACTTCGTTTCTTGAAATCATAGAATCTTATCATACACTTCTTGAACCTAACGTCAAATATCCACATTCATTTGGTCAATAGGATAGCTGGATACCCAGACATGATGTCGGTGTTTGACCACCACCCTTGCATTCCCAGCCACGTCACTCCAATACTCATCACAAACGACGTCGTGGGGAGAAGCTTTTTTTCATTCGTAAGTACCACAGTGATACTCGACGGCATGTACCCATTGAAAATGTTGCGCTCGCCCTTGCAATCGTTGCTTGTACCCCTTCTCCGGATCGAGGAGGACATGATGAACATCTTTATAGACCGTGAGCAAACGCATGGCTTCCAGCACTATCACCAGTCCTTATTTGTATTGACCGACAGATTTCTATCACAGAATCACAAGTAAATAAATCATGTAAAAATGGGCTTTTCGATGGCAGTTGTTGTGTCAAGTTTGGTATGAATCCAGTTCGCAAAGTTATATGCAAGAAGTCTTAGGGCGATCCCTGCTTTATTTTTCTTTGATATATGCATCTAACATCGTATAAAACTCTTGTTCACTTAATGCATTTTCAGTTATGATATTTTCATACATATTTTTGTTAATTGTTGAATCTACTTGTGTTGTTTCTTTAGAATTTAATTGACCTTGGATCTTTTCCATTTTATTTTTAATACCTCTTAAAAATTGTTCTTCACTATCATTTATTCCATTGCTATTCAAAAAAGGTTTTATTTCATAGCCTTGATACTCAGTCCCATTGATCATAATGTTTACCGATCTTTCTATATAATCTAACTCATTTATTTGGGGTAAATCATACATATAGTCCCCATTTCTGGTCAGCATGTGACTTATCATTGTTAATGATTGTGTTAACCGCAAAAGTTCACTGTTATATTCTTGATAATCCTCATTTATAATTGTATCAGTGCGCTCGATAGCATTATTGAGCTCTATATGAAAGTCGTTGAGAAAGATTGCAAAATGACGTTGGTGATCTTGATTAACTTGGTAATATTGATAATTAAAAAATAAGCTACATAGTAAAACTAGTGTCAAAAAAACCACTAAGGATTTTTTAGCATTCCGCATTATTATATACTCCCATTAACAAGTCTGGGTGAAACATTTCTTCACCCAGACTTAAATTTATTCATAAATTTGTTCCTAAATCTGTTCTATAACTCCAATTTACATTAACCGCTTGTCCGCCAGATCGATGGATTTCTCCTTGAAATGAGGTATTGCTACCTACATTTTGCATAACCCAATTAGAAAGATCACCAGCAATAGCACTGTAAACTCGATCATCATGAAATTCTCTTTGTTCTTCAGCCGTTTGGCCTGAGAAAACTTCCGTTTGTCCTAAATCTTCAGAAGTATTAGGAGTTACCACATCCCATATATCGGAAACATTATCACCGAAAGGTACTAACCCTACAAGATAGTTAATTGCCCCACTGCCACTTCCGCTTTCTAAGTTAGTTCCATTTAATGTCTGATTGCGATAAACATTTGTGTCTTCTTGAACAGTTTGGCCTAACTCCAGGTTCATATATGCCAAACCCGCACCATGAAATACTACGTCTATATCACCCGAATTATGATCGTATTCTACTAGTATGCCATCTCCTACAGTTAATGCAAAATCATATCGAGCAACTTCTTCTTCAAGGTTAGTAAAACCAGCGGACCCTGTTAAAAGTGATATTTGTGTAAGAGTCATATCAATTTGCTCTTGGCTATGAGCATGGTAAGTGAACCTAGGATCAGAATTCATGCCTTGATGTCTTTTCCACCCTGAATCTCTGAACAAGCTTTCAGGAAGATTATAATCAGATAAATTTGCACTGCCAGAATCGCTTAGATCACTTAACAACCGATTCAGTTCGGAATAATCTACTGGTAAATCTTCAAATTGCTGCGTACCTATTGGCTCGTCAACGCTGAAGCCTCCATCCGTATCTGCTTCCCCACTCATTTCAAATTCCAATGAATCTTTTTGATTTTGACCATGTTCTGCTTTATTATGAATGTTTAGAAGCTCAATTACTTCCTCCTGTGTTTCATCCTCTCCCATTCCATGCTTTTCAGCATAGGCATTCGTTTCGTCATAAATATGATCAATTTTTTGATCATCTACACTATGTTCAAATTGCATCCAGTCACCATTTTCTGAATCCTCTATGATCAAAGAAAGTATATTATCCTCTTCTTCTAGGTGAAACTGTAGAACATTATATCCGTTACTCGCCTCAATATCTCCGATTACATCACCAGTATAATAACCTTCGCCCTTAATTGGCAACAATACCCCATTAAATTGAATTTCTGTTTCAGAATCATTGATAACAAGATTTGCATCTCCGTCAATTGCTCCATCTTCGTTAGAAATGTTAAATCCGTCTAAATGTACTTTATTATCTTCATGTAATTCATTTTCTGTCTGAACAACCTTGCCATCAATATTATCAACATACAAATCATTTGATTCATTAGCATTAGTAACCTGAGTACTTAACACACCAGTCAAAACTAGTGATAATGGAATTCCAATTACTTTTTTCATTTTAGCCCTCCATTTTTAATATCCAAAGTTATTACTTTTAACCCATAGTCCATATTAAAACCATAAAAACACTTTTGCATTACTCGCCCCCTTTGAAACAAGTGATACAGGCATCATGCATTGGCATTTACAATTATGTCAATAATTTTACAATCAAACCTAAGAATAATCTATAGAATTATTGGTAGTTAGGTCCTTTTTATTGTTAATAACGCTTTTTTTCTAACATTTTATGCTTTAAATTATATATCGAGCATATTGACATAGGAATTCAGCATGAAAAAAAATGTCTCACACGCCCAAAAAACGAACAGTAATAATTCGGATCGGATCTACTTTGCCCTTGGTGACAGTTTCGCTGGTACTGCCCCAAGTAAGTACGGATATGTCTCTGTTTTCAGCGTGATCTAGATAGCCAGCAACTGTTATTTTTTCCATTCGATAACCAATCTTCAACTGTACCTTAAATCCCAGATTTGATAATTCGTTAAAAATAACCTATTTATCCCAATATCACTGCAAATCTTCACCATAAACTGAAGGAAAGTAATAATAAACCCACCATTGAGACATGTCATGAGTCGAATTATTATGTAGCTTATAGATACCGTCATTTTTCAAAATACGGTGAATTTCAGTCAATGCTTGACCTTTATTTTTAAAATGATGTAGTGCATAGTTATTGACAATAAAATCAAAAGTGCTGGAACTATAAGGCATATTTTCCGCATTAGCTTGTATCAAAGATACATTTTCTAATTTGCTATTTGCGATCTCCAACATATCATTTGAAGCATCCAACCCAAACCAATTAATGTCCGTTTTATTAAAATATTTCATTTGTTTCTCAAGGTAAATGCAAGTTCCACAAGCTAAGTCTAATACGTCATACTCGCTTTGTTTTTTTGATCAATGTATTGTTTTAAGTCATCATCAACGTCTACTTCCTTAATCCTGTATTGATTTCGGTCATATATATCAGAAATTTGTGAATAATACGTCATATTAATCAAAATACCCCCCTCGAATACACGTAAATTATAACATGGAGGTTTGATAAACAGCCTATCTCTACTAAAATTTATTCTTGAATATGGCGTTTTTACGGAATAAAGTAACGCTCATAAAGAGCATTACTCTTAAAATTCATACTTGACTCAGGTTAGCTGGTTTTTTTTCTGTTGAAAACATCCGATGCGATAAAATAAACAAGCGTAGACACGGCCACGCTAAGCATCAAAGCTTCATAAACAGAAATAAAGGATCACCCCCCATCTGTCCGTGAACGACGGACAACCACAGACATGACGGTTGACGAGGTGAACGCTACCCCTGAGAAACTCGTTCTATTGTGTCTTCATTATACCATATGATTTCCTTCCCTTAGTACCCCCGGTTAACTCATAAGCACCGAAAACCCATAAGCGACCAAAATAATAAACGAAAGAAACACAAGCGCGAAAGGGATATTCCGTTTTATAATCGCATACGGACTTACTCTTAATTGCATCGCGAGGATGGTTGGCGTGACATTCAGCGGCCCGACCATAATCGTGCAAAGGCCTGCCCCGATCAACAAGACACTGACGCCATACGGATACGCCGCGACTACATCACTAAGAAAAGGCGTGATCAACGCAATCGAGATTAAAGGGTGAAAACCGATCAGCGCAAGACCGAAGATAAAAAAACCGATAATAGCATAAAAAAGCAAAACCGTGTAATTTTCATAAATATGATGAAGCATCACGTCCAACTGCTCAAAAACACCGGTGTACGGAAATATTTCCACAAAAAAACCGGCGGATAAAAACAAGAAAAACAATCCGTGCATTTGCCGGGCGTTTCCCTTCACACGGGAGAAAGCTAGCGTACGATACCTCTTTCCCCGTTTCAAAAACAGCGCCCATCCAAACGTAAACGGCACGATTAAGATGGTAACGGTAAATAAAAATGTCTGGGTGCCAAAACTGTTAAACAGAAGCACGAGCAAAATAAAAACCGTGATCGCAATGCCCATTTGCAAGAGTTTTTTCGTCAGGTACTGTGGGTCGCTGCCTTCTTCCGTTTCAAGCGCATCAATGGTGATGCCTTTATAACGCCTGCTATGTAAATACCAATCGACGCTCATAAACAAGATGCTAATGACCAGAAACGTGGGCAACAATGTTATATAACTTTGTCCGGTGATATCAATGCTTGCAGCCACAATAATCTCCGTTGGGCTCCACAATAACACGAAGGCATACGCGCGCAGTAAACTGTGGGAGAAAAATTGCTGGATTTTTTCTCTGCCCAACGATTTAATCTTTTGATTCACCGCTGAGACAACCACCGGTATCGTTGCCACATTTAAAAATAAAGTGAGCATATAAGTAACAAGCGACGTTCGTCGATACAAAGTAGTGGCCGTCGGCCGCGGACCGCTGCTGATCATGTTCCCAAGCGCTTGATCATAGCGCCCAATCGATATGACCACGCTCATACAAGGCAATACAAACAGCAGGGACAACAACCCGGCTAACGATCCAAACAACGACACAAAAGGCTCATCAATCGGAGCGACGGTCATGTAAGAAATAACAGCAAGCATCAAGAAGGAAAGGCCCACCCATCGATAAAGGGGACCTGCCTTTTTAATCGTTAATAATATAATCACGATCGAACTAATGCCAATCACATAATCCAAAAATTCCAATGCAACAACTTCACTCAATAAGTAACTAATTACCAAGATAAAAAATAAATAAAATATCGAAAACACCTACTTTGTTGGAGGTGACCCTTCACTTTATCCCTATGATCACATATTCCGGTTCAGAATACGAAGGACTTGCTCAACGTCGGCGACTGGAAGTTGGCCGGGGGCAGAGGTTTGGATGCCCGAGGCAAACGTAAGTGCCGAGCCAAACACCCCTCCCGCCAATCGTGAAACCATGCCGTTCTCACCCATCGCCATGGAAATCAGGGGAATCGGAATATTGCGGCTCATTTTTTCCGTGACTCGAAATAAAGTAAGGACATCCGCCAATGATTGAGGCATGACTGCAACCTTTGCCACATCGGCACCCCGCTCAACGGCTGCATTTAATTTTTCCTCCAGCACTTGTTCCGAAGGCGTTTCCGTAAAATTATGATAGGAAAGAACAACATCGATGCCCTGCTGATTCGCTTGCTTACTTAAATGGAAAATATCTTTTTCCGCCTGACGTAATTCAATGTCTACCCCGTGCACATACCCGCTTGTGATGAGGGCTTCATAAAGCTTTACCACCTGAGCTTCATCAATCGGGATCCTTTGACCTCCTTCTGCTTCCGAACGCCTGGTAAAGAGCAAGGGGCGTTTCGTTTCCCGCTGAATCTCTTCTGCAATCCGGACGACCATGTTCACATCTGAAATATTTTCAAAGTGATCCACACGCCACTCAAAGATATCTACCGTCGTCCGTTTCAATTGGTTCATTTCATGTTGCAATGCCTCGTGACTCTTCCCCACTAACGGAACACACACTTTAGGATCGATCGGTTTGTCGTTATCACGAACGGCTAGTTGTAACCCCTCATTCATTTCATTGTCCCCTTCCGCTTCTCCGGATCATTCTCCCTCTATTTTCCGCTTAAATTCATTACTTTTCAAACATGATTTGCTACAATGGCTATCAAGAAATTAGAAAATCGGAGGTTTTCGTATGGCAACATCGATAGATGAAACGATTCTTCTTACCGGTTTCATGGGTTCCGGAAAAACAATGATCGGTGAAGCATTAGCCAAAAAATTAAATAAACCATTTGCTGATATTGATAAAATCATTGAGGAAAAGGAAGGCATGCCGATTAAGGACATTTTCAAAAAAGAAGGGGAAGCAGCGTTTCGCGCGAAAGAAAAAGCTGAAATCACGAATTATCTAACAGGTGCTAACGTTGAAAATGCGGTCGTTTCTGTCGGTGGCGGAGCGTTTCTCCAAGAAGACATACGCGACCTTTGCATGGAAAATGCCACCGTCGTCTTTCTCCACATCTCTTGGCAAGCGTGGCTGGATCGCATGGATATGCTTGTGGCTACCCGCCCTGTGCTGCATGGGAAGACGATATCAGAAATCCGTTCCTTATACGAAGAACGACAAGCGATTTATGCACGTCACCATCTCAAAATAACCGTCGATGGCCTTGACCCTGAGGAAGCAAGTGGTAAGATTATTACTGCATTTTAAAGCAATCATTATAGCACATAAAAGCTCCTCCCTAGAAGTTAAGGAAGGAGCTCAAACATTATTGGAAGCAAACAAGCTTTCGAAACACGTTTTCGTTTATGTCATCCGCAAAAATGCCGCGATCGGATGGCTGCTTGAATTTCATTTTCATCCATTGGTTTGCTGCTTCTGCTCTGCGGTCATCGCCTTTGTGCTCGAGATCATGCTGTGCTTCTTCGAGCAAATGGACCGCCGCGTATAGGTCATACATAAAATCCGCCAATTTTTTGGCTGCCGCCTGTTGGCCATGCTCCTCCGTGTTGAGAAGCTGTTCCATGAGCGATTCTAATTGACTAACTTCATTTGCTAATTGTTGCCGGATATTTTGAAGTGTAGGTGAATCAATCCTATTCAGTGTGCGTTTAAGATCTGCCGTAAAAGGTTCTGCGCCACCTTTGTTCAACGTTTTTACCACTTCCAATGCTTGGATGTTGGCAGTCCCTTCCCACACCGGATTGACAACTGCATCTCGAAGCAATCTTGGCGTGACATATTCTTCGATATAACCATTGCCTCCATGCAACTCGATCGCTTCTTTCGCAACAGATACACCAAGGTCACTGCCACGGTATTTGGCAAGGGAAAGCAGGATACGCATCAAGGCGTAGTCTTCTTTGGAATCTTTCCCATACGTATGAATCTCGTCAAATTTACGTATTGTTTGCGCGACGATCGCCCAACCGGCTTCTATCGCTGTGATCATTTGAACAAGTGTTTCTTGGACCATCGGGAAACTGTTAATCGTTTGTCCAAATGCGTTCCGATGGCCCGTGTAAATCACGGCTTCCAGAAAGGCTCTTCTGGCGATGGCGATTCCGCTGAGAGCAGTACCGAGGCGGGAAACGTTGAGCGCCTCGGCCATGTATTTAAATCCTTTGCCTTCTTCCCCGATCAAATAGCCGACAGCCCCATTTAACTCCAACTCCCCGCTCGCGACGGCCCGAACACCTAACTTATCTTTTAAGCGACGGATAGAGACGTTATTTCTTGAACCATCTGGAAGCGTTCGCGGCATCAAAAACAACCCAAGGCCACGTGTAGATGGTTGATCATTGACCCGCGCCAATGTGATGGCAACTTCTGCATCACAGTTGCTCGCAAACCATTTCTCTCCGCTTAGCAAGTAATGATCACCTTGTTTAACGGCTTTTGTCTCGGTCGCCCCTACATCTGACCCCCCTTGAATCTCGGTCAAAAACGTGCCTCCCTCTTGATGCAGCTCAGGGTCGGTCGTCGTTAATAAAGATAAATAATCCTGCTGTTGTTTTTCACTTCCGAATTTTTCAAGAACAAAGGCAGCAGACTGTGAAAGACCCACCGGACAAGTGAATCCTGACTCCGCTTCGCAAAGCATATACAGAAGTATCGCATTAACCATAAAAGGAACTTGTTCCGGGGCGTGCTCATCGTAGCGATACGAGACAACCCCGGTGCCGTAACCGTCTTTAACCGTTTGCAAATACCCTTCGTTGTACCAAACTTCATTAATCTCTTCGCCTTTACGATTGTAGCGAATAAGTTTCGGTGCGCCATCCCTATCTGTATGCACCGCTCGACGGTCAATTGATTCAGCCGCAAGTTGCCCTGTGCGGGAAAAGTCTGATTGAACATACTTTAGCATTGATTCAGACAAATATCGCTCTGCATATCGCTGTAAAATCGGATCATCATCATACCAATTGGCGTCGTTACCCGCTTCCCATTTCGTATAATCGATTCCTTTTTGATCCTGTATGCTTTTAGGCATCGGTTACATCTCCTTAACTTTTTGTTTTATTAATTTTCCACTGGCGTTATGCGGTAGTTCCTCCACAAATCGATAAATACGTGGGTGTTTGAAATCGGCAAGATGTTCGGAAACAAATGCTTTTACATCCGCTTCCGTTATCTTTGACTCCCCCTCTTTTACGATTACCGCTTTGATCGTTTCCCCCCACGTGTCATCAGCCACACCGACTACGCTAGCTTGATAGATGCCAGGATGCTTGGCCAATACTTCCTCGATTTCGCGAGGAAAAACGTTCACTCCGCCGGGAACAATGATGTCTTTTTTACGGTCAACGATGAACATATAACCGTCTTCATCAACATAAGCCATATCACCTGTGTACAGCCAACCATCTCGAATCGTCATTTCTGTTTCTTCTTTATTATTGTAATATTCAACCATCAAGGTGTCGCCTTTCATTACAATCTCCCCGTATTTCCCTACGGATGTTTCCTCTCCTGCATCATTTACGACCTTCATTTCAACGTTGACTACCGGTGTTTTTCCTATGCTTCCCGCTTTTGTGTGGTGTTCCTCAGGCGTGAGCTTGCACCCATTGGGACCTGATTCCGTTAACCCGTAAACTTGGTAAAAATTTTGATTGTTAAATGCTTCACTGACAAGTTGATAGGAAGCCAAAGGCATCGGACTCCCTCCATATGCAAAGATCCTCATGCTTGATAAATCATAAGTGGAAAGAGCAGGATCTTTCGCTGCCGCCAAATACGCTACCGGGGCTGCAAATGTCGTCGTTGCCCGCTCTTCATGAATAAATTGTAGAAAGGCTTGTGGTGTAAAATCACCGATCACATGCGAAGCTCCACAATAGAAAGGTGCAAGGAAAAAATCATTCAACGGGGCCGAATGGGATAACGGCATCAATGTCAAAGCACGATCCTCATTTGTCAATTGAAACTCGATCGCGATACCCGCGGCAATCGCTATTAAACGTTCATGAGTGAAGACGGCTCCTTTGGGTACACCGGTGGTTCCCGATGTAAACATCATAATCTCGCAGACATCATTTGCATTTATGGAAAGGTCCAAGTTGTCCGGGGAGTAGTCGCTTGCCTCTTCGATGGAGGACTCAATGGAAAAACGATGAAACAGTGGTGTTTCCCAGATTTCGCGAGGGCAACATCCAGGTAATTTCTTTTGGTTGGTATGGACATGCCGTTCAGGGAATGAATGCCTTTGAATAATATGCACAAGACAAATGTTGAGCCATTCCCTCGTCATTCGACATCAAACGAGCAAAGGAATGCCCGAGCTATGATTACTGGCTATTGATTTCGACAGCTTTTGAGCTAAACGGTGTCGTATAAACGCTCCGATCCATCCCTAACAAACTGAGGATGCGGTCCAATTGCGGCTCATGATTATCCGGAAACAACCGTCGGAGTTGACCGTCGATCTCCATGTGAATAATATCGACGGTATCCAGCAGTTCTAAGACAGCTTCGCCCGTCGGGCGAATGCTTCGACGGCCACCGCCCCCCATCAAATTCAGGGGCTCGTCATCTGTTTCCATGCTTGTGCGAATGAGGTATTCGAACAGGGAATAAATCATCATACTCATCATCATCACATAAGCAAAAGCTTCGACACGGCGGGGTTTTTCCAAGAAAAGCCGTCGGACAAAAAACGGATCCTTGAGAAACCGGAAGCGATTTTCCACGGTTTGTTGGCCTTTATAGCCTTTCAATAGGTCCACGTCGGAGGCCGTGTCGTTGCCCGCATTGGTGACCAGGATAAAGATGGACGCTTCTTTGCGAAGCTGTTCGAGGGTCTCTTCCGACGGGGATTGCAGCTCTAATTGGGCACGATAGACGGTGACCGGCGGAGGCGGCGGTTCCCCTTTTTTGGGACGCCCGCGTTTCTCGCGTTTGCCGGGCACCTCTTCACGGACCACGGTGCCTTCAAACGTATGATACCCTTTGTGATGGTGCTTGAGAAAGTCGGCAAGCGCAGCTTCGGCATCGGCCTCACAAGCAAAGTCCCGGCTTTCCAGCTCTTTTTGCTCTTTGCGACAGCTTTGCTTTTCATTTTTGAGTTGGTTGTCGATCTTCTTTTTCTTCCGACCATCCATTTGATCGGATTGAACAACCAGAAACCGGTAGGGGTTTCCGTGCAGTTTCTCTTTGGCGGGATAGGTGTGATAAGAAGCCGCCCCTTTGCGGTTGACAAAGTGGCCAATATCTTCCCATTCATTTTCATCGTCCTTCAAGGCTTTTTCTTTCAGTGTTTTGGCCACTTTAAAATTTTCCGGCAACCGGGATAAAAACTGAAAATCTGGCTGATCCCCTTTGCCTTGGACCATTTTTAAATTGTCTTCGGTGACCAGTGCGCTGTCCGCGATAAAAATCGCTTGGGCCAACTGATCCGGCTCGTACCATTGTCTCAGAGCTTTCATGACTTTCGCGTTCCATGTTTTATCATCCTGATTGCCGTTTAAGACGTCGGCATAGACGGGGATGCCCTCCGGTGATGTCGTCAACCCGAATTTAATCTGCGGAGCATCCGGGCGATGATCTTTGGTGTGGCCATGGACGATTTTTAATAACGCCTCATCATCGGGGTCGTTTTTGGGTGCACCTGTATATACAAAGGACGTGGTATCAGCGTGCAGCCCTTCCCACGTAAGGTTGACGCAGGATTGCACCCCTTGAATGCTGTGCATACAAATCTCTTCAAGCCCGGCGTTATAAAGGGCATCTAAGGCCCGTCCCAGCGCATCATCATTGAAATCACTCGCAGTGACGCCTGGGCCGAACAGCAATTCAACATCTTGGTTTTCATAGAATGCTTCGACCTTGAAGAGGGGCTTACGATCAGACAATTGGTTGATGATCAAAGCGGCGATCCGTGTGCCCACGGACACTTGGCAATCTTCCTTTTTGACGGGAGAAAGTCTATCGATACGTTCGACCAATCCAGCTTCTTCAATCAATTGGCGAATCACGGGAGTGGAGCCGAGACGCACCGTTTGAAAGCCCGATATACCTTCCATGGATTCAGTCACAGGAATCACCTCAAAATCTGGCTTCCTTCTACACTTTGATACAAGAAGGCCAAATTCCTGCAAAAATTAAATTTGACGCTTAAACGGGCGCGAAATATGGGGTGTTTGCTCCTCAACCATATCTATCTGCGGTTTGAAATCGCTTTCAAAAAGAGCACCCGAAGTTTCCATGTTTTCCAGTATTGGAGTCACTTCCCCTGGCGTCAACTTGACATTTACCGGCATTGGTACGGCTCCTATTTTCATTAATGCAAAATAAGCAAAGAAGAAATTTTCGCTGTTGGTAGAGACGATCGCGATGCGGTCTTGACGTTTGATTCCTTTGTGCTGCAGAAATCGCCCGAGTTGATTCGCTCTCGTGTTCATTTGCGGGTAAGTGAGTCGGGCGGTTGCCGTAATAAATGCTTCTTTTTCCGGAAACTTTCTCGCATTTCGCTCCAATATTCCGTGAATCGTATTCATTTTGATACCCCCCTGATCTATACGTTAGTCATTTTGAAACTTTTCCCTATATGCCAAAATGTCCGCCTTTGCTGTTTGTAATTCAAATAATTTTTCCTCAATTTGTTTCAATTTTTGATCTGTGATATCCAATATTTGTTTTTTCTCCTCCTGCCCTTTTGGGTTGCTTTCATATAACTCAACCATCTCCTTAATTTCCTGCAAGCTAAAGCCTAAACGTTTCCCACGGAGAATTAATTTCAACCTCCGGCGTTCACTGTCAGTAAAAGAACGTTGTTCACTCGGTTCCTCGCGGTCTACTGACTTGATTAAGCCCATTTCTTCATAATAGCGAATCGTTCTTGAACTAATATCGAATAACGATGCCAATTCCTTAATCGAATATTGCTTATGTTGGCCGGCGGACATTTTTTTCACCTCTTGTTCAGTTTACGTTAACGTCAAGATATTAAGATAATATCACGCTAGTTTTTGTGTGTCAATCACCTTAAAAATCCCTTCCTATTATTATAGCAAGGGCTCTAATGGTTATTTGTGACAATGAAATAACTATATAGACCAGCATTCGGCTAACCAAATGACCTTCTATTTGATAGGCAATAACAAAAGGGAGATCTTTCTGGTCCCCCATAAATTGTTACTGACCCAAATTAATCCAGAACGGTTACTTCAACATCCTGTCTGCCAAACTCTAACGCTTCGTCTTGAGTAGGAACGTGAAGGTCGATTTTTTCGCCATTAATGGCGCCGCCGGTATCTCCTGCAACAGCCTCGCCATATCCCTCGACATGGACAGTGGAACCGAGCGGAATGACATTAGGGTCAACTGCTACAACGTTTGCGTCACGGTTGTTGTTCAAATCAATGCCTGTTGCTGTTACACCGCTGCAACCATCACAATTTGCAGTATATGCCGTAGCTTCCATTGTATACGTTTCACCTTCCGCATCGGATGACCCATCGTCTGATGCAGAAGCGTCACCGGATGCTTCTGCATCAGTGGCTTCTTCTTCAGTAGTTTCCTCTTCAGTCGCTTCCTCTTCTACTGTCTCTTTTTCTTCCACAGCTTGATCAGCATCATCCGTCGTTTCTTCAGAAGTTCCATAATAAAGCACTCCGAAAGTTTCGGGACCAGCTAATCCATCTACTTCAATTCCGGCCTCAGATTGGAAAGCTTTTACTGACTCACCGGTTTCAGAATCAAAATGACCATCTAAGGAGCCATCATAATAACCCTGTTCTTGTAGTGTTTCCTGCAAATCAGCGACGAGTGCATGATCATCGCCTTCTTCCAGAACTTTTAATGCACCGAGTGTTTGAACACCAGCCTTGCCGTCAACCATCAAATCATGATCCTCTTGATAATTTTTGACTGCAATAGACGTTTGATCGTCATAAACGCCACTGATGTCATTTTGTTGCAAATATCCTTCTTCAAGAAGCAAATCCTGAAGTTGTTCCACGTGATTATTCTCTATACCTTCGGTTAATAACTTGCTTTCGGTTTCACTGGCCTCTGTGGCAACCGGCACAGCAAAGAAAACAAATGCAACTGCTAAGGCAGATAAAATATAGTTATTTATCAAATTTGGTGTTTTCAATTTAATCATGTATAAAGCCTCCTGTTGGCAAAAATATATTGAAATTAAATTCAACCAACTTATAACAATCTAGCAATCTATGAACATTTAGGCAAGGTCTTTTAAAAGAATTTAATGGAATTGCAAACATTTTGTAATAGATGTAATGACATACCAGTAACAGTAAAGATACATCAAATACTCCTACCCGTATGTCCATATGGAGGTTGCGACCCCGGAATATCAACTAAAAACAATGTTTAATCAGTACAGTAATCCATTTAGAATTCTTTTATCACCCATAAAGAAGTTCTCATCCCAACGTTTAATTTCCGATCAAAAAACCGACACTGCTAACAGACTCATATATCCATTCATAGATGAGGTGCTAGCCGTGCAAACAGCAACGAGGCGTCCATATAAAAGGAAAAGGAATAAATGGCATGTGCTTTTTCGGCTAACGCTCGGGATGGGAATTATTGGCGCGTTAGGTCTGCTCGTCATTTTTGGCATTGCTTATGCGCTTGGTCCTCCGCCGATGGAAGAATCCCAGTCAACGACGATTTATAGTGACGACGGGGAAGTCGTCAACGAGCAACACCAAGGACAAGCACGGGAATGGACAGATCTCGAAGATATTTCCCCCCATGTGGTCGATGCTTTTATCGCTGTGGAAGACCGTAAATTTTTTGACCATCATGGGTTTGATTACACGCGAATCGGGGCTGCCGTTTTGAATAACATTCAATCGATGTCCATGTCGCAAGGGGCCAGTACGATTACGCAGCAATATGCACGTAACTTATTTTTAAATCATGATAAAACTTGGGATCGAAAGATCCGTGAAGCGCTTTACGCCCTCCGTCTTGAATGGCATGTTCCGAAAGAAGAGATCCTGGAAGGGTATGTCAACACCATTAATTTCGGCCACGGTGCATACGGGATTGAACAAGCCGCGCAGATGTATTTTGACACATCAGCTTCTGAGTTGAATGCCGCCCAGTCTGCCTTGGTCGCCGGTTTGCCGCGAGGGCCTTCCTACTATTCCCCTTATGTCTATCCAGATCGGGCGGAGAACCGGCAACAAATGATCTTGGATATGATGCACGAGCAAGGGGAGCTTGACACCGCCGAATACGAGGAAGCCCTTGAGCATGACCTGACGTACGAAGCGGCAGAGGAAGAAGAACTTGAAACGACAGCACCCTACTTCCAAGATACCGTTGAACGAGAACTTGTGGAACGCTACGACCTTGATCCTGAGGTGCTTGAAGCGGGCGGTTTGAATATTTATACGACGATTGATCCGGAGTTGCAAGAAATCACGGAACGTTACGTGGAAGCAGAACTGCCAAAAGATGATCCGCTGCAAGGAGCTGCCGTATCCGTTGACCCGAGAACCGGCGACGTGAAAGCAATGGTCGGGGGGAAAAATTACAGCGAAAGTCCATTCAATCGCGCTGTTGATGCGCAACGCCCTTCAGGATCTGCATTTAAACCGTTTCTTTACTACGCGGCACTGGAGAATGGGTTTACCGCAGCAACTCCTCTCAAAAGCGAACCCACCTCTTTTCCGAATCCGCATGGGGATGGCAGTTATGAACCCGGCAATTTCAACGACATCTATGCGGAGGACTTTATTACGCTGGCACAAGCAATGGCGTATTCCGATAATATCTATGCCGTGAAAACCAATGTCTTTCAAGAGCCGGAAACCCTGGTTGAAACCGCGGAAGCGGCAGGAATTGAAAGCCCGCTATCGGCAAACTTGTCGCTTGCGCTCGGCACTTCGGAAGTCAACGTCTTGGAACTGACAAAAGCATATAGCCCGTTTGCAAACGGCGGCGAGCAAGTGGAACATCGCTTGGTGGAGCGCGTGGAGGATCACGAGGGAAACGTATTGTTGGAAACCGATCCTGAAAAACAACAAGTGTTTGAACCGGAACTCGCCTATATTACGACCGATTTAATGAAGCAGATGTTTGCTCCATCCATGAATGATCACGTGGCTGTCACCGGGCATTCCATTGCCCATTTATTACAAAGGCCGGCTGCGGGAAAAAGCGGGTCCACCCCTTCGGATAGTTGGATGGTCGGTTTTACGCCTGAGCTCGTGACCGGTGTATGGGTTGGTTATGATGACAACACCGAGCTTGATCACGGGGAGCACGGGCAGATTGCAAAGCGTATCTGGGTAAATGCCCTTGAAAGCGGGTTGGACGGACACCTCAAACAGGACTTTTCCACTCCTGAAGGGGTCGAAGAGGTAGGCATAGATTTGGAGACCGGGTTGTTAGCCGATGATGCTTGCGGCGAGTCTTACACGGTAGCCTTTTTGGAAGATACGGAGCCGGAAGAATCCTGCACGGCTTACCTTAATGACGAAGAAGCGGAAGAGGACGCGCGCGAGGAACGAAAAGAAAAAGAGAGCGAGAAACTCATGGACAGATTAAAACGTTGGTTTAGCAGCGATGAGACAGAGTTGTAGCTCAACAGAAGCTCGTGCGAATCAAAGCGTTATATTTGTCCTCCCCTCTTCTCGGGTGAGGGCATTTTTTTTGATCTTTTCGGCCACTATAATCGCTCCATGACGACGCTGAGTGCTAGATCTTCCCCGTTCGGTCTTCATGAACCGCTCGTGGCGACCATATCGACTATAAAATCGAGGTGATGGGCTCCATAGCGATGCTGGGCGCTCGTAGGTTGCTTATTTTATTTTTCTATTGTCCATTTTCCATGACTTGCAAACAAGAAGCAGGATTTTTACTTCAATACAGAGAATCTGTAAAAAAGGCGGTGGAACCTCGAATGAGCAACGAATTATATATCAAAGAAAAGCCGCGAAGACGGTTGTCGCGCTTTTGGAAAATAACATTGGGCATTGCGCTTATCTTTCTTTTATTGGCAAGCGCGGCCGCTGTTTGGGCTTACCTCCAACTGACGAGCGGGCTCCCGCAAGTGGAAGGAGAATATGAAGCTTCAGGTCTAGCGTCCGAAGTAGATGTGTATCGGGACGAAAACGGCGTCCCCCATATCGAAGCTGACAATGACGAAGATTTGTATTATGCTCAAGGATTTGTAACCGCACAGGACCGCATGTTTCAGATGGACTTGAGCCGCAGACAAGCATCCGGCATGCTCAGTGAAGTCGTTGGTGAAGATGCGCTTGATTCGGATCGTTATTTTCGCACCTTTGGTCTGAGGCGAGCTGCAGAAGATTCATTGGACGCCTATGATGAAGAGGCCCTGGCTGTCCTTGAAGCTTATGCCGAAGGGGTCAACGATTATATCTCCCATATGCGTACGGAAAATGAACGCCCGGTGGAATTTCGGTTGCTCGGCTATGAACCGGAGCCATGGACCGTGCTCGATACGTTAACGATCGGAAAATTTATGGCTTACGACCTGGGCGGCAATTGGCAGGGGCAAGCTTTTCGGCATTGGCTCGCCAACAATGCAAGTGAAGAAGAGGCGCTCGATTTAATGCCTACATATCCAAATGATGGCCCCATAATTCTGGACACAGCTAAAAATACAGATATAGACATTGAGGACTCTTTTGCCGATGCCGGCGATTATCAACCGGATCCTTTTAACGGAAGCAACAACTGGGTTATTTCCGGCGAACACACGGAATCCGGCGCGCCATTACTGGCGGATGACCCCCACCTCGGGCTAGACACCCCTTCCATATGGTATGAAACCCATTTGAAATCCCCATCGGTGAACGTTACAGGGGTGATTTTTGCCGGTGTTCCCGGAATCATACTTGGCCACAACGAAGACATTGCCTGGGGAGTGACCAATGTAGGTCCCGACGTACAGCAATTGTATATAGAACAGCAAAATCCTGACGACCCGTATCAGTTTTTATATGAAGAGGATTGGTACGATGCGGAGGTGGTGGAAGAATTTATAGAAGTAGACGGATACGATGAGCCATTCCTGCACGAAACAATTATAACGCGACACGGACCATTAATCTCTGAATATGCCTACGAGAAAGGAGTCGTTGGCGATGAAGCACTCGCATTAAAATGGACGGCACATGAACCTTCCACGGAAATGCAAGCTCTAATAGACATGAATCGCGCCGATGATTGGGAAGGTTTCTCAACCGCTTTGGAACATTTTCATGCACCGGCGCAAAATTTCGTATTTGCCGAAGCAGATGGCGATATCGGCTACCGGGCCAATGGAAAAATTCCGATCCGCCCAGATGATGAGGATGCCCTCTTCCCTGTTCCGGGCTGGACCGGAGACCATGATTGGGAGGGATATATTCCATGGGAAGAATTACCAACGATCGAAAACCCGGAATCAGGCATGATCTCTACCGCGAACAACCAGATCGACAATGAAAGCTACGACTATCATCTATCACACACGTGGGCGCAACCTTACCGTCATGAACGCATTCTCGACATGCTTGAAGAAGGTAGTTCTTTCACTGCCGATGACATGCAAGCCATGCAAATGGACGTGCAAAATCTGCATGCGGAGGAGTTTGTTCCGATCTTAACGGCAGCGGTCGCGGATGAGGAACTGCGAGAAATTGATGAAAAAACAATGCAATTGCTCACTACATGGGATAAGATGGATGTTGCCGATGAGAGTGGCCCGCTTATCTTCCACTTATGGATGAACGCCATTCCCCAGGTCTTATTTTCTGAGGACATTCCCGAGAGCATTCTGGATATTTTTGAAGGGGAGGCGAATGTTGTCGATCAATTAATCCGTAATGCTGCTGATGGAAACCCGGGCCCATGGATAGAAAAAAACGGTGGGCTGCCTGAAGTAGCAGCGGACGCCTTGCAACTCGCTGTTGATTATGCCGTCGATACACAAGGAGATAAACCGGAAGCGTGGCTTTGGGGCGATTATCACCGCGCCGTTTTTGCTCATCCACTCGGGGATGTAACGCCTCTTCACCTTCTCTTTAATCCCTCTCCCGAACCCGTGGACGGGAGCAGCATTACCGTGATGGCCGCCAGCTATGAAGAAGAAACCGGGGATGCAGATCATGGAGCAGGTTGGCGAGGCATCATGGATTTGGCTGATTTAAGTGAAAGTGAGCACATCGTCGCGCCTGGGCAGTCCGGCCACGTCATGAGCAATCATTATCACGATCAACTCTTAGATTGGGTGGAAGGGAATTACCATACGACTTCGATGGAAGCGGAAAGCTATCAATCGGAGGGCACGCATTTGCGATTGGTCCCGGAGTAGATGAACGGGTTTGTTGTTCCTCTCGGAACAATGATCCTTGCTTTTGAGGGATTACTCACGGTTGCCGCACCGATCAAGGTGGCGCTTCTTGCCAGCTTCCATTCGTTTTATTTTTTAAAGAAAGGTGTTTGAAAGAAAAATGATGAAATACTTACAGAATCTCGGCCGTTCATTGATGCTGCCCGTCGCGGTGTTGCCTGTCGCTGCCATTTTGGCCGGTCTTGCTCACTGGATTATCGAATTGTTTGGCGAGAATGTCATCGCCAATTACATGATGTTCGGCTCTTCTGCCATTCTTGACCATCTCGGTATCCTGTTTGCCGTCGGTGTTGCGATCGGCATGTCGAAAGATCAACATGGCGCGGCCGCCTTGAGTGGCCTTACCGCTTTTTTGGTTGTGACATTTACACTGCAACCGGGAGAAGTTGGCACATTACTGGGCATTGAAGAAGGGGCTGTCAATCCGGCCTTTGACGCCATCTACCTTGACAACGTGTTCACTGGTATTTTATCCGGACTTATTGCATCTGCTATGTACAATCGTTTTAGTCACGTAAGGCTGCCAGACGCGCTCGCCTTCTTCAGCGGCAAGCGACTTGTTCCCATTATGAGCGCGGGAGCGATGTTGGTTGTGTCAGCCGTATTGTTTTTCGTATGGCCGGTCGTTTATTCCGGTCTGGTAGGATTTGGAACATGGATTGCTAATTTGGGTCCTACCGGCGCGGGTTTGTACGGATTTTTTAATCGTTTGCTCATTCCAACCGGGTTGCATCACGCGTTAAATAATGTTTTCTGGTTTGATCTTGCCGGCATCAACGACATTGGAAATTTTTGGGCGCCAGGTGAAGGAGAACAAGGCATTACCGGCCGCTATCAAGCAGGGTTTTTCCCGATTATGATGTTCGGCCTCCCCGCGGCCGCTTTGGCGATGTATCACACGGCAAAAACAAAACGGAGAAAACAAACAGCATCTTTAATGATGGCTGCCGGGTTTGCTTCATTCTTTACCGGTGTCACCGAACCGCTTGAGTTTTCCTTCATGTTCCTTGCTCCGCTTCTGTATGTGGTCCATGCAGCTTTGACCGGGCTTTCGCTCTTCATCGCGGCAACGTTCCAATGGACAGCCGGATTCAGCTTCAGCGCAGGTTTTGTTGACTATACCCTGAGTTTAGCGGTCCCTATTGCTAATCAACCATATATGTTACTTGTCCAAGGTTTGTTCTTTGCTGTTCTTTACTACTTCCTGTTCCGATTCTTGATTCAAAAATTTGATCTGAAAACACCGGGACGTGAGTATGAAGAAGTGGTAGCCGAGACAGAAGGCAGTCAACCTACAGCTGGCGGCTCCGTTACTTCTCCAAAGGATAAAACCGCCGTTATGGCAGAAGACATTTACGAAGGCTTGGGCGGAGACGAGAATGTTACTTCGATTGATAACTGTGTTTCCCGCTTACGGATTGAAGTGGATGATATGGATAAAGTTGACGAAGGAAAAATTAAAGCAACCGGTGTTCCCGGCATTAATGTTGTCGGCAAGCATAATATTCAAGTAGTCGTCGGAACACAAGTCCAATTTGTTGCCGATGAAATGATTAAAATTAGGAACCGGGAATAACCCATAGGAAGAGGCTAGGACAAAACCTTTTTGGTTTGGATGATTGTCATCATCTATGGGAGGGTGCATGTTCACGGCGGTGTGCTTTCTCAAGTTTACCGCCATGAATGCAACCCCTAATTCATTTTCCACTTTCTCTTTGCCTCGTACAGACATATGTGCGAGACGCAAATTAGCCTTCAGAAATCCGAAGAGGTTTTGTCCCGGCCACGGTATAAATTCAAAGCGCCCTGTGTTTGGTCATCATGCGATGTAATTCGGAAATATTACACAAAATATGATCGTATAAACGCGCGATACGATATAATTTAGGAAACGGCACATAAAATACGTTCGTAAAGAGCTTTCTTACGATATATTATTAGGCTCGATTCGTAAAATTATATCGCTATCATCATCGCGGCGAGCCTAAAAACAAACCGTGCACGATCATAGCGGAGGAAATATACGTAGACTCCTGGACGGCTAAAAACGGTCAGCCGCCCGCGGAAAGCGAAGTATATTTCCGGAGCGGATATATGGACCCATCATGTTCAAATTTCTCTTTGATCAAACACTTTTGTCCCAGCCCATTCTTTTTCCAAGCTCTCCATTCATCTTCATCCTTTCACCTCTGTATGAAGAGGCTCCTCAATGGGGCCTCCTCCTTTATGCCTAATCTAAGTTTCTTACCATTTCTTCCTTGAAACCGAACCAATACGTGAAAAGGAACCCAAACACATAAGCAATCAAGAGCCCGATAATATACGAAATATATTGCCCTTCTGCAATGATCGGGATCATGGATAAACCGGAAATGCCGATACCTGTAGCCCCGGTGCCCGCGACGGCCTGGAAAGCTCCTCCGACTGCCGCCCCTAAACAGGCGGTGACGAATGGGCGCCCGAGTGGCAAGGTCACACCGAACAATAACGGCTCCCCAACACCGAGAAAGCCAGCCGGCACTGTACCTTTAACCCTGTCTTTTAACTTCTGGCTTCTCGTTTTCACATAAACGGCAAGAGCCGCGCCTACCTGGCCGCCTCCGGCCATGCCAAGAATGGTAAGAATTGGCGTATACCCTATCGTTTCAATAAAATCCAAATGAATCGGCGTCAGTCCATGGTGCATGCCGATCATTACTAGTGGAAGGAAAAATCCGGCAAGCACAGCTCCGGCAATCGGACCTCCGATCTCCAATAAAAAGTTAATGCCCATTTGTACCAGATCTGAAAAGCCTGCCGCAATCGGTTGCAACACGATAAGCGTAGCAAATCCGACGAAAAGAACGGTAATAAACGGCGTAAGAAGTATATCCAAGGCCGCGGGCACAAATTTTCGTACGAAACGTTCCACAAGCGCCATTACCCAAGCCGCTAACAAGGCAGCGAAAACCCCGCCCTGCCCGGCGACGAGCTCCTCACCAAACAATGTAATTTCCTCAAGTTCAGGATTAATAATTAAAATGCCTGCAACGGCTCCGAGCGCCGGTGTTCCCCCAAATTCCCGGGCTGTCGTCCAACCCACAAGGATGCTCAGAAAGGCAAAAAGTCCTCCCCCAATGACTTGCGCCATTTGCAACCAGGTTGTCTGTTCATCTACCCCGAGGTTTTCTGCCAGTCCTGCGCCACCATTAATTAAACCGGATGCAATCAATGCCGGAATAAGCGGAATAAAGATATTTCCGATTCTTTTAAGAAAATTTTTAACCGGTGTTTTATTTTTTTGTTTCATTTGCGTTTTCGTATCCTCGGTTACATGTTCATCATCGTCTTCCCCTGCGCTTAACCCCGTCACTCCCGAAAGCTCGATTGCCACTTTATTGGCGGTTCCGGGACCAAGGACAATTTGCAACGTCTCATCTTCCACAACGCCTAATACGTCGTCCATGTTGCGGATCTTTTCAAGCTGGACCTTTTCATAGTCATAAAAATTCAACCGTAATCGCGTCATACAATTGGAAATTGAAGCTATATTTTCTTTTCCGCCCAAGTGGGATATCAGTTCTTGAACAATCGCTTCTTCTTTTTTCATTTAATCCCCACCTCTTACTGCCTTTTTAATAAAACCGTCCGATTGGGCAAGCATCTGCCGGGCATCTTTTTCGGACACATCAGCAAGAATCATTACAATCGCCGTTTTGACGTGTTGACCGGCTTCCTCAAATGCTGCAACCGCCGTTTCTTCATCTGCCCCTGTTGCTTCCATAATAATGCGGTGGGAGCGCTTGTATAATTTTTCATTCGTAGGCCTTACATCCACCATTAAATTTTCATAGACCTTTCCTGTCCCGACCATTGATACGGTGGAAATCATGTTTAGCACCAATTTCTGGGCGGTACCGGCTTTTAACCGTGTAGAACCGGTGAGCACTTCCGCACCCGTGTTCACTTCTATCGGATGATCCGCATGCGCGCTAATTACGGCGGACCGGTTGCAAGCGACACTCCCGGTGACAGCCCCGCGTGAACGGGCATATTGCAAAGCGCCCACAACATAAGGGGTTCGCCCACTGGCAGCAAGACCGACAACTACATCATTTGCCGTTAAGGAAAGGTTTATTAAATCGAGCTCCCCTGCTTCCCGTGAATCTTCCGCCCCCTCCTTCGCTTCTGTAAATGCAGCCTCACCACCTGCCATTTGTCCAATAACGGTAGATGATGGCACACCGAACGTAGGGCGGCATTCAACAGCATCCAGCAATCCGAGCCGCCCGCTCGTGCCTGCACCTACATAAATGAGCCGCCCTTGCGTTCGCAAAGATTTTGTAACCGCTTCCACTAATGGCGTAATCGCGGGCAAAACTTTTCTTACTGCTTCCGTTACATATTGATCTTCTTCATTCATCTTTTGGAGGACTTCGTAGACGGGCATTTCATCCAAATGCTTGCTTTTGGGATTTCTTTTTTCTGTTTCTAAACGATTTAACATAAAGGCCCCTTTCTTTAAAAAATGTACAACTTTTCTTAAATATGAATGCAATTACACAATATCCCATATATAGGACAATATCAATCAATATTTACAGATTTTCCTCTTTTTCTATTATCCTGCAAAAAAAGAAGCCTGGTCTGAGACCAAGCGTTCCACCTATGACACCCTATTTTCATTCATACGTTACTCCGTCACCGACATCATAGAGAATACCACCATCCGTTGAAGGGATGGCCACCGGCAAGCGACCTTCGGGATTTATGTTGCCAAATAAAACACCGGCGCTTGCTGCAAAATTTGCATGAGTGGTACCATATTGCGCCAGATGTCCATCCACTTCAGGGTAGGCCGTAAGATCATAAGGATTCCGCACCGCGACAGTGATAAGTGGATATGTCATCTCTTTATCTACGCGGCGAACCATCTCCATCTGTGGGTGGTCCATACGTCTCATATCTGCGTCCGATGTATGTGTTTCTGCAACGACGTTGTCTGCTTGCCGGATTTTTTGCCATTGCTCGTCACTGATTCGTCCATTTTCCGGAAGAGGGATCGCTTCTACTCCGGGATGATGGGCCTTCATCGCTCTGGCGAGTGTCTCTGCATATTTCGTGCCGATAACTACGACCTCTTCGTCGCCCGTTCGGGCTTGGATAGGAAGTGCTTGCTGTTCATTTTTAACAACAGTAACCCCTTGCGCTGCCGCTTGTTCTTCAACGGCTAGATGATCTTTCGACCGAACGGTTTCTTCCGCTCGTGTGACTTTTTCTTCAAGCGGAGGGGGGTGTTCTTCTTTTACGATTCCCCGTTTTATTTTCAGTTCCAAAATCCGCTCTATAGACGCATCGATGTTTTTTTCGTCAATTTCCCCTTGCTTTACGGCATCAACCATACCTTTCGCCACTTCTTCCAAAGCGACTGGCATGACGATAATATCCGATCCGGCCTTTACTGCTCGAATGGCCGCGTCTGCCGGTTCAAAATGAGCGGATATGGCATTCATTTCCAAGGCATCCGTGAAAATGACACCGTCATACCCCATCTCATCCCGCATGAGATCAGTGAGCACACGATCCGACAAGGTGGCAGGAAGTGTGATATCTTTTCCGCTATTAACGGAATGAACAGTACGTGGATCAATGTCCGGCAACGTTACATGCGCGGTCATCATCGCGTCTACATCATGGTCCATCGCTTTTTGAAAAGGGACCCATTCAACGTTAGACAGACGATGGCGGTCATGACCGACTTCGGGTGAACCAATATGGGAATCAACTGCCGTATCCCCATGCCCCGGGAAATGCTTCGCGGTAGCTGCCACACCTGTCGCTTGCAACCCTTTCATATAAGCAATTCCATGCTTGGCCACCGCTCCCGGATCTTCTCCAAAGGAACGAACCCCTATGACAGGGTTATCCGGGTTATTATTGACATCGATGCTCGGAGCCATATTCATATTAATGCCGAGCGACTGTAGCTCAGTTCCGATCACTCGGCCTGTCTCTTTCGTCATGTCCGGATCATTTCCGGCACCAAGAATCATATTCCCCGGCATTCCCGTGCCGAAAGGGATCCTTTGTACGAGTCCTCCTTCCTGGTCAGCGCCGATCAACATTCCATATTTTTCAGAGGAAGCTTGATAATCGGCAATGAGTTCCGTCGTTTGCGCAGGCGTTTGCATATTTCCCCCGAATAAAATCACGCCGCCCAAGTGGTGTTGCTTCACCAATTGCTCGAGCCCCGGCAGCATCTGCGTAACGTTTTCGTGCCCCCAAGTTCGAAAAGCCGGCATCAGCATTTGGCCGACCTTCTCTTCCACCGTCATCCCCTCGATGGCATCCGGGATAACGGCATGCCTTTGTGTCGTCTGCTTTAGAACATCATTGCCTCCATGATGGCGATCAACGCTGTTTACAAGCACGATTTGATCTTGATAGGTTCCATCCGATGCTTCAATGACAGCTCTCCCCGGTGCACCCGTCCATGCAATTTCCCCGTCATCATTGATAACGGCTACCGATTCGTTGTTCGAGCTCCAAGTGATCCCATCATTTACAAACGTAAAATGACCGTCATCATAAATATGCATGCCCTGAAGAGCAAAGGAGTCTGTTGATGGAATCTCCGCCTGTTCGATATTTTCATATAAGATGAAGTCTTTTACAGACGCTCCACCCTCGTTTAGGCTCCAAGCGGAAGCTGCCAAGCCAACGAGGAAAAGGATTGTGATGACACCACACCGTCCCATTTGCCATCTCCTTTAACACTTATTTCCTGTTAAAATACCCAATCCCCGTCGGCCATATACATTAAAAGGACACTAAAACGCGCAAGGGGCACAACGCCCTCGCGCACTTTAGTGTCCTTGGCACAAGCGTTAATTCCATCGTGCACTAATCTGCTAATGCTTCCTTAAGTTCATCATTCGAGTTATCCCAGTATTCTTCACTGAACCCTTTCAAATATTCCCGCAACATATATCGGGATTTTTCATCCATAAGGTCGACGACAACCCGGCCTTTTAACGCCTTATCCATATTATTCACATGTTCCGGCATGCTTTTATAGCCTCTCTTGAAACGGCTCCCTTCCGGGGGCTCTTCTTCCCGATAGAAGCGACACGCGCCGACGCCATTATACTTTGGTTTACCTTCTTCTGTATGTCCGGTCGTCACCCAGACCATCCAATATTCTCTCGGGTCGTTAAGTTCTTCTTTATTTTCAAGCAGTTTGATCTTCTTTTCAATTTCGGAACGGGCATGAATGGCGCCCATGTCAATAAACACCCGTTCATCCACAGGGTCAATAATCACCGGCGTTAAATGGTCAAGGCTTAAGGAGCCGACCCCAAATCCACCGTGTCCATCTGTCGAATCTCCACTTAATATATTAAAACCTGAACCTGTGCGTTTCTCTCTGTTTTTATTAAATAGTTCCACGAGATCCTCTCCTCACTGAAGACATTCTGCTTCTATCCAGTGTATCACAACCACCCGGTCCATAAACAACCAAACGTTTTCGTCAAATATGACAAGTCTGCATGTCTACGAACAAAAATTACCCCTTGAAATAACGTTTAAAGTTATAATCAAGGGGTAAAGATAACTATTCCATTCAATTGCGAAGTTTAGAGACTTCCGGCGCCGATGTAACGGTCACCCCAATAATAAGGGTCATCTAAACTGTCGATGGTGACACCATTGGAAGCACTTGCGTGGATGAACTCCCCATTGCCGATATAGATCCCCGCGTGGGATACACCGCCGCTAGTGTCAAAGAATACAAGATCGCCTTCGCTCGGACTCGCTACGGTTGTGCTCATGTTGTATAGCGAAGAAGTGTCAGCGCGATGATCCAACCCTTCTCCGTTCTGATCTAACACATAGTTGATGAATCCGCTGCAATCAAATGCGCTCGGACCGTTAGCGCCATAACTATATGGCGTGCCCATTTGTGCCATGGCCGTGTCGATCAATGCGTCCGCGTCACCACTGCTATCGGAACTATTATCGGTTGATGCACCCGCTACAGCTTCTTCGGTATTTCCGTCTTCAGTTGAAGCATTGCTGCTGGAATTGCCAGAGCTGCTGTTCTCGGAAGAATTGCCTTCAGAACTGTTCCCATCGCTAGATTCGCTTGAAGAGCTGCTGTTTCCGGAATTGTCACTGCCGCCGGAACCGCCGCTTGGCTGCCCTTCAAGAGAGTTTAACGTGGCCGGTCCTGCTACTCCAAAGAAACTCCCTGCCGGTGAAGAAATGCCATGGTCTTCTTGATAAGCTTTTACGGCACTTTCCGTTTGCGGACCGAAGATAGAATCAACGCTTCCATTATAGTAACCAAGATCTTGAAGTTGTTGCTGGAGGTCACTTACTGACTCCCCAGTGTCTCCATTAGACATGGAACTGGAATTGCTGCTGGAAGAAGAGCTTTCACTGGAGCCACTGGAAGAAGATCCTTCAAGTGAAGCAATTGTTTGCGGCCCTGCTACTCCAAAGAAATTCCCTGCCGGTGAAGAAATGCCATGGTCTTCTTGATAAGCTTTCACAGCGCTTAGCGTTCGGGGACCGAACGTGGAACCTGTGGAACCTTGAAAGTATCCGAGATCTTTTAGTTCTACTTGTAATGCATTAACGGAATCATTTACATCACCTTCGGACATTGAACCTGCATCGACACTAAATGCGTCTGCCGCGTTTGGTGCGAATAGCAACCCTACTGCCACGACTGTGCTTAAAGCATATTTTTTCATAATGATATCCACTCATCTATTGTTCGACATTTTAACAGGACGAAATAAAATCCCCTATACATGTTAAGTATGTACTATATACTTCTAAGACGAACGTTTGAACTGAGTGAATCGCCACCTCCTAGATGTGTGTAATTAGTCTCGTTTTTTAATTTTCTATGAATGTTATACATAGAATTATAGATTTTAACTTTAGAGGTGACAACAGCTTTTACTGTTTTGTATCCTAAATGTAATCTGCATAGCTTCCTATTCTATCCAGCAGTTTTTTCCTTTGTTAATAAAGAAGCGTCATAAAGGGAATTTTTACAAAGGTGTGGTTGGATGTGGAAATAGGTCGAGTTCTGTCGTAACCTTTTTGTAATCTTTTTGTTATCGATTAAATAATGCTTCAAAAAACTCAAGGACCTTTTGATATCCTTGAGTTTTATCTTTAGCGACCTTTATTAAGATGCTGCCTCCAGTACTCAATATGGGCATAAGCCTGTTCGATATCTTGTTTGGAGTACTTTTGCGTCTTCTTCAACGTATGTACTTTCTTGATGATTTCTTCTTTATCTGCAGGTTCCAAGAAAAGGATCGTGGAGGCCAATTCAAGAAACTTGGACGAGCAAGCGTTCATGTCTTCAATGACGGTTTTCTGTTGTTCAAATGTTTCGCGATCGTTCCCTTTCGTATTCAGAAAATCTTCCCCGTTAGCAGCCACCTGATAACGATATTGATGATAGCCTGCCTTTTCTTCTTTGATTTCCGATATAAATCCGAATTGCTGCAGTTCTTCCAGACGGAGGCTCAGTTCTTCGGAATAAGGGCCATAGCGATGAAAATTGTATTTTTCATGAAATGGCATGCCTAATTTTTTGCTGATAAAGACGATTTTTTGAAACTTTTTACGTCCGGTTATTTCTCCAACCCTTTTCAATAATGACAGGACGTTGATATGTTGGTCCAACACACGGCCTTCCTCCTCAACCTGACAGAATCTCCAATATTTCACGCTTCTCGCTTTCTTGGCCGGGCGTATGCAAAACATCACTCGGATAATACAGCTTATGATCCGTTCGTTTTTTTCCTGAAATAGCCTCGACGACATCTGATTGCCGTGATAACTCGCGGAGTTTCCGATCGTTCATAAGCAAATGAATCGGCATCCGTTCTTCCTCTTCCCCTGGACGGTAAAAATCATAGGGCAAGTCCGATGAAAAATCAATGACCAGATAATATTCCGGGTCTACCCCTATGGCTTTAAAACGCTCTTGCAATCCTGCCCATTCATTCATAATAAAATGTTGGTTGAATTCAACGTATTGAAACAGGCGTCGATGCAGAAAACGGCTGCATAAATCTGCAAGAATTTCATCCTCTTCTTCTTCCCACACTTGGAAATAATAGAAGATAACCATTTCATCAAGCTTTAAATAATCCTCAATAGAAATATCTCCGTCAAAAAAAGGTTTGAGGTGCGCGGGGGATTGGTTGAACACATAGCCGTTCAAATACAGGTATTTCGCTCTCCGCAATATTTTATTTAAGATTACTTCCGCGCTTCGTGTAACCGGATGAAAATAGACTTGCCAATACATCTGATAACGGCTCATGATATAGTCTTCCACCGCGTGCATCCCGGTGCTTTTAATAACGACCTGATCGTCCAACGGCCGCATCACCCGTAAAATCCGCTCCATGTCGAAATGCCCGTAACTGACACCCGTGTAAAAGGCGTCACGTTGTAAATAGTCCATGCGGTCCGCATCAATCTGGCTGGAGATCATGCTGACAACAAGTTTGTTCGGATGTGTTTTTTCAATCACATCTGCCACTTCACGCGGAAATTGATCCCCCATTCGACGAAGGACCGCATTCACCTCTGTCTCCCCATTAATAATCTCCCGTGTCCAACTTTCATGGTCTGTATCAAACACTTTTTCAAATGAATGGGAAAAAGGACCATGTCCAATATCATGGAGAAGTGCCGTTGCCAGACAAAGCAAACGGTCTTCCTCATTCCAGTGGGGACGTCCATGAAAAACTTCAATCATCCGCCGCATGATTTCGTATACTCCGAGCGAATGGTTAAAACGTGTATGCTCCGCTCCGTGAAAGGTGAGAAACGTGGTCCCGAGCTGGCGCACCCGCCGCAGCCGTTGGAACTCTTTCGTTCCGATCAAATCCCAGATCAACCGGTCGTTGACATGAATATACCGGTGGACCGGGTCCTTAAACACTTTTTCTTCTTTTAACATTTCATTGCCTCTGCTCATATGGCAAAGCCAACCTTTCCATCTCTTTTTTTTCATTATAACGAAAGAAAATGGCCAAGCCAACGAGAAATGAGTCAACGCCCTTTATAGTATAGCAAACATATGTTCTTTATAAAAGGCATTGCCGAAGGTCTCCCCTACAAGCCATGCATGTTATACTGGGAGTATGAAATTTATTTGAACGGAGCTTAAGGGAATGACAAGTTTACGAACGTTACCGGCGACCCAATGGCGTTGGTTGAACCACTCGGAAAAGGGATTGGATTACAGCCCTCTCCATTCCTTCGCTTATGACGATACCCTTTGTGAAAGCGTCGGCAAAGAAGATTCTTTTCCGATTGTGCATACATGGATCCACAAACCAACGATCGTGCTCGGCACCGTGGATAGCCGTTTGCCTTTCATTCATCGCGCGATAAAAGAACAAAACGAAAACGGCTTTGGCACCATCGTGCGTAATTCCGGCGGTCTGGCTGTTTTTCTTGACCCCGGGATCCTAAACATCTCTCTAATCGTAAAAGATTCGAAAACCTTCGCGATCAATGCAGCTTACACGTTCATGTGGAACTTTGTCCGGGAAATGTACCGTGACGCAGAACAAGAAATAGTGACAGGGGAGATTGTCGGATCTTACTGTCCGGGGAATTTTGATCTTAGTATCGGGGGTAAAAAATTTGCCGGCATTTCCCAACGTCGTCTGCGTAGCGGTATCTCCATCCAGGTATATCTCGCCATTACCGGTACCGGAGCCGAACGGGCAGAAATCCTCCGCAAGTTGTATCAAACAGCCGGAGGGAATCACAGCCCCTCCACGCCAACGGTTGATCCTGAAACGATGGCTTCTCTGTCGGAATTGTACAACCGGGAAATGACAATCGCGGACAGTGAAGCGCGCATGAAACGTGTGTTTAATGAAAACGGGATCAAGCTCACGCCAACCCGTTTGTCCGCTAACGAAAACGAGCGTTTCCAAAAACGATTAGACCTCGTCCATATGCGTAACAAAAAAATATTGGGATATTAGAAAACTTGGCTTTTGGGCGGCGCTCGGCTCACCGGTTTATCAGCCAAACAGCCTCATCGCCTCCCTCCCCCAGTCTGCTCCGTTTTCTTCCCTGCTGTAATATGTGTTAAAATAGGGCTTGTATCACAGGAAAGAGAGAAAGGAGCATACCGAATGCCCGAGCCTGCAGAAACTATTGATGGCTGGTATTGCCTGCATGATCTCCGTTCTATCGACTGGACATCATGGAAACGCCTACCGCAAGATGAAAGGCAACAGATTCTTGATGAATTCGTATCCATGGTCGAAGAATGGATCGACAATGAACAAAAAGAAGAAGGAAGCTACGCCTTATATTCCATTGTAGGGCAGAAAGCGGACCTCATGTTTATGTTGCTCCGTCCGACGATGGAAGAACTGGAACAGATTGAAAAAGCCTATAATCAATCACGATTAGCTGAATATACAATTCCGGCGTATTCCTATATCTCCGTCGTAGAGCTGGGAAAATACATGTTCCGCGGCGAAGGGGATCCCCTCGAAGACCCAAGCATACGCGAACGCGTTTTCCCAATTTTACCGAAATGGGAGCACATATGCTTTTACCCGATGGACAAAAAACGTGAAGGAGAAGACAACTGGTACATGATGCCGGCAAAAGACCGAGGGCAATTAATGTATGGCCACGGGATGGTCGGCCGCAAATACGCGGGTTATGTCAAGCAAGTCATCACGGGCTCCGTCGGCTTTGACGATTGGGAATGGGGCGTTACCCTATTCGCCCACGACGTTCTCCAATTTAAAAAGCTTATTTATGAAATGCGTTTTGACGAAGCCTCCGCGCGTTTTGCCGAGTTCGGCCCTTTCTACGTCGGAAATGTATTGGAAAAAGATAAAATTGCAGGGTATTTCCAAGTATAATTATCGGAATAAACCTTGACAAATACGGTTACTTCTTTTATCTTTTAAAGTATTCCAGTAAGGAAGATACGAAGGTTAATGGATATTTTCACCTTCCATTAAAGGGTGGGGATATCCTTTTTTACTACTACATGCGCAGGAGGAGATATGGTTGAAAACTAGTTTGTTGGGTTACCCCCGTATTGGAGAAAAACGGGAATGGAAAAAAGCACTGGAGGCACATTGGGCCGGAAACCTGAGCAGCGAAGACCTCCATGCCGAAATGAAGGCGATTCGCTTAAACCATTTGAAAAAACAACAAGATGCCGGCATCGAAATGATCCCGGTTGGCGACTTTACGTATTATGATCATATTCTCGATGCAGCCGCGATGTTCGGATTGGTTCCGGATCGTTTTGAATACAACGGCGGAAAGGTATCATTAGAGACGTACTTCGACATGGCCCGGGGAAACAAAGATGTACCTGCATCCGAAATGACGAAGTGGTACAACACGAATTATCATTACATCGTCCCTGAAATCGAAAACACCACGCCGACATTAACCGCAAACTATTTGCTCGATGCGTACAAGGAAGCAAAAGAAGAACTTGGAATTGAAGGAAAACCTGTCATCATCGGCCCTTATTCATTTCTGAAATTGGCAAAACATTATAAGAACGATGCGTTTCCCGAACTGCTTACGCAATTAACCGACGTTTATGTTCAACTTTTCCAAGCGCTTGCCGACGAAGGCGCACAATGGGTGCAAGTGGACGAGCCTTCCCTCGTCACAACGATTCCGGAAGCTGACCTGCCACTGCTCTCCAAAGTCTATGACACGTTGCAAAAAGAAGTTCCGCAACTCAATGTTTTATTACAAACGTATTTTGAAGCGGTCAGCCACTATGAAAAAGTCAGCGAACTCCCGGTTGCCGGCATCGGATTGGATTTTGTCCATGATCGAGGCAAGAATCTGCATGCCTTGCAAACACACGGCTTCCCGAAAGATAAAGTGCTCGGAGCAGGCGTGATCGACGGCCGCAATATTTGGAAAGCAAAACTTAAAGATAAGCTCGCGCTTTTAAAGGAAATTCAAAAAAATGCGGATAACGATAAGGTTTGGCTTCAACCTTCCGCGAACTTGCTACATACGCCTGTAACCGTGGAAAATGAACCAGCGCTTGATGCAACCTTAAAACAAGCCCTGTCCTTCGCAGACGAGAAAATGGAAGAGCTTCGTACCCTGCAATATTTAGAAGTTGAAAAACCTGAAGCGACGGACAAAATATTGGAGGACAACGAGGAAATTTTTGCTGCCCTTAGAACAAAGGGATGGCGAAAGGAAGAACCGGATACGGCAACCTCTAAGGGAGTTAGCCGCCCACTAAGTTATGAAGAACGCAGAAAAAAACAATTAGAAAAGTGGCCATTGCCTAAGCTTCCTACGACAACGATTGGAAGTTTTCCGCAAACGCGGGATGTTCGCCGCTTACGTGCCCGCTTGAAAAAAGGAGAACTTACACGGTCGGAATATCAATCCGCCATCCAATCCCATATCAAGACGTGGATTGACCACCAGGAAGCGATCGGCTTGGACGTGCTCGTTCATGGAGAATTTGAGCGAAACGATATGGTCGAATTCTTTGGTGAACGCCTTGAAGGTTTTGCTTTTACAAAAAATGCCTGGGTACAATCCTACGGTTCTCGCGGAGTGAAACCTCCGATTATCTACGGAGATGTACGTTTTAAAGAACCCATGACCGTGGAAGAAACTGTCTATGCCCAGTCATTGACAGACAAACCTGTCAAAGGCATGCTAACCGGTCCCGTCACCATTCTTAATTGGTCCTTTGAACGCGACGATCTACCGAATCAACAAGTTGCGTTTCAAATTGCAGAAGCGATGAAAGAAGAAGTAAGCGCCTTGGAAGATGCCGGCATCGAAATGATTCAAATCGATGAACCTGCCCTGCGCGAAGGACTTCCGCTAAAACGCGAGGATTGGCCAACCTATTTGGAATGGGCGGTGCAAGCGTTCAGACTCAGTTCTTCCTATGTGAAAAACACAACCCAAATTCACACTCATATGTGCTACAGTGAATTTCAGGATATCATCAACGCCATCAGCGCCCTTGATGCCGATGTTATCTCCATTGAAACTTCCCGAAGTCAAGGAGATATTCTGGAGACGTTCGAAGAGAATGTTTATGACAAGGGCATCGGCCTCGGGGTTTACGACATTCATAGCCCCCGAGTGCCATCGGAAGAGGAGATGCTACACATCATCCGCCGTGCGCTCAGCGTTCTTCCTGACGATCTTTTCTGGGTCAATCCGGACTGCGGTTTAAAAACCCGTAATGAGGAAGAAACCGTTGCCGCACTGAAAAAAATGGTCAATGCTGCCCAAAAAGCACGTGCAGAAGTGACAAGCTAACGTTCACAGAAGAAGAATCACGAGCCTCCCGCCCACAGTGCAGTGCGGGAGGCTCGTTTTGATTTGTCCAGATGGGGAGATCCTATTCGAAGTGCGCGGAATACGACAGCAAGAAAACACATTCCAACTCCATCTTTCTAAGTTTTCACCGTTCATAATTGTATTTTTCTTCTATACTGTCATCCTCCCGATGGATGATCAGCTGTGTTCCTTTATTTCGGGCAATTTCACGTCCGCGTGTAATTGCCTCTTTTTTAATTTCAAACACTTCCGATGGTTGGTGAGCACCTTCGCTTGTACAGCCCAGCCCCCATCGGGATGGGGAGTGACAAATTGCGGGCGTTCAAGCAATTCCGGGCGACTGCCGTACCTATCTTTTTCCGGGGTCGTATCGTCATCTTTTAAATACTGATCAATTTCCGAATTACTGGCATTTTGATGCCATTCCTTTGCTTGCTCGGTAGCAATCGGAATAGCCCTTCCTTCATCATGGCCATCCTCAAGCATGGCATTACCTATTTCAATGGCTTTTTTTCGAACCGCTCGATCCATGTTCTTCCAAGAACTGGGATAATCGTGCATGTTCCATGGCATATGGATCACCTCTGTTTTTGTTTTCCTATTCCCGATTCAATCCCCTTTTAATCAAATGAACAATAAACATATGTACTTCATTGAGCCATATAGTATATTAGTGCGCAAAGGAAGATATCACTTGGGGGTGGCCGGGACAACCGCTTTTTACATACCGAAAGCATGATTCAACGATGGAAGGCAAAAGCTAGTGCTGCGTGGTTGAATTTTCTACTCCCATCGGTTGGCTTACCCTGGGTACGGACGCCCTTCATTTCCCTTTTCTTTCTTTTGACAGTTAAACTTCTTTTCGGCTAGTGTGTATGAAGGAAGGCCGGCTAAGAACCGCCACGTCCTGTGGCAACGCCGGCACTAGCACTTCCTGTGCGTCGGAAGGCCGGCTAAGAACCGCCACGTGTGCGTCTTCCCTATGTTAGAGGCAGGAGTCTCGAGAGGGATTTTTCGTGAAAGGAGGGGGGGCATGCACAAAAGTGCTTTAGATACAAAACCACGGAAACAAAGCGTGCGGCAAATGTTTAAGGACTTGTTTTCCCGTGTGCGTCCGCATTGGCGGTTGATTTTCATCGCTGTTATTGCAGTGTTGTTCGTCGCTTCGATTGAGTTTGCGATTCCTCAGTTCATCCAATATACGATCGATGTGGTCATTCCCGAAGAACAATTGGACATGCTTGCTTGGGTGATTGCCGGTATTATTGGCGGCGCCGCCCTCCTTATCGGTTTTCAATTTGCGGGTAGTTATATCATGGCCATTGTTGGACAACGGGCGCTTTATACGCTCCGTAATGAATTATACAGCCACATGCAACACGCCGATGTTTCCTTTTTTGATCATAATCGCACCGGAGACTTAATGTCGCGAATGACCAATGACGTGAATATGTTGCAGCAATTGCTTGCTTCCGGTCTCTTGAATTTACTGACGGATATCTTCATTTTCATAGCGATTTCAACGTATATGTTTTATGTGAATTGGCAGCTGGCCACCCTCATCTTATTAACATTTCCTCTTCTTTTTGTTCTCACGCGTTATTTTGCCAAACGTATTCGCACAGCCTACTGGAGGGTCCAGGGAAGCCTTGCCGAAATGAACAATCATTTACAAGATACCTTTTCGGGCATTCGCCTCGTTAAATCCTTTGCTATGGAACGCTATGAAGAAGGACGATTTTCCGAACGTAATGAAACAAATCGGCAAGCGAACATTAACGCTGCGAAAAACTTTTCTTTATTCGGACCGCTCGTCAATTTCGTCAATTATCTTGGGATGGCCATCGTTGTTGTGTTTGGCGCTTGGCAGACGATCGGCGGGGACATGACGGTCGGTATGATTGCTACCTTTATCGTGTATGTGCGCCTTTTGCAAAATCCCATTCGGCGTGTCAGTCGATTAATGAACACCATTCAACAGGCAGCCGCGGCCTATGACCGCATCATGGCCATTTTGGAAACAAAACCGTCCATTCAAAACCCGGAAAATGCGCAAACCCTTGCCATCCGGGATGGAAACGTCAAGTTCCATCAAGTGTCTTTTGCCTACGAAGCTGAACCTGTCATCAAAAATGTCGATGTCCATTTTCAAGCCGGAAAAACAACCGCAATTGTCGGGCCTTCAGGTTCCGGGAAAACGACCTTGACGCAATTAATCAGTCGATTTTACGACCCTGCGATGGGCAAAATAACCATTGATGGTACACGGATCGATACAGTGACGCTTTCATCCCTTCGTTCTCAAATCGGCGTTGTCAGTCAAGATGTTGTGCTATTTAACGGCACCATTCGCGATAATATTGCTTACGGTTTGCCGGATGCCTGCCTTGCGGATGTGAAACAAGCGGCACGAATCGCCGACGCCGAAACGTTTATTAACGACCTCCCGGATGGGTATGATTCCACGGTCGGCGAGGGAGGCGTTAAGCTTTCCGGGGGGCAAAAACAACGAATTTCCATTGCCCGTGCCCTTTTAAAAGATCCAGCCATCATTTTGCTTGATGAAGCCACCTCCTCGTTGGATACGGAAGCGGAAAAAACCATTCAGGCAGGATTGGCCCATTTGTTGCAAAACCGGACAGCGCTCGTCATTGCCCATCGGCTTTCTACGATTCAAAATGCCCACCATATCGTCGTCCTTGACGACGGACAAGTGGTGGAACAGGGAACGCATCAGGAATTACTGGCAAAAAACGGGCGTTACCGACGATTGTATCATTCGCAGTTTCATCAACAGGTGTTTAGCTAATTTTTGGGCATCCAGATCCCTGTTCAGTATACAGATATGTTATAATACTGGGCAACGCCTGATTGATGGCTGTCAATAAAGGCATTTTTGCCATAAAGTCTTTTATTTACTTTCATTTATCCGTTATAATCACAAATAGGGAGGTGAGATACAGATGCCATTCGTCATAACATCACCATGTGAAGGAGAAAAAAACGGGTCTTGTGTAGAAGTTTGTCCGGTTGATTGTATTGAAGAAGGAAAGGACATGTTCTACATTGATCCGGATATCTGTATAGATTGCGGGGCATGCGAACCCGTATGTCCGGTGGAAGCCATTTATCCGGACGACGAAGTACCTGAAGAAGAAGCCCAATACATTGAATTAAACCGTGCATATTTTGAAGAATAATGGGCGGTTCCAAGGTGCAGGTGTTGGCCTCAGCTGTCAGCACCTGCTTTTTTGTTTCCGCTGCCCGGAACGATCGATAAGAATAACGTTGACTTTCGCCAAGAATGGCGAAAGTTATGTTTTTTAAGGGATCGGCATTTTTTTATGGTATTTTTTAAACTCCCATGATATAACGATGAGAGTTAGGGGGGCTATACATATGGGAAAGATTGATGTCCACAATCTTTGGCGCGGATTAATCATGGGGAGCGTTGAAACGATTCCCGGCGTAAGCAGCGGCACGATCGCCGTTGTTTTGGGTATTTACGAACGTTTAATTGCTTCGATTAATGGCTTAACCACGCGGGAGTGGAAAAAAAGCCTGGCATTTCTTGTTCCACTCGTCATCGGCATTTTTTTGGCTGTGTTTTCAAGTGCAGCGGCTATCAACTGGTTACTTACCCATTATCCAAATCAGCTTTCCTTCTTTTTTCTCGGATTAATCATTGGGGTCGTCCCTTTCCTGCTGAAAAAAATTAACTTTAAACAGACATTTTCAGGCATTCATTATTTGGTCTTGCTTATTTCGCTTTTACTGATTGCTCTGTTCGGCATTATGCAAGATCCTGATCAATCGAGTATGCTCGGTTCATTAAATGCAAACCACTATATTGCGATCTTCTTCCTCGGCTGGGTAGCAAGTTCTGCCATGATTTTACCCGGCTTGAGCGGCTCTTTTCTTTTATTGGTTTTCGGCTATTACGCGACAATTATTGATGCGCTGGATAACTTTCATTTTCCGGTTTTAGTGACGCTCATTGCCGGAATCGGTGTCGGGGTGCTGATTACAAGTAAAATCGTCCATTTCTTTTTACAGCGATTTCCGGTGGGAACTTACGCTGTCGTCACCGGAATGGTCTTAGGCTCCGTGGTTGTGATCTACCAGGGAATGCCGATAGGGATAGGCGGGCTATTCGCTTCATTCATCGCCCTACTCCTCGGTTTCTGCGTTGCCTTTCTTCTTGGAAAAGTCGAGTACAAACAATGAGGTGGCTTTATGGACTATGTGATCTATTTTATTATGATATTCTTGGGTGCGGCTATTCCGTTCATCGAATATATGGTTGCTATCCCAATAGGCGTTATTGTCGGGCTCCCACTCATACCTACAATCATTTTCGGTTTTTTGGGCAATCTAGTTACCGTGCTCTTGCTTATCGTTCTCGTGGATAAAATTCGGGGATTTTTACGTAACAAAAAGGAGCAACAACCTCGCGTTCCGACGGAAGAAGAGGTTGATGACGCCAATCAAGAACACGAAGAAACCTTTACAGCAGATACCTCTGAAACGCAATGGCACGAGGATTATACGAACAAACGCAGAGAAAAGGCGCGGAAGCTTTGGGATAAATATGGGCTCCCCGGCCTTGCAGTTATCGGTACAGGTTTACTTAGCAGCCATTTAACCGCGCTTATGGCTTGTACTTTTGGCGGCAACCGTACGCATGTATCCATTTGGATGACCATCAGTCTGATTCTGTGGTCAGTCATTACCGGTGTTGCTGTCCAATTAGGCATGGACACGATATTTAGATAAAAAAACCCGTGGATCGCGCCACAGGTGTTCGTTTACCGAATCATAGCTTAAATGCAGCGATCATCAATAAAATCCAACCCGTGATAAACGCCACCCCTCCGATCGGCGTGATCGCACCGAGCCAGGTCATGCCGGTAAGCGCCATCGTGTACAAGCTTCCGGAAAACACAATGGTTCCAAAAAGCATCAAGCCTCCTGCCCAACCGAGCAGCGCACTGCCACCAATGACCGTCGCGGTCAACCCGACAGCAATAATCCCCAGCGCGTGAAACATATGATATTGCACGCCGGTTTGATAATTTTCCAACATTCGTTCACTTACTCTTCCCTCCAAGCCATGGGCGCCGAAGGCGCCGATAGCGACCGCCAGCGCTCCCATGGCCGCGCCGATGGCCAATAACGTTTTTGCCAATTTTATGCACCACGCTTTCAAATGCCGGTTTTGAATTAAAATTCCAGTAAATTACCTTGGCCGGAAACCTCGTGGCTCTCTCGAGCCGGCTGAACGGCTGCCGGAGATTTCGGCTGCGTATTTTCATCTGGGTAAGTAACCGGAAGCTCCGATTTACCGGAAGCAGCACTGCCTCCTTCTTCAATGAGCTCGCTAAATGCACGAATCAACCGTGCATGTTCACGGATTTTCCCTTTCGCTTCCCCATTCTCCAGTGCAAGTTCAAGGTTTGCCGTTTCCTGCTTTATTTTCGCAACAATCGTCTCTGCAGATACATGCATCGAATTCCTCCTATGCCTCTATCCTTTACGATAACACGTGGCAGGACTAATCCAAATCACGCTTTCCTTCCTATTTTGTCAATTCCATGAATGTCCCCAAGTCATCGCCGTTCATTAAAAAAGGCCTTCAAAAAGGCCCTATTTCACCGATCGATAATTATTCGGTTGAAGAATTGGGATCGATGCGTTCATATCCATACCCCTCTATTTTAGGGTAATTTTCATTATCAACAATCCAAATGTTTCCATCATTGTCTTTAACGATGATCTCATCTTTTTTTAAAGCTTCACGGGCACTTTTAACATCTTCATAACGTTCAGCAGGTATTTGCATATCATCGATTTTGATCATCGTCTCACCTCCGAATATGATGTATATAGCTTTTCCCCAAAACAAGCCAGTATAAACAAGCGATTTTTAGCTGAACATCACTCGCCATTTATGCCGGTTTCACACCACTGAATGGGCTCTCTCTCCATTCGTTCCAAAAACTTATTCGCTTTTGAGAATGGACGACTTCCATAAAATCCTTTATGGGCAGAAAAAGGACTGGGATGGGACGAACGGATCACCGCATGTTGGCTTTCAATGAACGAAACTTTCGATTGTGCGTGACGGCCCCATAAAATAAAAACAACCGGATCTTTCTTTGCGCTTACGCTTCTGATCACTTGATCGGTAAACATTTCCCATCCTTTGCCTTGATGAGAAGCCGCTTCTCGAGCCCGAACGGTTAACACCGTGTTAAGAAGCAATACCCCTTGCTTAGCCCATCCGCGCAAATCTCCGTTTGCCGGTATTTCACAACCAACATCGTTCTCAAGTTCCTGAAAAATATTTCGAAGCGATGGAGGGAATTTGACGTCCGGCTGCACGGAAAAACTTAATCCATGTGCTTGATTCGGACCATGATAAGGATCTTGTCCGAGAATCACCACTTTCGTATTTTCATAGGACGTATAGTGTAACGCGTTAAAAATATCATACATATCCGGATAAACTGCGTGATTGTTATACTCTTGCTTCAAAAACGATCGAAGCTGCTGATAATAATCTTTTTGAAATTCCTTTTCGAGATAATTTGTCCAATCATTGTGTAGAGGGCTATTCATATCCGGTTCCTCCAATTGTTCCACGTGAAACATTTACCTTCATTTATGATAAGGGGTGCCTTTTTGAATTTGTGTAAAACGATAAATCTGTTCCATTAGCATTAAGCGTATCAATTGATGGGGAAACGTCAATGACGAAAAGGACCAGCACAGATCAGCTCTCTGTATGACATTTTCCCCAAGGCCAATAGATCCGCCGATGATAAACGTAAAACTATTGTGTCCGTGTAAAGCAAGCTGATCTATTTGTGTGGCCATATCTTCGGAGCGAAACATTTTTCCTTTTCTATCCAACGCGATGACGTATGATTGAGCCTTTATATGTTGAAGCAAACGCTCTCCTTCTTTATTCCGCACTTGAAGGCTTTCCTTTTCACTGAGACGTTCAGGTGCCCGTTCCTCTGCCACTTCTTTGATCGAAAATTTTACATCCTTTTTTAAGCGTTTTTCGTATTCTTCAATGCCTGCCAACAAGTACTTTTCCTTTAATTTTCCAACCGCGAGCAATTGAATGTTCATGCAAGCCACCTTATCCACAAAAGTTATCCACATGTTCACAATAAGTTGTTGGTTTCTCGCGAAAGCCCTATCCACGACGGTATTATAATACGCCTCCCGTTGTGAATAAAGTGAAGCCGGAATGCCAGATGAAAGTTATTCCTAGAAGTCCTTCACTTCTTATCAGGTAACTGATTTCTGTCATCTGGATTCGGGATAAAGGAACCCTCGAACAATACGAGGATTCCCATGTTTGCATATCATCACAAGCTATCTTGTTGTTCCTGTAGTTCAATCGTTGTTTCCTGCAATTCACCATCGCGATAGAACGATATGGTTACTTCTTCACCGACATCGAGTTCTGTATAGAGATACATGCGTAGGTCATGTGCAAAATCAATCTCTTGGTCATCCATTTCAACGATCACATCATATTCCTGCAGTCCGTCTTCATCTGCTGATGAACCCGGGAATACGTTCGTGACAAAAACACCGGAAGTTACATCCTCTGGCAAATTAAGCGTTTCTTGCCAATGGTAACTTGGAATATCACTGACGGAGCCCATTTCAACCCCAAGTTCAGGACGTTCCACTTCACCATAATTCTCAATGTCTTCGATGACAGGCATAACGATGGACGTCGGGATCGCAAAGCCCAAACCTTCTCCTTGGGCGATCTCCATGGAATTAATGCCGATCACTTGTCCTTGGGCATTTAAGAGCGGACCGCCGCTATTCCCCTGATTAATGGCGGCATCTGTCTGGATCACTTCCGCATTCCAATCGATTTGACCATCTCCTGTCAAATCAACCGGAATGGAACGATCTGTGGCACTGATAATTCCTTGAGTCACAGTACGGGCAAACGTTGGCCCCAAAGGATTTCCGATCGCTATAGCCGGTTCTCCGGGACTTAGGTTTTCAGAATCGCCAAATTCAGCCACCGTTTCAACCTCGTCCTCAATCTCTTCGGTAGATACACTTAAAACGGCCAGGTCTGTCCAAATATCTTCCCCGACCACTTCGGCTCCAACTCGCTGCCCTTCACTCAAGCTAATTTCTACCTGATCAGACCCCCGAATGACGTGTTCATTCGTTACGATGAAGGTTTGATTACCGTCCTCTTTATAAATGACTCCTGAACCGGTTCCGGCTTCAATTCCTTCCCCTTCACCTCCGTGTTCGCCGGGCGGGCCACCGCCGCCACTCCAAAAGCTTTCCTCTTGCATATTAAAGACCCCGACAACGGCCTCTGAAACACCCTCGACCGCTTCGGTCACATCGGTATGGATGTCAAAACTCACTTGCTCCGATTCACCCGCAAAGAATTCACTATCATTTGATCCTTGCTCTTGCTCCTCCGGCGCTGTCATATCATTGGTTTGAACGAGGGCAAAAGCGGCAACTACCACGAGCGCGCCGATGATTGCGCCCACAAACCCTGATAGCCCCAAGCCGCGCCGCCGATTTTTCTTTTCATTGTTTTCATTCCGGTAATGGTTATCATAATAGCCCATATAATCCGTCCACCTTTCCGTTCAGTTATTGCTCGCGAGGACAATGTTCCCGATAAGTATGTTGTCATTAACTCAACTACAGGCGTCAATTTTAATCTACCCGAACTTTATGATTTTAATTAGCAGGCGCCACATTTACACCAATTTTTGCATCGCTGTCGGCATATATGGATCGGTGTCACGGATTTGAATCCCGTTTGGCGTACAATTTATCCCTTGCTCATCCATCGTTTGCTCCGTCGTCATTCTGGCGAGTTCCTTTAAATTATTATCTTGGCTCAAATGTGCCAAATAAACATACCGAGTTTTGTCACCGACAATTGTCGTTAAAGCCTTTGCCGCATCGTCATTGGAAACATGGCCGGTATCTCCGAGTATTCTGCGTTTAATGTTCCAAGGATACCGCCCCATTCGAAGCATATTCATATCATGATTCGATTCAAAAATCAGTGCGTCAGCATCGGCGAGTGTTCCTTTTATATAATCACTGACGTATCCCATGTCTGTAGCCAGCGCTAATTTTTTCTTTTCATGGTGAAAGACAAAAAACATCGGATCGGCAGCATCATGGGAGACCCCGAATGATTCCACATCCATATCGGCAAACGTTTGTATGTCCCCTGTTTCCATATGAAAGCATTGCTCTTTATCCATCGGTCCGATCGCGTCAAGCATCTGCTTCCACGTTCGTTCATTGGCATAGACAGGCAATTCGTATTTACGGGCAAGCACGCCAACCCCTTTCACGTGATCGCTATGTTCATGGGTAACGAGTATTGCATCAATATCTGATAAGGAACGGCCGATTTGTTGGAACATCTTCTCGATTTTTTTTCCGCTGAGTCCCGCATCGATTAAAAGCTTCGTTTGGTTCGTTTCCACATACATGGCATTTCCCGTGCTCCCGCTCGCTAAAACGCTAAAAGCAATCCCCATACAACTACTCCTCCTAAGGTTCCCGGATCGTTTCTTCTCCTTCCACTGCAGAAACCAGATAAACTTCGGGCCGCTGTTCTTCCCTCTCAAATTCTTCTTGAACAACAATTCGATAGTAAGGCGAGTACATCACTTCTTGGCTCTCGTACTCCTCGGACAATGCACTATAATACACATAATCAATGCTTGTCACGGTGGAATTAGTCGTTAGTTCATTTTCATTAATCAGTGTATCAATGGCATCCAACCCAGAGCTAATCGATTGCTCAGCCATATCCTCTGTATGGACGAACTGTTGAATAAACGAATCAATATTCCCGTCATCATCTTCATAAATGGTGAGGTGCGTATTCCTCGGAGCAATCAGTGTCCTGCCCTCATGGTTGGCGTAAAAATCGATTTGTGGCGCATCTCTATCCGCAAACCGGTATTCTTCTCCATCGTGTATATGACTGTCTATAAAGTCACGCCGCTCTTGCCAAGCGTTATCTTCATCAATCTCATAAGGTTCCTCGAGCCAAACCGACAGCTCCCCTGTTTCCGGATCGAATTCCATATCCCTGTAAGTGTCCGAATCGTCATAACTACTCTCCACTTCCTCAGGGAGACTTTCCATGGTACGGCTGCGGACGACGGAAAGGGGCGTTTCTTCATTGGGCAGTTCCGGTTCGATGTCAATGTTTTGATAATCCAGCTGGGATTCCAGGTTATCTTCTACTTCAACACTGCTTGCGCGATTTTCCGTATGATCGATAAACTGAAAGAACAAAAAGCCGTTTAAAAGCAAGAACGTAAAAATGAAAATTGTCTTTGTTTTATTCCAATCCACTCAATTCACCTTCCTGATCTCCGTTGTCCAACTGAATCCAGCTTCCATCGCTTTCGGCATACCAATAGGGAACAACGTAAATGTACGTATCCACCCTTTCCAGTTCATAGCCGACGCGTATACCTTCGATGTCATCAAAATCGAGATTGTTACTTTCTTCAACTTCGGCCAGTACGGATTCACCATCAGGCAGCTCTCGCATTTGTTCATCCGGATTATCATCCAAAGGTTCATGTTCATCGAACATAAAAGCGGGACGCTCATAACTGGAAATGACATCATTTTGCTGGGTAACATTGATGGATGAGAAATCGTACCATGAAGCATGTGTATCCAGCACAGGCAAGCCGTCCACAAGCATTCGGAATTTAGCGGACTCGCCTCCTCCGGAGACATTCCAGTCATAAAGCTGATAACTATTCGTGAAACCACCATGCGCATTAACGAACGCATAGGCATTGGCAATAATTTGTTCGTCTCGTTGATCGGCTACTTCGTTTTGAGGATAATCAAATTCAATGTAATTCCCGAATTGACTTACCCGCATTTGCCTGTCGCTGGAGTGATAAAGCTGCTCCCCTCCCCCGGTATCCGGAGTGACGACAGAGTCCCTATCCGGAAACAAATAAGGAAGAAGCGCGTCTTCGTCAATGTTCGTGGAAGTAAATTGCAATTGTGGATAAGAAACAGATTCAGCCGGCAAATAAACAGGTTTTTGCAACTCCTCATTGTCCTCGCCTACATGTGCTTCGGTTGCATAAGAGACGCTGCTCCCGTCCATCTGTTCCATATGCGCTTGAAACGCTTCGATCTCCATATCAATATACCCTTCCAGTATCTGCTGGTCATCAAAGGAAACAAGCTGGACTCGCAAAGCACCACCTTCATCTATCATGAGCAATCGTTCAAAGGTAAATAAGTCTTCCTGCACGGGTAAAGATTGGTCGTCTTCCAACCAATTTTCAACCATACTTAATGGCAGAGGTGCAGGCAAAACGAACTCGATTTTATCTTCATCACTTTCATAAACACGGTCTTGGCCAACACCCTCCAGCAGTTCCAAATCACCCCACTCAGAGGAGAAAACGTCCGTTGCTATTTCATCAATGAAATCTAAAGAGCCGTGAGAAGTGGTCCACTGTTCATTATCCCGATGAAAGACAACGTTTGCCGGACCGACCACATCAGCCAATTCCACTTGGTCAGAGAGTTGTTCACTTTCCTCTACACTCTCTTCATCCAAAAACCCAAGCTCAGGCTGATACGTCCATAATTGCCAGGTAAGAATAAGACTGGTGATTACCAGAATGGTTAGAATCACATTTTTCATACGCTCAACCACTGCTCTCACCTACCTCGCCGAAAGACGCCAAGGGCAAGGAAATTGTTACGCTTGTTCCCTGGTTTGGCTCACTGGATACCGAAACCGAGCCCTGATGGGCGTCAATGATTTCTTTCGCGATGGCCAGCCCCAGTCCGGTGCCCCCAAGCTTCTGGCCCGGGCTTTGTCCACGCGATAGAAGCGTTCAAATATTTTCTGCTGATCTTTTTTCGGAATTCCCTGGCCTTCATCTTGGATATCTATCAACGCCTCGTCTCCTTTTATTTCGGCTCCAACCGTAATCGTGCCGCCTTCAGGAGAAAACTTGAGCGCATTGGAGATGATGTTATCCAACACTTGGGTCATTTTATCGCTGTCCATATTTACTTGAATCGGCCTTTGTGAGAAACGTCGGACAAACGAAACGTTCCGATCTTTCACGAGCATCTCAAATCGATCCACCAATTGATGCATCCAATGAAGCAAATCGTGACGTTCTGTATGAATTTCCTGCTCTTGCGCATCCATTTTCGATAATTGCAATAGGTCATTCACAAGACGTATCATACGGTCCGTCTCCACTTGAATCACATTTAAAAATCGCGGGGCAAGATTTTCATCTGCCATAGCGCCATCTTCCAATGCTTCCATGTAGCTTTTTAAAGTCGTTAACGGCGTGCGTAACTCGTGGGAGACATTTGCTACAAATTCCCGTCGCTCTCTCTCCAATGTTTCCTGTTCCGTGACGTCATGTAACACGGTGATCAAACCGGTCACAAAGCCATTTTCGCTTCGGAGAACGGAGAAATTCGCTTCAATAAGGGAATCGCCCCATTCACTACTGAAATCCAAAATCACCGGCTCCGAATAATCATAGAGGTCACTTGGCGCAACGTGGCCGGAAAGGTCCAATATCTCGGGCAGAGACTGCCCTTTTGCCCCTTCACTGTCTAAGGAAAGCAAGATTTCCGCTTGTTTATTAAGCAAAATAATACGGCCAAGTTCATCCGTGGCGATTACCCCGTCTGTCATATGGGATAAAACAGAGCTTAGTTTCCGCCTCTCCCCTTCTGTTGTAGCGTTCGCTTCCTTTAAATTCATTGCCAACGTATTGAAGGAAGAGGCGAGCTCCCCGATTTCATCATTTCCATAAACGCGAACACGACGACTGAAGTCTCCTTCACTCATCACGGCGGACTGTTTCTGCATGTCTTTGATCGGACGGGTAACGGTTCTCGATAAGAGGACACCGATGATCGCGGTAATCGCCAGTGCAACGCCTCCACTCGTCATAAATATGTTATTAATTTGCGTCACTTCGTTATACATATCTTCCATGGATGATTCCAAATGAATCGCTCCAATGACATCATCAACATCGTCGCCATGCAAAGGTTGCGTGATAACCCGCATCCGATGGCCGGTGTCCGGGTCCAACAACATTTCATTCGACTCTTGGCCAAGCAATGCCTGAGACACCCGTATTTCCGTATTTAGCAACCCTCCGCTTTGCGTTCCGTGTTGATTGTGGGCCAGTACATTCTGTTGGCTGTCCACCACTTGAATGGTGGAGCCGGTACTACTCAATTCGTTTACTTCATACCGAGAAATTAATTCGTTAATTTCTTGATTTATGTCGTTTTGATCCATTTCATCTGTTTCTTGTATAAGTGTCTCCTCGATATTATAAGCAAGCAGACTCATTTGGTCTTCCAATGCATTCCGATGATTATCGACAAATTGTTCTTCCAGGCTATCCATGAAAAATATCCCGATCACCTGAAATGCAATCAGCAAAAGCATGACGTAAATAAATATTAATTTAAATTGAAAAGATTTAAAGAAACCAGCAATTCGCTTCATCCAACTCTACTCCTGTTCGGGATGCCGGATATAATAACCTACCCCTCTTCTTGTCACAATCCAGTTCGGATAACTCGGATTATCTTCGACTTTTTCCCGCAGCCGGCGCACGGTGACGTCAACGGTTCGCACATCTCCAAAATAGTCGTAACCCCAAACAGACTGCAAAAGGTCTTCCCGGGACATTACTTGTCCAATATGACGGCCTAAATAATGGATTAATTCAAACTCCCGATGGGTGAGCTCAATCGGATTTCCCCGTTTACGGACGAGATAGGCTTCCGGGTCAATCGTCAACTCACCGATATGCTTGATACCGGTATTTTTTCGTTCTTCCTCGGGGACAACTTGAAGCCTGCGAATATTCGCTTTCACACGCGCGATCAATTCACGGGTGCTAAAAGGCTTCGTGACATAATCGTCGGCACCCAGTTCAAGGCCGAGCACTTTGTCGATCTCCGAGTCTTTTGCCGTGAGCATAATAATCGGCATATCATAATGTTTACGAACTTCACGGCACACTTCCATCCCATCTTTTTGCGGCAACATAATATCGAGTAAAATAAGGTCAGGAGTAAAAGCGTGCACTTTTTCCAGGGCCTCCGCACCGTCATAGGCAACTTCGATTTCAAAGCCTTCTTTTTGCAGTGAAAATTCCAGAATATCAGCAATCGGCTGTTCATCATCGACAACCAAAATTTTTTCATTCATGTTTTTTCTCCCCATTTCGTATTTCCGGCACTTTATTCTACAAGTATTGTAACATAGCTGCAAGGTAAATGACGTTTAACATAAAATACAAAAAACCCCGGGGCATTCCGGGGCTGTAAACGATAGTAATGGTGGCTCGAGACGGAATCGAACCGCCGACACGTAGATTTTCAGTCTACTGCTCTACCGACTGAGCTATCGAGCCAATATATGTAAATGGCGGGCCTGACGGGATTCGAACCCGCGATCTCCTGCGTGACAGGCAGGCATGTTAACCGCTACACCACAGGCCCGTATTTTCTAAAATAAATGGTGGACTCTTTGTTTGCTACGCTTCTTCTGGCGAAAATGGTGAGCCATGGAGGATTCGAACCTCCGACCCTCTGATTAAAAGTCAGATGCTCTGCCAACTGAGCTAATGGCTCATTACACCCAAAGACAGAATTCATCTTAGCACGTCCGGCTTTTAAATGCAATGGGGAATGGAGAATTGATCGTTGGAACACCCTAACCGTATGTTCACAAAAGACTGCGGTAAAAGTCAAGTAATTTTTTAAAAGAATTTACCGAGTCAATTGAAGGAGTGATGCCATGTCAGCGAATTTTGGGTATACCTAACAAGCCTTCATTTTGTTATTGGAAAACAAAGGTAGTAAAGGCTATAAAAGGAACGATTGTCAGTTCACATGCGCTTGACTTCAATGCTGAAACTGTTTAGATTGAAGGCAAGTGAAGAGTTACGTGTTGACTGCGTATTGTTCCGGTGGGCTTTTGGACCCATTGAGTTCTTTTTGTCGCGATGACGACCTTGCAGCAGCCGTGCTCTTCACTTTTTTGTGTTCAGAGCTTTCAGAGCTATTGGGTTGCTGCGTAACAGGTGTTTCACCGACGACGGACTCATCAGGAGCCTCCGTTGACTCTTTCACCTCCTGCTTTTGCTCGGTGCGCTCCTCAGGGGCCATGTAAAGTTGATTATTTGAGAGCATGGCATATACGAGACGCACGAGCTTACGGGCTGTGAGCGACAGCGCTCGTTTGTGTGAATGGCGAGGGGCTTCACTGAACTTCCGCTGGTAATAGGCGCGATATTCCTCGTTATGGTTGACGAGGGATTGAGCGGCTATTAAAAAACCGTGTCTCAGGTAGCTGTTGCCTGATTTGGTCATAAATGTTTCTTCAGCACGGAAGTTGCCGGACGCTTGTTTCCTCCATGTCAGGCCGGCATATTTGGCTAGCTGAGCTTGACCGGGGAATCGGTGCACATCTCCGATCTCGGCGATCAATAAAGCAGCCGTGACAGATCCAATGCCGGGAATCGAAAGGATGCTGGATTCCCTTCATGATCTTCTCAATCCGTTTTTTCAGGCGCTTGATGTGCTTTTCAAGCAACTCGAGTTGTTGCAGCGTTTGCTTGACCAATAGGTGAACGGAATCCACTAACCCATCCGGGATAGTAAAGGAATCCTGGGCTAACTGATGAAGCTGCCTGGCCTTCTCTTCCGGATCACGAAAGGAATTGCGGCTAAAGTCTACCAGCAGTTCACGAAGCTCATCGGTTGTAAGATCAGCCATGGCATCTGCTGATTTGTATTTTTTCATCAGCTTGGTTGCCGTCACGCTGAAGCGATCAGAGAACGGCTGGGTTCTGACCCATTCACTGAAGGTGAGATACAGGAAGGATCCTGCATAATTCTTCAGGTTGGTCTGTTGCTCGGTCAGGTGAATATAAAACCGTGTGAGTCGTTGGAGGGCCAGATATTGTTCACTATGAACGTGTTGGGGAGCGATCCCCCGTCCAAACCGAACCCGATCCGCAATAATGAATGCATCCACGGGATCGGTTTTATCCACATCGGGATAAGCGCCGCGGAAGGCCTCCACGATCTTTGGGTTCATGGAAATGAGCCGGGTTTCCCACTGTTTGATTCGCTCATTTTCTTGAAGCGTGTGAAATAGAGGGAACCAATACAGACCGGTCGCTTCCATGCCAATAGAGAGGGCGGGGGAGCCTTGTTGCTCCAACAGTTCATCGAGATGGTCAACCAATTGGTCAGCACCTGTCTGATTGTTGGGGTAGCGTTTGGGTTTTCCCACCGCTTTCCCATCTTGATCCATGGCATAAAATTGGAAGGTCTTGAGTCCAATATCAATGCCACAAAAAAGCTGGTTCAAGTGAATCACCACCTAAAAGAAATTTATGATTGCAAGATATAGGAGTTCCCAGAGCCTCAACCGGATCAACAACCTCGCTGATACTAGAACTCAAAGGAACAAACTGCGCGTTAGAAGTACCGGAAGAGGAGGGGGCGCACTCTTAAGGAGAAGTCACATGCAAAATGTGCAACAAGGAGGCGTCGCACTTCCCCTATATCCAACCGATATTATCAAGAAACTCCTTAGATCCTGCAATCCTTTTGAATCGCTCTACCCTTTTATCCCTTGAAGGATGATAGCTGCATCGTCCATTCCGTCAAGGGTAAAGGCTACGCCCGCGCTATCGCGCGCCCTTGACTGCATTCCCGCTGCAGCTGTTCAGTAGTTAAGGGATAAAAGGGAGAAAAAAGAGTAGGAAATTGAGTAACGAACAATTTCTGATTCAGTTTTCAAAGAGCAATAAAGCTTGATATCCCAAGGGTTATGCCCTTGTTAATCAACTGTATTTATTTTAGTACGAGGAGGCGTCTATGCCCAAGCAGCCTGTACACCGGCTTCGGTCACGCCCAAAAGGACCTTGGTTAATGACACAGACATGGAAAGATGTATTATTCGCCCACTGGCCGCTCCCACCGCGAACATTGCAAACGAAAATTCCGGAGCCTCTGGAGATCGACACTTATGACGGCCAAGCTTGGATCGGCATCGTTCCTTTTAACATCGTGCATTTACGTGCCCGTTTTCTTCCGCCTATGCCATTTGCGCATGCTTTCCCGGAAGTAAACGTACGCACGTATGTCACATTTAACGGCCAACCCGGCGTTTATTTTTTCAGCCTGGATGCCGAGCACCGGTTGGCAGTGCTCACGGCGCGCAAGCTGTTCCACCTTCCTTATTTCTATTCCGATATAAAAGTCCAAAGAAAAAAAGGCGGCATTCATTATCGCAGCCACCGGCCGGATGCCATGCTTGAAGCAGCTTACGAACCTTCTTCTACCGTTTTTACCGCCGAAAAAGACTCTTTGGATGCCTGGCTTACGGAACGCTATCGCTTATATACAACACATAAAAATAAGTTGTACGCGCTCGATATCCATCATCATCCATGGGCTTTGCAACGAGCAGAAGCGATTTTTACGAATACGACACTCGCCGCTTCACTCAGTCTGCATCTACCGGATACGAAACCTTTGCTTCATTATGCCAAAAGACAAAAAGTCTTCTTTTGGCCGCTTTACCGTTCAAACTGATATACTGATGGTGAACAATCAATAGGAGTCCAACATGATACGATACGCGACAAAGAAGGACATAAAAGAACCTGAATTATTCATACCTCCAAGTAAAAGCGTGAACGAACATCAAAGCTAACGATTTCTCGGTTTGGTTCAAAAAATGAGGTGTGATGATTAGCATTGTGACGAAGTATAGCGTCAAGCGCTGAAAAATGCCCTTTTTGGGACATACGTCTCCCTTGGTCTTGAAGTGGCTTTTAAAAAAAGAGGAGCGATCACATGTCACTCTAGTCTTAACCTTTGAATACGATTGAGCACATTCCAGAAAAAGGTTTCATAGACAAAGCTTGAAGATAATTTGAAATAAAGCGAACGCCCTGATTTCACCAATTTGCTTGCCACTTTGATGATCTTTGATCGTATGGTTTGGATTTGCATGCGTTTTTGTTCTTTCGGAAAACAAAGGGTGCGTAGCCAGTTGGTTAAATTGTAAGCTAATAAACTGAACATCATCCTTGTTTCATTAGCCTGAAACGAGTGGCTGCTCATTCGATCCAGGTCAAAACCATTTTTGGCTTCCTTGATATAATTCTCCATCGTTCCGCGTTTTTGGTAGGAACGGACGATATCCTTGGGGGAGAAGGCATCGAACAGGCTTGTCACAAAGAAGGCATGCTTAAAAAACAATTCACCTGCCGGACGAACGGATTGAATGATGACTTTTCTGGGCTTGGCCCATGATTTGGCTTGGTATTCGGTTTCCTCATAATAGCATTCGGTTTGTGTAACGTCAGATGGCGGCGTTGCCGGATGCAGTTCATCGGCTAGTCGTTGCAGGTTGGCGTTGGATTTCAAACGAATGACATAATAGACGGATTCGTCTTCAAGTAACTCATACAGCTCTGGAACCGCAAAGCCACTGTCCCCACGCAGAAATGGGATCGTTTCCGGAAACATTTCATTGTAATGGGTGATCAGGGGCTTTACAAAATCCACAACCCCATTAGATGTATAGACGTTGCCTGGTCGGAGTTGAGCCTTCATAAAATCACCGGTTATACCATCGAAAGCAACGAGAGGATGATAGCCGACGGTTCCATAATGCGCATTGTAATCGGTCGATTCTTGTTCGCCGTATGTATCGGCATGCGTGGAGTCCAAATCAAAGATAAGACTTTTTGAGCCCCTCGCTTGATGAACTTTATCTAAAAGCTCCTGGTTAGCTTGATTTAATTGTTTGATAGATGCTGTGTCAAACCGAGCAAAAAATCGGGATAAACTGGGTTGAGAAGCTAACGCATCCGTTCCAATGATTTGCCTAAACACGGGATCATCCGTTAATTGATCCGCCGCATCATCTTCATCATAGCCGGCAATCATCTGATAAATCTTTTGACGAAGCATGTGCTCATTCGAATGCACATGATACAGTCTCTCGTCTTGAAGGTGCAGATGTTTATCCAGGGTATGGAAAAATCCAAGTTTTTCATCGAATTCTCGAAATAAGACCTCTCCTGTATCAGAGGAAAGAGCACCTCCATCATTCGACAGCTTCATTTTGCGATTGAAATCCAGGGTTATTTGCGTTAAAGTAGCCATTAGAAGAATCCTTTCTGTGGTTATTTTGGGATAATTTAACTCTAACAGAAATGGATTCTTTTTTCATTTATTTGATGAATACTTAATTCAGGTGAATGCCTTGATAGCCAAGGTTTCGTAAGTCACTTTGGAATTTCTATGAATAGTTCAGGAAGAAATAATGGAAATCGTGAAGAAAACCGTTCAGATGATGAATGCAGAAGGCAGTGACCAATGGAACGAGTCGTACCCAACCACCGGGCATTTTTTGCAGGACATTAACAATCATTCCCTTTTCGTGCTGGATGCGCGGAGCAAATGATCGGTTTTATTGTGATCGACCGAGATATTGACCCGCGATTTCAACAGATGACTTGGACGACATTCACGCGAGGGAACCGGAAAACCGTACCCATTTTATTACTATGAAAAAATATTGGGAGGGGCAAAATAAATGGAGCGTTCGGATCGCATTAAAGAGGCGTTGCAAAGTCACACGGTGGCATTGCCCGACGGCACTTCACTTCCGCGCATTGGACAAGGCACATGGAAAATGGGGGAATATCCCGAAAAGAAAAAGGAAGAGATAAAAGCTTTGCAATTCGGCCTTGATTTAGGAATGAGTGTCATTGATACCGCGGAAATGTATGGGGATGGACAATCGGAACAGATCGTTGGCGAAGCGGTTAAAAATCGCAGAGATGAAGCTTTCTTGATTTCAAAAGTTTATCCCCACAATGCAAACCTGTCAAACATCCATAAAGCCTGCGAAAAAAGTTTGCAACGATTAAAGACCGATTATTTGGACATGTACCTTTTGCACTGGCGGGGACTTTCAGATGGATCGCTTCAGGAAACAGTGGAAGGTTTGGAAAAGCTTCGCAAGGAAGGGAAAATTTTACGGTGGGGCGTCTCCAATTTTGATACCTCGGATATGAAGGAACTTATGGGAATAGAAAATGGCTCCAATTGTTCCATTAACCAAGTGCTCTACCATTTAGGGTCACGGGGGATTGACTTTGATCTGCTCCCCTGGCACCGGGAACAACAACTACCAATGATGGCATACAGCCCCCTTGGCCAAGGCGGTTCACTCATCTCACAATTGATGAACAACCTGGACATTAAAGAAATAGCCGAAAAACACCAGGCAAAACCCCTGCAAATCGCGCTGGCATGGACGATACGAACAAAAGAGATACTTGCCATCCCGAAGGGCACGAGCCAAAACCATGTCATGGAAAACGCGGAAGCCGCCACGATAGAGCTGTCAGAAGACGATCTGCAAAAGCTTGATAAGGTATTCCCGAAACCGGATCGAAAAATGCCCTTGGATATCATTTAATAGAAAGGCCCCGGTGTTTGCGCCGGGGCCTAATCATTATAGTTTAAGCGAGATATATTTCGTTTCCAGAAACTCATCCATGCCTTGATGACCGCCCTCTCGGCCAATGCCGCTTTGTTTCCAGCCGCCGAATGGCGCTTGTGCGGTGGACGGACCGCCGTCGTTCAAGCCGACGATGCCGTATTCCAGTTGTTCGCTTAAGCGTATCGCTTTAGACACATCGCTCGTAAATAAATAGGCAGCCAATCCGTATATGGTGTTATTTGCACGTTCAATCGCTTCTTCCTCGGTTTTAAAGGTAGCGATAGGCGCGAGCGGACCAAATGTCTCTTCATTCATACAGGCCATGTCTTCTTTTACCCCGCTGATCACCGTTGGCGTCAGAAACAGCCCGTCTTTCTTTTTGCCGCCCGTAACGACTTTTGCCCCTTGCTTCTCGGCATCTTCTATATGGGAGATGACTTTGTCGACGGCATCTTCGTCGATTAATGGGCCAATATCGGTGTCATCATCAAGCCCATCGCCGATCTTTAAGTCTTCAACGGCTTGTTTAAATTTATTTGTAAAGGTCTCTTCAATCGATTCAGCCACGTAGATGCGGTTGGCACACACACAAGTTTGTCCACCGTTACGGAATTTCGACGTCACCGCTTGTTCCACCGCGTTGTCAATGTCCGCATCTTCAAGCACGATTAATGGCGCGTGGCCGCCAAGTTCCAACGATATTTTTTTCATCGTTTCCGAAGCGCCGCTCATTAATGTTTTCCCGACTTCGGTGGAACCGGTGAAGGTGAGCTTGCGCACGCGTTTGTCTTGTTGCCACGCCTCGCTGATTTCTCTTGAAGAACCGGTGACGACGTTGATCACCCCTTTAGGGATGCCTGCCTCCACCGCGAGTTCGGCAAGCTTCAGTGCTGTGAATGGAGTTTGTGTCGCGGGTTTAATGACAGCTGTACAACCGACCGCGAGTGCCGGAGCAATTTTGCGTGTAATCATCGCCGCCGGGAAGTTCCACGGGGTAATCGATGCGACAACCCCGACAGGTTGATGGGTCACAAACAAACGTTTGTCCGGTGCAGAAGCCGGAATCGATTCCCCGTAGTTACGCTTGCCTTCCTCTGCATACCATTTAATAAACGAATTTGCATAGGAGATTTCGCCACGCGATTCCTTGATGGCTTTTCCTTGTTCTTTCGTCATCGTTCGCGCGAGTTCTTCGTGATTGTCCCCGATGAGTTCAAACCATTTCTCAAGCTTGTTGCTCCGATCCTCGGCAGTAAGCTTGGACCACTCCGGAAAGGCTTCATATGCGGCAGTCGCTGCTGCTTCGGCTTCTTTTTCGCCGCCTTTCGGGATCGTATCGAGCACGTCCCCCGTCGCCGGATTGACTACATCGATTTGCTCCAGCTTATCGCCGGTCCATTCCCCGTTGATAAGTATATTCATTGTAGCAAAGCTCCTTTCTTTTCAAAGGATGTACATTAAAAATTTTCGGATCATCTTTCATATAGGTTCCCAACTTTACGCTTATTGAAACATCCCTTTCCGTGTTTTGGATGGAGTTAAATTAATTACAATATTGAGATAATTAAAGCAGGGACAATGCTCGAAGATTTTGCCCTTAAATACTCTATTTTTATGGTGTATAAATGTATGGGACGTTGGGGTTGGGCACGGACAATTTGTTCACGTTTTTTCTAAAATTGTCCGAGGTCAAGCCTTGTTCGGACATTTTACTCACCTTTCCAGAAAATGTGTCCGAACCCGCCCTCAGTTCGGACATTTTCCCCCCTCGTTCCATGTAATCTGTCCGAGATCATGACACTCCCCCGACCAAGTTCGTAATGAATGCTATCTTATCCTAAAACCCATACGCTTCTTCCTGTGCTTTGCGCATGTTTATATGCTGCTCTGTTCGGCCCACAGTGTCTTCGACCAATCGATCGATGCGGAGCAAGACATTGTCATTGGTGATCTCTTTGCGATGGAAATCTTTTTCCTCGATAAACACATAATCTTGAACGATTTGTGCTTTCATATACGATAAAATCGGTTTTAGCTGTTGTTCCACAATGAGAAAGTGCGTGAGCGACCCTGCAGTTACCAGCACACTCGCTACTTTATCCCGCAACCCGTCTTGAGGGAGCAAATCGAATATATTTTTCAATGTCGCGGGGATCGATGCTTGAAAAATCGGAGTTCCAAAGATAATGGCATCCGCATCCATGATCGTTTGGGCAACATATTTTGTATCCCCTTCATAGTCCAAAAAATTACGCCCGTCACTAAATTGTACATCATGGTCTGCTAAATCTATTAAAGTCACGTCGGCATCCGGGTATTTTTCAGAAAGGGTGTTCACCGTGTAATCCATTGCTGTTCTCGTTTTAGAGCCGACGTTGGAGCCGGATAATGCTACGATGTTCATTTTTCCTGCCTCCCTACTGCTTGGCTGTATATTTCTTGATTGCAGGTAATATTTCTGTCCCGATGAGCTCAATGTTTTTTCGTAGTTTATCAAACGGTACGCCGCCGAAGTCCATTTGTGCAATAAAACGCTGATGGCCAAACTGTTCATGTTGATAAAGAATTTTTTCGATCACTTGCTGCGGGCTGCCTACGTTTATGACGGTCCGCAGATCATCACTCTGTGCAAAGGCTTGCTTCGGAAATCCCCGCCCATTCGTCAGCTTCATGCCTTCATTGATATGAGGATAGTATTCCTTCTGTGCCTGCTGGGTCGTTTCCGCTGTATAAAAGAAGCCGGCTGTTGAAATCGGCAGCGTTGATGGATCAAACCCACTTTGGCGTGCAGCATCGCGATAAGCATCAACCGCCTGCTTAAAACTGGAAACGGGACCGCCTAAATGAGCCAAATACATCGGCACACCGGCATACCCTGCTTTGATCGCGCTAGCCGGTGTCCCGCCGACCGCGCGCCAAATCGGGAGCGACCCATTTTGAGGGCGCGGAAGCACCCGGGCGTCTTTTAACGGAGCACGGTACTCCCCGTCCCAATTGACGACGTCTTCTTGGTTGATTTTCAATAATAAATCGAACTTTTCTTCATAAAGCTCCTCATAATCGCGAAGATCGTAACCGAGCAAATCAAACAAACCCACACGCGAAGCACGGCCTGCAACAATTTCCGCCCGTCCCTTCGAAATCAAGTCAATCGTCGCGAAATTTTCATACACACGTACTGGATCCGATGTGCTGATGATCGTCGAAGAACTCGATATTTTTATTTTTTCGGTAGCCTGGGCAATTGCCGATAACACAACCGCGTGCGCTTGCGTGGCAAAATACTCTTGATGGCTTTCTCCCACACTGAAAAAATCAATCCCTGCCTGTTCGGCCAACTGCGCCAATTCAATAAGTTCATGAATACGCTGTTCGGCAGATATTCTTTCGCCGGCTATGGGGTTCGGCAAATGATCGCCTAATGTATAAAGGCCAAACTCCATGCCTTTTGACGGATCGATGCGATAGTTTTCCATTTGGTTAATCCCTCTCTTTTTGTGAACCTACATGACTATTATAAGGTATAAAACCTAAAAGTATAAGTACGCACCTTTAAGTGGTATAGTATATAAACAGATACTATGGGGGATATGGCATGAATATTGATCCCGACCAATGCCAAGTCGAGGAAGCTTTGGAGATTGTGGTAGGAAAATGGAAACCGATTATTTTATTGTACTTGTTAAAAAATGGAACGATGCGATTTAATGAACTCAAACGAAGCGTACCCAATATTACACAAAAAATGCTAACAAAACATTTACGGGAATTGGAAGAAGAGGATATTATCGCGCGAACAGTATACCCGCAAGTTCCGCCAAAAGTCGAGTATTCGATCACGGAATATGGGAGGAGCTTGGAACCGATTTTAGAAGCGATGCATGAATGGGGGACCAAACACCTGAATCGCAATATCAAAACAAACGCGCAATAACCTGTCGGTAGTCCCAGCACTTTCCCTGTGAACCATGCGCCTATATGTTGAATAGGATGACGTGAACCTAACCTAATGTACTTGAAAGGAGCGTCATTTCAGATGAACCAGCACGACCCTCACCGCCAAGGAAATGGGCCCCCTCCCTCAAACCAACAGAGACAGTTTGGCCCTATTTTCGACGGATTAATCGGTGGTTTTTTCGGACCTCCCGGACAGCCACCTACGGGGACTCCAACCCAACCGACACAAACGGGAGCTCCTACCGCGCCACCTCCGGGTTTTACCCCGCCAAGACCTGACGGAGTCGCCACATTTGCCGTTGATCCGGGAGCTATACGGGGATGCTTATTCCGTTTCACCTATGTTTGGTTGACCAATCAACAACAATTTTGGTTCTATCCCATATTTGTTGGTCAAACGTCTGTAGCAGGGTTTAGATGGACTGGATTTTCTTGGTCCTATTTTGGCATTGACACACGTTTAATCGATTCATTCCAGTGTTTTTAAAAATAAATGACATACCAAAATTACTCAGGGGTCACACTGGAAACCTTCACACTTTCTTGATAATGTTGGAAAAACTTGGCTTCCACCAAATCCTTATAGTGGAAGCTTTAGTTTTACTTATACTTTAATTATTCACCAAATTTAAACATTATTAAAGTGCAAAAAGCTCTGGCTGAGCGAGTGTGTCCCCTCGGGGTAGCTTTCCATCAGTTTGAGGGATTAAATCGGGATTGTAATCCCCCTCGGAGTAACTTTCCCTTTCTTTGAGGGATTACTTCGCGGTTGTAATCCCTCTCGACGTGTCTACTCATCCCTTTGAGGGATTACTTCGGCTTTGTAATACCTCTCAGACCAACTCCCCCTCCGTTTGAGGGATTAGTAGGGATTAGTTCGGGTTATATATATACAAAAAAGACTGCCCGACGGCAGTCTTCATCCTTACAATCCCCAAACGCCACGCACTTCGTTCGTTTGCGTGCGGTCCGGTCCAACTGAAAACACCGATAACGGAATGTTTGTCAGCTGCGCGATACGTTCCGCGTAATGCCGTGCACGCGGCGGCAAATCACCGAGGCTCCGCGCTTCGGTAATATCCTCGTCCCATCCCGGCATTTCTTCGTAAATGGGCTTACATTCGGCGAGCACATTCAGGCTGGCGGGGAATTCTTCGATCCGCTCCCCTCGATACTCGTAAGCCACACAAATCTTCACCGTATCAAGTCCTGACAGCACATCCAGACAGTTTAAAGACAAGTCGGTAATCCCGCTTACCCGGCGAGCGTGCCGAACGACAACGGAGTCAAACCATCCGACGCGGCGAGGGCGTCCTGTCGTTGTCCCGTATTCATTGCCGATATCGCGAATGCGGTCGCCTACCTCATCGGTGAGTTCGGTCGGGAACGGTCCGTCACCAACCCTTGTCGTATAGGCTTTTGATACCCCAACGACATGATGGATTTTTGAAGGCCCTACACCGGAACCAATCGTTACTCCACCGGCAATCGGGTTTGAAGATGTGACAAACGGATACGTCCCTTGGTCGATATCAAGCATAACTCCCTGGGCGCCCTCAAACAGGACACGCCGCCCTTGATCAATGGCATCGTTCAACACGACCGACGTGTCACACACATAGCTTGCCAAACGCTGGCCATAATCATAATACTCATCAAGGATATCTTCGATGCGGAACCCTTCCGTTTCATAGATTTTTTCCAACAGTCGATTCTTCTCTTGCAGGTTCCGGGCCAGCTTATCGGCAAATTCGTCTTTTTCAAGAAGATCGGCGATGCGGATGCCGACCCGGGCTGCCTTGTCCATATAGGCCGGCCCGATGCCTTTTTTCGTCGTCCCGATTTTACTTGTCCCTTTGCTTTCCTCTTCGGCAACATCCTGCTTAATATGATAAGGAAGAATGACATGGGCACGGTTGCTGATCCGCAAATTGCTCGTGTCAATGCCGCGAGCTTGAAGTCCTTCCAGCTCTTCGACTAATGCTTTCGGGTCAATCACCATCCCGTTACCGATAACACAGGTCTTTTCATCCGAAAAAATACCGGAGGGCACGAGGTGCAACTTGTACGTTTCACCGTCAAATTTAATCGTATGTCCAGCGTTGTTGCCCCCTTGATAACGGGCAATCATTTCCGCATTTTCCGATAGATAATCCGTAATCTTTCCTTTGCCTTCGTCCCCCCATTGTGTTCCCACGATAACGATGGATGACAAAAGACTCACCTCTTCCCATTTAATGTTCCGTGATTCTGTTTAATCCGGACTTTATTTTACCAAAATAAACGATTCCGGTCAAAAATGCCGAACATTAAACGTCTTTATATTATATTCATTCGTTTTTAGGCACCGGGCGGCGCTACGTTTTCGTCATGTTTCCGATCCAAATTCACAAATTTATTATATTCCTTGATAAATGCCAGTTCCACGTTCCCGACTGGTCCGTTTCTTTGTTTGGAAATAATGATTTCGATAATGTTTTGATTTTCAGCTTCTTGGTCATAGTAATCTTCCCTGTATAAGAAGGCAACAATATCCGCATCTTGCTCGATACTCCCCGATTCCCGCAAATCCGACATCATCGGGCGTTTATCCTGTCTTGATTCCACCCCCCGGGAAAGTTGGGAGAGAGCAATCACGGGGACGTTTAGCTCGCGCGCGATCGCTTTAAGGTTTCGCGAAATCTCCGAAACTTCTTGCTGGCGGCTTTCGGTGCCGCGTCCCTGAATGAGTTGAAGGTAATCAATCATCACCATGCCGAGACCTTTTTCCTGCTGCAAACGCCGGCATTTGGCACGGATATCCGCAACTTTTATGCCGGGAGAATCATCAATATAAACGCCTGCACGCGATAGGGTTCCCATTGCCATTGCTAATTTTTCCCAATCTTCTTCCAGCAGTTGACCGGTACGAAGACGAGAACCATCAATATTTCCTTCCGCGCATAACATCCGTTGCACAAGCTGCGACGCACCCATTTCAAGACTGAATATCGCCACATTTTCATCTGTTTTCGTCGCGATATTTTGGGTGATGTTCAAGGCAAAAGCTGTTTTTCCCATGGATGGACGCGCGGCAACAATAATTAAATCACTGTTTTGAAAACCGGCGGTCATACGGTCCAGTTCCTGAAACCCACTCGCGACTCCCGTAAGTGCGTCGCCACGGCTTTGCAGCATTTCAATATTGTCGTACGTCTCCATAAGCACATCTTTGATGGATAAAAAAGACCCGGATGTCCGCCGATTCGAGACCTCCATGATCATCCGTTCCGCATCGCCGAGTACTTCATCCACTTCCTGCTCTTCCGTATATCCTTCGGAAACAATCGAGGTTGCCGCGCGGATCAATCGCCGCAACAGCGCTTTTTCCTCAATGATTCGCGAATAGTACCCTACATTTGCCGCTGTCGGCACAGCATTGGCTAGATCGGTAAGATAGGAAATTCCGCCGGCTTCTTCCAACCATTCATGATCTTGCAACTGTGAAGTTACTGTAACAAGATCAATGGGTTCTCCCTTTTCCATAAGGTCGGTCATCACCCGAAAAATCCGTTGATGGGCGGCTCGGTAAAAATCTTCAGGCCTTAACCGTTCCGTGGCAGTTATAAGGGACGCTTCTTCAAGAAAAATCGCCCCTAATACCGCCTGCTCAGCTGCTATATTTTGTGGCGGCGTGCGTTCACCGCTTATAACATCACTCACCGCACGGCCTCCTTTCCCCGTTCATGTTTACTTTTGCTCATTAACATGAATGTCAACCGTGGCAATCACTTGCGGATGAATTTTAATCCCGACTTTTGTTACCCCCAGCGTCCGGATCGGATCTTTTAAGTCGATTTTACGTTTATCTATCTCGAATCCTTGTTGCTTGAGAGCTTCCGTAATCTGCTTTGTAGACACAGCACCGAATAGACGGCCGCCTTTTCCGGATTTGGCAGAAATCTCCACGGTCGTTTGTTCCAGTTCCTGTTTCTTTTCCTTGGCTTTTTCCAATTCTTGCTCTTCTTTTCGTTCATCACTGGCTTTTTTCTTTTCCAGTTCTTTCATGTTGGATTTCGTGGCTTCTACCGCAAGTTGGTGCGGATATAGATAGTTCCGAAAATAACCTTCCGATACGTCTTTGACTTCCCCTTTTTTGCCTTTGCCCTTCACATCTTTTTGGAAAATAACTTTCATCCTGCGTTTCCTCCTTCCAAATAGTCGTTGATTGCCCTTTTCAGACGGCTTTCCGCCTCATGGAGCGAAACGTCTTCCAATTGCATGGCTGCATTGGTTAAATGGCCGCCTCCCCCCAATTGTTCCATAATGACCTGCACGTTCACATCCCCTAACGAACGGGCACTAATGCTAATGCGACCGTCTTTAAGTTTAGAGACGACAAACGCACCCTTGACCCCGTTCATCGTGAGCAACGTATCCGCCGCTTGCGCAATCAGCACCTGATGAAAGGATTCATCTTCTTCGCTTCGCGCGATAGCCATTCCGGCCTTATAAATATAAGCCTTTTGAATGAGCTGGGAACGCTGAACATATTGGTCAAGATCCTCTTTTAATAATAACTGTACAGCAGTTGTGTCAGCGCCATTGGCCTTCAAAAATGAAGCAGCATCGAAGGTACGGGAGCCGGTGCGAATACTGAAATTTTTCGTATCCACCATCATTCCCGCGAGCATGGCTGTGGCTTCCAAGGCATCCATGGATACCCGGTTCGGTTGATATTCCAAAAGTTCGGTGACAAGCTCAGAGGCCGAAGAAGCATACGGTTCCATATAGACGAGCGCGGGATCATCGATAAATTCCTCTCCGCGCCTGTGATGGTCCAGGACCACGACGCGATGGACACGTTCAAGCAACTTCGGCTCGATAACAAGCGACGGTTTATGGGTATCTACGATCACGAGAAGCGTCTGCCTTGTCAGTTGTTCCAAAGACTCGCTCGGTGTTAAAAATCGAGACCAAAGATATTCATGTTGTTCTACTTCATTCATAAGCTTGTGAACATCCGGGCTTACGTCACTCGGATCCACAACGACGTAAGCATCCTTTTCGTTTACTTCAGCAACTTTTAAAACACCAATACCTGCCCCAATGGCATCCATATCAGGAGTTTTATGCCCCATTACAATCACTTGGTCGCTTTCAAGCACAAAATCCCGCAGAGCATGGGAAATGACACGGGCACGCACTCGCGTCCGTTTTTCAACTGCATTTGTTTTACCGCCGTAGAAACGCACTTGCCCGTTCCTTTCCTTAATGACCACTTGGTCACCCCCGCGGCCAAGCGCCAAATCCAAACTCGATTGCGCGAGCGCGCCCAATTCCCGCGGCGTCTTTTCTCCGCTGCCAATGCCTATGCTGAGCGTAAGCGCCACTTTTTCCTTCATGGTCACTTCCCGAATATCGTTAATGATTTGAAAGCGATTATTTTCAATCTCCTGCAAGGTTTTGTAATTTAAGAGAGCGATAAATCGGTCATCGGCAACGCTGCGCAGGAAAATGCTATAATCGTTGGCCCATTGATTGATCTGGGAAAGCACGCCTCCCCTTAGACGACTCGTCACCTGGTCTTCCAACCCTTGGGTCACATCATCATAGTTATCCAGTAAAATATGGGCGATGACAGGCTGCTCATCATTGTATAAATGTCTCGTTTCCACCGTTTCCGTCATATCAAAAAAGTACAAGAGACGTTCTTCTGCGCGTTCATACACATAATGTTCCCGTTCGTTTAATTGCAGCCGATGCTCCGTCTCTTTGTTTCGGATGATTTCAGGGAGATCACCGGAAAGTACCGAGATTGGCTTGCCGATATATTCTTTTGGCAAGTAGGACAGAAGGTATGGGTTTGCCCATTGTATCGTCTCGTTCTGATCATACAACAAGATACCGACGGGAAAATTTGTGATTGCTTCTTCTCCCGCGCGATTCACCCGGTGGCTTAACCTCGAGATGTATTTTTTGACATCCGATTCCATTCGTTTGTGTATATGGTACGCGAGGTAAGTGGATCCGAGTAACACTGCAAAACTAAACACAGCAAGTTGCCAATGAAATAAGGAAAGCGAGATATTCATCAAAACTGCAACGCTAAAAACGAGCAATATGGGGTAATCATACCAGTGCTTTCTTAAAAAATTAGGCATCTGCTCAACCCCTATTTATTAGACTTGATCCGATTTTTTAAATCCATTCCAATATCCAAAATCCCGAGAATTCGAACGAACACTTGGACTAACGGAAGCATCAACCCCGGAAAAAGGATCAAGATCGGGAGTGCTCTCGATATATTCCGCATATATGCAAATTGGAACATAACCGATGCCCCCTGTATAATCATGGCAAATTCAAGCAACGGAAAGATATTGGACACAATCATGTGCATGGTCGTTCCCTCATCTTCGATGACTGCCAAGCGCATGATGATTCCTGCCAAGTAGTACCAAAGAAAAACCCTCGGCAATGACCATTCTCTGAGGGGCGGAAACCGATACGTCCCTCCGACCAGCCTTCTTAAAAATTGGTGGGCAATGAGTTGGGTCAAAAATGCGTAGCCAACACCGGTCATAATCATGATCAGCGGCGCAATTTGCGGGATTTGCGCAATGGAATCGCGGTAAAAATCCAGCTGGTCTTCATCTATTTCCTGATCAAAGGTCGTTAACATTTGTTCCGCAGAGTCGACGGAGTCCTCCATTCCGCTTTGAAGCGCTTCAAACGGATGAATATCAAGAATGACCACCGAGCCGACAAAAAGCAGGAGCAGTGTGAAAATATAGCTTAAACTCCCTGCAAAAAGGGTTCGAAAGGCAGACCTTTTGAAATGGAAACTGACCCCGACCACATAACCGCCCACACCAAATAAAAGCACGAGCGGAACCGAAAAAGCCGAAGCGATTAAAAAACTGGCAACAAAGCTGACAGCAAGGACCAGTGCCCCGGGCTTCGGCCCGAAACGGACCGTGTATATCAGGAGAGGAATGGGAAGAACCCATACGAATAGGATACCTAAAAAAGGTATGTAAACGGTGGCTGCCGTCAAAATTGCAAAGAGGGCAACCATGACCGCCCCCTCGGTTATTTTTCTTGATTGATTCATGCCATCCCCCTTCTGGAAGTGAGAGGTGAGAGGTCAACAGCGAGAGATGCCTACCTCTCATACTGATTTTCAACCTCCGGAATGGAGGCATTTAAGCACCCCTATTAACATATTTCACTGGTCCATTGTAGCCCATACATCTACAAAAAGAAAGAACGAGCATTTTTCACTTTAATTGCATATATTGGAAAAGGGTAAATAACACCGGAAACCGCGGGTTCTTTTCCCTCGCCCTTTAACTCCCTCCGAAGAAGCCTTGCCGTTTGATGGTTGTCCGATTATCCTTCAGCACACATGAAGAAAGAACACTGCCGAGGACGTCGACAGTGTTCGTAAGTGGCCATTAATCTTCTTTTGCGTATGGGAGTAACGCAGCTTGACGTGAGCGTTTAATCGCGGTCGTCAATTTACGCTGATATTTTGCAGATGTTCCGGTTACCCTTCTCGGTAAAATCTTTCCCCGGTCGGAGATAAACTTCTGGAGAAGATTAACATCTTTATAATCAATGGTTTTGATCTTATTAACCGTAAAGTAACATACCTTTCTGCGCTTGCCTCTTCGGCGTGCCATAAGGACTCCCTCCTTCTAAATATTTTTGTTCGATGGAAAGTGTTTAGAATGGTAAATCGTCGTCGGAAATATCGATCGGTTGTCCGTCATTTGAAATCGGATCCTCATTCAAATTGGAGGAGGGACGTTGGGATTCTTGCCCATATCCGGCATTTCCCTGGTAATAGTTGGATGAGCCGGAAGCAGCCCCCACTCCCTGATCATCACCGCCTCGATTGGCGGTGACATTGCGGGGCTCCAAAAATTGGACGCTTTCCGCTTGTATTTCAACGACATTTACGCGCCGTCCTTCCCGATTTTCATAACTGCGACTTTGAACGCGGCCCTCGACGCCGGCCAAACTTCCTTTTTTCAAGTAGTTAGCGACATTTTCCGCTTGTTTTCTCCAAACCACGCAGTTCAAAAAATCTGCTTCCCGTTCCCCATACTGGTTCGTAAATGGACGGTTGACAGCGATGCCGAAATTAGCGACTGCCACGCCGTTCGGAGTGTACCGCAATTCAGGATCCCGAGTGAGACGTCCAACAAGCACGACGCGATTAATCATTCCAAGCCCTCCCATTTATTTAAAGAATGCTTTAGTCATCATCTCGAACAACGAGCGTTCGAATAACTTCATCGGTAAGTTTTATACGACGGTCGAATTCATTAACGGCGTCAGGGGTTGCCTGCACTTTGAGGACAACGTAATACCCCTCGCGGAAATCCTGAATTTCATAAGCGAGGCGTCGTCTGCCTTTTTCATCGACATCCGTTACCTCCGCGCCATTATCGGAAAGGATTTGGTTCAAACGCTCAATGGTTGATTTGACTGCATCCTCGTCCAACGTTGGCCGTAAAATGTACAAAATCTCGTAGTTACGCACGTGCGTCACCTCCTTTTGGTCTAGACGGCCCCCATAATGACACTTACGGGAGCAAGGAGCAAAACGGGATAAACCCTCTATTTACTCACATTACAGCATTTTAACAAGAACAACGGCCATATACAATACCTGAAACGAATTTTGTTTCATATCAAAGGATAAAACGTCTAAAAAAGGGATCATATGTTTGTTTTTTTATTATAACACACTATCCTGAAGATGCAAGTTTTAGAGGCGCTTTGAAGCAAAAAAATGAGCCTGGGCAAGAGTGTTTGATCATGGGTCCATATATTCCGCTCCGGAAATATACTTCGCTTTCCGCGGACGGTTGACCGTTTTTAGCCGGCCAGGAGTCTACGTAGATTTCCTCCGCTATGATCGTGCACGGTTTGTTTTTAGGCTCGCAGCGATGATAAAAATTGTATGATGATGCTAGCGATATAATTTTACGAATCGAGCCTAATAATATATCGTAAGAAAGCTCTTTACGGACGTATTTTATGTGCCGTTTCCTAAATTATAGCGTATCGCGCGTTTAAACGATCATATTTTGTCTAATATTTCCGAATTACATCGCATGATGCCCAAACACAGGGCGCTTTGAATTTATACCGTGGCCGGGACAAAACCTCTTCGGATTTCTGAAGCCTAATTTACGTTTCACACATATGTCTGTACGAGGCAAAGAGAAAGTGGAAAATGAATTAGGGGTTGCATTCATGGCGGTAAACTTGAGAAAGCACACCGCCGTGAACATGCACCCTCCCATAGATGACGACAATCATCCAAACCAAAAAGGATCCAATCATCAGAAACCGATGATTGGATCCTTTTTTTAATTACTTTCGGCAGGTTTTGTCCCGGCCTCAAATCTTTCTCCCGAATTAAGGCAGTCAACTCGATCCTCGGACGATTGCATGTCCGCTTTCCTTAATAAACTTCGAACTCCGTCGACCCGGAACTATCTTCATATCCGGATAAAGTGGTGTTTGCTTCAACCTGATAGATTCCGGTGGGCGTAAACATATCTGTTCCTACCGTCCAGGAAGCCTCCCCGTCGTCATTGGTTGATTCTGTCTGTGTCATTGTTGTCCCGTCCGGACGTGTGACTGTGAAATCAACATCCGCTTCCGGCAACGTGTTCCCATCATTATCCGTAACATTGGCATTAATATCTACGTTTTCCCCTCTAAAATAAACATCATAATTTGTTGCCACGGACGTTTCTTTTTCACCATCGGGGTCGGGGTCCGGATCAGGTGGTGTGTCACCGCCGGCCGCTTCTACGGCAGCTAAAGCATCCACGATGCCATTCCCGTATTCGTCAACATTTCCCGCGTCCCGGGCGGTATCATTCATGATGGCTCGCACATCGGAAACGGGAAGATCAGCATCAACGGCCCTCATCAACCCTGCCACGCCTGCTACATGGGGGGCTGCCATTGAAGTTCCCGAAAACTCCTGATAACCATTTCCGGGAACCGTACTGTAAATGTTCGATCCCGGTGCCATTAACTCAAGCCCATCTCCATAGCTCGAAAATGCCGATCTTGTTTCGTCTTCGTCTACCGATCCTACTGCAATAACACTCTCATAAGCTGCCGGGTAATCAATACTGCCGATTCCCTCGTTGCCTGATGCCGCGATAACAACCGACCCTTCATCTGTTGCTGTCTGAGCGGCTTCGTCAAAGCTTTGGTTATATCCCCCGCCGCCTAGCGACATATTAATAACATCAGCGTCATTTTCGGCAGCATACAGCACGCCTTCTATAATATTGAACATTGATCCTGTACCATCATCCCCCAATACTTTCACGGGTATCAGGGTTGCTTCTTGCATCACACCAGATACCTCTCCGTAACTGGCGATCGTCCCGGCAACATGGGTGCCGTGTCCTTGCTCATCCATCGTTGTTCCATCTCCGACAAAACTTTCGCCAAGATCGGTATCGACATAATCGCTTAAGCTTTCATGATTATGATCAATCCCTGTATCCAAAACGGCTTGGGTCACATCGCTCGATCCGGGATTAACATCCCATGCATCTAGCGCATTGATCATTTCATAATGCCATTCTTGATTCGGATGCTGGCTGGTGGACGGTTCTTCCAAGGTTTGCATCTCATAGTTTTCGGTAATATCCCGAACGGTTAATCCCAGGTCACTGACTGTCTCTTCCAGCTCATTTTTCGCATCTTCAACAGATTCAAAATCATCCGCTGAATAGGTTGTTAAGTAAACCATTCCCATATTTTCAATCGTTTGTTCAACAAAACCGCTGTCCAGTGCTTGCATAGCATCCTGATCGTGCACATCAAGCAAGGAATCAGTGACTTCAAACCCCTGATCCTCTAGATCTGACGCGTGCATTTGGTCATTGGTGTCTTGAATCCCCATTTGCTGGCTATCTTCCCTTTCAATGGAAATGACAAGTTCCCCATCAATATGGTCGCTGCCTTCAGACGAATTTGCACCACCCCAATCAGGTTCGTTCGCATACATGCCTGCCGGAACAGATAAAATCAGCATGAACATGATAAATGAGTAACCGCACTTCTTCATACTTGTACATTCTCCTTTCATTTTTGTTAATAATATTCAGTTTTTTATCTTAAAAAGAAACAGCCAGCACCCTTTTACCAAATTTTACTATTCAACATGTATCCTCACAGATTCATAGATTTGTAGCAAATGGATTCTATCAATATCACACCAGTTTAGATGCTTTTATATGGATAGGGTGGATGATAAATCCTTTAAACTTCTATTTTTAGCAAAATTATGCATATAATTATAAAACGTAAAAAAGCGAGGGTTCATTCCCCCGCTTCTTATATCGCTATGATTTATTTAACGTCTGGTAAATATAGCATTTCCGTCGATACCGGAAAATATGTCGTCCGCTTCATCTTCTTTCTCTTCTTCTAGTGCTTCATCATTTCCTGTTTCTTTTTGTTTGTCCTCCTCGAATGTTGCCTGAGTCTCTTGTTTGTTTCTCCGTTTTGGTTTTGATCCCTGTTCATGCATGAATTGAAGCAATTCCTTTGAGGTTTCAATATCGCGAATATCAACGTTTCCGAAACGCTCTTGCATGACCTGGACGAGAAAAGAGAGCGAATCGCGAATGTTGGACTGCGCATCCAGCCATTGATTGATGGACTCCGGGTCACGTTCGGTGCCTAATTTCCACGTATACGTCACTCGCTGTTTCGCCATAATAACACCTACTTGTTATAAAGAAGTTTTTCGTTTAGGACTTTTAAGCCATTAATGTTCATGTTCACTGCATACTCTTCCGGTATCCAAATCACTTCGATTTTTGCTTCGCTCGCATAATCCAAAAGGTCTTCAAAAAGATCATCGTAAAACTGGATGCTTCCCCCGCCATAAACCATGATTTTATCAACTCTGCCCGCTGTATTCATCGCTCGTTCTTGTAAATCTTCCAAAATGAGTTGCGCTTGTAGGTACCTTGCTTCATCCAAGCTTTCCACGGCTACATCATGCAAATTATTGGTTTCATCTTGATAAATGTTCATAAATTGCTGCCGATTTAAAGCAAGATGGCCCCCAACCTCATTTTTTAACAGTTTTATGGCTTCTTGCGTTGCATGTCCAACGCCATGCCTTGCTCCATCACAAAGGTCAAGCACTGCATTTTTTTCTTCCGTATAGATATACTCGGTCGTGCCGTCTCCAATATCCGCGTGTAAAATATTCTGATCGGCCATGTCCTTTGGTTTCATCCGAGAATCATATTGTTCATCATAATGTTTCAAGATATCCTCTTTTGCCGTTAACAGAGCATAAAGCGCGGGAACCCCTTCTGTTGTGACATTGACTTCATTAAATTTCACCATAACCGTAACCATTTGGTCGGCTACATAAAGGATGACCGTGTGTGTTCGGCCTTCCAGCCGCTTCTGCAAATGCTCTGCCCGTTCGTTGGTATGTTCCGATGCCGGGATAGCTGATGAAAGATTTCCTTCTATTTCCAGGACCTGTGGCAACTCTTCATTTGCCTCATAATACGTTTTTACTTCATTGCCGGCGATCATTCCGAGACAAACAATTACGGGAATGTCATGTTTGTACTTATTTCCAAGTTTAATATTTATATTTTCCACCATATCGTTAATCTTGCTCGCGCGATTTCCGACAAAATACGCACCGTTCTTCTTAATCGCGTCGCTCGTCACATGGATAAGCAGATCCTCTTCAATACGTGCAATACTTTCCGCAAGATTGGTATCAGCTGTTTCGGGAACTCGATTCACTCTCTTTACCACAGAAGGTTGCGTTAAAAAACGATCCTCGATGTACATTTTTGTCTCTGAATTTCCGATATCCGCTGCCATTAACATAGCATATCCTCTCCCGTCATTCTTAATCATCAGATGCTTTTGGATTCTTAATGGAATCTTAAATAATTCTTCAGTGATTCTTTTACCATTCTTTTTAGATTATTTTTGATGGCAATCGAGTTTTTTGCTGGATTTCCCTTTTAAAAATAGATAAATGGATGATTATTGAGTTCTTAATGGAATCTTTATGTATCTTTTTATCATTCCTTTCGGATTCAAAATCTATCCCTTTAATTAAATAGATTATACTATGGATCAAGGGGAGAAGCAAAATCTTTCCGTAAATTGATAGAATCGTCTCGTTTTAAAGAGGAGCCATCATCAATATAAATCCCCTCCCCTACCCTGCCTATTCAACCCGAAAAAAAGAGCAGAGATAACTCTGCCCTTACACGTTAAACCTAAAATGTACCACATCGCCATCTTGGACGATGTAATCTTTGCCTTCCAATCGAACTTTCCCGGATTCTTTAGCCTTTGCCGTGGATCCATAAGACTTTAAATCCTCATAGGCAACCACTTCGGCACGTATAAAACCACGCTCAAAATCAGAATGAATGACACCTGCGGCTTGAGGAGCTTTCATCCCCTTCCGTATCGTCCAGGCACGCACCTCTGGTTCGCCAGCAGTAAAATACGTGTTCAAACCAAGCAAATCGTAAGCGGCGCGAATGAGGCGATCCAACCCTGCTTCTTCAAGGCCGAGGTCTTCCAAGAAAGACGTACGGTCTTCCCCGTCCAACTCCGCGATTTCCGCTTCAATGTTTGCGCAGATCGTGATCACTTCCGCACCTTCCGTTGCCGCGATTTCACGTACTCGCTGCACATATTGGTTGTCCCCTTCAGCCATTAAATCGTCTTCGCTCACATTTGCAACATACAGGATCGGTTTTTTCGTCAGCAATTGAAAGCCTTTCGCGATTTTTTCTTCATCATCATCCAAATGGACGCTTCGTGCCGGTTTTTCTGCTTCCAGCGCAGTTAATAGCTTCTCCAACACCGCGTGTTCGGCGAGTGCTTCCTTATCCTTTGATTTCGCTTGTTTCGCTACTTTTTCCATGCGTTTGCCCACGGTTTCCAGATCGGCGAGGATCAACTCCAAGTTAATGACTTCGATGTCACGCCCCGGATCCACCTTGCCGGATACATGCGTAATATCTCCACTTTCAAAGCAACGAACCACATGCGAAATGGCATCTACTTCCCGGATATGAGAAAGGAATTTATTGCCCAATCCTTCCCCATGGCTTGCGCCTTCGACAATCCCGGCGATATCTGTAAATTCAAATGCTGTTGGGACTGTTTTCTTCGGATTTACCAATTCCGTCAATACTTGCAATCGTTCATCCGGGACTTCTACGATGCCCACGTTCGGATCGATCGTCGCGAACGGGTAATTGGCCGCTTCTGCACCGGCCTGTGTAATTGCATTAAATAACGTGGACTTGCCTACATTGGGCAAGCCCACGATGCCTGTCGTTAAAGCCATATTCGGTCACTTCCCTCAACTTTCTTCGCTTTCCAGCACTTTTTTCATTTTGCGGGTAAACGTTTTGCGCGGAATCAACACACTATGCCCGCATCCTTGGCATTTTATGCGAATATCCATGCCCATACGGATAATTTTCCAACGATTTGTACCGCATGGATGGGGTTTTTTCATTTCAACAATGTCATGCAATTCAAATGCCTTATCCGCCAACGTTCCCGCTCCTTTCTAAGTCATGTATATTTTTTAATTGAAAAACAGCATGAGCTTCAAAAACAACTTGTATTATATCATATTAGACGGTAAAATCACATTCATTTCTATTGGAACTGTTGAGACAGAAATGGATAAAGCAGCACCGCTCCTAATAAATATAGATTGACGACGCCGTAAAGCGGGTAAAGAAAGCCTACAAGTGTTGAAAAACCAAACACGGTCATCGGCAAAAGAGGGAGGATGATCATCAAAGCAAGTATCCACCCAGGCCCTTTAAGGACGCTGCGAAAGCGGCTCATAAGCCCGAGGATATTGATCGCCGCTGTTGTATAGATAGCAGTGAACAAAAGCACGGTCATCGCAAGCACGAGGATAGACGGATAAGTGCTGAGAATGGAAAACAAGGGAATTTCATATAATAATATATCGTCGGCCACCACAAGTAATGATTGGTTGTACAAATAAGAGACGCCGCCAAGAACAAGGCCGCTGCCCACCGTGGCAATCCAAATTTCTCCTTGATGTTGAATTTTCGGAGCGATTGCCGCCAACACGGCGACAATGGGCAATAAATTCAATCCCATAAACATCAGCGCCGATGGCCAGTTCGATTGGGCCCCCCACTCAAGGACAAATCCGCCGTCACTGGATACTTGAAATAAAATCAAAATGGCTATCAACGCGATAATCAACGCCGGCGTCAGGATGTTATTGACGGTCGTTAACCCATCGATGTCCCATATAAACAAAACAACAAGGAAAAGGCACATGCAGAAAACGCCAAGCCAATATGGAAATTCGAACGTTTCCAACGTTGCGCCGCCACCGGAAATCATGATCCCCGTCGTTGTAAACAGATACAAGATAATCAGCACATCATATACTTTTGCAAGACGCTTCCCTAGTAATGATTGAAGGACAGACACATAATTTTTTGCCCCTTGTTGAATGCTTACCTTTAATACGATTGTGGAACAAATGGTAAAAAGAGCGCTGAATAAAATGATTGCTACTACGCTTTCTTCACCAAAAAACTGCCATATTTCCCGTCCGGAAGCATACCCGGCGCCAACCATCGCTCCCGTCAGTAAAAACATCCATTTCAACCCACGTCCGATCATAGATGTCGCTCCCTTGTCCAATATTCACACGTTCATTTTTTTGCCTAAGAAGCATTGCCCTGATTCGGGACGTATAGAACGGCAAACTTTCCCTTATACTGGGACTAGTATGAAAAAGGAGAGCTGGGTATGTCTTACAAAAGATCTTTTTCCATCGATCAGCCGTTTTCCCATCCATTCCACGTGGACGACATTGCCATGGAAGAACCGCTTTCGCGCTTATTTTTTGAAAAAATTAAATTTTTACCTTTGCACAGGGACATGGTGATCGTTTGTATCGGCACCGATCGGTCAACGGGAGATGCATTCGGACCATTAACCGGCACGATGTTAGCTGAAAACAGTCCCAGGTCATTCCATGTGTACGGTACCCTTCAACAACCCGTGCATGCCTTAAATTTGCAGGAAACCATGAACCACATCCTTGCCAATTATCAGCACCCGTTTCTCATCGCGATTGATGCAAGCATGGGAAAAGCCCAGAACGTCGGGAACATTACATTTGCTTCCGGACCGATTCAGCCCGGAAGCGCGGTAAAGAAGACCCTCCCAGATATTGGGAACATCCACATAACAGCAACCGTAAACGTTGGCGGAATGATGGAATACTTTGTGTTGCAAAATACACGTTTAAACCTTGTGATGAAAATGGCAGACCGGACCTCGGATGCTCTATTGCGTGCAGATCGACGTCTAAGCCGACCCGCCTCTCACAGAACGACAAGACGCAGCCATACGTTTCAACCATCCGCACATGAAATGTCCGCCCCTTCCAAAGAATGAGGCGGACAAATGCACCGAATTAAAAGAAATACAGCAATGCTGTAATGATAAATACAACGGGAATAGCCGGCAGCAGGTTTGCTACTTTCACATCGACGATACCGAGCAGACGCAAACCGATGGCGACAATCATGACTCCGCCGGCAGCCGTCATTTCCGTTATAAACATTTCCAATAGAGGATCAGGAACGACACGATTAATTTGCCCGGCCAGCAAAGCAATGGCACCTTGATAAAGGACAACCGGCACAACGGAAAACAGGACGCCAATCCCCATCATGGAAGCAAAAAAAATAGCGGAAAACCCATCAAGCATCGCCTTCGTGTAAAGCAAGCTATGATCCAATCTAAGTCCGCTATCCAACGCCCCCAAAACAGCCATTGCACCGACCACATAGACAAGAGAGGCCGTGACGAAACCCTTCGCGAATAACCCTTCACCCCCGTTGTTTCCCGCCTTTTTTTCCATCCAATAGCCAAATGCGTTTAAACGCGCCTCAATCTTGCCCCACTCCCCAAGGAGCCCACCGAGAACAAGGCTGCCGATCGTAATCAAAAATTGATCACTTTCCAGTCCCATACCGATCCCCAACAAAATAACCGCCAACGCAATTGCTTGCATGACCGTTGTTTTCACGTTTTCCGGAATGCGTGTAAAGATTAAGCCCAGCAATGCCCCAAGTATGATAGCCATGCCATTTACCAATGTCCCGAGTAAAACCATCGTCGTTCGATCTCCTTCTTTTCACTTACATGTCCTATCCTTGTTATCGTAACAGTTACAGCATAAAAATGTGCAATGCAAAATTATATCACTTTATGTTCATCGCTACTCTGTATTTTTATGTTATAATGCAGAAAATGAATACCTATTCATTTTTACATTTAATTGAAATTTCAGGAAAAAGGAGCGATAACGATGCCCGAAGGAAAAACCGCCATTATAACGGGGGAAGCAATGGAATGGGCAAGGCGATGGCAGAACGCTTTGCTTCGAAAGGCGCCAATGTTGTCATCACCGGAAGAAATGAAGAGCGTCTGGCAAACGCGAAAAAGGACATTCAATCGACAACGAACGCTGACGTCTTAACTGTGCAGATGGATGTTCGTGATCGTGATGATGTCCAACGGACCGTCGATCAAACCAAGGATACGTTCGGACACATTGATATTCTTGTGAATAATGCTGCCGGAAATTTTGTGACTCAGGCAGAAAGTTTATCTCCGAATGGTTGGAAGGCAGTCATTGACATTTGTTTAAACGGAACATGGAATTGCTCACAACTCGTGGGGAAGGAAATGATTGATCAGAAAACAGGCGGCACGATGTTAAACATGATCGCTACATACGCCTGGACCGGTTCACCGGGGGTGGTTCATTCCGCGGCTGCCAAAGGCGGGATTTTGGCGTTAACCAAATCTTTAGCGTTGGAATGGGGGAAATACGGCATTCGTGTAAACGCGATAGCCCCCGGCCCAATAGAGAATACCGGCGGCGTGGAAAAGCTGCTAGCTTCGGATGAATCAGTGAAACAAGTCAAAAAAATGAACCCCCTCGGGGAAATCGGAACGCTTGAAGATATCGCTGATGCCGCTGAATTTCTCGTCTCCCGCCAGTCACGGTTTGTCAACGGTGATTGCATGACCGTCGACGGCGGACAATGGATGGCGGGCAGCAGCAGATTTATGTGATTCCGGAAGACAGAAATCAGAGGCCGGAAGTCAAAGCCAGGCGGGAGATACATCGATACCATATAAAACAGGAGGGACATTATGGAAGCCTTGCAAATCAATACCGAAGAAGGCATACGCACGATAAAACTGAACCGCCCCGAACGGATGAACGCCATCAATGATGAGATCAGTTCCGGCATCCAACAGGCTATTGCAGACGCCTCGTCTGATGATGACGTGCGTGTCATCGTAATCACCGGGGAGGGCCGCGCATTTTGTTCCGGTCTTGATCTTTCAGAAATGCCAAATATGTTTGGCACCCGCCACGAGCAATTGGATGAATTAGGGTGGGTTGGAAGGCAAGCGCTTGCGATTGTCAATTGTGACAAGCCGGTTATTGCCGCTATAAACGGCACAGCAGCCGGCGCAGGGCTATCCCTCGCGCTCGCATGCGATCTTCGATTTATGTCGGGAAATGCAAGGGTGACAACCGGTTATATTCGGCGCGGCCTTAGTCCAGACGCAGGTATGAGTTATTTTTTGCCCCGTTTAGTCGGTCAGGCCCAAGCCGCGCAAATGATCTTTACGGGCCATAATATTGAAGCAGAGGAAGCAGAACACATAGGTTTGGTCAACGATGTGTTTGCCGAGGAAGAATTTCATGAGCGGGTGATGGCTTTTGCCCAAGACATTGCTGCCGGACCGCCCATCGCTCTAACCTTTTCCAAACGTCTCCTGACGGCAGACGCAGACGCCGACCTTACCAAGTTATTAAAACAAGAATACGCATATATTAAGCGCTGTTTTGCCACGAAAGATCTCGAAGAAGGCGTCCAAGCATTTCTACAAAAGCGAAAACCGGAGTTTCAGGGAAAATAAAGAAAGATAAGATGTATGAAAAAGCGAGGCTTTTAAGCCTCGCTCGTACTAAAATAAATACAGTTGATTAACAAGGGCATAACCCTTGGGATATCAAGCTTTATTGCTCTTTGAAAACTGAATCAGAAATTGTTCGTTACTCAATTTCCTACTCTTTTTTCTCCCTTTTATCCCTTAACTACTGAACAGCTGCAGCGGGAATGCAGTCAAGGGCGCGCGATAGCGCGGGCGTAGCCTTTACCCTTGACGGAATGGACGATGCAGCTATCATCCTTCAAGGGATAAAAGGGTAGAGCGATTCAAAAGGATTGCAGGATCTAAGGAGTTTCTTGATAATATCGGTTGGATATAGGGGAAGTGCGACGCCTCCTTGTTGCACATTTTGCATGTGACTTCTCCTTAAGAGTGCGCCCCCTCCTCTTCCGGTACTTCTAACGCGCAGTTTGTTCCTTTGAGTTCTAGTATCAGCGAGGTTGTTGATCCGGTTGAGGCTCTGGGAACTCCTATATCTTGCAATCATAAATTTCTTTTAGGTGGTGATTCACTTGAACCAGCTTTTTTGTGGCATTGATATTGGACTCAAGACCTTCCAATTTTATGCCATGGATCAAGATGGGAAAGCGGTGGGAAAACCCAAACGCTACCCCAACAATCAGACAGGTGCTGACCAATTGGTTGACCATCTCGATGAACTGTTGGAGCAACAAGGCTCCCCCGCCCTCTCTATTGGCATGGAAGCGACCGGTCTGTATTGGTTCCCTCTATTTCACACGCTTCAAGAAAATGAGCGAATCAAACAGTGGGAAACCCGGCTCATTTCCATGAACCCAAAGATCGTGGAGGCCTTCCGCGGCGCTTATCCCGATGTGGATAAAACCGATCCCGTGGATGCATTCATTATTGCGGATCGGGTTCGGTTTGGACGGGGGATCGCTCCCCAACACGTTCATAGTGAACAATATCTGGCCCTCCAACGACTCACACGGTTTTATATTCACCTGACCGAGCAACAGACCAACCTGAAGAATTATGCAGGATCCTTCCTGTATCTCACCTTCAGTGAATGGGTCAGAACCCAGCCGTTCTCTGATCGCTTCAGCGTGACGGCAACCAAGCTGATGAAAAAATACAAATCAGCAGATGCCATGGCTGATCTTACAACCGATGAGCTTCGTGAACTGCTGGTAGACTTTAGCCGCAATTCCTTTCGTGATCCGGAAGAGAAGGCCAGGCAGCTTCATCAGTTAGCCCAGGATTCCTTTACTATCCCGGATGGGTTAGTGGATTCCGTTCACCTATTGGTCAAGCAAACGCTGCAACAACTCGAGTTGCTTGAAAAGCACATCAAGCGCCTGAAAAAACGGATTGAGAAGATCATGAAGGGAATCCAGCATCCTTTCGATTCCCGGCATTGGATCTGTCACGGCTGCTTTATTGATCGCCGAGATCGGAGATGTGCACCGATTCCCCGGTCAAGCTCAGCTAGCCAAATATGCCGGCCTGACATGGAGGAAACAAGCGTCCGGCAACTTCCGTGCTGAAGAAACATTTATGACCAAATCAGGCAACAGCTACCTGAGACACGGTTTTTTAATAGCCGCTCAATCCCTCGTCAACCATAACGAGGAATATCGCGCCTATTACCAGCGGAAGTTCAGTGAAGCCCCTCGCCATTCACACAAACGAGCGCTGTCGCTCACAGCCCGTAAGCTCGTGCGTCTCGTATATGCCATGCTCTCAAATAATCAACTTTACATGGCCCCTGAGGAGCGCACCGAGCAAAAGCAGGAGGTGAAAGAGTCAACGGAGGCTCCTGATGAGTCCGTCGTCGGTGAAACACCTGTTACGCAGCAACCCAATAGCTCTGAAAGCTCTGAACACAAAAAAGTGAAGAGCACGGCTGCTGCAAGGTCGTCATCGCGACAAAAAGAACTCAATGGGTCCAAAAGCCCACCGGAACAATACGCAGTCAACACGTAACTCTTCACTTGCCTTCAATCTAAACAGTTTCAGCATTGAAGTCAAGCGCATGTGAACTGACAATCGTTCCTTTTATAGCCTTTACTACCTTTGTTTTCCAATAACAAAATGAAGGCTTGTTAGGTATACCCAAAATTCGCTGACATGGCATCACTCCTTCAATTGACTCGGTAAATTCTTTTAAAAAATTACTTGACTTTTACCGCAGTCTTATGATCAATGAATATGAACTATACAGCCCCACCGAATGTTCTTACAAACTTCGACTTAGTGCTTATCCTGTCCGAGCAGTTCCAATATGCGCGTCAAATCTTCGTCCGATAAAAATTCGATTTCAATTTTTCCTCGTTTCTTTCCCTTTTTTATGTTAACGGATGTGCCGAAATACGTTTGTAAGGTATCTTCTTGCTCACGAATAAACGCGGAAGGTTCTTGTTTTTCTTTTTTCTTTTTATTTCCGGACCCTCGATCATTGAGACGCTGGACTAGTTCTTCCGTTTGGCGGACATTGAGTTGTTGTTCTTTAACGGTTTTGACTGCATTTGGCATTTCTGCTGCATGCTTGAGACCGAGCAATGCGCGTCCATGCCCCATCGACATTTGTCCGTCACCAATCGTTTTTTGAATGTCTTCCGGCAATTGCAGCAATCGCAAATGATTGGCGATATGGGGACGGCTTTTGCCAAGTTGTTTTGCTAATTCTTCCTGCGTGATGCCGAAATGATCCATAAGCTTCTCGTATGCCCTGGACTCCTCAAGAGGGTTTAGATTTTCCCGTTGCAAGTTCTCAATCAACGCAATTTCCATCATACGATCATCAGTGAATTCCCTAACGATCGCCGGGATAGTTTCCAATCCGCACTTCTGTGCTGCCCTGAATCGCCGCTCCCCGGCCACGATCTCATAGCCCTTAATGCTTGGACGGATAATCAAAGGCTGTAAAATTCCGTTCCGTTGAATCGATGCACTTAAATCGTCGATCGCTTGTTCATTAAATGCTTTCCTCGGCTGATAAGGATTGACACGCAATTCTTTTAACGCGATATGATGAACTGCATCTTCATTCGTATCCAGTTCGCCGGGAAACAAAGCATTTAAACCTCTTCCTAATCCTTTAGGCACCTGCAACCACTTCCTTTGCAAGGTCTAAATATACATCCGCCCCACGAGATTTTGGCGCATACAAGACGATGGGCATGCCATGGCTGGGCGCTTCCCCTAACCGAACGTTTCTCGGAACAATAGTCCCGAACACTTTTTCCCTGAAATATTTTTTTACTTCTTCAATCACTTGCATTCCCAAATTGGTACGTGCATCCAACATCGTTAATAACACACCTTCGATTTGAAGTTCCGTATTAAGATGCTTTTGGACGAGACGTATCGTATTCAATAACTGGCTTAATCCTTCCAATGCGTAATATTCGCATTGAACCGGGATCAAAATCGCCTCTGCCGCTGTAAGTGCATTAATGGTCAATAGGCCGAGGGATGGCGGGCAGTCAATGATGATGTAGTCATATTCATCTTGCACGGGGCTTAACCCTTTTTTCAAACGTATTTCCCGGGAAATAGTCGGCACAAGCTCAATTTCCGCCCCGGATAACTGAATCGTTGCCGGAAGCACAGACAGGTTTTCCACCGGTGAAGGGTAAATGATATCCTTGGCGTCTACATCCTCTGCAAGCAAATTATAAATACAAGCATCCACGTCCCCCTTCTCAATGCCTGCTCCACTCGTGGCATTGCCTTGTGGGTCGATATCAACGAGCAACACTCGATGTCCAATGTATGATAAACTTGCGCTTAAATTGACGGCACTCGTTGTTTTTCCAACGCCGCCTTTTTGATTCGCGATCGCGATTACTTTCGCCAATGCGGTCACAACCTTTCCTTCAGGGCTGCTCGAACAAATTCCCCTGCCGCCGCGGATGTAAAATGTATAACTATTATTTTAGCATGTTTTCAAGAAAAAATAATCTATCATCTCATCGAATGATAGATTATTTTTTCGGAATGCGAATGGTGAACTGGTAATAGTCTTCAAGCTCTTCTTCTTGTTGATCCACTTCCACCCCGGATTTTTCAACCATTTCCAACGATTGGCGAATCGTGTTCATGGCGATTCGCATGTCTTTCGAATAATGTTGTTTCTTCGCGCGCTTCTTTTGCTTAGGCGCTTTTGTTCCCTCGAGCCATTTTTCTGCATAAGCTTCTGCTTCTTTCACACTCAAGGAATGGTCGATAATTGCACGTAACAACTGCAATTGCAACTCTTCTTCTTTCAACCGGATAAGCGCCCGTGCATGGCGTTCAGAGATATCTCTATTTAAAAGTGCCGTCTGCACATCTTCCGGCAAGGACAACAACCTTAGCTTATTGGCAATGGTGGACTGTCCCTTGCCGAGTCGCTGGGCCAAGCTTTCCTGTGTTAAATCATGCCATTTGATTAACTGTTCGTATGCTCTTGCTTCTTCAATGACCGTTAATTCTTCCCGTTGTAAATTTTCAATGAGTGCTAGAGAAGCGGTCTGCGCATCATTAAAATCTTTAACGATTGAAGGGATTTCAGGCCAGCCCAATTTTTTGGCCGCCCGCCATCTTCGTTCCCCGGCAATCAATTCGTAATGTTCATCTCGTTCACGGACGATAATCGGTTGCAACATGCCGTGGGTTTGAATGGTCTGGGCCAAATCATCGATCGCTTCTTCTGAAAAAACAGTACGGGGTTGGAACGGATTCGGTACAATATCTGTTACGGCTAATAAGCGAACTTCCTCATTGCTGCTTTCATCAGCCACTTCCTCACTCTTGTTTGCATCTTCGCTTTTGACATCATCACCTAAACCGAAAAAACGTTGAATGGATTGTTTCACCGTCTCCCCCCTCGTGATCATGAACTCTCTTGTTTTATTTTATCATGACTGATAGATTTGTCCACGCTACCGTTTATCCCGGTAGGTAACCCACCGCTATTTCCAACTTCCCGACTTTAACCTAATGGTTTTTTCTTGATCGTCGCAGGTTTGCGCGGATAAGAACGAGGAGTGTTGCCTTGCTTGCCAAACACATAGATATGGCGGTCACTGGCTTCTGTAGGAAGCTCAAAATAATGCTCGTCTGCCTCCCCGCCGTTAAGTGCACGGATCGCGGGCATTGCCATTTCTGTCTCCTCGTCACCCGCTTTCCCTTTTAAAGCAATCCAAACGCCATTTTTGCGAACAAATGGCAGGCAAAGTTCTGCCAATACCGGCATCTTCGCCACTGCCCTCGCGATGGACACATCATGGGAATCACGGTAACGTTCGTCCCTGGCTGCGTCTTCGGCGCGCATATGTAAAAGGTTTATATTCTCGAGTGATAATTGATCCGCGAGATGTTCAAGAAACTGAATCCGCTTTTTCGTTGCGTCAATGACGGTAAGCTGGATATGGGGAAAACAAATCTTTAAAGGCACACCCGGAAAACCTGCCCCACCCCCGATATCAATCAATGAATGGACGTCCTTAAACGGGTAACAACAGGTGGCAAGCAAGGAATCATAAAAATGCTTTTCATAGACTTCTTTTTCGCCGGTGATTCCGGTTAAATTCATTTTTTTATTCCACGTAATGAGCGTGTCATAATAGCGTTGGAATTGTTCCTTTTGCCCATCATCAAGAAATAGATCGATTTCTTTTAGCCATTTTTCCCAATCCTTCACAAACGCGACCGCCTTTCCATTACCTGCAAGTATGGGGTATGTAGGGGAACCGTCATGCTTCGGCAATGAACCGAAACATGACGGTTTGTTCACCGGCAGCTATTATGACGACGCAGCCTCTTTTTGGGACATTTGCCTTCCTTGCTCAATATAGACGAGCAAGATGGAGATGTCTGCCGGATTGACACCGGAGATTCGGGATGCTTGCCCGACGGAGATCGGACGGACTTCTTCCAGTTTTTGCCTTGCCTCCATGGCAAGTCCGGTAATCCCGCTATAATCGATCCATTCCGGTATCCATTTTTTCTCCATTTTTTTCATTCGTTCGACTTGTTCCCACTGTTTTGCGATATAGCCTTCGTATTTGGTCTGAATTTCCACTTGTTCTTTCACATCAGCATCCAGTTCTTGTTCCGGCGGTATAATAGCTTCCACATCGGCATACTGGATTTCCGGCCGTTTTAACAGCTGATCGCCTGATACTGCTTCTTTCAAAGGAGCTGAATCTTTATTTTCAAGGAGGGCTTGGACTTTATCATTCGGTTTAATGATGGTGCCCTCCACCCGCTTGCGCTCAGCAGCGATTTCTGCATTTTTCGTTTCAAATTTCCGGTAGCGCTCCTCTGAAACGAGCCCGATGTCATATCCCAGCTGTGTCAGGCGCAAATCGGCGTTATCGTGGCGAAGAAGGAGACGATATTCCGCTCTCGACGTCAATAACCGGTAAGGTTCATCGGTGCCTTTTGTGACGAGATCATCAATCAAGACGCCGATATATGCGTCGGAACGATCAAGGATAATCCCCTCTTTATTTTGTACCTTTCTCGCGGCATTGATGCCTGCCATAATCCCTTGGGCGGCGGCTTCTTCATAACCGGACGTACCATTGATTTGACCGGCCGTGAAGAGACCGGGGATTGTCTTCGTTTCAAGCGTTGGCCATAGTTGATGCGGAACGATCGAATCATACTCGATAGCATAACCGGGACGCATCAAACGCGCGTTTTCCAAACCTTTAACTGTTTTTAACATCTCATATTGCACATCTTCCGGAAGCGAAGTGGAAAGGCCTTGGACATATACTTCTTGTGTATCGCGGCCTTCCGGCTCAAGGAAAATTTGGTGCTGGGATTTATCGTGAAAACGCACGACTTTGTCTTCAATCGATGGACAATAACGAGGCCCTGTTCCTTCAATCATGCCGGAATACATGGGGGAACGTTCCAAGTTCTCGTTAATAAGGCTGTGTGTCCCATTATTTGTATACGTAAGCCAACAGGGTAATTGATCGGTGATGTAATCGACCGTTTCATAGGAAAAAGCACGAACGCGTTCATCGCCTTCTTGTATTTCCGTTCGCGAGTAATCAATCGATTTACCGTTGACACGCGGTGGTGTGCCGGTTTTAAATCGAACCGTTTCGAATCCGAGCTCATGCAAGTGGTCAGACAACTTCACCGACGGTTGCATATTATTCGGCCCACTCTCATACGAAAGGTCGCCGAGAATGATTTTCCCTCGCAAATAAGTGCCAGTCGTAACAATCACTGATGCTGCCCGGTAATAGGCGCCCGTGTTCGTTATGACGCCTTTGCAAACCCCATCTTCAATAATCAAGGACTCGACCACTCCTTGGCGAAGTGTTAAATTTTCTTCATTTTCCAAGGTGTTTTTCATTTCCTGCTGATATTGAAATTTATCCGCTTGCGCTCGCAGCGCACGGACAGCCGGTCCTTTTCTTGTGTTCAACATTCGCATTTGAATGTGCGTTTTATCAATGTTTTTTGCCATCTCGCCGCCAAGAGCGTCAATCTCGCGAACGACGATCCCTTTTGCCGGACCTCCGACCGAAGGGTTGCAAGGCATAAACGCGACCGCATCGAGATTGAGCGTGAGCATAAGCGTAGACGCTCCCATACGTGCAGATGCAAGCCCTGCTTCGACTCCGGAATGGCCGGCGCCGATGACAATGACATCATAATCTCCATTTTGAAATGCCATTGAGTGGCCTCCTTTATATAGTATAAATGTATTTATATGGGAATTTACCTTATTTCCCCAAGCAAAATTGTGAAAATAACTGATCAATCAACTGATCCGGTGCCGTCTCCCCGACGATCTCGCCAAGGTGTTCCCACGCCCTCTTCACATCAATTTGCACCATATCGACGGGCATATCCGCCTGCGCCGCGTCAAGCGCTTCGTTGATCGTTGCCTTGGCTTGATTGAGGAGCGCAATATGCCGGGTGTTTGAGACATAATTGATTTCCGTGCCCTCAACACCCTCATCAAAAAACAAATGCGAAATGGCTGCTTCCAAATCTTCGATGCCTTCCTCTTTTAAGAGCGAGGTTGTGACGAGGGGGCGGTCCCCAACCAGATCGCGCGCTTCTGATTCATCGATTTCTTTTTTTAGATCCGTTTTATTTAAAACCACAATGGCATTAAAATCTTCAATCGTGGCAAAAAGAGCTTTATCTTCTTCGGTTAAGGTTTCATTCGCGTTTAAGACGAGTACGATCAGTTCCGCATCGGATAATGCTTGGCGGGAGCGTTCCACGCCAATTTTTTCTACAACATCCTCTGTCTCCCGTATTCCGGCGGTATCGATGAGGCGAAGTGGGACTCCCTTCACATTCACGTATTCCTCCAGGACGTCGCGAGTCGTCCCCGGAATCTCCGTGACGATTGCGCGGTTATCTTGAACGAGCGCGTTCATCAGCGAGGATTTTCCGACGTTGGGGCGGCCGATTATCGCGGTCGCGAGCCCTTCCCGCAGTATTTTTCCTTGATGGGCAGTCGCTAAAAGTTGATCAATTTCTGTTTGTACGGCTGTAATTTGTTTTTCCAACCGCTTCAATGTTACTGATTCCGCATCGTATTCCGGGTAGTCAATGTTGACTTCCACGTGGGCAATGGCCTCCAGCAATTCGGAGCGCAGCGTTTTTATTTGCCGGGCAAGACGTCCTTCCACTTGTTTCATCGCCACATTCATGGCCCGGTCCGTTTTCGCCCGAATCATGTCCATGACGCCCTCGGCTTGGGACAAATCGATGCGTCCGTTAAGGAAAGCCCGTTTGGTGAACTCCCCCGGCTCCGCAAGGCGAGCCCCTTCCGTGAGTACGAGTTGCAGGACACGATCGGCGGATACGACGCCACCATGTACGTTAATCTCGATGATATCATCTCTCGTGAACGTTTTCGGTGCACGCAATACCGTAACCATCACTTCTTCCACCGTTTCATTCGTGGCCGGCTGCACCAAATGCCCGTAATGAATCGTGTGGGAATCCACATCCCGAAGGTTTTGGTTCCCGCGATACATTCGTTCAGCGATGGCAACCGAGTCGTCCCCGCTGATTCGAATAATTGCAATCGCCCCTTCTCCCGGTGGGGTGGATATAGCCGCTATTGTATCCAACTCCATCTCATCACCTCATTTCCGCCACTTTTTCACATCACTGTAGGATAACATAAAACGCAGCCATGAACCAATCTATCAAAAACACAGCAGCTCTATTGCTATGGGCTCATCAGCCCCATTTATTGAAAACACCCCCATCGCCAACGTCAGGGATGAGGGTGTTTTTCAGATACTTCTTCCTTTGGCTGAATCACAATATGCCGGCGCGGTTCCTTCCCGTCTGAGATCGTGGCAACAGCGGTATCGTTTTGGAGGGTTTGATGAATTTTTTTTCGTTCTTTCGACTGCATCGGTTCCAACACTACTTTGCGCCCCGTTCGTTTTGCTTTTTCCGCAAGGCGATACGCGAGTTGTTCCAACGTTTTTTCTCTGCGTTTGCGGTAATCTTCGGCATCGAGTTCTATACGCAAATACTTTTCGGAATAGCGATTGGCGACCAAATTCGTTAGATACTGCAAAGATTCCAAAGTTTGGCCGCGCTTGCCGATGACAATGCCAACATGCTCTCCGCTCATCTCCAAACGCGGATTTTTCTCTTCCGTTTCTGTCGGATGAATGTCCAAATCAACATCCATGCCGTGCAATACTTCAGCGAGAAATTTTTCGGCTTCCGCTATAGGATCTGGCTTCACCGTAATCTCTAAAATGGCCGGTTTACTAAATAAGTTCAAGAATCCTTTTTTCGGTGTCTGGATCTCCACGTAATCAACTTGCTCACGACTGACTTGTAGTTCTGTAAGCCCATTGTCCAACGCTTCCTCAACCGATTTTCCCGTCACCGAAATGGTTTTCAAGATTATTCCGCTCCTCCCGGATTTGTGCGTTTCTCTTTTTTGGCTTGCGCACCCGGACCTGTAATGAAATACGTTTGCGCAATCATAAAGAAGTTACCTACGACCCAGTACAACGCGAGTGCTGCAGGGAAAAAGAAAGCAAATATCCCGATCATGATCGGCATCATATAAAGCAGAATCTGCATCTGCGGATTTGCGTTTACCATCATCATTTTCTGTTGGAAAAACGTTGTTGCAGCGGCAATGATTGGTAAAATAAAGTCGGGTTCTCCAAGCTGGAACCATAGGAATTGGTGATTAAAAATTTCTTCTGTCCGCATAATCGCGTGAAAAAAGGCGATTAAGATCGGCATCTGTATAAAGAGAGGCAAACAACCTGCCAGTGGATTCACGCTGTTCTCACTGAAAAGTTTCATCGTCTCTTCTTGCAATTTCTGCTGGGTCTTTTGATCTTTCGCACTATACTTCTCTCTTAATTTCAACAGCTCCGGCTGTAATTCCTGCATGGCTTTTGTACTTTTTGTTTGTTTAATCATTAAAGGCAAGATTAAAAAACGTATGATAATCGTAACAATAATAATAGCTAGCCCGTAGTTTTCACCGGTTGCTTCCGCAATCGTCGTGATCAACCAGGAAAGAGGAAAAACAAAAATCGTATCCCATATTCCGTCAGGGTTTTCGGTAATCGGCTCATCAAGATTCATACAACCGGCCATGACCGCTGTTAATGCGACTAGCATGGTTGCCAGTCCTATTTTCTTACGCACCTTCCACCATCCTCCTCGATGATATCCCACATCCGTTATTTATCTTTTCCGGCAGCCGGCTCACGGGTTTAACTCCGCCATAGCCCTGCCCGTTTAAAAACATGGCTGAAACTTTTGCTTGCCGCATGATATTCCATCGACAATAAAGACTTCCTGGCTATAATAATATAATCCTTGTCCGCTTGAACAGCATTTTGATGTTCCCTTATCATTTCGCGCATCCATCGTTTCAGTCGGTTTCGCGTAACCGCGTTTCCCACCTTCCGCCCCACCGTCACCCCATACCTAAAATGAACTTGTCCGGGTTTGTCCACGACATAAAGAACGAATTGACGGTTCGCGGTCGTCTTACCTTCGCTAAAAATTTTAGCGAATTCTTCATTACTTTTGATTCGGTACGTTTTTCTCATCTTGCCACCTACATATGTACTTCTTTTTTCTGACAAACGGAGGGTTCGATCGTTTAGCCAAAACAGCCATACTAAAGGTAAGAAGTCAGAGAAGGAGAACGAATCTTCGTGATGCCCCCGTCTCCCACTTCCTACTTCTAGTCTGTCAGTACTAGAAAAAAGGCCACTTCATTTCAGTGGCCTTATGCAGAAAGGTTTTTCCTTCCTTTTTTACGTCTACGCTTGAGTACTTGACGTCCATTTTTGGTACTCATGCGAACACGAAAACCGTGATCTTTTTTACGCTTACGATTATTCGGTTGGAATGTCATTTTGGCCATCGTAAGCCACCTCCCTTTTACTAACCCTAGTTAGGCATTCTAAAAAAGTATACAGACCGAAAGATGTAAATGTCAAGAGGCTGTAAGACGACTCGGCACTAATTTTTCTATGGATAGCATGTGGATAGATTTCGACAGCATTCGTATGTTTTCGACATTCTTATGGACAACCTTTCCACATATTAACCGATGTGGATAACGAAAACTGTGTATGATTTATAGCATGTGAAAAACTAACGCAGTTCCCGTTGATGCCCCTTGTTATTTTTGATATGATTAACATGTTTGCAGGATAAGTCGCTAACGTAATCTGTCCATCCACAGCTTGTGTATAATTGTGTGGACAGTTTTACACACGATCTGTATATGTCTTCCACAACTATTGTGAGTAATGCGCATAAGTTGTCGAATATACGATGAACAAACGGTTCACGGTTGTGTACATTTGTAAATGACAACATGATTGGCTTCCTTCTCTTCAAATATTAAGGTAGGAAGCCTTTCTTGCTCTCTGCTTCATTTGATTGATTTTGATAAAGGAGGGATCTTCCTACATTGAAGGAATTAGCTGAACTCTGGGCACAAACGTTAAATACGGTAAAGAACAAAGTCAGCAAACCAAGCTATGAAACTTGGCTAAAGTCAACAGAACCACTAAAACTGGAAAATGACACATTTCTTGTGGCTGCCCCGAATGAATTCGCGAAAGACTGGTTGGAAGATCGATATGCCGAAATTATTGCCAGTACGCTGCAAGATATCACCGGCAATCTTTATACCGTAAAATTTGTTCTTCAAACAGACGAATACAATGAAGAAGAGCAGAAAGCGGATGAGTCGGGGCAAACAGCCAAAAAAGAGGAATCGATGCAAACACCGAAACGACCCAATAACCATGAAAACATCCCTCGAAATATGCTGAATGGAAAATACACATTCAATACCTTTGTCATTGGTTCCGGGAATCGTTTTGCCCACGCGGCTTCATTAGCAGTATCCGAAGCGCCGGCAAGAGCTTATAACCCGCTTTTTATCTACGGAGGCGTTGGACTCGGAAAAACGCATTTGATGCATGCCATCGGCCATTATGTGATGGAACACAGCCCGGAATCACGCGTCGTATATTTATCTTCTGAAAAATTCACGAATGAGTTTATCAATGCGATTCGGGATAACCGCGGCGAAGATTTTCGCAACAAATACCGGAACGTAGATATCCTTTTAATTGACGATATCCAATTTTTAGCCGGGAAAGAGCAAACACAAGAAGAATTTTTTCATACATTTAATACATTACATGAAGATGCGAAGCAGATTGTCATCTCAAGCGACCGGCCGCCAAAAGAAATTCCAACCCTTGAGGACCGTTTGCGATCTCGCTTTGAATGGGGACTTATCACGGATATTACCCCTCCCGATCTGGAAACAAGGATCGCGATTCTCCGCAAGAAAGCGAAAGCGGAAATGCTTGATATTCCAAATGAAGTCATGCTCTATATTGCAAATCAAATCGACACAAACATCCGTGAATTGGAAGGAGCGCTCATTCGAGTTGTTGCCTATTCCTCCCTGATTAACGAAGACATGAATGCGGATCTTGCCGCTGAAGCATTAAAAGATATCATTCCAAGTTCAAAACCGAGGGTCATCGGCATTGAAGATATTCAAGCGCATGTTGCCGCGTATTATCAAGTAAAACTGGAAGAGATTACAGCAAAAAAAAGAACGAAAGCCGTCGCTCACGCGAGACAGGTCGCCATGTACCTATCGAGGGAAATGACCGAATCTTCATTGCCAAAGATAGGCGAAAAATTTGGAGGAAGAGACCACACAACGGTTATTCATGCACACGATAAAATCAGCAAATTACTATCCAATGATCAGCAACTACAACATCAACTCGATGAAATATCAAACAAAGTAAAACAATAAACAAGTGGATAACTCATAACAACCCAGACAATTTCCCACAAGTTTATACACAGTGGATAACTCACACGAAGACAAGCAAAACCAATGTTATTCACATGCTGCACAACCCCTACGACTGCTACCGCATTTTTTAATAAATAATAATAAGGGCGTTGACCCATATTAAATAAACCTCTGTTTATGACGATAGGAGAGGGACTCATGCATTTTTCAATTGATACCCATGCATTCATCACCGGTGTGCAAAATGCGAATAAAGCCGTTTCATCAAGAACAACCATCCCGATATTGACAGGGATTAAAATTAAAGTGGAAACTAAAGGAATTACGCTCATTGGCAGTGATTCAGACGTGTCGATCGAAACGTTTATCCCAAAGAGCGATGAAGAACAAACGTATATGACCATTCATGAAGAAGGAGAAATGGTATTACAAGCGAAATATTTTTCCGAGATTGTACGGAAAATGCCCGGGGAAACGTTAACTTTAGAAAAAGATGGAAACATGGCAGCGACAATCTCCTCCGGCAATGTTGTTTTCCATTTGAACGGTTTTGATCCGGATAATTATCCAAAACTGCCTCAATTAGAGGAAGAACAAGTAATTTTACTCCCTCAACATTTGTTAAAAGATATCATTCGCCAAACGGTTTTTGCCGTTTCCACGCAGGAAACACGTCCTGTACTTACCGGCGTTCATTTTTCTATCAAAAACCGGGAACTCACTGCTACTGCAACGGACAGCCACCGGCTTGCGATGAGAACGGTTGGCGTGGAAACTGATGAAACACTGGAAATCAACAACGTGATCATTCCCGGAAAAAGCCTTACGGAACTTAGTCGAATCTTGGATGACAGTGAAGATATGATCACGATCGTGGTGACGAAGACACAAGTGCTCTTTAAAATGAACCATTTACTGTTTTTTTCCCGATTACTGGATGGGAAATTTCCCCTTACTTCGAACATGATCCCGTCGGAAGGGAAAACAACCGTCACCTTGCCGACAAAAGCATTGAACCAATCTTTGGAACGGGCCATGCTTCTTTCCAGAGAAGCAAAAAATAATGTCGTCCACATCAAAAGCATCGGAACAACGGAAATAGAGATTATGTCGATCTCCGCAGAAGTAGGGAAAGTAAAGGAATCCATCGAAGCACAAGAGATAAACGGCGCGGAATTACAAATTGCATTTAACGGGAAAAATATTTTAGACGCTTTAAAAACGATAGACAGTGAAATAATCTCACTCATGTTTACCGGCACGATGAGTCCTTTTGTGGTTCAACCCCTCGATCACCAGCAAATGATTCACTTATTCTCTCCGGTTCGAACATCTTAGTGCAAAACGAAGGTCGCTCTATTTCCAGAGCTCCTTCTTTCTTTTTCCCTCACGATATAAGAGGTTCCCTGGCTTTTTATTGTTTTTTTTAGTAAAATAGAAGATGGAATCACATGCGCGTTTATAGATAAACGCCGGGTGGTGAAAACAGATGGAAGAGAAAATCCGAATAGAAACTCCTTATATCGCCTTGGGACAGCTATTAAAAGAAGTAGGTGTTGCGGATACAGGGGGAATGGTTAAAATCATTTTGGCCGAATATAACGTCTATGTGAACGATGAACATGAGGTACGACGCGGGCGAAAACTATACCCCGGGGATCGCGTCGAGGTTGAAGATACAGGAACTTTCATCGTTGAAGAAGCGTAATTTCCCGAAAAGGAGCGATGAAGTTGTATGTACGCGATCTCTCGATCAGCGATTATCGAAATCTTGAAGCAACGACACTCGCTTTTGAGAACACCGTTAACTTATTTTTAGGGGAAAATGCCCAAGGGAAAACAAACCTTATGGAAGCGTTATATGTGTTAGCATTTGCGAAGTCACACCGCACCAATCGTGACCGGGAACTTATTACTTGGGGAAAAGATTACGCCCGGGTTCAAGGAGAAATAAACAAACGGGTTAGTTCGCTTTCCCTTGATATACAATTTTCAACGCAAGGCAAACGCGCGAAACTGAACGGGTTGGAACAACAACGGATAAGTGAATTTATCGGTGCGTTGAATGTGGTCATGTTTGCCCCTGAAGATTTAAACCTAGTAAAAGGCGGACCAAAACAACGCAGACGCTTTATTGATATGGAAATCGGGCAAATCAGCAACATCTATCTTTATCATTTAGCCCAGTATCACCGCATATTGAAACAACGAAATCAGCTGTTAAAAGAACATGCGCAAAAACGGGCGTCTGAATCCACCCTCATGCACGAAGTTTTAACCGAACAACTCATTAAAGCTGCCGCGCAGGTGGTTCAACGCCGGTTATCCTTTATCCATCAGCTGCAGAAATGGGCAGGTCCCACCCATTGGTCTATTAGCCGACAGCTGGAAGAACTGCAAATCGCGTATATTCCAAGTGCCGATGTATCATTAGAGCTAGACTTGTCGACAATAGAGAATATCTACGCGAATGCTTTTGAAGAAAAAAAAGAACAAGAAATACGCAGGGGATTAACCCTCATTGGCCCTCATCGGGAAGACCTCGCGATCTATGTGAATGACCGGGACATACAGACCTATGGTTCCCAAGGGCAACAAAGGACCGCCGCGCTGTCATTGAAATTGGCAGAAATTGAATTAATCGAAAAAGAGACCGCCGATCCCCCGGTTTTATTATTGGATGATGTCCTCTCGGAACTGGATGATTTTCGACAGTCTCATTTATTAAATACCATTCAGGGGAAAGTGCAAACATTTATAACAACGACAAACATTAGCGGAATTGAGCATGAAGTGCTTAAACAAGCGAAAACCTTTCATGTCCACAATGGAAATATTTCCCCTAGTGAATAAAGTGAAACTTCCATCAGAGCGGGCGTCCCCTATGATGGTTAATGGCACGAATCGGGGTGTTACGAGCGCTTCCCACCGAACGAAAAAACGTGAAGTGTTTTTCACCTCTTTTTTCGCTTCCACTTCGGTAGATATTCATAGATTCAAATTTTATTTAGGCAAATGAGGTGTCTTTTTGTTTGTTCACATTGGTGGATACACAGTCATCCGTTCCAAAGATATCGTCGCCATTTTAAATTACGATGTCCATGAATCATCGACGGTTACACAACAATATCTCGCGTCATTGAATGAGAACGAGATCGTGAAAATAGCGCCGGATGGCGACTCAACGAAATCGCTCGTCGTCACCAGCGAGAAATTATATCATTCACCCATTTCCTCCACGACGCTTAAACGCCGTTCGCAAAATATGCTTGATGACGGCAACGATGAACCATGATCTGCACGAAATGATGGCTGTTGTACCCCGATTCTAGTGTTGAAACGAACAGAACATCTAACTTAGAAGCGAAGGTGAAGATTGCCCATGGCACAACATTCGTATGATGAAAGTCAAATACAGGTACTCAAGGGCTTGGAAGCTGTTCGCAAGCGCCCGGGGATGTATATCGGTTCCACAAACGCGCGGGGACTCCATCATCTCGTTTGGGAAATCGTAGATAACAGCATTGATGAAGCGATGGCAGGCTTCTGTGACGAGATCCATATCTCGATTGAAAAAGACAACAGTATCACGGTGACAGATAACGGCCGCGGCATCCCTGTCGGCATGCACGAAAAAGAAGGCAGGCCAACATTGGAAGTCATTATGACCGTTCTTCATGCCGGGGGAAAATTCGGCGGCGGCGGCTATAAAGTCTCCGGTGGCTTGCATGGCGTAGGGGCTTCCGTGGTAAATGCCCTTTCCGAGCATATGGAAATTGAAATTCATCGAGACGGAAACGTTCACTATCAAGATTATCGGCAAGGGATCCCACAGCAAGAACTCTCGGTCACAGGAGAAACGGACAAAACAGGTACACGGATCCGTTTCACCCCGGATCGAACGATTTTCACCGAAACGAGAGAATATGAAGCCGACACATTAATGACACGCTTGCGAGAGTTGGCATTTTTGAACAAAGGACTCCACGTCCTCTTCACAGACAAACGCGACGAAGAGGCAGAAACGAACGAATACTACTATGAAGGTGGTATTCGCTCCTTTGTTGAGTATTTAAATCAGACCAAGGAACCGCTTCATGAACCGCCGATCTATATCGAAAGCGAACAAGCAGGCATCCAAGTAGAAATCGCGGTTCAGTATAATAATAGTTTTACGAGCAATATCTATTCCTTTGCCAATAATATTAATACGCATGAAGGCGGGACACATGAATCGGGATTTAAAACCGGATTAACCCGCGTGATTAATCATTATGCACGGCAGAACCAATTGTTTAAGGACAATGATCCAAACCTGGTGGGCGAGGATGTGCGAGAAGGTTTAACCGCCATAATTTCGGTGAAAATCCCGGATCCGCAGTTTGAAGGACAGACGAAAACCAAACTGGGAAACAGCAGTGCCCGAACGGCCACCGATCAACAATTCAGCGATCACTTCGCCCGTTTTCTAGCCGAGAATCCGGATACTGCCCGAAAAGTGGTGGAAAAAGGAATCACCGCATCGAGAGCGCGGGAAGCGGCAAAGAAAGCCCGTGAATTCACCCGCCGTAAAAGCGCACTCGAAGTTGGCTCTCTCCCCGGTAAATTGGCGGATTGTTCAACGCGGGACGCAAGTATCAGTGAAATGTATATCGTTGAAGGCGACTCCGCGGGAGGTTCAGCGAAAGCAGGCCGAGACAGCTATTTTCAAGCTATTCTTCCCTTGCGCGGGAAAATCCTAAACGTCGAAAAAGCACGTCTGGACAGGATTCTCAATAACAATGAAATTCGCTCGATCATTACCGCGCTAGGAACGGGGATCGCCGATGAATTTAATATCGAGAAAGCGCGCTATCACAAAATCATTATCATGACGGATGCCGACGTGGACGGGGCGCATATCCGAACACTTATTTTGACGTTTTTCTATCGTTTTATGCGTCCGCTGATTGAAAATGGCTATGTATATATTGCCCAACCTCCGTTATACCAAGTTAAACAAAACAAAAAGGTCCGTTATATCCAAGACGAAAAAGAGTTACAACCGCTTTTGGATGAATGGCCGGACACGCCCGTGCCGGATATTCAACGGTATAAAGGGTTGGGCGAGATGAATGCCGATCAATTATGGGAAACAACCATGGACCCGGAAGGGCGAAGACTGCTGCAAGTTACGCTGGAAGATGCAATGATGGCGGATGGCATTTTCGATACGCTCATGGGAGACAGAGTCGAGCCACGACGAGAATTTATCCAGGAGAATGCGGAATACGTGCAAAACCTCGATGTTTAATACCGGAGGTGAGAGAAGGACCCCTTTTCTCACCTTGGAAATTGGAGGATGAGGAATGGCAGACCATGAATCTAATGTCCACGAAATTAATATAAGTCAAGAAATGCAGACGTCGTTCCTGGATTATGCCATGAGCGTAATTGTCAGTCGTGCCCTCCCCGATGTGCGCGACGGCATGAAACCTGTGCATCGGCGCATCCTTTATGCGATGAACGAACTGGGGATGACCCCGGACAAAGCTCATAAAAAATCAGCGCGAATCGTCGGGGATGTCATCGGTAAATACCATCCCCATGGCGACAGCGCTGTCTATGAAACGATGGTGCGCATGGCACAGGATTTCAGTTACCGGTACATGCTCGTGGACGGACATGGAAACTTCGGATCGGTCGACGGGGATTCTGCAGCAGCCATGCGGTATACGGAAGCGCGTATGTCAAAAATCTCTAACGAGCTCGTGCGGGATATTCGCAAAGACACGGTGGATTACCAAGACAATTACGATGGCGCCGAGAGAGAACCTGTCGTGTTACCGGCGCGCTTTCCAAACTTGCTTGTAAACGGAGCAGCCGGGATCGCGGTTGGCATGGCGACAAATATCCCCCCGCACCAATTGGGAGAAGTCATCGATGGTGTATTGGCCTTGAGCCGAAATCCCGAGATGAATGTTGACGAATTGATGGAGTATATTCCCGGGCCCGATTTTCCAACGGCAGGATTGATCATGGGGCGAAGCGGAATCCGAAAAGCCTATCACACAGGCCGGGGGTCCATCACCATACGGGCTAACGCGCACATAAACCAGCAACGAAGCGGCAAAGAAGAAATTATCGTTACGGAGTTGCCGTACCAGGTAAATAAAGCACGGCTCGTTGAAAAAATTGCCGAGCTTGTGCGGGAGAAAAAGCTTGATGGGATCACGGACTTGCGGGATGAAACGTCTCGAAAAGGCATGCGCATTGTAATGGAACTTCGCAAGGATGCAAATGCCAATGTGCTTTTAAACAACTTGTATAAATGGACGGCTATGCAAACGACGTTTGGCGTTAACCTGTTGGCACTTGTGAACGGACAGCCGCAGGTGCTCAATCTCAAACAATCGCTAAGCCTTTATCTTGACCACCAGGTCGAAGTGATTCGCCGGCGCACCCAGTTCGATTTGAACAAGGCAGAAGCGCGCGCGCACATTTTAGAAGGATTAAGGGTTGCCCTTGATCACATTGATGCGATCATCGAATTAATTCGCTCGTCTGAAACGACCGATATTGCCCGCCAAGGCTTGATCGAAAACTATGACCTAAGCCATGAACAAGCGCAAGCGATCCTTGATATGCGTTTGCAACGTCTCACCGGTCTTGAACGGGATAAGATCGAAAATGAATATAACGAGTTGATTGAACGAATCGCGGAACTAAAAGCGATTTTGGCCGATAATGAGAAAGTCCTCAATATTATTCGCGATGAACTGAGCGACGTCAAAAAACGTTTCAATGATGAGCGCCGTACAGCCATTCATGCAAGCGAAAATGTCCTGGAAGACGAAGATTTAATTCCTCAGGAAAATGTCGTCATCAGCATTACCCATGAAGGGTACATTAAACGCTTGCCGCTTACGACATATCGCAGTCAGCGCCGCGGAGGACGCGGAATTCAAGGAATGGGCACGAATGATGGAGATTTCGTCGAACATCTGTTTACGACTAACTCCCATCACACGATCCTTTTCTTTTCAAACAAAGGAAAGGTGTATCGCCTGAAAGCGTACGAAGTGCCCGAGTTAAAACGTACGGCTAAAGGGATACCGGTGATCAACCTCCTGCAAATCGAAAAGGGGGAGGAAATCAGCACCGTGATCCCGATTGAAAAATACCGGGACGATGCCTATCTGCTGTTTATCACGAAAAAAGGCATTGCCAAACGAACCCCATTATCCGCGTATGCAAACATTCGAAAGGGCGGCCTCTTTGCCATTAATATCCGGGAAGATGATGAACTTCACGGCGTACGCCTTACGGACGGCGAAAGTGATGTCATCCTCGGCACCAAAAACGGCATTTCTATCCGGTTTAATGAAGCAGATGTGAGGCTCATGGGCCGGACGGCTACCGGTGTGAAAGGCATTTCTCTTGATCCGAATGATGAAGTCATTGGCATGGATATGATCGAAAAAGGGCAGGATGTTCTGCTCGTGACCAATAAAGGCTTTGGAAAAAGGACCAAAGAAGATGAATTCAAAGTGCAGAATCGCGGCGGCAAAGGGATAAAAGCATGCACGCTCACCGAGCGAACCGGGCATCTAATCGCTCTCAGGGTTGTGGCCGATGAACATGATTTAATGGTGATCACGGAAAAAGGCATCGTTATCCGCATGCATGTTAGCGAAATCTCTGAGCTTGGGAGATATGCCCAAGGGGTCATGCTTATTAGGGTAGATGATAATGAAGAAGTTTCTACCGTAGCCCCCATTGAAGCGGAGGAAATGGAAGAGGAAACTGAAGAAGTAGAAGAAGAACAAGACGAAGAATAAAGAAAACGGTCCGCTATCCAGATGCGATGCGGACCGTTTTTTCTTAGCCGGATATCAGCGGAAACGAGAGAGATATCAGCCAAAACGATGCGTTTACCCTTGATCAAAAACAGCAAGTGCTTTTTCTACGGTCAATGCCTCGCAAATCGCGGGACAATGGTCGATGTATGCTTCGATCAACGGAAGATCAGCCGAAGAACGCTGGGAGATGAGCTCCCCCACCATTCCGTTTCATAACGGGTAATCATACTGAGATTATACAACAGTAAATAATGGACCAATAAAGCCGGCAACGTCGCTGTTTTTCTTTTTGCTTTGAAGCGGGGATCAGCACGGACCGAATCTTGCAGCAAAGGAACTTGTAAAAAAAGGGTCGCCATTTGAAAACGGTCATAACCGGCAGGATCCATCTGAAACATATGTTGAAGCAAATGAGGGAAGAGTCCATGCTTCTGGATTTTGACCTCATCGTCGATAAAACGGTACTCTTTTCGCTTTCTTTTTCGCGTCGACGCGCCGTGGGCTAGTACATTAGTTGTAGCAGGATAGCTCGGGTCATAGAGCAGAATCAGCGCTTTCAGCAGATGGCCAAATCCATAAAATAAAAGCAGCGGCTTGGCATGGAAAGGCATACGCTTTCCTTCTTCCAACAATGAACGGCCTTGTTGCCAGCGGTGGATAAACGGCAATGTGTTTTCATACGTATATTTTTTCGCGTAGCTATCCTCGTCCAGGATGCTTTGATAACGGTCATAGAGCCTTTTTGTCAAGGTTTCAGTCACCGTATATCGCTGAAAGTCAGTAAATGTATGCAACAGGCATTCCTCCAAACGAATGGTGCATTTATTAGAAAGTTAGAACTTCTTAAAGAGGGACGATAAAAAAAGAGACTCGTGATAAAATAGAAGGAATAACATGACAGAGGACTTACAGATAATCTTTCCGAGCGTACGTCTTTTTACGCATAAGATAAACAGAAAGGATGAAAAAAGTGAGAGAGGATAAGTTTGGAAAACAAGGGTTAACCTTTGATGACGTTCTGTTACTTCCGGATCGGTCGGAAATACATCCAAGGGATGTAAACATTCACTCCAAATTAACATCGAAGCTTCCGCTTAATATGCCAATATTAAGTGCCAGCATGGATACGGTAACGGAAGCGGAAATGGCGATTGCAATGGCGCGTGAAGGCGGTATCGGTGTCATTCACAAAAATGTGTCGGTGGAAGAACAGGCAGAAATGGTTGACCGGGTGAAACGTTCCGAGAGCGGCGTTATTACCAATCCTTTTTTCTTAACACCGGATCGGCAAGTGTATGATGCTGAACACTTGATGGGAAAGTTCCGGATTTCCGGCGTCCCAATCGTGGACGAGGAACAAAAGCTTGTAGGGATTCTCACGAATCGCGATCTGCGTTTTATTGACGATTACGCGATCCAAATCGACGATGTCATGACTAAAAAAAATCTCGTAACCGCTCCTGTCGGCACAACGTTGGCGGAAGCGGAAAAGATCTTGCAACAGTATAAAATCGAGAAACTGCCGCTCGTTGATGACAACATGGAACTAATGGGACTCATTACGATCAAAGATATTGAAAAGGCCATTGAATATCCGAAATCTGCCAAAGATGAACAAGGGCGATTGCTTGTTGCGGCTGCCGTCGGTGTCGCCCATGACACACAAATCAGAATGAAAGCACTCGTCGAGGCAGGCGTGGATGCCATTGTTATTGATACGGCACACGGCCATTCCCGCGGGGTGCTCGATCAAGTGGCACAGATTCGCGAGGATTATCCGGACGTGGTATTAATTGTCGGAAACGTGGCCACAGGCGCCGGAACAAGAGATTTAATCCAAGCGGGCGCTGATGTTGTAAAAGTAGGGATTGGACCAGGCTCCATTTGTACAACCCGGGTTGTCACAGGTGTTGGTGTCCCACAGATCACAGCTGTCCATGAATGCGCCACGGAAGCCGAAAAGCACGGGGTGCCGATTATTGCCGACGGCGGGATCAAATACTCCGGAGATATTGTAAAAGCATTGGCGGCAGGTGCGCATGCCGTGATGCTCGGAAGCATGTTGGCAGGGGTTTCCGAAAGCCCCGGCGAAACGGAAATTTATCAAGGGCGCCAGTTTAAAGTTTATCGCGGCATGGGCTCCATGAGTGCGATGGAAAAAGGGAGCAAGGACCGATATTTTCAAGAAGACAATCAGAAATTTGTGCCGGAAGGCATCGAAGGGCGAACGCCTTACAAAGGTCCACTAGCGGACACGCTTTACCAAATGACGGGTGGCATCCGCTCTGGCATGGGGTATTGTGGTGCTGCCGATTTGGAAATGTTGCGTAACGACGGTCAATTTGTCCAAATTACCAGCGCATCATTGAAAGAAAATCATCCGCATGATGTGCAAATCACGAAGGAAGCACCGAACTACAGTATCTAAAGATTATCAAGGGCAATCAAACGAGTATTTCCCAGGAAATAATCTGCGGAAATGCTCTTTTTTTGTTATAAAAAATTTTAGTTGAAAAGTTTACTGCCTTTTTCAGGGCATTATGATAAAATAACGTTTGGAATGTACACCTTGGAGGTGCCGAGTAATGAAAAAATGGACGAGTTTACTTAGCGGAGCGGCTTTGTTTCTGGCATTAACAACGACAACAGCCAATGCCCAAACCCCTGATATGGAAGCGGAAGCATCACTTTTGGTGGATGTGGAAAGTGGTAAGGTTTTATATGCCGATGACATAGATACAATGTTGCCGATGGCGAGTATGGCAAAAATGATGACGGAATATCTCGTCAATGAGGCAATTGAAGAAGGTGAGCTTAGTTGGGATGAGGAAGTTTCCATTAGTGAAGAAGCGGCGGAGTTATCCCATGATGAAAATTTATCGAATGTGTATTTGCGAATCGATGAAACGTATACCATTGAAGAGTTATATGAAGCCATGGCAATAGAATCCGCGAATGGTGCCACAATTGCGCTTGCAGAAGCAGTCGCCGGATCGGAAGCAGCTTTTGTGGACATGATGAATGAAAAAGCTGAGGAAATGGGAATCGAAGAATATGAATTCGTTAATTCCAGCGGTTTAAACAACGCGTCCATGGATGGCAATCATCCGGAAGGAACCGACGCAGATGCTGAGAATATGATGTCGGCGCGGGGAACGGCTCAGCTTGCTTATCACCTCATCCAGGATTACCCTGAAATCTTGGAGGTCGCGAGCACGGAAGAAACGGTGTTTAAAGAAGGAAGTGAGATGGACGAACAACCGATGACAAATTGGAATCATATGTTGGGGGGTTCTGATTTCACTCATGCCTACGAGGGAGTGGATGGCATTAAAACCGGCAATACGGAAGCCGCAGGATTTGCATTCACAGGCACCGTTGAACAAGATGATACCCGTTTACTGTCTGTTGTTATGCAAACAGACAGCATAGATGCCCGTTTTGAAGAAACGGCAAAATTGTATGATTACGGATTTGACGCCTTTACGACCGAAGAAGTAGTTTCGGAAGGAGAACAGTTTGATGAAGTGTCCACCTTGCCTATTCCGGATGGACAGGAGCAAGAAGTGCCCATTGTGACGGAATCCGCTCTATCCTTCCCTATCCTTGAAGGCGAGGAAGACATGTATGCAACGTCCGTAACAATTGCAGAAGATCAGCTCGATGAAGACGGGGCATTGAGTGCACCGGTGGAAGCTGGGGAGGAAGTAGGCTATGTTACCGTCTCTCATGAAGACGAAGAAGAAATGTACCTCGATGATGAACTGGAAAATAACGCTGTTGTTCCACTCGTAGCCGCAGAAGACGTGGAAGAAGCGAATTGGTTTGTTCGCTCGATGCGCGGGATCGGTGATTTCTTCTCCGGGCTTTGGAATTAAACGCCAGTAAACGGCGGGAGGCTGGTTGTCGTAGTTTCCCTATCGCTTTAAGCGTGTTATAATAGACGAAAAGTTTACCGGAGGGAAGGACATTGGCAGATACTGGTACAAATCGCGTCAAAAGAGGAATGGCTGAGATGCAAAAAGGCGGCGTCATTATGGACGTTGTCAATGCAGAGCAAGCAAAAATTGCCGAGGAAGCAGGCGCCGTTGCCGTTATGGCACTCGAGCGTGTGCCGTCGGATATACGTGCAGCGGGCGGGGTCGCTCGAATGGCAGATCCGGATATATTGGAAGAAGTGATCGAGGCGGTCAGCATCCCGGTCATGGCGAAAGCGCGGATCGGCCATATTGTCGAAGCTCGTGTACTGGAAGCTCTAGGCGCTGATTATATAGATGAAAGCGAAGTGCTTACCCCTGCGGACGAGGTCTTCCATATTGATAAGAATGACTATACGGTGCCGTTCGTCTGCGGTTCCCGTGATTTGGGCGAGGCGTTGCGGCGCATTGGCGAAGGTGCCTCGATGCTGCGTACAAAAGGGGAACCGGGAACGGGAAATATTGTGGAAGCCGTTCGCCATATGCGGATGGTGCAGGCTCAAATTAAAAAAGTGGCCGGAATGTCCCGTGATGAATTAATGACTGAAGCGAAGAATTTGGGAGCTCCTTACGAACTCCTCGTTTCCATTCAGGAATCCGGCAAGTTGCCGGTGGTCAATTTTGCTGCCGGAGGAATTGCTACTCCTGCAGATGCGGCGTTAATGATGTCGCTCGGTTCCGATGGTGTATTCGTAGGATCCGGGGTGTTCAAATCGGATGAGCCGCAACAATTTGCACGTGCCATCGTTGAAGCGACGACGCATTATGAAGATTACGAGTTGATCGGCCGTCTTTCAAAAGGGCTCGGAACGGCCATGAAAGGCATCGAGATTTCCAATATTCCCGAGCCGGAACGTATGCAAGATCGCGGTTGGTAAGAGTAACGAGTAATAAGTTTGGCAATCCTAATTCAGAGATGGAGGTGAGCGCAGGTGGTTAAGATCGGTGTGCTTGCACTCCAAGGCGCTGTTCATGAACATGCGAAAATGGTTGAAAGCGAAGGAACGAGTGAAGCGGTTCTTGTCAAATGGCCTGAGCAGCTCGAAGAGCTTGACGGGCTGATTTTGCCGGGAGGCGAAAGTACAACGATGCGGCGGTTGATTGATCGTTATCGTTTTATGGATGCCCTTCGTCACTTTGCAGCTTCCGGGAAACCAATCTTTGGCACATGTGCCGGCCTTATCCTAATGGCAAATGCGATTGAAGGGGAAGAAAAGGAGAACTTGGCAATCATGGATGTCACGGTCGAGCGAAATGCCTTTGGCCGCCAAAAAGAAAGCTTTGAAACAACATTGCATGCAAAGGGAATCGCGGATGATCTTGTAGCTGTATTTATACGCGCTCCTTTAATCAAGGACGTTGGACAGGATGTTGAGGTCATCGCTTATCACCAAGAAGAAGTTGTAGCCGCAAAACACGGGCAATTTCTCGCGTGCTCCTTTCATCCGGAACTTACCGATGATCCCCGTTTCCATCATTATTTTGTCAATATGGTAAAAAACAATACAAAAGCCGTTGTATAATGTGCGGCAATATCTTGAATGCGAAGAAGGACACGAGTATTCTTGGCGCAGATACAGAGAGCCGGTGGCCGCTGAAAACCGGTGAAGCAAGAAGAAGAATCCCGTCCGGAGTGGATGCCCGAAACCTTTGGCAGTAAGGGATCCCGCCTGCCGGCGTTAAGGCATTAGAGCCGGTTTGTTTCACGTGAAACAAACAACGAGGGTGGTATCGCGGAAACATCCGTCCCTATACATAGGGGCGGTTTTTTTAGGCTTTCTAATTCCAAATGAATGGAGGTTGATGCAGATGTTGGATATCAAATACATGCGTCAAAATGAAGAGAAGGTAAAAAAAGCATTGGCAGCACGGGGAATAAAGGCGGAAGAGGTTGAACAGGCAATAGCATTGGACGAGAAGCGCAGGGATTTGATTGTCCAGACGGAAGATAAGAAGAAGCAAAGAAATGAAATATCAAACCAAGTGGCAGAAAGGAAACGGGCGAAAGAAGATGCCGGCGAATTGATCACGCAAACGAAAGAAGTGTCGCGGGCGATTAAACAGTACGATGAAGAATTACGTACCATCGAAGAGAACCTTCAGCAATTTATGCTCACGTTCCCTAATTTGCTCGCGGATTCTGTTCCTGAAGGCGAGACTGAGGAGGATAACGTTGAAGTGCGCCAATGGGGAACACCGCCGGCATTTTCTCACACGCCGCAAGCACATTGGGATTTAGGTGCTGAGCATGACATGCTTGATTTCGAACGCTCCGCAAAAGTAACAGGCAGCCGTTTTGTATTTTATAAAGGGGCAGGTGCACGTCTGGAACGGGCATTGATTCAATACATGATGGATGTGCACGCCGATGAACATGGCTATACGGAGACGCTGCCTCCTTACATCGTTAATCATGACAGTATGGTTGGGACCGGGCAGTTGCCGAAGTTCGAGGAGGACATGTTCGCGCTTGACGGCACCCCTTACTACATGATCCCGACGTCTGAAGTGCCGATCGTGAATATGCATCGAAATGAGATTCTCGATGGGGATGAATTGAATATTAAGTATGTGGCATACAGCTCATGTTTTCGTGCGGAAGCGGGATCGGCCGGCCGTGATACGAGAGGGTTGATCCGCCAACATCAATTTAGCAAAGTGGAATTGATTTGGTTTACGAAACCGGAAGATTCTTACGAAGCCCTTGCCGCGCTTACCGGCCATGCTGAAAAAGTGTTACAAGAACTGCAACTCCCTTACCGCGTCCTCGATCTCTGTAGCGGCGATATTGGTTTTGCTGCGGCAAAAACGTATGACCTTGAAGTTTGGCTGCCGAGTTATGAATCCTACAAAGAGATCTCTTCATGCAGCAATTGTGAAGATTTTCAGGCAAGGCGAGCCAATATTAAGTTCAAGCGCGAACAGCAAGGACCGGCGGAGCATGTCCATACGTTAAACGGATCAGGGCTTGCCGTAGGCCGGACGGTGGCCGCCATCATGGAAAATTACCAGGACGAAGACGGCAGCATTCGCATCCCCGCTGTGCTGCAACCGTATATGGGCGGGAAACAACGGATATAAAGTGAAACATCCATCAGAGGGAGCAGGATTCCTCCCTCTGATGTCTGGCCTCCGGGGATCGATGTTGGTCGGCCAAAGAAGAAACTTTCGCAGATTTTAAAAAAATCATTGATCTTATGAAAATGAGACAGTATAATTAATTCAACTTAACTCATTACGAAATTGACAAAAATATTAAGATATTTTGTCGATATTGTACACCCAACTTTACAGAAAATGATGTGATGCGAAATGGAATTGGATCAAACAGACTTCCAAATATTATCGATGCTGCAAGATGACGGCAAATGTTCGTACAGCAAAATCGCGAGAAACATCGGTGTCAGTGAAGGTACGGTTCGTGGCAGAATTAACAAAATGTTAAAAAACGAAGTGTTTGAATTTATTATCCATACGAATCCATATAAGATCGGTTTGCATGTCCAAGCCATTATCGGTTTGGAAACCAGAGTCGGCTATCATGATGCCATTGCCTGTCAATTACAGCCTCACCGATCTGTTCGATTTATCGGGGCTTTTTCCGGAAAGCATGACCTCATCATTCAAGCTTTTTTTCGGGATAACGAGGAATTAGTATCTTTTGTCGATCAAACGTTATCGGGGATTGAAGGCATTATAAGCGTCGATGTCAACGTTGAGCTCAAGCAATATAAAGATACGTTTTCCTATGTTGATTAATCTCATTGTTCAAGAATATGACAGTTATGTTAAAAAACATTAAAAAAATCATTGCAAATCGCGCGAACAATCCCTATAATAGTCAATAATAACTATTAATTAATAATATTGCGAACACAAACACGGTGTAATACACAGGGAATAGGGTGAGGCGTCCATGAATGGTGAGACAGTCATCGATGTGAGGAATTTAAAAACTTCTTTTTTTAACAAAAAAACAGAATTGCCCGTCGTCGATGACGTTAGCTTTTCGGTTAAAAAAGGAGAAACGCTGGCGATTGTCGGAGAGTCCGGTTCCGGAAAAAGTATGACCTCCCTCTCGATTATGCGCCTCGTGCCGTCCCCGAATGGGAAAATCGTTGACGGCGAAGTTTTTTTTGATGGAAAAGATTTATTAAAAGAAAAAGAGAAAGCGATGTATAAAGTGCGGGGCAATGACATTTCCATGATTTTTCAGGAACCGATGACGTCATTGAATCCGGTCTATACCATAGGGGAACAAATTAGAGAGCAACTTACATATCATCAAAACATTTCCAAACGGGAAGCGCACCAAGTCGGGATTGAAATGTTGCAAACGGTTGGCTTCTCGCGGGCACAAGAAATTATGGGCGATTACCCGCACCGCCTTTCCGGTGGTATGCGTCAAAGGGTCATGATCGCGATGGCGCTCAGCAACAATCCGAAATTGTTGATTGCCGATGAACCGACAACGGCTTTGGATGTGACCGTGCAAGCCCAAATCCTTGATTTAATGCGAAAACTTTCAAAAGAATATGACTCATCGATCATTTTAATCACCCACGACCTTGGAGTGGTAGCGGAACTGGCGGAACGGGTCGTTGTTATGTATGGCGGACAAGTCGTGGAAGAAGCGCCGATTGAGGATCTTTTCGACGATCCTTTGCATCCGTATACCGAAGGCCTGCTTGACTCGATTCCGAAAATGGACAGTGTACAGGAGCGGTTGAATTCGATCCCGGGTGCCGTTCCCACGCCCGATAATTTACCGGTTGGTTGTAATTTCGTTACGCGCTGTCCGTACGCGATGGAGATTTGCAGCCAAGAGGAACCGCGGTTACTTTCTAAAGATTCCAGTCGAAACGTTCGTTGTTTTTTGCATGAGGAGGGAGTCATAAGCGATGGTCAGCAACCTAGAACCTCTTAATAATGGACAAGCACAAATGGCACCGGAGCAGGAAAATATGCTTGAAATTCAGGATTTGAAAAAACATTTTCCGATCAAAGCAGGAATCCTGCAACGAACGACTGGCTCCGTGAATGCCGTAGATGGCATTCATTTCACGATAAAAAAGGGGAAACCTTCGGCCTTGTCGGAGAATCGGGGTGTGGAAAATCAACGGCGGGACGTACGATTATCCGTCTGTATGAACCAACGGAAGGAAATATTACTTTTGACGGCGAAGATATCTCCCGGAAAAAAGAAAAGGAGCTGTTTAAATTACGGCGGGAGATGCAAATGATTTTCCAGGATCCATTTTCTTCCCTGAATCCAAGGAAAACAGTCGGAGCCATGCTGCAAGAACCGCTGAAGGTACATGGTTTGTACAAGACACAACGAGAACGAAAAGAAAAGTGCCAGGAAATTATGGACCGTGTCGGCCTGAACCCTTCGTTTATCAATCGCTATCCCCATGAATTTTCCGGGGGACAAAGGCAAAGAATTGGCATTGCCAGAGCGCTCGTTTTGGAGCCGAAAATGATTGTGGCTGATGAACCGGTGTCCGCTTTGGATGTATCCATCCAGTCACAAGTATTGAACTTGCTGGATGATTTGCAGGAGGAATTTGATTTAAACTATCTATTCATTGCCCATGACTTAAGCGTTGTGAAGCATTTTTCCGATCGCATCGGCGTCATGTACCTGGGTAATATGGCGGAAGTGGCGGAAAAAGATGACCTGTATGGCGAACCGCTCCATCCTTACACCCAAGCATTGTTATCCGCGGTTCCGCGTTCGCATCCCAGGGAGCGGAAACGGGATCGGATCACGTTAACCGGAGAATTGCCGAGCCCGGCGAATCCACCGAGCGGATGTGTGTTTCATACCCGCTGTCCTCATGTGATGGAGCATTGCAAAGAGGTGGTGCCGGAAATGAGAGAGGTTCGACCGAATCATTATGTCGCTTGTCACCTGTATGAATAATGCGCTTCATTTTAAAGGGGGAGGGATGCTGTGTTTTACATAAAGAAGGGTTAATGATCTAATGTTAAAAATTTTATTAAAGGGGGATCTTTTAATGGGAAAAAAAGCATATTGGTTGTTTTTGGCGATGGTGTTGACGTTGGGATTATTGGCGGCTTGTAACGGAGCAGATGAAGATGCCGACACCGACGCAGGGGAAGAGGCGGATGCCGATGCCGATGAAGAAAACGGAGATGACGAAGAAGCAGCCGGTGAACCGCAAGAGGGCGGGGAGGTTATCGTTGCTCAATCAAGTGAACCGGAAACATTCTTGTCTCCTTACGTGCAAGGAACCGAATCTAGTGAAATGACGCATTTGATTCATGAGCCATTGTACGCCGTCACCCCGGAAATCGATCTGGAACCGGAACTGGCGGCGGATGAATATGAACTTTCTGATGACGGCTTGGAATATACCGTTCCGCTTCGGGATGATGTTTATTTTCATGATGGCGAACAAATGACCGCTGATGATGTCGTTTATACGTATGAACTTTTTATCGATGAAGATTACACTGGTCCCCGTGCGGAAACGTTCCAGCGCTTGGAGAGTGTAGAAGCAACGGATGACTTCGAGGTTGTCTTCACCCTTTCCGAGCCGGATGCCGCCTTTGAGTTGGCATTGATTTACGATGTGCACCCAGAACATATTATGGGGGATGTAGATATTGGGGATTTGGAGGAGCATGAACAAAGTGTCACAGAAGAAGCAGTAGGGACGGGTCCGTTTGAAATTACAGACTGGGATCATGGTACGAGCTTGACGTTGGAAGCGTTTGATGATCACTATGAAAAATCCCCTCTTCTTGATACGGTTATGGTCCAATTTGTGGAAGATGATAATGCTGCTTTAGCGGCTTTTGAAACCCAAGAAGTAGACTTTGCTCAAATTTCCGAACAAGATGCGGACACCGGCGAAACAATTGAACACGGCGATCTTACGTCCACCTTAGGATACAATTACGAATACATTGGTTGGAACAATGATAATGAACTTTTTGAAGACCCGGATGTACGGCGGGCTCTAACGATGAGCATTGATCGTGAATCGATTGTTGAAGCAGTGCTGATGGGACATGGAGAGGTTGCTCACTTCCCTCATAGTCCGTTAAGTGACGTGTACACCGACGAGATTGAAGAAATCCCATATGATCCGGAAGGTGCCTTGGAGCTGTTTGCAGAAGCCGGTTGGGAAATGAATGAGGATGATCGACTGGAAAATGAAGACGGAGAACTTTTTGAGTTTGAAATGGTAACGAATAATGAGTCTGGCAGACGGGTAGACGCTATCGTTGTTATCCAACAAATGCTCGATGATGTTGGAATCACGATGGAACCGCAACTTTTGGAGTGGGGCGCGTATATGGATACAGTGCAGCCTCCCGATAATGATGACTTTGATGCCATGCTGGGCGCTTGGGCCTTAGGTGTAGACCCGACGCCGGAATATATCTTCCATTCCGAAGAGGCAGAACAAGGCTTAAACTATATCAATTATGAGAGCGATGAGTTTGACGAGACGGTAGAGCCGAACAGAGATGTCGTTGATCCGGAAGACCGGATTGAAATTCTACAGGATGCTCATACGATTATTACAGAAGATCAACCATATTCCACTCTCTACTACTACGATAGGGTTGACTTGTATAATGATCGCTTGGAAGGCTACGAAACCCATCCGGATGAGAAATTTTACAATCTCCATGAATGGTGGATTGATGAATAACGACAAGAATGACTGAGATAAGGTAGAAGGACATTGTCCTTCTACCTTTCTCAAAAAAGGAGCTTCAACATGATTACCTACATAATACGCAGAATCCTTATGACCATTCCCATCTTGATTGGTATATCCATTATATCTTTTGGCATTATGCAATTTGCACCCGGGGAGCCGACCGTCATTGGGATTGATCCGAACATATCTCCGGAAGACCGGGAAGCGATGATGGAAGAATTAGGACTCGATGATCCCGCTCATATTCAATATGTTCGTTGGATGGGCGATATTTTGCAAGGAGACCTGGGCAATTCATTTATTACCAATCGTCCGGTTTCCACGATGATCGCGGAACGATTACCTAATACCCTTATCTTAATGCTCGCCTCGACGATTATGGCGATTGTTGTGGCCATTCCTTTCGGGATCATTTCCGCGATGCGCCAATATTCAAAGATTGATTATACGGTTACTTTTGTTTCTTTTATGGGACTGGCTGCTCCCAATTTTTGGATTGGGCTTATTTTGGTTATGATTCTATCGGTGCAATTAGGCTGGTTCCCGGTGGGAGGCGTCGGCACATTAGGTGCAGAATTTGACATCCTCGACCGTTTGCATCATCTTATTCTTCCGGCTTTTGTCTTGGGGACGGCTGAAATGGCGGGACTCACCAGGTATACGCGTACGAGTATGATTGATGTGAAAAATCAGGATTACATCCGGACAGCGCGCGCGAAAGGGTTTAAAGAAAGAAAGGTTGTTTACAAACATGCCTTGCGGAATGCGCTGTTGCCGTTAATCACTATCTTTGGGCTTATGCTTCCGGTCTTTATCGGAGGTTCTGTGGTTGTAGAACAGATTTTTAATTGGCCGGGGCTTGGTTCACTCTTGCTTGAAGCGACACATCAAAGAGATTATCCGTTGGTTATGTCTCTAACAATGATTGGTGCTGTACTAGTGGTTCTTGGGAATTTAATCGCTGACATCCTTTACGCGATTGTAGATCCCCGTATCGAATATTAAGAAGGAGGGCCCTCAAATGGAAAACAAACAACAAGTAGAGACAGAAGTACAGCCTTCCCACGATGCAGGGGATCTCGGACAACATCGCAGTATGTTCAATTTAGCTGTCAACAAGTTTTTTCAAAACAAGCTCGCGGTCTTCGGTCTGCTCATGTTGGTAATTATTATAGGAAGCGCGGTTTTCGCCCCTTTATTGGCGACTCATAATCCCAGTGAACAAGTCTTATTGGATAGGCTGAACCCGCCTTCTTCCGAGAATTGGCTTGGAGCTGACCATCTTGGTCGCGATATTTACAGCCGCTTGCTTTACGCCGGGCAAATGTCTTTAATGGTCGGCTTCGCAGCTATGGTGGGAGCGACGTTTATCGGTACGGTGATCGGTGGCATTGCCGGTTACTACGGCGGCATCGTTGAAGGCATTTTAATGAGACTCGTGGATATTATCATTTCCTTTCCGACGTTATTTTTGCTGATTACATTAGTATCTGTTTTCTCTCCGAGTCCCATGGTTTTGATCATTATTTTTGCAACGTTGAGTTGGACGCACACGGCAAGGCTTGTTCGCGGAGAATTTTTATCGTTGAAGAATCGGGATTACGTGTTGGCTGCCCGTTCGCTCGGCTATTCCAAAGGGAGAATCATTTTTGGCCATATCATGCCGAATGCGATCGGCCCAATTATTGTAGCTGCCACGTTAGCAATTGGAAGCTTTATCCTTGCGGAATCGGCACTGAGCTTCTTGGGACTGGGCATTACCCCTCCAGCAGCCACGTGGGGAAATATGCTGGAAGATGCCAATTCAATCACCATCTTTCGAACAGCCTGGTGGTTCCCTGTTTTTCCGGGGTTGATGGTTTTCATTACTGTTCTTAGTTTCAACTTCGTTGGTGATGGCCTGCGGGATGCATTAGACCCTAGGGTGGTAGAGAAATAATGCAAAGGCGCAGCTGATTTGCTGCGCTTTTTGCAGTTTCCGGCTTCGGATCTCCCGCGGTCTTAACATGCTGGCGCACGATCACCAAAATTAGAACGCAAGCGGATACATGCACGGCATCGGCATGGAAAAAGGGCAAAGGGAAGCGAATATGCCGAGGCAAGAGCGACCTCGACATAAAAAGATAGCAATGCTGTGCTAGGATGCCTAAGCAAACACGGGAACGCAACAGATCTTCTTCCTGATGCATTTACATAAAAATAACAAGAATACTTAACGCCGTAATAAAGCCTATTGCAGTGTGCCTGAATGTTTTGGGCTTGTGTTGTTTTACGGTTTTTAAATACCGTTCCTTAAAGGATAATTTTAATTTATGCGTTGGCGTTGTCATAGAAACCCCTTCTTTCCTAAGCTAAAAATAGTTGGTAAATCATAAGAACCGCGAATGTTAACAAGGTCAATAGAATGGTGCTCGCTACCGTAGGGATGAGCCCTTGCCGCTGAATGGTATTGGCGATCAGCCCGGGAACAATCAACCCGATCGCCTGTAACTGCTCCATTTCTGTCGGTGCCAAACCGACAAAAGAATCAAAGCCAAGTTTGAGCAGAATGCCGGTTAATAGCATTGCTGAGAATTTCCGTCGGCCATACAAGATCGTGAAGCGATTGATCACCTGCATGACGACGAGGTACGTAGCAAAACTAATAAACAAGATCGAGATCGCGTATAACGGTGCATCGATGATAAGGGCCAAATATCCGGGGACGACGAGCCCTGCCGGTAATATCCCTGTTTTTTCCGCAAAAAAAAGACTAAATGTTACGCCCGCGACAAGTGCAACGGCGATTTCCGATAAGCCCATTGTCTAGCCAACTCCTTCTTCATTGATGTGCTGCAACTTCGTTTACAAATGGTTCTTCTTCTGTTATTTGGATCTGTTGTATTTCATCGACGAAGGCTTCCGCTGCTCCATGGAAATTGCCGACCCCATAGATCAAAGCTTGCCGGATATAGGGTTGAATCTCTTGAATGATGTCTTTCGTTGGGTATTTTTCAAAGTTTAACAGCGTATCGGCCGGAATGTTTCCGTCGTCATACCCATCGACAATCGGCGAAGTCGTTTCTCCGATCAAAACGAGCGTTTTACAGGGAATGTAAGGCAAGACATCGGTGGCGAATTGTTCCGTTCGATCGACACGGTCGGAACGGCAATTCATTACAACGACAGATTCATCCGTCGGATACCCTAAACGCTTTACCCGCTTCCAAATGTTGATCGTAGATGCCGCATCATTGGCAGCAAACCCATTAACGAGGTAGGAGGACGGTCCCTGAAAACTATTAATCGGTGTAATTTCCAGGGAGCCCGGATCCGGCCATGCCTGCAACATCCCCTTAAATGCGGTATGCTCGTCTATTCCCAAAGCTTCGGCCACCGCTAATGCCAAAGCAGCATTTTCCGGGAACACCATATAAGGAAATTTTCGTAGAAAGGCCTCGGAAATGCGAGAGGTATCCGCTACAATCACCGCTGTATTTCTTTTCTCGGCGATGGCCCGAAACATGGGGACATAGGGGTTTTCATTGACAATCAAATACCCGTCATTCGGAATGGTAGCTGTAAAAGATTGCGCCACTTCATCCATGGTAGGGCCTAATACGTCCATATGGTCTTCCAACACATTAACAATCACCCCGATATTGGCCTGAAGCATATCTTTTTGAAAAACCTTTTGATAGTCGGGGGTGACGGCCATGCATTCGCTAACTAAGGCTTCGGCGTGCATGGAGGCGGCTTTCTTAACGACCCCCTTTTGTTCGCCAATATTGGGTCCTTCCGGACGGCGTTCAATCGGTTCTTCCCGGTCCTCAAACCAGTAAAGCATCCGGGCTTGGGTCCCCGTTGTTTTCCCGACGGTTTTATAACGCGCCTCGTTTAAAACACCGGTGACTAATCTTGTGACGGTAGATTTTCCACGAACGCCGTTTACATTGACACGGACGGGAATCGCGGCGACGTTTTTGTTATGTTTTCGAAACTCCGTGACACCAGCCACTAATAATGCAAGCATGCAGAAAATAATGATGTACAGCATAGAAACTCCCTTTTTGAATAAATTTGTCATATTTTTATTGTAGAAGAAAAAAGTAAATGCTCTATAAAACAAAGATTAAAATCTTGTAAAGAATTACTTATTTTTCCAATTGAAACACCAGATCACATTATAATTGAAAATAATTATCAATGTCAATTTTATCCTGAACAAATAAAGCTTTTCTCTCATTCTAGAAAGAACAAATTCAGACATTTTTCACAATGTCATCAAACAAGACTCCTTAATATCTTGACTACAACATGGATTCGTTTAAAATGAATGAAGGATTGATTAAGCATTAGAAAGGCTTTAGCCATGGAAAAAACGAAAGTAATGTTTTTTATTTATGAAATGGGCGCGGGAGGAGCGGCCAGAACGTTATTGAATATCATCAATCATCTGGATCGAACGCGCTTTACGCCCATATTGGTAACGCTCAACTTTAACGGTACGTATGAACAGGAATTGGCGGATGACGTAACGTTTATTAAATTGGATACAAAGCGGTTACGGAAAGCCATCTTTCCGTTAGCAAAGGTGATCCGTGCGGAAAAACCCCGGCTTGTCTTTAGCACGCAATTTCCTGATTTGAACGTTGCCGCGATCCTTTCCAATCTTTTTTCCTTCACCCCTGCGAAAAGTATAGTTCGCGAGGCGGATCATTTTGGCGGGAGTTTTCGAGCCAACACACGCCTGTTTTTCACCGGGTTATTTTACAAAATTTCCCATCAAGTGATTTCTTTATCGGAAGGCGTCAAAGAAAACCTTGTAAAGCGATACAAAGTAAAGCCTAATCATATACAAGTGATTCATAATCCGATCGATGTCGAAAACATCCAGGAAAAAATGAACGAAACGTTGGAAGCAGAACATGAACATTTATTTGACACCGAAGACAAAGTCATTGTGACAGCGGGGCGACTCGTGGAACAAAAGGACCAGCAAACGTTGTTGAAAGCTTTTTCGGCCATGCAGACGCGCGTGAAAAGCCGTTTGGTGATTCTCGGCGAAGGCCCGTTACAGGCCTCCCTGCAACAACAAGCGGCCGAATTAAACATCGAGACCCGAGTACATTTCATCGGTTTTCAAAACAACCCCTATCGATATTTTCACAAAGCGGATGTATTTGTGCTCTCGTCCAAGCATGAAGGCTTCAGCCATGTCATAGCGGAAGCATTGGCTACCGGAACACCCGTCGTCTCCACGAATTGCCGTTCGGGTCCGGCGGAAGTGCTACAGGATGGAGCGTTCGGCTCCTTGTGTGAAGTTGGCAACGACGTACAAATGGCGGAACAGATCGTGGACGTCCTATCCCTTTCAAACAAAGAACGGGCGGAGCGCGTGGAAAAGGGGTACGCGCGGGCGAAAGATTTTGATGCGGGACACATTGTGGCGCAATATGAAGAAACATTCCTGAGAACGTTAACATAAGGCTGGGAGCTGCTTATGTATGAGCAAAAAAGTCGTGCACATGACTTCCGTGCACCATCCGTTTGACACGAGGATTTACCATAAAGAGTGCCTGTCGCTTCAGCGCGCGGGCTATGATGTTACGCTGATCGCTCCTGAAACCGGCGACGAAAGCGAGATTACCATCGTCCCTATTAAAAAATATAAGAATAAATTTTTGCGCATGGCGTTTTCAACCTATCAAGTATACAAAAAGGCTAAAAAGCTGCAGGCGGATTATTATCATTTTCATGATCCGGAACTGCTCCCGGTTGCATGGCTTTTGAAAAAAAACAACAATGTCGTCATCTATGACATTCATGAAGATTACGCGACGAGTATTATGCAAAAGGAATATCTGCCACGGCCGATACGAAAACTGGTCACAAAGGCGTACAAGTGGATGGAAAGCTTCATGGCAAGTGACATGGGTTTTTGTTTGGCGGAAAAATATTACAAAGAGCTGTATCCCGGGGGGCAAACGATTTTAAATTACCCGTTGCTCAATCAGGACTTGTTGAACAGAGAGATTAGCGAAGACACCGGACAACCTGAAAATAAAGTCCTGTATACGGGAAATGTTGATGTGGACCGGGGGGCGTACGTGCAGGCGCGGCTCCCGCTCATCGACGATGACATCTCCGTTTATTTTTTCGGCAAGTGCGCGCGTGAAGTGGCCGATAATATGTTTGCGACCGCCGGTGGAGAAAAGGATCGACTCATCATCGAGGGGATCGATCGCTATGTGCCCCGGGAAGACATTGATCATCAGTACTTGAACCGGCGCTGGTTGGCGGGCATCGCGCTGTTTCCCCCTACGGAACATTATAAGCGCAAAGAACTCACGAAGTTTTTTGAATACATGAGTGCCGGCATCCCTATTCTTTGTTCCAATTTTTCGGTGTGGAAAGCGTTTATGGATCGTTATCAATGCGGGGTCGCGGTTGATCCGCAAGAAGGAGAAGCCATTCAGGATGCGCTGGAATATTTGCGCTTGTATCCGGAAGAAGCGGCGAAAATGGGCCGTAATGGCCAAAAAGCGGTACAGGAAGAATTAAATTGGCAAAAGGAAGAAGAAAAACTTCTGCAATGGTATGATGAGCTAGGGGAACAAGCGTGGGAGGTTGGTGATGAACGTGCAAAATGATCAAACCCGGCCGCTTATCTCCATCATCACTCCGAGCTACAATTCCGAAACGTATCTTCCGGATGCGATTCGTTCCGTGCAGGCGCAGACGTACACAAATTGGGAAATGATCATCACCGATGATTGTTCCACGGATAACACGATCATCGTCATTCAGCCGTTTCTCGACGATGAACGCATAAAGCTGATCCAACTTTCCGAGAACAGTGGACCCGGGGTGGCACGGAATACGTCCATTGAAGCCGCGAACGGCCGTTATCTGGCATTTTTGGATGCCGATGACCAGTGGCTGCCCGAAAAATTGGAAAAACAATCGCGGTTTATGCAAGAAGAGCAGGTAGCCTTTTCGTTTACCCCTTACAAGAAGGTAAAAAAGGATGGTACGGACACTGGCACCATTGTCCGTGCTCCTGAAAGAATAGAATACAAACAGTTACTCAAACAAAATGTGATCGGCTGCTTAACGGTCATGTTGGACCGGGAAATGATCGGGGAAGTGAAGATGAACCCGATGCGCACGCGCCAGGATTTTGCGCTTTGGCTCAGCCTGTGCAGACGAGGATGGCCTGCTTACGGCCTACAGGAAGTGCTCGCCAAATACAGGGTGGTCGACCATTCTATCTCTAGCAATAAAATAACGATGGCAAAAAACAACTGGCGGATGTATCGGGATGTAGAGCAGCTGAGCGTCCCCCGCAGCCTTTGGTATTTTTTCCATTACGTTACTTTAAGTTTAAAAAAATATCTGGCAAAATGACCGGGCGACTTCCCCTTTCAATCGCTGACTTGGTTGTAGTAAAATGATATGCTGGGTAGGTACGGAAAAGATAGGCGGAATCTTATGCGACAATACTTACAGGAAATTCAAATAAGAAAAGACCTTTTGGTGTATCTGGTACAATCGGGGTTGAAGGCGGAGAATCGCAATAGCTATTTAGGGTATTTTTGGTGGTTGTTGGATCCTTTGCTCAACGTCCTCGTGTACTATTTTTTAGTCGGCGTTTTGCTGGACCGTGGCGGAGACAATTTCGCCGTCTTTCTGGTGATCGGATTGGTGGCTTGGCGTTGGATCAACACGACGGTCAATGGTTCCGCAAAAGCGATTTTAAAATACTCATCGATTATTAATCAGGTATATTTGCCGAAAGCGATCTTTCCGATGACGATCACATCGACGCAATTGATCAACTTTGCTTTCGGGCTCATTATTATCGCTTCGTTTTTAATTGCTACGGGTACCGTTCCCGGATGGCAAGTGATCTTTTTACCTGTGATCATCCTGATTCAATATGTATTTTTATTGGCGATTAGTTTGTTTTTAGCGTATGTAGCAGTTTTCATACGAGATGTAGACAATATTTTGTCCCACGTGACACGGGTGTTTTTTTATGCATCCCCGATCATTTGGGAAGGCGGCCGTTTAGGCCCTGCTGCGGAAGACAATGTTTGGATAGATATCCTGGTGACGGTCAACCCTATTGCACATATCGTAACAGGGTACAGGGATATTCTCATGGAGCAATCCATGCCGGAATGGACCGGGCTGTTATTGATCGGGTTTTTCTCGATCTTGGCGATCGTTATCCTCATTTATTATTACAGCCGGAATGAACATAAAATTATTAAGGCATTGTGAGAAGGGTTATCATGGTAACTTTACAAAAATCACATGATTCGAATGGAGGCTCCGGCGAGGTTGTGATGCAGGCCAACAACCTCGGCGTGTCGTTTCAGTCCGGACATAAAGATGATTATAAATCCCATATCTTCAATATGTTTACAAAAAATAAATCGGAAACGGAAAAAAGCAAAACAGTTTGGCCGTTGAGAAATCTTGATTTCACCGGTTATCAGGGGGAAATTTTAGGGATTATCGGTTCGAACGGAGCCGGAAAAACGACGCTTTGCAAAATGATCTCGGGCATTTTGCATCCGGATGAAGGCGGTATTCACGTCGACGGCAAAGTGACGGCTCTTTTTTCCATGGGAATGGGTTTTAACAAAGAATTGACGGGTCGTGAAAATGCCTATTTGAACGGGATGATGCTCGGTGTCACGAAGAAAAAAGTGAGGGAGTTCATCGATCAAATTCAAGAATTCGCCGGCCTCGACGCGTTTATGGATCAACCGATGAAGACGTATTCCAGTGGGATGAAAGCAAGGCTCGGCTTCAGTGTGGCCGCGCATCTGGAACCGGAGATCCTTATTCTGGATGAGGCGTTAAATACCGGAGATACGGCTTTTGGCGATAAAGCAGCGGGGAAAATGCAAGAGTTGGTGCAAAAAGCCAAAATGGTGATCCTCGTCACCCACAGCATCAAGTTCGCCACGAAAAACTGCGATCGTCTGATGTGGATCGACAAAGGCGTCGTCAAGAGCATAGGAGACCCTGACGAGGTCGCGGAGGAGTACTTGGCGACGATCCCGGAAAAGGGCCAAAAGCGCAGAAGAAAACTGGAATTAAAGAAGACGGAAGCGGATGTCAAAGAAAAACCCGTTCTCCAGGCCGAAAACATTGGTTTGTATTATCCGATGAAAAGAGATAAATTTTGGGCGCTCCAAGATGTCAACTTTACCATTAACGAAGGCGAAATCGTTGGGATCATCGGGCACAATGGCGCCGGGAAAAGCACGATCTGTAAAGTGCTGACGAACATTATTAAACCGGATAAAGGGTCGTTTGACATGGAAGGGGAAACGACGGCGCTTCTCAATTACGGCACCGGCTTTAACGATCAACTCACGGGCACTGACAACGTTTATCTTAACGGGATGTTCATGGGACTGCCGAAAACGTATCTTCATAAGAAATACCCGGAAATCGTGCGCTTTTCCGAGCTCGACAAATTTATGGAGCGCCCGATCAAATATTATTCCAGCGGCATGCGGGCGAGGCTCGGATTCAGCATCGCCGCCACGCTGCAACCGGATATTTTTATTATCGATGAAGCCCTCTCCACCGGAGATATCGCCTTTCAACAAAAAGCAAGCGAAAAAATCCAGGACATGATGGAAAGCGCGAAAGCCGTCATCATCGTCTCCCACAGCATGAGTTTTGTGGAGAAGGTATGCACCCGCGCCATCTGGATGGAACAAGGCACCGTCAAATTCGACGGCGAAGCCCAAGAAGCGGTGAACCGCTACAAAACACAGATAAAAGGAAAAGTCGGCAAAAAAGTCAGAGGGAAAAAGCGCAAGCAGGAGAGCGCAAGTAAATAACGGTTTTGCTTTAGTTCGGACAGGTTTGCGGGAGAGAGCAGAGAATATGTCCGAACCGAGGGTGGATTCGGACACTTTAAAGCAGAAACGCAGGTGAGCTGTCCGAACTAAGGCGGAGCTCGGACATTTTTTCGGGAAGTACAATTGAATTGTCCGAACGATACTGTCGTACGTTTTTATGGAATGCGATCACTATGAAGACTGGTGTTGAAACTCATGTTAAAAGCACTCGCGCAACAAGGAACCAACCTTTTGGAATCGCTGATTAATCGTTTGTTCCCCCCTGAGCGAAAGCGTAATATCAGCGAAAAACTAACCGATAAGCAAAAAGATACAATAAAGAAACTTTTATTTTTGGGAAAGTATCAAACGCAAGAGCGAGAGGTAAGAAGAGTAAAGCATCTTCTCTATAATCTTGGGTTTAGAAAACGCGGGTTGGAAGAACTTGAGAAGCTCTATCGTCAAAACAAAGATCAATATTTAAAAAAACTTGCGGCTTGGGAACTTTTATTATGGCATGCAAACCAATATACCGAAGAGGGAGCTAGGAAATGTCTGGAGCTCTTGCCCGAGGTCGTTCAAGAAGAAAAGGACCCTGTTCACATTCGCAAAGCGGCAATTATGACGGCGGAGTGCCTGAATCGGTTGGGGAAAGCAGCAGAAGCCAAGCATGTTCTTTCTCCGTTTCTTGCATCAACCAAAGGCGGGGATCCCCACCCTGATCTTTACCTAGCTACGGCAAATTTGGAATCTTCCATCACAGCTAAAATGGAATGGATCAATCAGAGCTTAAAATTAAACGGGATGTCCATGATCAAATTGGATCCTTCCGCTTCCTCATCTCCCTATGACAGTATTGTGATGGATCGCTCACACTCCGAAGACTTGACCAATAATCAACCGCTCGTCACTGTTATTATGCCCGTCTATAATGCCGAAGATGTCATCCGCACGTCCCTCACTTCTGTTTTGGAGCAAACATGGACAAACCTTGAAGTATTGGTAACCGATGATTGCAGCAACGACGCAACAGCGGAGATCGTGGAAGCATATGCTGCCGATGATTCAAGAATTCAGCTCATTAAAGCGGAATCTAACGGAGGTGCCTATGTTGCACGTAACTTGGCACTCAAAGAAGCTACCGGTGATTTTATCACCGTCAATGATGCGGATGACTGGTCCCATGCAGAGAAAATTGAAACGCAAGTAAAACATTTGCTGAAAAATAAGGCAGTGATCGGCAATACTTCCGAACAAGCCCGTGCGACAAATCACCTGACTTTTTACCGAAGAGGAAAGCCGGGCACGTATATATTTAGCAATATGTCATCTTTTATGTTTCGTCGCAAGCCCGTGATGGAAACCATCGGTTTCTGGGATTCTGTTCGTTTTGCTGCCGATTCCGAGTTTATCCGTCGTATTAAGAAAGTGTTTGGCGAAAAATCCATTGTATACCTAACGACAGGTCCGTTGTCCTTTCAACGGCAATCCGATACTTCATTGACCGGGAATGAGGCTTTTGGATACCACGGATTTAAAATGGGAGCGAGAAAAGAGTACGAAGAAGCCCATGATTATTTTCATCAGACCGCGAAGCGTTTGGACTATTCTTTTCCATTAAAAACCCGGCCATTTGCCGTCCCGGAGCCTATGTGGCCGAAGCGGGAAATAAACAAAGGGGAACGGCGTCATTTTGATGTAGTCATTGCTTCTGATTTTAGGCTTGATGATCCAACCACCGTGGGGAATACAGAAGAGATTCTCTTTCATAAACAAAAAGATGCCCGGATCGGGCTACTTCAGCTTTCGGAATATAATGTGAACCCGGATCGGACCATTCATGCGAATGTACGTGAAATTTTGAATCGAGACCATGCGAAGATGCTTGTATACGGGGAGAAAATCTCCTGTGATACCTTGATCATCAGACATCTCCCGTCCCTACAGGAGTGGCAACGCTATGTTCCGGATGTAAAAGCCGGACAAGTTCGTGTTGTCATCAACCACTCTCCTCAAAATATGCAACAATGCCAGAAGCATGTAAAAGAATTCTTTGGTGACTCGGGTGTCTGGCATCCTTATAACGCTTCAATGTCGAAAGAAGAAACTGATACGGCATTAAAGGGGGGTTAATGGTTGGGAAAGGATGACAATACGCGTGAATCATTAGCCCTTCAACAAAAGCGAAATGAACAACTCGTTCATGATATAATGCATGTAGAACAGCAAATTGCAGAGACAAAGAAAGAAAACGAAGAAATTATGGAAGAAAAAGAACACTACGAACGAAAATGCGCCGAGATTGAACGAAGCCTGCTGTGGAAAGGCTCCAAACCAATACGGAAACTGAGGGCGCGGCAAAAGCGCCCCAAATAGCATTGCCAAGCTGTTGGAGGCGTTAGCTTTGAAAAATAACGATTCTGTCCGTCAACAATTGCAGGCTGAATATGATAGAGAAGAAGAATTGGTTCATACCTTACTCCAGCGGGGAGCCGATTTGGAAAAAGTTACAAATGAGAAAAAAAGCAATGCAAAAGAACGGAATCGTTTGAAACAGAGGTATACGTCATTGCATAAACGCCGTTTATGGGCTTTCACATGGCTGGAAAGAAAAGTGTTAAGCGTTATGCGGGCAAGCAAAGAGCGCTTGCAATCTTTTTTGTTGCGCACAGATCATAAGGCTCTATTGGATGAAAACAAGCGACTCTCGGAAGAGAGCGCACAGCTGGAAAAAGAAATAGCGTCTCTTCGTCAGCAGCTTCGGACCGAAAAAAAACAAGCAAGCTCGACCATCGTAGATTGGCAAAACTTGGATCAAGAGCAGCTAGAAAATAGCTTACAGAAGATAAAAGAAGATGGTCATATGCTTGATTATTTGCAAGACCTTATCATGAAAAGAAACATCCATGATAAAAATTACCGCTCCGCACTTAAATACTCTGCCCTTCTGTATGGCAATGATCAAGTGGCTGCCAAACACAAGATCTATCAAACATTGTTGGACGGGTTAAAAATTGAAGAAGTTCCGGAAGTTTTAATTCGATCAAAGTCAGATCAAAAGGACGACACGGTTCCTCTTCAAAAAATCGCATCCTTCAGCGCTTCTCTCACTTTGCAAGCAGGAATCAGGCAACTTGAAGCGTTCAGGCCGGAATGGGAACTGGACGACAAAACGATGGCCTATACGTTTATAGATGAACTCGGGGTCAGAAGGCCGTGGGTAGCGGAAGAGCAATTTTCGTATACGACGATCCCTAAAAAAGAAGGGATCGTCATTAAACCGGTATATGGGGCAGGTTCCCGCGGAGTGTATATCGTTTTCGCATTTAATCGCATCCAAGATGTGAAAAGATCGAGAATACTGAACAGCTGGGATGCTTTTCAAGCTAGTATGCAAGAAGATATAACTTCCGGTAGGGTGCTCGATGACCAATGGCTGGCTGAAGAGTTGCTCTATGAAAACAATGAAACGCAAACTCCGGCACGGGACATCAAGTTTTATTGCTTCTATGGAAAAGTCGGCCTCATTCTTGAAATCAGGCGCTATCCGAAAGTTGAATACTGTTGGTGGACAGCTGATGGGGAACGGGTTCATACGGGTAAATATGAGGGAAAGCTTTTCGAGGGCGATGGCGTTTCCCCAGAACAAGTGGACCTGGCTGCTTCTATCAGCTCCGAAATCCCCGCTCCCTTTATCAGGATCGATTTTTTGAAGACAGAAGAAGGATTAGTGTTCGGAGAGTTTGCCGCCAAACCGGGAAATTATGATGAGTTTGACCAACATACCGACCGTCGACTTGGAAATGAATTTTTGGAGGCGCAAGGACGTCTTTTAACGGATTTATTAAAAAGAAAATCATTTGGCCATTTTAAGGCTTCCTTGGAAGATGCCGGACGAGGCAAACCGTTAAATGTATGAATCAGAAGGTGATGGAATGAACTTCGAGCAACCGGTCTGGCTTCCCCATCTGAACGGAACAATCGTTTCAGAGGCACTCGGGCATGAACTGTGTGCTTACGTTGTGGCGCTTGAAGGATGGAGAAGGGGGCTGACACTTAATTGGTATACGAAAGATGCAGAAACTTTTCAGAAAATGGAAACATGGCACGTGGATGCTCCCGGCAAGTTATTTTCTCTGACTTCCAAGGAGAAAACCCATTATTTTTTCCGTACACGCGGGGATAAAGTGAGCAATGAAGCGGTTCGGATCGGTGCCGATAAAGAGAAGACCAAAAAACTTTTGGCCGAAGCAGGCGTTTCTGTTCCGGATGGAAGCCGATTCAGTGATGATGCCCGTGATGAAGAGGTGATAGACTACGCCTCAGCTATCGGCTTTCCCGTTGTCTTAAAACCAACCGAAGGCAGCTTTGGAAAAGGCGTGATCACCAACATCCAAAATAAGAAAGAACTAAGAAAGGCACTCAAAAAAGTACCTCACTCTAATGTGCTTGTGGAGCGTTTTATTTCCGGAGAAGAGTACCGTCTATATGTTGTCGGCCAGAAGGTCGTAGGAGCGATTCATCGCATTCCAGCCAATGTTGCCGGAGATGGCCAAACCTCCATTGAAGCACTGATTGATAGGAAAAACAAACAAAGACAATATAATCCTCGCCTCATCAGTTGCCCTATCCAAATGGACGATGAGGTCATTGATTTTGTGCATGCAAAAGGCTATAAGCTTGAAAGCATCCCCAAAGAAGGAGACCGTATTTTTCTGAGGGAAAAAAGCAATATTTCTCTCGGAGGTGATCCGGTTGATGTCACCGATGACCTTCATCCAGCTGTAAAACAAACGGCAGTTCATGCTGTAGACGCTGTTCCTGGTTTATATCATGGTGGTGTCGATCTTATTATCGATAAAAATAAACCTCCTGAACACGCAGCTACCATCATTGAACTTAACCCGACCGCACAAATAGGCTCCCTTTTGTACCCATTGAAGGGTCATGCCCGAGATATCCCGGCAGCGATTATCGATGAATATTTTCCTGAAACAAAAGGAAATGAAAAAGAGAAAACAAGTTTTTATTTTGGGTTTGACCGTGTGTTGGAACCTTTGAAGAACAAGTCTTCAACGAGAACAACCGTATTTCCTGTTCAATCCCGAAATGTTTATGCGAAAAAATATACCGTTTCCGGGCAGGTTCAAGGGGTCCATTATCATCGGGAGTTAAGAGAGCAAGCATTAGCCGCTCCATTACACGGATTTATTAATAACCTTGATAACGGGAATATAGAAGTTGTAGTAGCCGGAACGAGTCAAGATCTGGTCGACACGTTTAAGGAAACGCTTTTGCGAGCAACTGACGATGTTCAGGTTACAGACGTATGTGCAGAAAATTGGGTGCACCCGGTGAAAATTGGATTTGACATTCAAGCTGATCCTAATAAAATAACAGATGAAATAAGCAAGATAGAGCAAGAAAAAGCCGTGATGAAAAAAGAGAAAGAAAAGGCGGAACGCAAGTATTTGCAGTATCAACAAAGTCGTTCCTGGAAATTGACATTGCCTCTTCGCAAAGCATTAAATTATATGAAACGCCAGTCTTGATTTGAGCTAATGGGGGACCCCACTGTGAACAAGTATAATGAGAACTGGTTGCCGCATTTAAATCATGCCATCCCGATTGAATCATGCAAAAATAAAGTGAGCATGTATACCATTGCATTAGAAGGTTGGCGACGGGGACTGACATTAAAGTTTTATACGGAAATGGATGAGAATCGCATCCGGCAAATACGGTATTCTTTTCTCGGCAAGCGAAGAGAACATCACTTCGCGGGATCGAAAGGAGATAAAATTACGGATGAAGCTTTTCATATCTGTGATGATAAAGCTTTAACGTATGAATGGCTTTCCAAGGCCAGTGTTCCTGTCCCTATGGGGAAAAAGTTTACGGAGGATGTACAGGAAGACGAGATTATCCAATATGCCAAAACAACCGGCTTCCCACTTGTATTGAAGCCGACCAATGGGAGTGGGGGCAAAGGCGTTATCGTCAATATCCAGAGCATAAAAGCATTAAAGGACGCTTTATTTTACGTTAGAGAAGAACTCAAGTTCAAAGAAATTCTTATTGAGCAATTCATTACCGGAGATGAAGTTCGTATTTTTGTTCTCGGCGATCAGCTGTTTAGTGCCGTGAACAGAATACCTGCCAATATAGTCGGTGACGGCAAACATTCAATCCGAACATTGATCGATATGAAAAATGAAGAAAGAAAAAATGTTCCGCATTTATATGATCGCCCCATTAAACTGGACAGGCAATTGTATACGACTTTACGTGAATCGGGTTTGACATTGGACACTATCCCTAAGCACGGTCGGCGTGTTTTTTTGAAAAAAACGAGCAATGTCTCTTCCGGAGGAGACCCGATCGATGTAACCGATCGATTAACGCCTGAATTAAGAAATATAGCTGTCCAAGCTTGCCAGGCGATTCCCGGTTTGGCCCATTGCGGATTGGATATGATGATCGATTGGCAAAACAATAAAGGCTTTGTCATTGAATTAAATACAAGACCCGGGATTGGTTCTTTTCTTTTTCCTATGGAAGGGAAAGCCGAAGATATTCCGAGAGCAATCATCGATGATTATTTTCCGGAAACAAAAGAAGTTCAAACGAAGCAATCAAACGTTTATTTTGATTTTAAAACCATCCTGGAAACATTACAAAACGGAACTGTTGAGGAGGTAGAAGTTGTACCGGCGCCAACCGGCAACTTATACGCCAAGAAATTCATCTTATCCGGTGTTATCCAGGATAGAGATTATCACGAATGGCTGCGAAAACAAGCATTGCAAAACAATTTAAGCGGATATATCAAAATGTTGGGCAGCCGTGATATGGAAATGCTCATCGCTGGTGCTAACAAGCAGGAAGTGGACAACTATAAGCAAGTGTTTAACCAGCGGAAAGATCGGCATGAAGATATGAAACTGCGAGAGGAACCGTGGGAAGCACCGGTGAAAGTTGGTTTTGATATTGACGGCCGGTTAGAAACAGCTGGCTTAACTCAGCTTGAATCCCAGTGGCAAAAACTGCAGGAAGAAATGCAGTCGATACAAAAAGAAAAAATTCGTCTCGAACGCCAGAATAACAAAATCGAGCAAAGCAGCTCCTGGAGAATCACACTCCCCTTAAGGAAAACAGGGGATATGATGAAGAATGTATTTAAGTAATATTTACAGCAGACGAAAGCGTTACTTTTGGGGAGGTTTGACTGATGGAGGAAGTCAAGGAAGTAAAAAATAAATGGCTGCCACATCTAATTGATGCGGTACCGACCGCCGGTCAGGGGAAACGAATCAGTACGTACACAGTAGCTCTCGAAGGATGGAGAAGAGGTATTACGTTAAAGTTTTACCGAATCTATGATGACGAATATAAAATGAAGATCAGATATTCCTTGTCCCATAATGGAACGGAGCATCACTTTTCCTTATCAATGGGGGACTATAATACGGATGAATCTTTTGAGATCTGTGATGATAAACAGCTAACCAGAGAGTATATGGAAAAAGCCGGAGTTCCCGTACCTAAAGGGAAGAAGTTTTTGGCAGATCGATCCAACGAGGAAATCATTGATTATGCCAATTCCTTGGGATATCCTCTTGCTCTTAAACCCGTGAGTGCAAATGGCGGCAAAGGTGTCTTTGCCAATGTTATAGACGAGGAAGCATTGCGGAAGGCGTTGCCTTATGTCAGAGAAGAGCTTGAATATCCTGACGTCATTATCGAAGAACATGTCCCGGGAAAACGGGAATTTCGAGTGATAGTGCTTGGAGATCAAGTCTTGGGGGCTATGAACCGAATACCGGCAAATATCGTGGGTGATGGTGTCAGCACCATAAAACAATTGATCCATATGAAAAATGAAATTCGTAAACAAAACCCCACCTTACAAGCCGAATGATCAAAATTGATTTGGAAGTAAAGAACTTGATTCAAGATGCAGGTTATACACTGGATTCCGTACCGAAGGATGGAGAACGGATATTTTTAAGAGAACAAAGCAACTTGTCTAACGGTGGAGATTCCTTGGATGTCACCGACGAATTGACTCCTGAAATGAGACAAATTGCTATTGATGCAACGAGGGCGGTCCCCGGACTAGCTCAAAGTGGTGTCGACTTGCTCGTTGACCAAGATAAAAGCAATTCCGGCACAGTCATTGAAATAAACTCCAGGCCTGGGCTCGGCGGCCACTTATTCCCTGTTGAAGGAGAACCACGAGATTTTGCCAAGGCATTTATTGACTATTATTTTCCGGAAACAAAAGATATAGAAAGATCGAACCTATATTTCAACTTTAATAAAGTCTTGGTTCCTTTAAAAAGCAAAACAGCGAACTCTGTCGAAGTAACTGCACCTCCGCTCGGAAAACTATATGGAAAAAGGTACATCGTATCCGGAAAAGTGCAAGGTGTTGGATATAGAAAGTGGATAAAATACAGGGCTTTGCGAAGAAGCTTGCACGGGTATGCAAAAAATCTGAAGAACGGTTCTGTGGAAGTTGTTGTGGCAGGTGCAAAAGAAAGAGCTGTAAATAATTTCAAGGATTTATGCCTGGAAGGGCCGGCAAAAGCAGAAGTAGAGCAAATAACGGAAGAAGAATGGGATAAACCTATAAAGATGGGTTTTTATATGAAAAGTTCTCATACTAAAAAGAAAGTGAAGAACGTTCATAAAGAGTATGATCGTGTTTTGAAAGAGTACAATAAAATTAAAAACAGCAAGGCTTGGCGTGCGACTTATCCGGTACGCGCTACTTTGGATGTAATCAAACGTATTATAAAACGGTAACACTTTGGTAACACTGATTAACAAAAGATTAAAAGTTGATGTACAGGCTTCTCAATGTTTGGAGGTGATTTTATAATGAGCAATGAGCATGCATGGCTATCCCATCTGACGAATGCCGTCCCGAAATCAGCATTTGGGAAAAGGCTTAGTATGTATACGATTGCCCTGGAAGCTTGGCGGCGAGGCATAAAAGTAAAATTTTACAGACTTGAAGATCCGGAAAATAAATTGCGTATCAGGTATTCTTTAAGTTACCGAGGAAAAGAGTACAACTTCGAGTCATCTCGTGGAGACTTGCTAACAGATCAGGCATATGACATTTGTGAAGACAAAGATCTAACAAAGCAATATCTTTCAAAATCCGATATTCCTGTACCTGAAGGAAAGAGATTTATGGAGGATTCTTCGGATGAGGAAATCGTGGATTGCGCTCATAAACTAGGGTACCCTCTCGTTCTGAAGCCGGTCAGTGAAAATGCCGGTAAGGGTGTCATGGCGAATATCCAAGGGGAAGATGATTTAAGGGAAGCATTGGTTCATGTACGTCGAGAACTAAAGTACACGGACGTTCTCATTGAGAAAAGAGTCCCAGGGGAAGATTTCCGACTTTTTGTTCTCGATGGACTAGTAGGAGCTGTTCAAAGAATACCCGCTAACATTGTGGGTGATGGAGAACACACTGTTCAGGAACTAATTGATATAAAGAATAGTGAGCGTAAGAAAAACCCTCACCAAAGTAGCCGTTTAATTATTATTGATAAAGAGGTACAACATTTAATTCGTCTAGGCGGTTATACACTTAACAGTGTTCCTAAACATGGAGAACAGATATATTTACGGGAAAAAGCAAGTCTCTCTACCGGAGGAGAGCCCATTGATGTGACTGGTGAAATATCTAATGAAATTAAAGAGACTGCCATTCAATCAGTCAAGGCTATTCCTGGCTTGGCGGAATGTGGAGTAGATATTATATCAGATCAAAGTAATAAAGCCGGGGTAGTTATAGAAATGAATACTAGACCTGGTTTGGGTCCCCATTTGTTCCCGGTAAAAGGACAGGCGAGAGATATTCCTAAAGCATTCGTTGATCATTACTTTCCTGAAACAATGCATGTAGAACGAACAAACCTTTATTTTGATTTTGATAATGTAATAGAACCGCTAAAAAGCAGATCTATGCAACAAATTGAGCTCATGTCACCTCCAATAGGAAAACTATATGCAAAAAGATATATTGTAAGCGGGGATGTTCAAGGTGTTGGTTACCGAAAATGGATCCGAAAGCAGGCTTTGCAACATCATTTACATGGCTACACCCAAAATAAGAAAAGCGGGGATGTTGTGGTGGTCGTCGCAGGTTCCAATCAAGATGATGTAAGTGTATTCAAAACCCTCTGTTATCAGGGGCCGGATCACGCAGAGGTAGCAAAAGTAAAAGAAAAGGATTATGAGAAACCCGTGAAAATGGGATTCGACATACAAAAAGAATCCAAAGAAAAGAGCTTAGATAAACTGAAAGCAAAATTACAAAAGGAAAAAGCAGACAAAGAAAAAATGGATCAAAAAATAACACAGCTTGAGCACGAAAATAATCTCGCTCAGCAGAAACTGGAAAACGTTCAACAACAAAAAGAACAAATCGAGCAAATATACACGGTACTTAAAAACAGCCGGTCATGGCGTTATACGCAACCATTAAGAAATATAGGCAACATTACTAAACGATCTTGAGTTCTTTGATAAACAAAGATAATAAAATTTTTGGGTATCTTCAGTTAAGAAAAGTGAGAGTGTATGGAATCAATTTAATACTTCATTTTAACCCTATTATTTCAAATTAATTTTGATTCATCACTCTCACTCTATTTGGCCCCTAAGCTGCTTATTTTCCTATTCTAACTTGTTTATTCTCTTGTTTTTTACTTTTATTTTTTTGTCCAGGTCTTTTATTTTCTGGTCTTTAGATTTTATTATGGGCTTAATTTTAATTTCTTGGCTTATATGTTACAGCACTTCCTCTTGTTAATTCACCGAATAGATAGGTTTCTGTGCTGCCAATTTAAAGCCAAGTTTTCCCTGAAAAATTTGCTTCTATAAAGACAGGTTTTCCATAAGTATTTACCGAATCTCCCAAGATACAAAATTGTGATGGAGAATGTTTGGTTGAGAATTGATGACGAATTGTTTAAACTTCTCGAAATTAGGAATAGATTCAAGATCAGCAAAGGAATAACGAGTCGTAGGATGGTGTGTATATATACGTGCATTTTCTATCTATTGCAACGCTTAAAAACTCTCCTGAATCGTTAACTTCCACACAGACACCCCCATAACCAGCATTGTCTCTCACATCTCCATTGGCACCGATCGAGCAAATGTCAACAGATAATGTATAGTACCGCTCCATCTAAATGTCACCATTGGATCAAGTGCATTATAAAACGATGACACTTTGGTAACACTGATTAACAATAGGATTAAAAATTAATGAAAAAACTTCTCAATTACTGGTGATGATCTGTATAATTACCAATAATCACGAGTAATTGAAGCGTTTTGCATACGGTAATTATCTATGCTGTATATAATCTAAGCAAAACTATAAAGCAATATTTTCGGAGGTTGTTCCGAGTGAAGATGAAAAACGCAGGACCTATAGATTTGAGCGAATATCAACGATTAGGGATAAAGACTAATTCAACTGCTTTTAAACGTTGTTTAAATGCTGGATTATTAAATAATATAGACGAGTCTTTTGTGAAAGAAGTACAGGAATATTGGAAAAGGAACTATGGTAAGTCCATTGACCCTGTGTTAAATATCGCTTTTATGAATTTAACTGGCAGTAAAGAAATTAGGATAAAGCCCCGTCAAGTATTGAGAAAGAAGATTCTTCCTTTATTTAATGATTATGATATGTCGCTCGGTTATCAAGACAAAAACCTTTATGATATTATGATTAACCCTGGTCGATCACCTGAAACTGTATTGAAAAATGTAAATGGAACTTATTTTGATGCCAATAATAATAGTATCGATACTACAGAGGCGACTCGAATATTATTAAGGTATAACACCGATTTGATCATAAAACCTAGTAGAACGAACAATGGTAAAAAAATATCAAAACTCACTTTTCGAGATGGAAACATTTATCTTAATGGGAAGCGAATCAATACACAAGATTTAGACAGAATATACACCAAAAATTTTATTGTGCAAAAAGCAATGGAGCAACACCCTGTCATGGCTGCCCCTCACCCATCTTCGGTAAATACACTCAGAATGTACACATTTAGATGGAATAATAAGATAACAAATTTACCATCTTTTGCACGCTTCGGAGGTAATCATCATATTAATGATAATATGGAGACTGGTGGTTTATGCCTTGGTGTTACTGATACCGGAAAATTTTTAAATGTTGCAGTGGATGACTATATGAAAACTTACTCCCGCCATCCCACTACTGGTTTTTGCTTTGCTGATCTTGAACCCATACCTAAATTTGATGAAATCAAACAATTTGTCAAAGATTGTCATAAAAGCATTCTTCATCTAGATGTTATTTCATGGGATATAATAATAGGTTTCGATGGTAAACCTATTTTCTTAGAGGCTAACTTTTCAGGACCATTATGGATGGGGCAATTTATTACACAAAGGCCATCTTTTGGGGATTTAACAGAAGAAGTACTTCAGTTTGTTAATCGTGAGCTTAAAACAACTGACCCAACGTTAATGAAAAAAGATAGATTGAAAAAACAAAAAAAGGAAATAGATGAATTAAAAAAGCAAAATCAAAAACTTAAAGAAGCTCTGGAGAAAAAAGATAATGAACTAAAAAGTATAAAGGGAATATAAGAAAATAACAAAGCTTGGACCTATGTACTTTTATTGCAAATCGGAAATAGTTTACAATTGTACGGGTATTTTCACACCTTATCATATAAATAATTAGGGTCTGCTGAACAATGAAAAACGCTTTCTGTCGCAAGCGATCCCCACCAATTTGTAGCAAGAAGATTCAAGTAAAAGGGACTCCTACCCCGCTAAACCCTTGTATCTTGCCGTCAAAACGGAAGGGATGGCGCTGTAATGGCGGAGACGCCTGTGGAAAAACGGACGAGCCAAGACCCCGCAGTGCCGGTTTTGCACGAGGAGGCTTGGCCGTTCGTCCGCGGCAAGCGAAGCCATCAAAGCGACATCCCGCCTTCTCCTGATATCAACAAGTTGTTCAGCAGCCTCTAATTAACAAGTCCTCAGGAATTTGGTATTATACAAACTTTTGAGGGCTTTTTATTTTTTCAATATGTCTAGAATATTATAGCAGATAAGGAATTAATTTCATTGTTAAAAAAGTTCAAAAATGCAAATAAGGTTGACGATAAGTGTATATAAAGGTAATATGTTGTTGTTAATTTTGGTCTGTCCATAGCAAGGTTAAATACATGAATGGATGATCATGTAAATTTCTTTATTAATTGATATGATAGATACAAGTACTAAAAGGGGGACTGTTTGCAATTGCAAACTAAAGATAAAGAAGTAGTTTTGGAAGATCTAAATGTGTATCAAAATATAGGAATGAACACCAACACATCTAATTTTCAACACTGGCTAAATGGCGGTTTGTTGAATGATGTGGACGAGACTTTCGTTACAGAAGTACAGAGATATTGGGAAGACACATACGGTAAAACAATAGATCCTGCATTGCACACGGCTTTTATGAACTTAACTGGTAAAAAAGACACTAGGGTTATCCCAGGAAGAATTATGAGGAAGGAGATCCTTCCAGTATTTAATGATTTTAATACGTCGATCCTTTATAAAGACAAGAACCTATATGATATTTTAATCAATCCTCCAAGGTCAGCTGAAACTGTACTGAAAAATATAAATGGAACTTATTTTGATAAAAATAACACTGCGATTGACGTTGAAAGTGTATTCAGAGAGTTATTAAACCCACATTTCGCGCCCGTTTGAGTATGTTTCTTAATTTTTGGCAGGAATTTGCCTTACCTGTATCAAAGGTTCAGGAAAGACAACCCATGAGGTGATTCCTTTGAGCCTATCACCAGAAGATCTTCCCGACATTCAACCCGTTCGTATCGGATCAACGCCAGTGATCCGCCAGCTGATGGATAAAATGGGATTAATTGAGGCCATCGACAAGCTATCTCCTGTCAAAGAGAAAGACTGTAACGTCTCCGTAGGGACAAGAGTAGCTGCTATGATCATCAATCAGTTATCCCATCGTAAAGCCCTTTATCGCGTCCAAGAATTTTATCAAGAGCAAGATGTCGAGTTACTCTTTGGTCCCGGAACGAAAGCGAATGATTTCAATGACGATGCGCTCGGCCGTGCGTTAGACGCCCTTCATGAGGCGGGCATTGAGAAGGTCTGTAAGAGAGCCATTCAGGCCGTTCAAGCTCCGATCGACCTCACGTGGAAAGGGCTCCATTTTGATACCACATCCTTTGTGTACACGGGCCAACCCAAGAATCACCCGGACGAGGAGGACATCTTGAAAATTGTACGCGGCTATTCCAAAGACCACCGGCCTGATCTGCCCCAATTCAAGTTTGGGTTGGGAACGACGCCGGAAGGCATCCCTGTTTATGGCGATATTTTAGACGGTAACCAGGATGATAAAACGTGGAACAAGCATGTCTTGCATGCGCTCACCGATTGGTATGATCCGGAACAACTGGAACAGGCGATTTTTATTTCGGATAGTGCCCTGGTCACCCAAGATAATCTGGAGGCCACCACGGGCCAAAAGGATCAGGCCGATTTTCAGTTTTTGTCCCGATTGCCGGAGAATTTCAATCTCGCCAAAACCTTGAAGGCAGAGGCCTTAGAGCAGGATTTGGATCAGTGGGAGGAGATCGGTGCCCTCGTGGACCGTAAAGGCGCTGCTTCTTACCGCATCTATCCCACCAAAGCTGACCTTAACGGGAAAACCTACCGGTTTCTGGTGATCCAATCCGACCATATGGATGCCCGAAAAGAAAAAACCATCCAAAGCAACTTGGAAAAGGAACAGAGACGTTGGCACAAGGAACAAGCCGAGCTGGAAAGGCAGGATTTCTCCTGCGAGGCCGACGCGGAAGAGGCGCTGGGCGCATTTCTCAAGAAACACCAAAAAGGCTACCATACATTTGAAGGCACGACGGTCTGTGTAGAGCTGCCAGGCAAACGCCAAAAGCGGGGCCGTCCCAAAAAAGGGGAGGCGCCACCGCCGCCGATCACGGTTTATCGTGTCCGATTAACGCTTCATCCCCCTTCGGACGAACAGCTCGAGGCGATTCGAAAGCAAGCCTCTATCTTTATTCTCGTGACCAGTGTCGCCAAAGATGATCAAGCAGACGTGGAGCTGTTAAAGGCCTATAAAGGGCAACAGACGGTGGAAAATCGCTTTCGTTTCCTCAAAAATCCCTTTTTTGTCGGCAGGGTCTATCTGGCAAAACCTAAACGCGTGGAAGCTTTTGCATGTGTGATGATGATCAGTGTCATGGTGTACAGCCTCTTTGAATACCTGATTCGCAAAAACATGGAAGGGGCCTCCGAACCCCTGTACCAACTTGGCGGAGGAGGACGCAGAAGCTTTCGCCCCACGGGTGAATCTGTTTTGGAACTTTTGGACACCGTCGACATCCTTCATATGGAGATTGACGGACATCTTCGGCGGTTCTTCCCGAAGCATTATGAGCCGCAATTACCCCGTATTCTCGTTTTGTTGGAAATGGATGCCTCCATTTTCACAGAACCAAGGAGCTCGATGGCTGTCGAGAGCCGTCACCAGTAACCTTGAGACGGTCATTCGTTTGCCTTGCTAATGTCGAAGGAACGGGAATAAGCGCGCATTTTGTTGCATTGGCTGATGAATCAGCTACAATCAGACAAGCATAACGCGTTGGACATCAGGAATGATTAGTGTGCATGGTCGCTAGCGCGAAATCTGGGATTAAACGCTAATACGGATTTAATTATAAAACCTAGCAAGTCGAACAATGGTATTGGAATTAGAAAACTTAGTGTTCAGGATGAAAAGATTTATCTTGAAGGGAAAGCTGTTACTATTCACCAAATAGAAGAAATTTACATTCAAAATTTTTTAGTTCAAAAAGCAATACAGCAACATGAAATTTTGGCTGCGCCTCATCCATATTCTGTAAATACACTGAGAATGGTAACATTCAGATGGAAAAATGAAATAAGGTATTTGCTAGCCTTTGCACGATTCGGGAGTAATAATGACATAAGAGATAATGCAGGTGCTGGTAGTGGCACTGATGTACGTGTAGGTGTAACTGATTCAGGTGAATTTTTAAATGTAGCAGTAAGTCAACATGGTCAAACATATACTCACCACCCTACTACAGGTTATTGCTTTGCTGACCTTGGCTTTATACCTAATTTTGATGAATTCAAACAGTTTGTGAAAGATTGCCATAAGAGTATCCTTCATCTTGATTTTATTTCATGGGATATAGCAATGGGGTCAGATGGTAAACCTATATTTATAGAAGCAAACTTTGCAGGGACAACCCCATTTTATCAATTGGCTGCGCAAAAGCCCATTTTTGGAGATTTGACAGATGAAGTGCTCCAGTATGTCAAGGATGAGCTTCTAAAGAATAAACCTATATTAATGAGAAAGGATAGAATTAAATTAGAGCGAAAAAAATCAAACGAGCGAGAAAAGGTATTACAACAAATAAAAAATAAAAACTCTCATTTCAAAAAACGAAACAAGAAATTGAAATCAGCACTAAAATCAAATGAAAATGAACTTATAGCGAAAGAAAATGAACTTATAGCGAAAGAAAATGAACTCTTAAATAAGATAAATGAAATTGATCGTATAGAGGAGAATTATAAAAAGCTACTATACAGCAAAAGTTGGCGCTACACTCGTCCTTTTCGTTATCTGCTCAAATTGATAAAAAGTTGATAAAGCCTTTCCTTTTTCGGGTTTCTCTAGATCCAACCTAATTGAGAGGGTGTCACAACCCTCTTCCTTCATACTTCCTGCAACTGTAAAAATCCCACATAATCAATGGTTACTGATTATATGTATTCTTCTTTGTCCCCTTTTGTCCATATAATAAGATATTATTGAATCATAAATATGTATTCGATATACTATAGTATATTATAGGACTTTTTTTCCTGTTTAATATTATAGTTTTACGTTGAAAAAATTAATTTAAAATAAACACTCCTTAAGTAAAAATAATCGATTAATAACCGATATATATAATAGAGTATTTCTGCTTTCGATTTCCTAGAACTTTCTACTTGGAATTCAAATTACATAGATAAAAGATTCGCAATTAAATTTCACAAATAATTAGGAGGAAGTGTATGAATCAGCTAAAAAGGGCCAGGCGAAGGGGTATTGCAAGTTTTATCGTATTTATGTTAATTCTGGGTACCAGTCTTCCTGCATTGGCGGTAGAAGGAATGGTTGAGAATGCCCAGGAATCAGAAGTGGATACTTTGATTGACGTAGAACCAACCGTTTTTAATGATCAATCGGAAGAGGTCTTGATCTCTTCCGAACTGGGAGAAACCAAGGAACAAGTCAGCCTGTATCTACGAGACTATGAAACAGAGGACCTATTAGGACTCATAGAAAAGTTCGATGATGTTGATGCAGCACATTATGAATATCGGTGGGATTTAACAGCAGAAGATCTAGATGGGGAAGAAACGACGGCGATTGACGACGGTCATTATTACATAGAGATCATTGTAGAGGAACATGAGCAGGAAACCTATTACCAAAGGGAGGAAATCCTGGTACATAGCGATGAGCCGGAGGTTCAGTTAGACCAAGAGCCGGACGAAGGGATTTACCATACCGAAGAAAACGTCATCCAAGGGCAAATTGATTCTCACATACCGGAAGTTGAAATCATTGAAGAAGCTCCTGACGTTCATTACACGTTGGAACAGGATGAAGAGGTTTATCACGAGGATACTTTAAGCCTTTCCGAAGATAGCGAGTTCGAGATTAATGATGTGCTTCAAGAGGGACTGAGCACATTATCAATAGGAACTACCGATGCAGCTAATAATCAAGGCTCAGAACAGTTTGAGATAGAACTTGAACAAGAAGAAGACATAAAAGAAGAAGAAACGGATGGAGATGTTGGAAAAGAAGAAGAGGAAATAGAAAAAGAAAAAGAAGAAGAAGAACAAGAAGCACTAAAACAACAAGAAAAAGATACCGAAGACCAAGAGAACAAAAGCACCAAGGATATAGAGTCTCATGAAGAACAGATTGAAGAAGAAGAGACAGCTCAAGTACAGAGTAATGAGCAGTATCAAGATGGAGATAGCGGCGAGCATGTAGTCGAGCTCAAGCTGGATTTGACCGCGTTAGGATTTGGAAACTTTCCATCAGATCCATCCACGGTTTACGGATCTGTAACCGCAGGGGTGGTTGAGGACTTTCAAGCTTACTATGGCTTGGAAGTGACCGGTAACGCGGATGAAGCGACATTGGGGAAAATGGAGGAAGTGCACGCTTCGTCGTATCAAAATGGCAACAGCGGAGACGATGTGGTGGCACTCAAAGAAGATTTAACCACGCTAGGGTTCGGGAATTTCCCTTCGGACCCATCGACCGTCTACGGCAGTGTAACAGAAGGGGTGGTGAAGGATTTCCAAGAAGCGCAAGGGCTGCCGGTGAGCGGTATCGCGGATGAAATAACATTGGCAACGATCAGCGATCTTCTCGCCCCACCGTACCAAGACGGAGACAGTGGTGAGCATATTGTCGAGCTTAAACAGGATTTGACCGCGTTAGGGTTTGGGAACTTTCCATCAGATCCATCCACGGTCTACGGATCTGTAACCGCAGGGGTGGTTGAGGACTTTCAAGCTTACTATAGCCTGGAAGTGACCGGCATCGCGGATGAAGCGACATTGGGGAAAATGGAGGAAGTGCACGCTTCGTCGTACCAAAATGGCAACAGCGGAGACGATGTGGTGGCACTTAAAGAAGATTTAACCACGCTAGGGTTCGGGAGCTTCCCTTCGGATCCATCGACCGTCTACGGCAGTGTAACAGAAGGGGTCGTGAAGGATTTCCAAGAAGCGCAAGGGCTGCCGGTGAGCGGTATCGCGGATGAAGTAACACTGGCAACGATCAGCGATCTTCTCGCCCCACCGCACCAAGATGGAGACAGTGGTGAGCATATTGTCGAGCTTAAGCAGGATTTGACCGCGTTAGGATTTGGAAACTTTCCATCAGATCCATCCACGGTCTACGGATCTGTAACCGCAGGGGTGGTTGAGGAGTTTCAAGTTTACTATGGCTTGGAAGTGACCGGCATCGCGGATGAAGCGACATTGGAGAAAATGGAAGAAGTTCATACTTCGTCATATCAAAATGGAAACAGCGGAGACGATGTGGTGGCACTCAAAGAAGATTTAACCACGCTAGGGTTCGGGAATTTCCCTTCGGATCCATCGACCGTCTACGGCAGTGTAACAGAAGGGGTGGTGAAGGATTTCCAAGAAGCGCAAGGGCTGCCGGTAAGTGGCATTGCGGATGAAATAACATTGGCAACGATCAGCGATCTTCTCGTCCCACCGTACCAAGACGGAGACAGTGGTGAGCATATTGTCGAGCTTAAGCAGGATTTGACCGCGTTAGGGTTTGGGAACTTTCCATCAGATCCATCCACGGTTTACGGATCTGTAACCGCAGGGGTGGTTGAGGACTTTCAAGCTTACTATGGCTTGGAAGTGACCGGTAACGCGGATGAAGCGACATTGGGGAAAATGGAGGAAGTGCACGCTTCGTCGTATCAAAATGGCAACAGCGGAGACGATGTGGTGGCACTCAAAGAAGATTTAACCACGCTAGGGTTCGGGAATTTCCCTTCGGACCCATCGACCGTCTATGGCAGTGTAACAGAAGGGGTGGTGAAGGATTTCCAAGAAGCGCAAGGGCTGCCGGTGAGCGGTATCGCGGATGAAATAACATTGGCAACGATCAGCGATCTTCTCGCCCCACCGTACCAAGACGGAGACAGTGGTGAGCATATTGTCGAGCTTAAGCAGGATTTGACCGCGTTAGGATTTGGAAACTTTCCATCAGATCCATCCACGGTTTACGGATCTGTAACCGCAGGGGTGGTTGAGGGTTTTCAAGCTTACTATCGCCTGGAAGTGACCGGCATCGCAGATGAAGCGACATTGGGGAAAATGGAGGAAGTGCACGCTTCGTCGTACCAAAATGGCAACAGTGGAGACGATGTGGTGGCACTCAAAGAAGATTTGACTACACTAGGGTTCGGGAACTTCCCATCGTCCCCTTCTACGGTTTACGGTAGTGTAACAGAAGGGGTGGTAAAAGATTTTCAAACCCATTATGGCTTGGTAACTAACGGAATCGTTGATGATAGAACGTCAGCAAAAATGGAGGAGATTTTAGGTTCTTCTTATCAAGATGGAAACAGTGGAGACTATGTCGTTGAATTAAAAGAAGATTTAACGACGTTAGGATTTGGAAACTTTCCGTCAGATCCTTCCACGGTTTATGGATCTGTAACCACAGGGGTGGTAGAAGATTTTCAATCTGCTTATGATTTGCCTGTTAGTGGTATTGCAGATGAAATAACCCTGGACAAAATTGAAAGTCTATTGAACGGGCAAGAAAGTGTTTTTTATACAGACTACGATTATTCAGTTAGTGATATGGTTAATATCCAAGCACATCTTGGTCCTCGAACCGATTCATACAATCGAAGCATTGCTTATGTTTCAAGTGATTACATTAATAGAAATGGAGATCAAGGAACGGTAGAGGCAGGTATAAATATTAGATTAGAACCTAATACAAGAATTAATGCTGTTGGGAGCTTAAGCCCTGGTGATCGCATTACGATTATCGGGACTGAACAAGATACAAATCCACATGTAGATAGAACCTGGTATGTAATAGAATTTGATCATGGAGAGCATTGGCAGTTTGCTCGGTCAGCAGATATTAAAAAAAATGTAGACCCCAATAATTTTACATTGGAGTCAAATTACCGTGATATGTATCAATTCCTTGTTTTATCGGAAACTTCTGGTGTTCCAGTCAATTACTTGGACAATGAACTGAGTGATAAAGGAGCGTTAGCGGGAAATGGCGAAACTTTTAGTGATGCAGCAAATGAGTATAGTATAAATGAATTTTATTTATTATCACATGCTCTCTTGGAAACCGGACACGGTAGTTCGATTTTATCGGATGGTTCCATCCGTGTAGGTGAGATAAGCAATAATAAGTGGGTTTCTATTCAACCAAATGGCACCTATATCGCTGAGCAGAATGGAAGTAGTTGGTCAATTGAACAAGTCAATGATTTTGATGAAACTCAGGCAAATAATATAAAAAATGTATATAATATGTTTGGTATAGGGGCTGTTGACAGTAGCCCCCATGTTCGTGGATCTATAAGAGCTTATGAGGAAGGGTGGTTTTCTCCTGAAGAAGCAATTGAAGGAGGTACAAAATTTATTGCAGAATCTTATGTTCATCACCCTACGCATCAGCAGGATACCTTGTACAAAATGAGGTGGAACCCAAACAACCCGGGTACCCATCAATATGCTACTGATATCGGATGGGCTTACAAACAGACAAGCATCATTTACAGACATTATCTTGGGTTAGAATCCCTTATAAAAACGTTTGATATTCCGAGATATAATTGATGAAAAGGGAGAAATTGTTCAATATGAAATTACGTAAAAAAACTATATGTCCATTTTTTGCAAGTTTTCTAGCAGCTGTATTAATAGTCGGAACTAGTCTTCCGGCTTCAGCTGTGGAAGAAATAGCCGAAAGTGCTAATGAGTCAGAGAAGGATACTTTGATTGACGTAGAGCCAACTGTTTTCAATGATAGTTTGGAGGAGGTCTTGATCTCTTCAGAACTGGAAGAAAAGAAGGATCAACTTCGCCTGTATCTACGAGATTATGAAACAGAAGAACTGTTAGGGCTCATAGAAAATTACGATGATGTTGAGGCAGAACACCATGAACATCAGTGGGATTTAACGGTAGAGGACGTAGACGGGGAAGAGACGAAGGAGATTGACGACGGCCATTATTACATAGAGATTATTGTAGAGGAAGATGATGAGGAAGCCTTTTACCAAAGGGAAGAAATCTTGGTACATAGCGATGAGCCGGAGGTTCAGTTAGACAAAGAGATGGACGAAGGGATTTATCATACCGAAGAAAACGTCATCCAAGGGCAAATTGATTCTCCCCTATCAGAATTTGACATCATTGAAGATGCACCTGACGTTCATGTCACGTTGGAACAGGATGAAGAGGTTTATCACGAGGATACTTTAAGCCTTTCCGAAGATAGCGAGTTCGAGATTAATGATGTGCTTCAAGAGGGACTGAGCACATTATCAATAGGAACTACCGATGCAGCTAATAACCAAGGCGCAGAGCAGTTTGAGATAGAACTTGAACAAGAAGAAGACATAAAAGATGATGAAGAAACGGATGAAGATGTTGGAAAAGAAGAAGAGGGAACAGAACAAGAAGAACAAGACCAAGAAGAACTAGAACAACAAGAACAACAAGAACAACAAGAACAACAAGAACCAAAAGAAAAAAATACCGAAGACCAAGAGAACAAAAGCACCAAAGATATAGAATCTCAAGAAGAACAGACATTTCAAGTACAGAGTAATGAGCAGTATCAAGATGGAGATAGTGGCGAGCATGTAGTTGAGCTCAAGCTGGATTTAACGACATTAGGATTTGGAAATTTCCCATCTGAGCCTTCAACTTTTTATGGATCTGTGACTGCAGGTGTCGTAGAAGACTTTCAGGCCCATTACGGTCTGGAGGTCACGGGAAAAGCAGATGAAGGAACGTTAGATAAAATCGAGGAAGTCCAAGCTTCTCCATATCAAGATGGGGAGAGCGGAGAAGATGTCGTTGAACTAAAAGAAGATTTAACTGCTCTAGGGTTCGGGAACTTCCCATCGTCTCCCTCCACGGTTTACGGCAGCGTAACGGAAGGGGTCGTGCAGGATTTCCAAGAGGCGCAAGGGTTGCCGGTAAGTGGCATTGCGGATGAAATAACATTGGCAACGATCAGCGACCTTCTCGCTCCCCCGTACCAAGATGGAGACAGTGGTGAGCATATTATCGAGCTTAAGCAGGATTTGACCGCGTTAGGGTTTGGGAACTTTCCTTCATCGCCATCCACGGTCTACGGCTCTGTAACTGCAGGGGTGGTTGAGGACTTTCAAACTTACTATGACCTGGAAGTGACCGGTAACGCGGATGAAGCGACACTAGAGAAAATGGAAGAAGTTTTCGCATCGTCATATCAAGACGGAAACAGTGGAGACGATGTGGTGGCACTTAAAGAAGATTTAACCACGCTAGGGTTCGGGAGCTTCCCTTCGGATCCATCGACCGTCTACGGCAGTGTAACAGAAGGGGTGGTGAAGGATTTCCAAGAAGCGCAAGGGCTGCCGGTGAGTGGTATCGCGGATGAAATAACACTGGCAACGATCAGCGATCTTCTCGCCCCACCGTACCAAGATGGTGATCGTGGCGAGCATATCGTGGACCTCAAGCGGGATTTGACCGCGTTAGGATTTGGGAACTTCCCTTCAGAACCATCGGTGAACTATGGCAGCGTGACTGCAGGCGTTGTAGAGGACTTTCAAGCTTACTATGGCCTGGAAGTGACCGGCATCGCGGATGAAGCGACACTAGAGAAAATGGAAGAAGTTTTCGCATCGTCGTATCAGGATGGAAACAGCGGAGACGATGTGGTGGCGCTTAAAGAAGATTTAACCACGTTAGGGTTCGGAAACTTCCCTTCGGATCCATCGACCGTCTACGGCAGTGTAACAGAAGGGGTGGTGAAGGATTTCCAAGAAGCGCAAGGGCTGCCGGTGAGCGGTATCGCGGATGAAATAACACTGGCAACCATCAGCGACCTTCTCGCCCCACCGTATCAAGATGGAGACAGTGGTGAGCATATTGTCGAGCTTAAGCAGAATTTGACGGCGTTAGGATTTGGGAACTTCCCTTCGGATCCATCTACGGTCTACGGCTCTGTAACTGCAGGGGTGGTTGAGGGTTTTCAAGCCTACTATGGCCTGGAAGCGACCGGCATCGCGGATGAAGCGACATTGGAGAAAATGGAGGACGTTCACGCTTCGCCGTATCAAAATGGTAATAGCGGAGACGATGTGGTGGCACTCAAAGAAAATTTAACCACGTTAGGATTTGGGAATTTCCCATCGTCCCCCTCTACAGTTTACGGTAGTGTAACCGAGGGCGTAGTGAAAGATTTTCAAGCCTATTATGGCCTAATAACAAATGGAATCGTTGATGATAGAACGTCAACAAAATTGGATGAGATTTTAGCTTCTCCCTATCAAGATGGAAACAGTGGAGACTATGTCGTTGAGTTAAAAGAAGATTTAACCGCTTTAGGCTTTGGGAACTTCCCATCATCCCCCTCTACGGTTTACGGTAGCGTCACTGAAGGGGTAGTAGAAGACTTCCAATCCGCTCATGGTTTGCCCGTTAGTGGTATCGCAGATGAGCGTACTTTAGCAGCAATATCCGAAGCATTCGAGCCATATATCGGCTATGTAGACGCTGACATTTCCTTAAACGTACGTGAAGGTCCCGGCACATCTTATGATCAAGTCAGTTCCATCCCACGTGGTGAACAAATCACTATCGTGCATGAAATTGACGGCTGGTATAGAATCCAACATGATGATGTCAGTGGTCCGACATACGTCAGCGGAAGCCTCGTAACCAATGGGAACCCTGATGACCAAGTCCAAATCTTCATCGATCCCGGCCACGGGGCTCATGACTCCGGTGGTACCGGTAATGGATTACTCGAAAAAGATGTTGTGCTTGATATATCACTCCACGCCGCTGAGGTATTAGAAGAAGAATATCATGGCGTTGACGTGATGATGTCACGAACAACGGACGAGTTTATTGAGCTGCAAGATAGAGCAGCTATGGCGAATGATTGGGGCGCTGATTATTTCGTTAGCGTGCACAATAATGCTTTTAATGGCTCAGCGAGTGGTTTTGAAAGCTTTATTTTTAATGGCAATGTGTCCAATACAACCATTGAAAAGCAACAGGAAGTCCATCAGTATATCGCCAATGAGTTAGACGCAAACGACCGAGGCATGAAACAGGAAAACTTTAGCGTGTTGCGCAATACAACCATGTCAGCGATATTGTTAGAGTTATTGTTTATCGACAATGCGGTCGATGCAGAGACGTTGGGAAGTGCTGAAGGAAGAGATGAATTAGGCCGTATTACGGCTGATGCTCTTGCTCATGCGTGGGACTTAGATAGAAGGTAGCAATTTGCATGTGGCTCCGGTTCACCGCCGGAGTCATTTTTTCCCTGCCGAGTGCTCGCATTCCTAAAAAATTACACATTTTATCCATAATAGCCCATACAATTTTCAAGGCGGAAAACATTGGCGTGTATGACAGGGCTTATTTTTCCTCGGTTATTAAAATGGTCATGGGGCGGTCACAAATTGTCATCATCTTGTAGATTCTATGCAGAATTTGCAGTTTTCTTTTACATGTATTTTTGGTATGGTATAAATGCATAATCAATGGTTCAACTGTTTAATATTAATGATTACATGAGCGAATATATTAGATACAGGAATTTATTTACAGCATCTAGTGGGAGAGGTAAGAATGCCGGATAACAGTGAATCGAGAAATTATAAATTTTTTATCATATTGGTTGACCTCTTCTGTATTTTGGCAGCCTATATAAGTGCATTTTATATTCGGTACAACGGATTTCCGGCGGAAAACTGGTCATCGTTTGTGGCTTTATTGCCGTGGATCTTGTTGATCGGTTTATTCTTTATTTCCGTATATGAATTGTATGCATTGAGTCGCAAAAATACGATTTGGGATGTGCTGTTGAAGATACTTATTGCTGTGTCTTTTATGGCTTTCTTAACGATGGCTGCTTCTTACTTGTTTAGAGAGTTTGCCCTTCCGCGTTCCATTATATTAATTGCCAGCATCTTCACGGTTTTATTCATGGTTTTTTGGAAATCATTATATTTAAAGTTCATTCGGCGCAATGTCGTCGGGAAGGTTCTTTTAATCGGAGATGGCGAAGAAGCGCAAAAAATGATGTCGAAAGTCAAGCATCCGATGTTGCAAGGGACGCACGTCAAACATATTGAAGCCGATACACCGATCGGTCTTGTGACGTCTTTCTTCCGCCAAGTGGATTATGTGCTTTTATGTCCAAACATCAGCAAAGAACAAAAATCACAAATCATATATCACGCGATGGAAGGCAACAAAGTCGTTTATGTCATTCCAACATTATATGAATTGCTCATGCAACGGTCGCAGGTGACGCCGCTTGAGGATACGTTGGCCATGTCGGTGAAACCGTTCGGTTTAACGTGGGATGAGAAGCTGATCAAACGAACGTTTGACATCGTCGCTTCCGGGTCGATGTTGCTGGTCGCTTCGCCTCTGTTGCTTTTGGTAACGCTAGGCATCAAACTTGAGAGTCCGAAGGGCAGTATCATCTATAAACAGGAGCGGCTCGGGCAGGGCGATCAACCGTTTATCGTCTACAAATTCCGTTCCATGATTGAAGGGGCGGAAAACGGGACCGGTCCCATGTTGTCTACCGAAAACGACAACCGGATTACAAGGATTGGAAAATGGATCCGGGCCACGCGACTGGATGAGCTTCCGCAATTGTTTAACGTGTTAAAAGGCGATATGTCCTTGGTTGGTCCGCGGCCGGAGCGCGAATTTTTCATTAAACAGCTTTCCGAACAGTATTATCATTACAGCTACCGTAATACAGTAAAACCGGGTATTACCGGTTATGCCCAGATCATGGGGAAATACAGTACGGAAGCGATCGATAAATTACGGTTTGACTTGTATTATATTCGCAATTACAGTTTCTGGTTGGATATCATCATCTTACTGAAAACGTTCGCTGTTTTATTTGATATGTCCAAAACAGAAGGGACTACGACAGAAAAAAAAAGTACGTCGTCTATGGAGAAAAAAGACAGGGCAACCTTTGATAACCAGTAGCGGTAATATAACCCTTGAAAAAGAGGATATGCATATGAAAAAAATACTTGTCACAGGTGGAGCCGGGTTCATTGGGTCGCATGTTGTCGATGCGCTGGTTGAACAGGAAAAAACGGTGCTCATTGCCGATAATTTGAGCACCGGGCGAAGTGCGCACGTGAACCCGGGCGAAAACACGCATTTTTTTGATGTAGATATTACAGACCGGGATGGTCTGGAGCAAATTTTCCGTCAACACCATGACATTGACGGGGTCATCCATCTGGCTGCGCAAAGCAAAGCAAGTCCTTCTCTGGAAGCTCCGGGGCATGATGCGAACATCAATATTCATGGCACGGTGAACGTGTTGGAATTAATGAAGACGTATGAAGTGGGCCGTTTCATTTACGCGTCGTCCGCAGCGGTGTACGGCGATCAAGAAACGTTGCCGATTACAGAAGACGCGGCGGTTGGACCGTTGTCTCCGTATGGCGTATCGAAATATGCCGGCGAAGAGTATGTAAAAGCGTATCAGCGGTTGTACGATATCGATGCCCGAATTTTACGGTTTGCCAACGTTTATGGTCCAAGGCAAAGTGTCGATACGGAAGCCGGCGTTATCACTATTTTTGTGGAACAGTTATTGAATGGCGATCAACCCGGCATTTATGGAGACGGCAAACAAACAAGGGATTTCATCTATGTGAAAGATGTGGCGAGCGCGATTCTCTGTTGTTTGTTCGAAGCACCGAGCGAGTCCGGAGGGGATCCGGTTTATAATGTAAGCACGGGGCAAGAAACGAGCATTGAAACGTTGCTACGCGAGTTGTCCGCGATTATGGATCAGAGCTACCATCCTCTCTATATGGGAGAAAGAGCGGGCGACATCGAGAAAAGTTACCTGGACAATCGCAAATTGCGCACGAACTTTACGTGGAAACCTGAAACGTCGCTCGAAGACGGTTTGGCGGCAACGATTGCACATGCACAACGTTCTGGCGACCTATATGAAAAGATCGATTAAAAATGGGACCTGGTTTTTCGCAAAAAAAATTACCGGATCATGTTGCATTCATGATCCGGACATGCTATTATGGTCTTTGTCACTGACAAAATTACATACGGAGGAGTACCCAAGTCCGGCTGAAGGGAGCGGTCTTGAAAACCGCCAGGGGGTTAACGCCCCGCGGGGGTTCGAATCCCTCCTCCTCCGCCATACTTTTAAAATGTTGGTGTGACGCATAAACACAAAGAAGATAACGAATGAACAAACGCCCTCTAGGCCTAGTTGCTTAGGGGGTGTTTTTTGTTGTCCAAACGAAAAAGGATATAGCGGCGCAAGCCGAAAGGAAACTTTGTGAAACGCTAATCGGGGGCGGCAACGATTCGCAAAATATATGGCCATTTTAGCCAACTCTGCCGATAATAGTTTTCCGGTAATAATATGGGTGTTTTTGCACAAAGCCTCGAAAAATCAAGACTAAAATGAAAATAAATTATGTTTCATTAAGATCCAATTAAAGAATCCATCTGAAACCATTGTCACACAAGGATTACAAGTCTATTCCACCATTTCGGGGGGCGTGCAAAATAAACAAGATAGGGCAACGATGATGATCGATGCATTCCATGGGGGAGCCGTAGTTATCAAAAATCAAGGAAGCATCCATCGGCCCAATGACCAATGATGCTTCCTTTTCCATCTGGCTGATCGTTATTCAAGGGTCGCTTTGTTTATATCACTGGGTCTGTCAAACCGAGGGTGCGTGACGTAGAAGCATGCACCTGATCAAGCAGCTCAGGATGATCCTCCAGGGACTGGCCGTAGGAAGGAATGATTGTTTTGAGTTTCGGCTCCCATGACTCAAGATACTCGGGAAAGCATGAGTTCAGGACTTCCAGCATAATTGAAACGGACACCGAAGCTCCTGGCGATTCGCCGAGAAGGGCCGCCATGGAGCGGTCGTTAGCGTGAATCAATTTGGTTCCAAACTGCAGGGCTCCTCTGCCGCCGGCCTCCGTGTCTTCAATCAATTGGACACGCTGCCCTGCTACCAGGAGATCCCAGTCTTCACTTGACGCATTTGGCACAAAATGCCGAAGCTCCTCCACCCGGCCCTTTTTGGACTTGGTCAGCTGCTGCGCCAAATATTTGAGCAGGGGGGTATTCTTGGCGCCGGCTGCGAGCATTGTCAGGACATTCGTCGGCTTTACCGATCCAAACAGATCCATCGGTGAGCCAGCCTTTAAAAATTTGGGGGTGAATCCGGCAAACGGACCGTATAACAGCGTGTCTTTCCCTTCGATGTGCCGCCGGTCCAAATGGGGGACGGTCATCGGCGGGGCGCCCTCTGGCTCTTTGCCATACACCTTGGCATGATGCTGACGGACCACCTCTGGACGGTCACAGACGAGGAATTCGCCGCTAATAGGAAATCCTCCGATGTGCTTGCTTTCGGGAAGGCCCGTTTTTTGAAGTAATGGCAGGGCGCCGCCCCCAGCGCCGATAAAGGCGAAGGAAGCCGTATGTTCTTCGAGCGATTCCTTTTCAAGGTTTTGTACCGTTACTTCCCACGTTCCGTCTTTCCTTTGGGTGATATCATCGACGGAATGATTATAGCGGACATCTACGTTGCTTTGCTGATCCAGGTTGTTCAGCAATTGCCGTGTCATTTCCCCAAAATTAACGTCGGTGCCGTGGTCGAACTTTGTTGCCGCTACCGGTTCTTCGGAGGTACGGCCCTCCATCATTAAAGGCATCCATTCCTTTATTCGTTCGGGGTCCTCGGAAAACGCCATCCCCTGAAACTGGGGGTGGTCGGCCAGGGCGTCAAACCGCTTTTTAAGAAATGCCACATGATCCTCTCCGTAAACAAAGCTCATGTGAGGCAGAGGGCGAATAAACTCCTGGGGACTGCGGAGGTCACCCTGCTCGACCAGATGTGACCAGAATTGCCTGGAAATCTGGAATTGTTCATTAATTTCGACCGCTCGGTCTATACTGATAGATCCGTCCTGCTGCTCGGGGGTATAGTTCAGCTCACAAAGAGCCGCGTGTCCGGTTCCAGCGTTATTCCATTCATTTGAACTTTCTTTTCCCGCGGCGTCGAGCTTCTCGAACAGGGTGATATGCCACTCCGGCTCTAATTTGTTTAAAAGCGTGGCGAGCGTTGCACTCACGATGCCGGCACCGATAAGAATCACGTCGTTCGTTGTGTCGTTGTCGTTCATGTTCTTCCTCCTCGTTATGATTGTGTCTGTATCAGGGACAAATCACCAGTCTGTTGTGTTGGTCCCAGCTTGTGTCGCACCGTCGATGTTAGGCACGCTAGGTTAATGCTCCTTGTCATCTAAACGGTTGGTTTTGCGCAACGCCTCGTAAAGACATGGTTTATATTTTGAAATATACTATTCTGGGGGAGGGCAAAACCACTCAGGTTAGGTTCTCCCGCCTGTAATGTTATCCAGAAAAACAGCAGAACCACCCCCTTTCATCCCCTCATTCTATATGTTTAAATAATAATTCCTCTACGACTGCCAAGTGATCATACATATATTGCTCTGCCTGTTCCGGGCGTCTCCTCTTAATGGCATTAAAAATTAACGTATGTTCATCGAATAATACCTCCGATCTTCCCTCGGAATACAATAATAATCTGCGTGTTTCCCGGATGGTTTCTGCCATCATTTCCGATACACTGCTCATTAGATAGATGAGCATCTGATTATGAGTAGCTTTTGCAATGGCCAGATGAAAATCAAGATCCGCTATTTCAGCAAGTTCATCATCCCCTTTGGTATTCTTCATTTTATCCAGTGCATTTTGGATAGGAAGTAAATCTTCCACCTGGTGGTGCTTGGCAGCAAGACCGGCCGCTCCAACTTCTAAAATTTTCCTCATTTCATACAGCTCTTTGACATCTTCCTGTTTCATCAAAAATGCTGTCGTTACCGGCAAGGTGAATTTCGATGCATCAAATGTTCTAACATATGTACCCTCCCCTTGCCGCATTTCCACAATTCCCATCGTCCGGAGCCCGCTAAGCGCCTCCCGAATCGCCGGCCGGCCGACCTCAAAACTTTTTGCCAGCTGCTCCACAGAATCCAATTTGTCACCAGAGGTCAACGTTCCTTTTTTTATCCTATCAATCAGCGATTCTGCTACTTCTTCATAAACTTTCTTCGTCCGAATCGGTTTATATTCCATGATTTCACGTTCCTTCCTATTTGCCCATTTTAAAGGACATACAAGTCATACTCCCATAGCTGTTCGACCTATTTAAAGTATCAGCTACGTAAAAACGTGAAAAAGATCTGTTAGCAACTAAATGATTATTAATACAAATGCGCCTAACCCCGCTAATATAGCATATAATATCGCTGGTCCTAATGTTTTGCGAATAATGTTCCCTTCTTCTCCATTCATCCCGGCCACAGCACTTACAGCTACAACATTATGAATAGCTATCATGTTGCCTGCCCCGGATCCGACAAGGTGGGCTGCTAAAATAACATTTTTGTCCAACCCTATTGAAGCAGCAATATTATTTTGAATTTCTGAGAAAGTCATTGTAGAGACTGTTGCGCTCCCCGTTATAAAAGTACCTACCTCACCTAGGAATGGAGCAGCGAAGATCCACATCCCTCCAAATCCGTTTGCAAGTTCTATTGCAATAAGTTCCGGCATGCTCATAAGGTCATTTATATTTATACCAGAATTACTAAACACTTGGACCATAGAAAGTGTAGCTATTAAGGTTAATCCAGTACTTTTTATTGTTGACAATGATTTCTTCGATGCTTTAGTAAAATTGCTAAAAGCCTTGCGTTGAAGGATAACTGAAAGTATGGCTGCTATAATGAGTATCATACCCGGAGAGTACAGCAATTCCCATTCAGACGTAATCCCTTCTACACCAAGAATATTATGCCAAGTCAGATCAATGGCTGTCATTGTGAAATCCTGCAACCAGGGAACAATTCGTGTAAGCAGCAGCAAAGCTACGACAATGAAATAAGGAGACCATGCCGAGATTAAGCTCATATGGGATTTTTCAAAACGTTGTTTGAAGTCCTCTTTTAAAGCATCTCTCCATTCTTCCTTCGGTAACAACCATCCTTTTTTTGCTGTATATGTCGCGACCATTAATCCTGTCAAAGATCCCAAAATAGCTACAAATTCTGGACCGAATAGCATAGCATACAATAATGCAGAGCCTGTATATGTTATGCCAATAAGCAATGTCCAAGGAAGCATTGAAAAAGCATCATTCAAACCTTTGTCATTTCCAAAGAAAATCGTTAAAACAACGACAGTTATAAATGGGATAAACGTTCCTGCAAATAAATCAATGAATGTTACATTCATTCCGATATCTTGAAAAAAATTTGCATCTACACCGGAAATATTACTCAACCCAACAAATATCGGTGTCCCCACTGCACCAAATGCAACAGCAGAACTATCAGCAATTAATGCTGTGACAACAGCAGCTAAAGGTTTAAATCCTAAGGCGAGCAGTAAAGGAGCAGTAACCATTGGAGGCGTACCAAATCCGGCAGCACCTTCGATTAAAGAACCAAATAAAAACGCCACGATAATAACCTGCACACGCATATCAGCTGAGATTGTTTGAAAACCTTGATTAATTCGCTCTACAGCCCCATTGTTTCGCAGTGTATTTAACAGCACCAGTGCTCCAAATAAGATAAATAGAATGGTTAAAGTTGTATGTACGCCTTGAAAAACGGAAGATAAAACAACACGTCCTTCCATCCCCCAAACTGTAATCGCTAGCAAAGTAACAATTATTGCACTTAAGGTCATTCCTTTCATTGCAGACATTCTGAATAAAACAAGAAAAGTAAAGGGTGCAATAATCGCACTTAGCGCTACTATTAATAACAACGTCTATTCCCCATTTGTCCTATGTTTAAATTCTATTCTTTCTTTATTAAAGGATCACTGTTAACCAATATAAATCAGGTCATCTGATGACCTGATTTATATATTAAAACGTTTTCATGTAGATGGTCAAGATGTTTTGAAGAATTTCGTGCCGAAATGATTACGCTAATTCGACAAAGGTTTTAAAAAATTAACCTTTTATTCACATCTTATAAGGTATTTGAAACGTTCTTCCTTTAATGCTTAGACGAAGAGATTTTATGATTGAATTGGTTAACCATCATTTAGGGAATTGGGCAGCAATTTTAGGCAGAGGGTACGTCATGTGAGAGGTTCTGGCTCTTCCCCCGCCCTGAGGTACTGGCAATACACACCATTTGTCTCCTTGGATAATGAGATAAGCGATTAATTTGAGCTGGGAAGACACTGGTGATTTCTACAAACTGAGTAACCAACGGTGAAGAAGAGGAAGAAGTTTGGAGAGGAGAACAAAATAATTACGTAGTTGACAATCTTAACGCTGGTGAGGTTTATCGATTAAAATTGGAAACTTATGATGAAAATGACAGCTAATGGATACTGCGATGATTAACACTCCAACCCTAAAAGATCAAGAACAAGTTGATTCATATAATGAAGAATTGATAGATAATTCCACGAATAAAGAAATATCATACTCAATGGAAAGAAGTAACATTTCTGCAGTAACCTATTCTGATAAAGTTGAATTAAATTGGAGTGATATCCCGACCGAAAATAATGAATATGAAATTTTAAGGGATGGAGAACATTTAGAGACGGTAGAAGGAAACGAATATGTTGATGATACTATAGAGCAGGACGAAATGTACCGATATACAGTTGTGGGAAACAAAAAACTCCCCCAGGATAGAATAGATGAGATTGAAATGGAATTAGAAGAAAACGACATTCAATTGTCTGAAGAAGAAAAACAACAAGCATTATACGAACCAAAAGAAACCAACGTTATCATAAATGCATCAGAAGGAGACGGAGAGTCAAACTCATTATCTTCCGACATTAACCAAGATGATGACTGGCATTTACGTTATACTTCATTTATTCCTATGGAATACGGAGAAAATCCATGGTGTACTGTAAGTTGCACATATGATTATTTTGGTGGCGACGACAGGGGGCTTTGGCTATGGAGAGGATAGTTTCAGAACTCGATCGGATGCATATGTAAACAGTAATTTAGAAGAAATTCAACACAACCCTCATGACCATCGGATATGATGAAGACCTTGAGGAAATTAATCGCGACCAGGCAGATGCTGAAGCTGATCATTCTATTTATGAGTTGTCTGATGACAGTTCGTTTGCTCACATTATGAATGTAAGTTCAATCAATCCTTGATAAATGAGAGTGGAATGGCTATATTTAATGGTACACATGACCAGGCGCCTTCCCATGAATTTTATCTTAACAATCCTGATGGAACAGTATATGAAATCCACACTCATGAACATCAAGGGTTTCACCATCTTTTACCAATTTTTCCAATGCAAGAATTTTCTACGTATATTTATAATTGACATATTAGCCGACATGAAGCTGGAATATAAGTTGAGGGCTACTTGATTTTAGTACAAATCGTGAAAAATAAAACCGCATGAAATCAAGGTTTTCAAATTTGATTTCATGCGGTTTCTTCATTTTTGTAGGATTTTGCCCCGACTCATGTCTGACTATTTACGGGAGGGTATATGATTTATCGGAAATTACAGGCTGGTATTATATGTACATTTGTGAGTTCTATTGGGATGAGTGTAGGGTTTCCATTTTTTCTTAATGAACTAACATATATATCAGCAATAGCTGTCAATTTAGTATTATATATATTTTTTATTACATTAGGGCTTATCGTTATTGGCATACCCCTCAGTTATATTATTGAGAAATTATTTCAATGGATTGGGTTAAAAAGTACATTGTTAATCAATTTATATACATTAATTCTATATCTAATGGTCCCCACTCTTTTATTTAATATATTCTCTAACCCTGAAACAGAGGTTGTTGGAATTTTAACGATTACTTACATTGTTTCCACTTGCTATTTCATTGTTGATGCTCTTATTAAACATTACTATTCTTCATATCAATCTTACTTAAAAAAATTAACTTTATACGTATCGGTATCTACCACTGGATTATTTTTAATCTCTTTAATTTGGAGTATGTTAATCTAATCATACTTTATTATGATCTTATTAGGGTGGGCGATTCCTATTTTTTCGGGCCATTTGCTTAAACTCAGTCCGATAATGTTTCAAGGATTTTTAAAAAATTCATGTTTAACCCCCTTGATTCCTCCGATAACATCGGGACAAGCTCAGGAAATTCCACCGATAGTACATGTTATCGGCAGAGTTGGCTAAAATGGCCATATATTTTGCGAATCGTTGCCGCCCCCTAATCTTCTTCACCGAACACATACATATTTCCGGTTCGGTGAGAAAAAATATATGGAAACACGTAATTGGAGCATTCCTGTTAGGGGAAATATTGAGCTTTGAACACAAAAGAGCCCCCTTGGTATAGTACGGAGTGTCCGATGATTACTCATCGACCTCTAAATTGATAACTACCAAGGAGGACTCACCATGAATTATACACAAAATGAAAAGCTCGCTCAAATAACCCCGGAAACGCTCATCATTGGCATTGACATCGCTAAGAACAAACATGTTGCTCGAGCCATTGATGATCGCGGCTTCGAGTTTGGGAAACGCATCATGTTCACCAACGATCTTGAAGGCTTTGAAAAGCTTCTACGCTGGGCTGAAGATCATCAAGCGAATCATCAAAAAACGCACATGGTGGTAGGCATGGAGCCCACTGGCCACTACTGGTTTAGCTTGGCGGATCATCTTGACTCGTGCGGCCATCAGCTCGTGTTGGTCAATCCCTCGCACGTCAAACGTCTTAAAGAAATCGATGATCACTCGCCAAGTAAAAACGACACTAAAGATGCGATGGTCATCGCTAAACAGGTGAAGGACGGGCGATACTCTGTCCCCAACCTTCTCGAAGGCATCTACGCTGAATTGCGAGAAGGCATTAAATTAAGAGATCAGCTCGTGCAATTACAAAACCAGACCGAAGGCCGGGTTCAAAATTGGCTGAACCGTTACTTCCCGGAGTTTGAGCAGGTGTTTAAAGCCTGGGATGGCGTCAGTGCTTTGGCCACTTTGCGAACGTTTCCTCTTCCCCAAGCGATTGTGGAGACGACGCCGGAAGCCATCGTGGACACATGGAAAGCCTATGCCAAGAGACACGCCGGGTTCGCTCGAGCCCAAAAGCTTCATGAAGCCGCTGAAAAAAGTGTCGGCATCACCGAAGGGCTTCACTTTGCCCGCCAAGAGTTGGAGGCGTTACTGGACCAATATGACCTTTACACTCGGCAACTCGAAACATTGGAAGCGCAATTAACAGAGCAGCTTGAGCATCTCCCTGGCGCCGAACAAATGAGGGATATCAAAGGCTTAGGCGACATGACCATTGCCGCTTTCTTTGCCGAAGTTGGGGATATTCACCAATACCGTCATCCCAAACAGCTGATCAGCCTGGCCGGTCTTGATTTAAAAGAGAACAGTTCAGGGCTTTACAAGGGCCAAACCACCATTAGTAAACGAGGACGCCGACGATTACGCCGCATTCTGTTTTTAGCGATTCGTCCGCTCGTCAATCATAATGACACGTTTCGCGCCCTTCATCATGAGCTCACGCAGCGTTCAGACCGACCTCTGACAAAGATGCAGTCGTTGATCGCCCTGTGCGGTAAACTTCTGAAAGTCTTGTTTGTCATCGGGCAACGCGAATGTCCCTTTGATGGAGCGAAGCTCCTTCAAGATCGGAAGTGTTCCCAGACACAAGCCGCGTAAAGCAAGCGATAGGAACCATATTTTCTTTTGAAAATCAGTCATTTTCTTGCCTATGGAACAAATACCAACAGTGCCGAGGCGGCATTCATTTCTCACCCTTAGGGCCTAGACCCAGTATTGGAGCATAGCCGCCCCCACCAGCATGGATACGCCGGACGAAGGAATGTGTGGATCATCAACCATCCAGTGATATATGGGAGGTTAAGCGACCATGTATGACGTGGGTCATCGTTAAGCGCACGGTTATACATTTTTTTCCAACCCCTAGGGGTTGGAGCAGGTGGAGATCCTCTTGGATGGAATATCATTCCTTCTATTGAAGAATTATCTTCTTTGTGAATGGTGCACGCTGCTGGTACGACATTCTAAAGACATGAAATTCTGAGAAATCAAGAGCATATGGAAGAATATTTAATTACAAAGAGGGAGGGGTTTTATTTGGAAAACCATCAACCGTTAACATCTTCTGAGATAGGAAGTTTATGGACAACCTATATGTCAAATAGTATGTTGGAATGTGTCTTTGCTTACGCTCTCCAAATAGTCGGTGATGATGAAAAGATTCACACGTTGGTTCAAGAAGCATATGATGAATCCGCTCAGAATTTGACAACCATCCGATCGATCTTTGAAGCAGAAAGCCTTCCGGTTCCTATCGGGTTTAGCACCGAACATGATGTGAATGCGAAGGCGAAACCTTTGTTTGAAGCTACCTTTTTTCTGGACTATCTCCACAAATTGGGGCAATTAGGAAGTTCGATTTATTCTTCGTTTTATGCATTCGCTGTTCGAAAAGATATCCGTGATTTTTTTGCCAACAATTTAACATACATGGCCCAAGTATATGATAAGACGACGGAGCTGATGTTGGAGAAAGGATTGTTGATTCGACCACCGATGATATCGATCCCTAATCATGTGGAGTATGCAGATAAACAAACCTATACAAAGGGTTATTCCCTATTTCATGATAAACGAACGCTCAATGTCGTTGAAATTTCCCATTTGTACGCAAACATAGAAACAAACATTCTAGGTATGATGCTTTGTACCGGCTTTGGTCAAACGGCTAGATCCCAAAAAATAAGGGATTATATGCTGAGAGGAAAAGACATTGCACAAAAACACACAAGGAAGTTCACCGATAAATTATTAGAAAGTGACATTCAAGCACCAATGACGTGGGATGCTTCTCCTTTGGGATCCTCGGAACCTCCGTTTTCGGATAAGTTGATGATGTATCATGTCACTTCATTAATCCAATTCAGCATTGGGCGGTATGGATTAGCTTCCGGTGCAAGCTTCCGAAACGATCTACCTTTGCTATATGGTCGGTTAATGACTGATATTGCCAACTATGCAAATGATGGGGCTGATATTTTAATGAAAAACAAATGGTTGGAGGAACCGCCACGCGCAGAGGACCGTGATAGGGTCATTCAACAAAAAAATGACTTATAGGAAAAAAAGATGTATAAGACTGAGCACTCACGGAATCCCGCCAAAACATCGAGCGCTGCGGCCAAGCCGAAACGCTTAACGACGAAATCCAAAGCTAATGGTGTGTTTCAGATGGTACCCATATCCATTATGAGAGATGTTGTCGCTCCTCAAAAGACTGCTGCCCATAATATGTACGGAAAAAATCAGTTGGCTACCAAATTGGAACAAGGACAAACCCGAGAACCGCTGATAACAATAGGCCATACAAATAAACGTTTTTATTTCAAGGTCCATTGATAGAGGAGTAGCAAGCGCACAAAAACCGCCCGTTAAGGCGGCTGGTTATTCGGATCTTGACGCGTGTATCTTTCTAATCTTTTTTGTCAACTATACTCAGTTTATCATGAAACTGAGTGATTATTCAACGCTTGCAAAATTGATACCTGCACGGGAAACGATCGTAACATAAAATACCATAAATTAAGACTTTAAACCGAGACATTTAGTGCTAACCGGTCTTTTTTTTATTTGTATTATAGTAAATTTGACGTTATAATCACAAACATAAAAAAATATATGAAGAATGAAAGGGGTTAAAATGATTAGAATGGTAACAATGGGGTGGGGAAAATGTCTCGGAGTATGATGATAATCCTTTCGATTATCGCTGTCCTTGTGAGCGGTTTGGTTATTTTAGCTGTTCAGGATGGGGATCACGAGGAAGAAGAAAACGGCTCGCCCGAAGCAACAGAGGATGCTGTCGGGGACATAGAAGAATCCGAAACAATCACGGACGAATACGGTGTGAGCGCTTCGCATTCGCTTGCGCAGGAAGCTGGTGAGGAAGTCTTGGAAGAAGGTGGGAACGCTGTTGACGCGGCCATAGCAACATCCTTAACACTTACAGTCGTTGAGCCTTATGGTTCAGGGATCGGTGGTGGCGGTGCGATGTTGGTCATGGATGATGCCGATGAAACGCCTGATTTTTATGATTACCGAGAAACGGCTCCGATGAATACATCATCGGATAATCCGGCAGATCATTACGCTGGCGTTCCCGGTTTTTTGAAAGGGTTGCAGGCGGTCCATGATGAGGATGGCAGCATGGAAATGTCTCGTTTGATGGAACCTGCTATTCACTACGCCGAGAATGGATTTGAGGTTAATTGGATGCTTGAGGAACGAATCGATCGAGCGGAGGAGCGAATGGATGACAATGCGGAAGATGTCTTTTATATGGGCGGTGATCCTATTGAAGAGGGAAACCCCATTGTTCAGCCTGAACTCGCTGATACATTATCCCATTTGCAAGAGGAAGGATTGGAAGATTTTTATTCCGGTGAACTTGCATCTGAAATCGCCGGGGATAAAGTCAGTTGGAGCGAAGAAGATCTAGAATCTTATGAGGTTTTAACGGAAAATCCTGCTTCTGGTGCGTTCGGTGATTATCAGGTGTATTCAGCGCCGCCGCCGTCTTCTGGGGTAACGCTCATTCAAATGCTCCAAATGGCGGATCAGTTGGATATTACCGAACATGCGCCTCATTCTCCGGAATTTGTCGGTACGTTCACGGAGATCTGGGAAGAAGCCCGCTCGGACCGTTATTTGAACATAGGCGATCCGTCTTTTAATGACATTGAAACCAGCGAATTAACCAGTTTGGAACATACAGATTCAATGTTGGATGAAATAAATACTTCAATCGCGCTGGATGTTTCGGATGATGTTAAAAGCAGTACCACACAAATTAATGTGGTGGATGAAGATGGGATGATGGTGTCTGCGACCAATTCCTTGAGTAACTTCTTTGGCTCTGGGGTTATGAATGATGCAGGGATTTTACTGAACAATCAAATGAGTAATTTTGCCTTTAACGAGGAATCTAATCCGAATTATTATGAGGAGGAAAAACGCGCGAGAACTTACATTTCCCCGACCATTCTTGCTGGTGATGATGATGCAGTATTGATTGGCAGTCCGGGCGGCGCCCGCATTCCCCAAGTTTTGGGCCAGGTGCTTGTTAATGCCGAACGCGAAGATATGGACCACCATGAGGCGTTTGACCTCCCCCGCTTCGCCCATCACCAAAATGTCGAGGAAGATGTTGAAGAAATCCGATTAGAGGACGGTGATTCTGGTTGGGATGAAGCGAACGCTAGTGAAATTGAATCCTTAGATTATGATGTAGATCCTGAATTTTATACAAACGTGTTTTTTGGCAGCATTGAGCAGTTGGTCGTGGATTTAGAGTCCGGAGAAGTGGAACGAACCGAGGACCCTAGAAGATGATAAGGTGTTGCGCAGGTTTCGTTGCAAATGAGGGGGCGAATGCCCTCCTCCTCCGGTCTTTTTTTATGGTAAAATAAAGGAAAAGTTGGTTTTGATATAAGAGCGGGGGTTAAAAATGGACATGCCAAAGATATACGTTGGAAACAACGCTTCGAGAATTTTGAAAAATCCTACGTACTTTTGAGGGAAAATAAGGATAATCCGCTCGAGACAGACTTGGAACGAGCGGGCTTGATTCAGTTGTTTGAAATGACGTTTGAGTTGTCTTGGAAGGTGTTAAAAGATTATGTTGAAGCAGAGGGGTATATCGTAAAAAGTCCTCGCCAAACGATAAAGCAAGCGCACCAAATGGATCTCATTGAGGACGGCCATGCTTGGATAGATGCGTTGTCAGACCAAAACTTGACAGCACATACGTATGATGAAGCAGTAGCGGAAAAATTACTGAAAAATATTAGAAATCACTATTTCCCCATGCTGGAAAAAATGCATGTCAAATTCACGAAGGAACGATAAATATGAATGGCCTCATTGATCGGGATTTGCACTATATACACAAAGCACTCGAAAAATATCCGGAGATTGATCGGGTGATATTGTATGGGAGCCGGGCTTTAGGGAACTACAAGATGGGCTCAGATGTAGATCTAGCCATTGTAGGGGAGATGGTCTCGCGTAAAACCATGGTCGGGGTGAACGATGATTTAAATGAGGTTTACCCGCTCCCTTATATGTTCGATCTTGTTCACTACGACCAACTTTCGAACGAAGATTTAATAAAGCATATTGATAAGTACGGGGAAGAGTTGTATCGCAAACACGATGCGTATGTTTGACGATGTATTTCTTTTGCTTTAAATAAGGATGTTTCACATGAAACAATACGATGAATTTTATATGAAATTGGCTCTTGAGGAGGCTGCCAAAGCCGAGGCTGAGAATGAGGTACCGATCGGAGCGGTGATTGTCCATGAGGATCAAGTGATCGCTCGTGCATATAACCGGCGTGAACAGGAACAACATATTTTCACCCACGCGGAATGCATCGCGATGCGTGCCGCCAGTGAAGCGATCGGTTCGTGGCGTTTGGAGGAATGCACGCTTTATGTCACGTTGGAACCTTGCCCGATGTGTGCGGGCGCAGCGTTGCAGGCACGGCTGCCCCGGGTTGTTTTTGGTGCCGCCGATCCCAAAGCCGGCTGTGCGGGCACGTTGATGAATCTGCTTGATGACGCGCGTTTTAACCATGTAAGCGAAGTCGTTGGCGGGGTGCTGGAAGAGGAATGCAGCGAGCGTTTGTCGGCTTTTTTTCGAACATTGAGGAAAAAGAAGCAAAGGGACTCGTGATGACGGATCGAGAACGGAGCAAGAGAGGCGAAGTAATCCCTCAAACGCAGGTCGAGTTTCTCCGAGAGGAACAAGAAGAGCAAGGTAATTCCTCAGGCGGAAGTCGATTTGTTCTGAAAGGAACAAGAGGAGCGAAGTAATCCCTCAAAAGGAATTCGAGTACTTCGAGAGGAACAAGCAGAGCTTTTTAATGGAATAAAATCGTTCGAATCAATATTGGCAAGCATTTTCAAGCTTTGATGCATGGAAACTTTGGATTGTTATTGTGTCACTGATCGTACCGTTAATTGTATTGTTCGTTTTCATCGATAAAAAAAGCGCTGCTTTTATCACGTTTGGTTTGCTTATGTGAATGATGGCGGACTATGGGAATATCCTTATCAATTGGTGCCATTTTTGGCGAGCTTTGCTCTGGACGCCTCGCTTGTTCCGGTCTGTTTTATGTTGTTATATCAATGGACGCTAAATCATCAAAAGAATCTCTACTTGTACGCGGCATTATTATCGGCGATTCTTGCCTTTGTACTTAAACCAATCATGGTTCATTACCATTTTTTCCATATGTTTTACGGCATCAATTATTTTCACTTGTTTCTTTTTTATTACGTATTTTTCCTTGTATCAAAACTGATTACAAATGTATTTATATGGTTGGAGAAGAGTGCAAGAAGTTGAATGGTGTAGCGACATTCGTTAAAAGGTTTTGTGCTATAATTGGAAAAACGGATTTTCCGCAGGTGGGTGAGGATACTGGATATTTTGAATACAATACAACAAAATATAGTGGTCGGAAATGGTGGTTCACCAATCATGCACTCCAAAAATGCGATCAACGAGGAATAGATATCGAAAAGTTGGTTATGTCATTGGTGCAGTCGGAATTGGTTGAAGATTATCCTGATGACCTGAGAGGGCATAGTTGTCTGATTTTAAGTTTCGTGGACCGCAAAGCGGTTCATACTGTTTGTGGCCTTCATGAAAATGGCACTGTTTTTATCACAGTGTATTATCCTGATTTGCCAAAATGGGTGGATGAACGTACAAGGAGGTCTCGACGATGAAAAAATGTTTTTTATGTAAGGGTGACTTAACCCATCAACGTGTATCGGTGGAACGAAAATGGAATGACAAAAAGATCATTATCGAGGATGTCCCTGCTGAGGTTTGTGAACAATGCGGGGAACATTATTTTGATGGGGAAACGACATTAAAGCTGGAAAAAATTAAAAAAGCTGGTGTTTTTCCTCAAGAGCAATTGGTGAATATTCCTGCCTCTGTTCGAGATTTCAAAAACATTTCGTATATGGAAAAAGAACAATAAGCTTTTGATAATCATGATAATCTCCCGTTGATTTCTTGTCCGCTATGATTTATACTGTAACGTGCCGTGCTAAGCGGGGAGGTAGCGGTGCCCTCTGCTCGCAATCCGCTAGAGCGAGGCTGAATCCCTTCCCAAGGTTTGCATATTGTAGGGACTGCCCTTTGTAAGTGGTGTTGACGTCCGGGTTCCGCGCAACGGAAACTCGTGAACCCTGTCAGGTCCGGAAGGAAGCAGCAGTAAGCGGGACCTTTCGTGTGCCGCGGAGGCGCCTGGATCGAGCTAACTGCTTAGGTACCGCTTATGATATGCTTATCGAAGGAAGGTGCACGGCATACATATTTGAGACGAGCCCCTGGGGAAGGGGCTTTTTTTATTAGCCAGACGTGCGATCCGACCGGTAAGAATTGAGATTTTTAATAAATCGTTTATAATTTAATTAAGTAGAGGCATACGATATCTTAGGAGGTATCTGATTGCCGTTAATATGGGGGAGTAAATATGGTTAAATTAACGGATTCTAAACCCATGAACATCAAACTTACCGATAGAGAAATGAAAGAGTTTATTCGATGGTCGAACGATAAAAATACTGCTAATAAAGAAGAAATGAAAGGTTAGCACCCAAAAACTAAGGCTTTAATGCTCACTCAAAGTCTTTTCCAACAAAAATGAGCGGCATTTTAAAGTTTGAAGGATGATTTTTTCTTCGAAAAAATCTACCCCACCCCTCTTAAACGGTGGCTGGGGCCATCTTTTTAAGATGTTTCGTGCATCTTTTGAAGTTTTGGGCAATGATTGAGGCATATAACCAGATTTTTGGACGCACGCGTCCCCTGACAGGCAAATCCTCCAATCGATATGCCCGTTTCAAGACAGAAGGCACGCCTTCAACACCCGCCCGAAAGTTGGAAAGTTCCTGATGCCTTTTCGTTCCAATTTTGGCGCGCGTTTGGTCGGTCCGTCTTTTGTTTTCGCTAAACGAAACGTGGTAGGCTTTCTTTTGCTCTTTGACTTGGCACTGGTTTAATAGAGGGCACTGCTGACAATGTTCTTTGTAAAATTTGGCTGTGTATATCTCTTTCTCGGCATCATAGATGGGAAAGGTTGGTTCATGCCCTTGTGGACATCTTGTAATTTTCCCTGTTTCAGGGTCAATCTCAAATTGGTCGACACCAATATAGTCATCGGAAACAGAACGTCCGGTCAATTGGGAAAAGTTGATCTCAAGGTCTTTGTCATCCGCGTGTTTCACCGTTTCTTGGCGATAGTAAGCACCGTCAACAGCGAGTGTCTCAATGTCGTCGGCCAAAGGGTGCTCTTTGACAAAGTCCTCGCCAAATTGTGCGTCACTATGGGTATTCTCTTTCAAATCGGCATGCATAATAAGCCCTGTTTCTTTTTCAGGGTCATGAACTTCTACAAGATTTAAACTGTTGCCGATATGATGGTCTCCGCCTTTGTGACGAAAGGTCGCATCAGGATCCGATGGGTTTTGAAGAATACGAGAAGATAACTTTGTTCCTTCGATGGGAACAGTGATGCCGTCTTCCGACTCCACAGATTGTTCTTGCAGTAGGCGCGCCAGATGCTTAAAAGCATCGGTATCAAGGGCGACAGATGCATCTTGAACCCACACGTGCAAGTCATGCGCCTGATGAATGAGGGATTCAAGTTTAGATGCTTCTTCTGTCGATTTCGTTTTGTATATGGTTTGGTTTTTATGTCCTTTTTCAAGGTACGCCAAATAAGACGCAGGGATATCCAATCCCGGAATCTTGTTGAGTTCCCTGACCACGTTACGAATCACCGTATAAACCAACTCAATGCGCGTCATTTTTTTGCAAGAACTGTCAAGCATCGTGGAATCCATGCGTGCCATCGATTTGTTTAAAGAAAGAAAATATGCCATTTTTTCAGCGAGCGACTCCATTTCTTGTTGGAGGAGATTTTCTCCCGTTTGTAGCTCATGTTCAACCAGGCGACATCTAAAGTTGGATAAGGTGTTAACACAGAGACGTTCCTTATCCGCATTGGCCTCCAGACCCAAGGCATATTGAAACCGATAATCAAAATAAAGGGATCCAATCAAGTCCTCGTCGGAGAATATATGTTGTTGTTTGAGGATAAGCAAACTGACCAGAACATTCACTGGCTTATTCGGACGACTCGCCTTTTGGCTATATAAGACGGAAAAGCGTTTTTCATTAATTTGCGTAAGAATAAGGCGATAAAAATCCTCGGCCCAGCTTTTTTTCAGCATTTCAACAACATAGTCGGGAAATGCTTGATCTTGATCGAAGAGTGTTTTTTGTACATCTTTGTCTCCTGGCCTGAACATGGTAGAACCTCCAACATCGTAGTCTATCTCTATTATAATGTATTTTTCGCTCTAATTGGTGGAAAACCTGGACCTTTTTGGGTGAGAACCATGAAAAAGTTGAGATCTGAAATTAGTGCCTTTCGAAAAATTCGAAAAGAACGACATGGCGAATATGGTAAACGTTGAGCCTGGTGAAATCGAAATAATCCCTCTCTCTAACGAACACAAAAAGGACATAAAAGGGTTATATGTTCAGGCAATTCAAAGTGAATTATTTTTTGAAGGAAGAAGCACTTGTATTGCAAGAATCCGGATCGTGCAGGACCCACCTTCTTTATTATGATAGCAAATTGGTTGGTTATTGTAGTTTATTTGCTGATTATGTGAATATAGTTAAATCAAAAAGGGAAAGTGCAGGTTGGGAAAGTACTCGTTCGCCGATGCCGGAGCAACATTACCCTTCGATAAGACTACATTACATCGGAGTAGACTCACGATACAGGGAAATGAACCTTGGACATATACTAATGCTCATGGTTTTTGATATGTGTATTGAAGTCAGTCGAATAGTTGGAATTAATTTTATCGTTGTTGAAGCGATGGAATCATCTGTTGATTTCTTTAAAAAATATAGCTTTGAACCTGTGAAGCGCTATAATGAATTGTTGATTATGGCGTTAAAAAAAGAAGATATAGATGTATAGATCTACCGGTACCTATTTAAGGTACTTTTTTTGGCAGAAGATCGTGATCGAATCGTTTGCTTTTGAAAAAAAACCATGGAAAACGTATAATAAAGAAAGGTATAAAGAACGTTGAATTTAGCGAATAAAACAAGGGGGGCTTTTGTTGAGTTATCAAGCGCTTTATCGTGTCTGGCGCCCGCAGCGTCTCGAGGATGTTGCCGGCCAAAATCACATTACGCAAACGCTGCAAAATGCCCTTCGGCAGCAAAAATTCGCCCATGCCTACTTATTCAGCGGTCCGCGGGGGACGGGAAAGACGAGTGCTGCCAAGATTGTCGCGAAGGCCATAAACTGTGTGCATGCTCCGGTGGCCGAGCCGTGCAATGAATGCGAGGCATGCCAAGGGATCCAAACAGGGTCCGTCGTTGATGTGATCGAAATTGATGCGGCTTCCAACAACGGGGTTGACGAAATTCGTTACATACGGGATAACGTCATTGCCGCACCACGCGATGTACGCTATAAGGTCTACATTATCGATGAAGTGCACATGCTCTCGACCGGTGCATTTAACGCCTTGTTGAAAACATTGGAAGAGCCTCCCGAACATGTTGTTTTTATTTTGGCGACGACAGAGGCACACAAAATTCCGCTCACGATCGTTTCCCGTTGCCAACGTTTTGATTTTAAGCGGATCAGTGGAGATACCATTGTGGCGAGAATGAAAGAGGTTGTTGCAGAGGGAGAGGTCGAGGTAGAGGATGATGCCCTCCATTTTATATCACGGGCGGCCGAAGGCGGAATGCGGGATGCTTTAAGCCTGCTTGATCAGGCGTTTTCTTTTGCGGAAACGAAAGTTACGGCTTCTGACGTCCAGGCGATAACGGGTGCCGTATCCCAATCGTTTCTCGCTTCGGCAATAACGTCATTGATCGAACGAGATGCCAAAGAAGCTGTGCAATCCGCGGACACGCTGATACGGGAAGGCAAAGACCCGTTGCGTTTTATGGAGGATATCATCCATTATTTGCGTGATTTATTGCTTTTTCAGACCGCCCCCGATGTGGAAGAGCTCCTGGACCGTGTCCAGGTCGATGAAACGTTTCGTTCGCTTGCGGATAAAATAGAGCCGGACTGGGCATACAAAACGATTGATGCCCTTCATGACGAATTGCGGGAAATGAAAGGCTCTTCGCATCCGAAGATTTTTCTGGAAATGGCCTTTATTCACATTTGCCAGGGAGATGCCGGAACCGAGGGAAATGCTTCGGCAGACAATCAACAGGTGCAACGGTTGGTGGAAAAAGTCCAACAGCTGGAAACAAAAATCCGTACCTTGGAAGAGGGGCAAGAGAATGGAGCGGCGCGTGCTTCGTCCCGGGAAGGAGACATGCCCCGCCAAGCCGCCCCGCGAGAAAAACCGAAACCTTCAAGCTCCCCAAACAGTTCAGGGGTGAGACAAGCTCAACAGTTGCTTCCGCAAGCTTCGAAGGAAGAACGGGTGAAAATTGAATCCCGGTGGGCGGAAACGTTGCAAACGCTCAAAAAAGAAAGCGTGCCCGCGCATGCGTGGTTAAATGACGCCCAGCCGGTAGCGGCGACGACGGACGCGGTACTTCTCGTTTTTCGCAATGAAATGCATCGCGGCATGATTGCCGATAAATTTAAAGCATTGACAGAGCACGCCATCGCGGCTAATAATGACCATAGCTATCACATCTTGACGTTGCTCAAGCAAGACTGGGATCAACTAAAAGAAGCTTATCGAGGCAAGCATCAGCAAGCGGCGGCGAAGGAAACGCCGAATGAGGAAGCGAACGAAGAGGATCCCTTGGTCGCGGAGGCAAAAAAACTCGTCGGATCTGATTTAGTTGAAGTCATGGACGATTCGAATATAGAGGAGGAAGACAAATGAAAAACATGGGCAACATGATGAAGCAAATGCAGAAGATGCAAAAACAAATGCAAGAGGCGCAAGAGGAACTAAAAGAAAAAACCGTGGAAGCAACCGCGGGCGGCGGCGCGGTGAAAATCGTTGCCTCCGGCGACAAGCGCATTGTGGATGTTGAAATCGACGAAGAGGTTGTCGATCCTGATGATGTTGATATGCTTCAAGATTTGGTTTTAGCAGCAATGAACGAAGTAATGGGCAAGGTGGACGAACTAGTGGAACAGGACATGGGCAAGTTCACGAAAGGGATGAATCTGCCACCTGGAATGTTTTAGGAGGATTGACGCGTGCAATATCCTGCTCCGATATCTAAACTGATCGACGGTTTCATGAAATTGCCGGGGATTGGCCCGAAAACCGCGAGCCGTCTTGCTTTTTACGTACTAAATATGAAGGAGGACGATGTGCTTGATTTCGCAAAAGCCCTCGTTAATGCGAAACGTGATTTAACGCATTGTTCCTCTTGTTTTTATATTACGGATCAAGATCCGTGTGTGATCTGCGACGATAGCCATCGTAACCGTTCCGTTATTTGTGTCGTTGAAGATTCCAAGGATGTCATGGCCATGGAAAAAATGCAGGAATACAATGGCCTCTATCATGTGTTGCACGGGGCCATTTCTCCGATGGACGGGGTTGGCCCTGAAGATATCCATATCCCGGAATTGATTAAACGGTTGCAAGATGACACGGTTCAAGAGGTGATCCTTGCTTCAAACCCATCCATTGAAGGGGAAGCGACGGCCATGTACCTGTCCCGGATGATTAAACCGACGGGCATACGTGTCACCCGCCTTGCCCATGGGCTTCCGGTCGGCGGGGATTTGGAGTATGCCGACGAAGTCACGCTCTCCCGCGCAGTAGAAGGAAGGCGTGAGCTATAGGATGGCCAAAAAACAAAAAATAAGAAAAAAAGAAGAAGCCAATCTTTATCAACTGATAGACCTTCAAAAACAAAAGTGTTTCCGACAGGAAAGTTTATTGGAGAGAAGCATCGATCCGAGTGAAGATGTACGGCTTCAATTGAAAATGGAAGAAGCGAAGTATCGTTTTTTATTGCGGGAAGCCCGTGTATTAAAAGAACGAACGAAAGGATAAAAGACTTGCCATGTTTTAGGCAAGTCTTTTCGTGTCCAAGCATAGGATCTATTAGAAGGTTTAGATCCAATGCGGGGTGTGACTCGTTAAGCGGAAGATGTACGAGGGCACCCGTGGGAGGTGATAGGTGTGGATCCGGTTCTCATTGTGGCAGCGATTGGCATCGGAATCTTTATATTGATGTTTCTCGGTGTTCCGTTAAAATCGTTTAAATGGGTGGGGAACGGCGCTGTTCGCATTATGGTAGGAGCTCTCGCGTTATTTTTAATTAATTTATTCGGCAATTTTATGGGTTTGCACATGCCGATTAACCTTTTTACTTCCGCGGTTACCGGAATTTTAGGGCTCCCCGGCGTTCTCATGTTGTTTGCTGTACATTTTCTCGTGCTGCCCGGAGTGATGTAGACGGTGCTTTGCCGTCTTCTTTTTTATGAGAAATGGAATAGGGGGCGGGCGGTTGACACTTTTTATATGAGGTGATAGCATTTCAAGAGTCGACGCAATCAGTCTAGTTATTTCGGTTGAAAAAATATCGAAAAAAACGGTTGACGCAATGATTGTGCGATGATATATTGATCAATGTCGCTTTGAAAGGCGAACATTCGATAAAAAATGTCTCTTGACACAAAAGACGGCATTTGCTAGAATAAATGAGTCGCTTTAAAACGGCGGCATCATCATTTGCCCTTTGAAAACTGAATGAAAAAGCCAAGCGAACGCAATGAAGTGAAACAACGAGTCAGTGCGACGCACACCCCCCGTGTGCGAAGCGAAACTTTTTATGGAGAGTTTGATCCTGGCTCAGGACGAACGCTGGCGGCGTGCCTAATACATGCAAGTCGAGCGGGCCTCCGGAGGTGCTTGCACCTCCGGAAGGCCAGCGGCGGACGGGTGAGTAACACGTGGGCAACCTGCCTTTGAGGCCGGGATAACACCGGGAAACCGGTGCTAATACCGGATGCGTCCCCTTTCGCGCCTGCGAGAGGGGAGAAAGACGGTCTTTAAGGCCGTCGCTCAAAGAGGGGCCCGCGGCGCATTAGCTGGTTGGTGGGGTAAGGGCCTACCAAGGCGACGATGCGTTGCCGACCTGAGAGGGTGATCGGCCACACTGGGACTGAGACACGGCCCAGACTCCTGCGGGAGGCAGCAGTAGGGAATCATCCGCAATGGGCGAAAGCCTGACGGTGCAACGCCGCGTGAGTGAGGAAGGTTTTCGGATCGTAAAGCTCTGTTGTGAGGGAAGAACAGCTTCCGGAGGAAATGCCGGAGGTTTGCCGGTACCTCACCAGAAAGCCCCGGCTAACTACGTGCCAGCAGCCGCGGTAATACGTAGGGGGCAAGCGTTGTCCGGAATTATTGGGCGTAAAGGGCACGCAGGCGGTACGGCAAGTCTGATGTGAAAGGCCGGCGCTCAACGCCGGAATGGCATTGGAAACTGCCGCACTTGAGTACAGAAGAGGAGAGTGGAATTCCACGTGTAGCGGTGAAATGCGTAGAGATGTGGAGGAACACCAGTGGCGAAGGCGACTCTCTGGTCTGTGACTGACGCTGAGGTGCGAAAGCGTGGGGAGCGAACAGGATTAGATACCCTGGTAGTCCACGCCGTAAACGTTGAGTGCTAGGTGTTAGGGGTTTCGATACCCGTAGTGCCGAAGCAAACGCAATAAGCACTCCGCCTGGGGAGTACGACCGCAAGGTTGAAACTCAAAGGAATTGACGGGGGCCCGCACAAGCGGTGGAGCATGTGGTTTAATTCGAAGCAACGCGAAGAACCTTACCAGGCCTTGACATCCTCTGGCCGCCTTGGAGACAAGGTTTTCCCTTTTGGGACAGAGTGACAGGTGGTGCATGGTTGTCGTCAGCTCGTGTCGTGAGATGTTGGGTTAAGTCCCGTAACGAGCGCAACCCTTGAATGTCGTTGCCAGCATTAAGTTGGGCACTCGACATTGACTGCCGGTGACAAACCGGAGGAAGGCGGGGATGACGTCAAATCATCATGCCCCTTATGGCCTGGGCGACACACGTGCTACAATGGACGGTACAATGGGCCGCGAAGCCGCGAGGTGGAGCCAATCCCCAGAAAAGCCGTTCTCAGTTCGGATTGCAGGCTGCAACTCGCCTGCATGAAGCTGGAATCGCTAGTAATCGCGGATCAGCATGCCGCGGTGAATACGTTCCCGGGCCTTGTACACACCGCCCGTCACACCACGAGAGCCGGCAACACCCGAAGTCGGTGAGGCAACCTTTGGGAGCCAGCCGCCGAAGGTGGGGCCGGTGATTGGGGTGAAGTCGTAACAAGGTATCCCTACCGGAAGGTGGGGATGGATCACCTCCTTTCTAAGGAGCCCATGGTCCCCTCCCAGCGAGGGGGCCGGAGGCAAGCGCTTCGGCTTTTCATTCAGTTTTGAGCGGGCAACTGCTCAACCGACGTTCTTTGAAAACTGAATAACGCGAGAAAGCGAGAAACGACACACACACCGGGTGTCATGAAGAGACACGAACGTGTTTCTTAGAAAGACCCATTCCTGCATGTGGTTAAACAAGGAAGGGCGCACGGTGGATGCCTTGGCACTAGGCGCCGATGAAGGACGGGACGAACACCGATATGCTTCGGGGAGCTGTAAGTATGCTTGGATCCGGAGATGTCCGAATGGGGGAACCCCTTCTCCGTCATGGGAGAAGATCATCTGCCCAACTAATTAAGCAGATGAAGGCAGACCCGGCGAACTGAAACATCTTAGTAGCCGGAGGAAGAGAAAGCAAACGCGATTTCCTGAGTAGCGGCGAGCGAAACGGAAGCGAGCCCAAACCGGACGGCTTGCCGTCCGGGGTTGAAGGACACGCCATACGGAGTGACAAAGGGGCGGCGTAGCGGAAGCGGCTTGGAACGGTCCGCCATAGCAGGTAAGAGCCCTGTACGCGAAACGCTGCCCTCTCCGGCGTGGATCCTGAGTACGGCGGGACACGAGAAACCCCGTCGGAAGCAGGGAGGCCCATCTCCCAAGGCTAAATACGACCTAGTGACCGATAGTGAACCAGTACCGTGAGGGAAAGGTGAAAAGCACCCCGGGAGGGGAGTGAAAGAGAACCTGAAACCGTGTGCCTACAGGTGGTCAGAGCCCGTTCATGGGTGATGGCGTGCCTTTTGTAGAATGAACCGGCGAGTGACGATGGCGTGCGAGGTTAAGTTGAAGAGACGGAGCCGCAGCGAAAGCGAGTCTGAAGCGGGCGCAGAGTACGTCGACGTCGACCCGAAACCGTGTGATCTACCCATGTCCAGGGTGAAGGTCGGGTAACACCGACTGGAGGCCCGAACCCACGTAAGTTGAAAATTACGGGGATGAGGGGTGGGTAGGGGTGAAATGCCAATCGAACACGGAGATAGCTGGTTCTCCCCGAAATAGCTTTAGGGCTAGCCTCGGAGGAAGAGTCCTGGAGGTAGAGCACGGATTGGATGAGGGGTCCCCACAGGATTACCGAGTTCAGTCAAACTCCGAATGCCAGCGACTTGGTTTCCGGGAGTCAGACGGCGAGTGCTAAGATCCGTCGTCAAGAGGGAAACAGCCCGGACCACCGGCTAAGGTCCCCAAGTATGGATTAAGTGGGAAAGGATGTGGCGTTGCTTAGACAACCAGGATGTTGGCTTAGAAGCAGCCATCATTGAAAGAGTGCGTAATAGCTCACTGGTCGAGTGACGCTGCGCCGAAAATGTACCGGGGCTAAATCCATCACCGAAGCCGTGGATGTTAGAGGTGGGAAGTGAGACGTGAGAAGTGGGAAAAGGAGATAAAGATGATTAAAACGTATCGAGATTTAAGGGTATATGAACTATCATACAATCTCGGGAAAGATATTCATCAAGTGACTCATCAATTCCCTGATTATGAAAGGTTAGAGTTAGGAAGACAGCTAAGAAGAGCTTCCACATCGATCCCTTTACTATGGGATCAATACGAACAACTAGGCAAACAACTGTCTGTTCTTCATCAAAAGTGGAAGTAGTTGGTTTTGAATTTCTCACACCTCTCACATCTGACCTCTCACCTCTAGCATGGTAGGGGAGCGTTCGGTGTGCCGGGAAGGCCGACCGTGAGGACGGCTGGAGCGCACCGAAGTGAGAATGCCGGTATGAGTAGCGAAAAGAAGGGTGAGAATCCCTTCCGTCGAAAACCTAAGGTTTCCTGAGGAAGGCTCGTCCGCTCAGGGTTAGTCGGGACCTAAGCTGAGGCCGAAAGGCGTAGGCGATGGATAACTGGTGGAAATTCCAGTACCACCGATGGCTGTCAGACCGAAGGGGGGACGCAGAAAGGTAGGGCGAGCGCGCTGATGGAGAAGCGCGTCGAAGCGGCCGAGGCTGTTGGGCAGGCAAATCCGCCCAACGTGAAGGCTGAGGCGTGACCGCGAGGGAAATGAAGTACCGAAGTCCCCGATCCTCCGCTGCCGAGAAAAGCCTCTAGGAAGGGCATCGGTGCCCGTACCGCAAACCGACACAGGTAGGTGGGATGAGAATTCTAAGACGCGCGGGAGAACTCTCGTTAAGGAACTCGGCAAAATGACCCCGTAACTTCGGGAGAAGGGGTGCTCCTTGGGGTTGATAGCCCCGGGGAGCCGCAGTGACAAGGCCCAAGCGACTGTTTACCAAAAACACAGGTCTCTGCGAAGTCGAAAGACGAAGTATAGGGGCTGACACCTGCCCGGTGCTGGAAGGTTAAGAGGAGGGCTTAGCGCTTAGGCGCGAAGGTCCGAATTGAAGCCCCAGTAAACGGCGGCCGTAACTATAACGGTCCTAAGGTAGCGAAATTCCTTGTCGGGTAAGTTCCGACCCGCACGAAAGGTGCAACGACTTGGGCACTGTCTCAACGAGAGACCCGGTGAAATTATATGACCTGTGAAGATGCAGGTCCCCCGCGACTGGACGGAAAGACCCCATGGAGCTTTACTGTAGCTTGATATTGGGTTTTCGTATCGCTTGTACAGGATAGGCAGGAGCCAAGGAATCCGGAGCGCCAGCTTCGGAGGAGGCGCCGGTGGGATACTGCCCTTGCGATATGAACATCCTAACCTCGAACCGTGAGCCGGTTCAGGGACAGTGTCTGGTGGGCAGTTTGACTGGGGCGGTCGCCTCCCAAACAGTAACGGAGGCGCCCCAAGGTTCCCTCAGAATGGTTGGAAATCATTCGCAGCGTGCAAAGGCAGAAGGGAGCTTGACTGCGAGACAGACAGGTCGAGCAGGGACGAAAGTCGGGCTTAGTGATCCGGCGGCACCGCATGGAAGGGCCGTCGCTCAACGGATAAAAGCTACCCTGGGGATAACAGGCTAATCTCCCCCAAGAGTCCACATCGACGGGGAGGTTTGGCACCTCGATGTCGGCTCATCGCATCCTGGGGCTGAAGTCGGTCCCAAGGGTTGGGCTGTTCGCCCATTAAAGCGGTACGCGAGCTGGGTTCAGAACGTCGTGAGACAGTTCGGTCCCTATCCGTCGCGGGCGCAGGAAATTTGAGAGGAGCTGTCCTTAGTACGAGAGGACCGGGATGGACACACCGCTGGTGTACCAGTTGTTCCGCCAGGAGCATGGCTGGGTAGCTACGTGTGGATCGGATAAGTGCTGAAAGCATCTAAGCACGAAGCCGACCTCAAGATGAGATTTCCCGCGAGACCCCTTAAAGACGATAAGGTAGATAGGTCTGAGGTGGACGCGTGGCGACACGTGGAGCTGACAGATACTAATCGGTCAAACGGTTTATCCACCCGAATGGGTGGCACCCGGGTGTCGATCGCTGAAGCGTTATTCAGTTTTGGGAGAATGTCTCCCCATCGTCAGGTGGCGATAGCGAAGAGGCCCCACCCGTTCCCATGCCGAACACGGAAGTTAAGCTCTTCAGCGCCGATGGTAATCGGGCGGAAACGCCCCGTGAGCGTAGGACGTCGCCTGGCAAGCGAAAAGACCGACTCGGAGGTATGCTCCGGGTCGGTTTTTTAATGGGAAAAAAACGTATTGTCGTGTAAAAGTGCCAGATTTCACGGCAAAAGTGACAGAATATCACCGGAAAGTGCCAGAATTCCAGGCTACTCCGGGCGATCGGGCCGACGTTGGAAAGCTTCCATCGGTCTGTTTTCGTTGTTCGCTCGGTTTTTAGGATATGTACTCGGGGTCGGTTTTTTATGGATTTTTTTTTTAAGTCAGGCACGATTTGGGCGTTTGCCCCATAAGATAACGTAAGCTCCATTTCATTCGACCTCTATATATTGTATAGCATCTATCAAATTAGGAAACACTAAAAAGAAAATGATTATGTGTAGGGGGAAACGGAATGTATAAGAGAGCAACAGGAGTGGATAGTTGCGGGATATGCAAGCAGGAAAGCGAGAGGGGATTCTATTTACTTTCCATGTGGATTTGTCCCTCATGTGAAAGAAAAATGGTAGAATTGGAAGTTGAGGACCCAACCTATGCTTGGTACATCGAACGACTACGCGGAAGTACAATGAATAGCCGTATGCTGTCTCACTAAATACTTGTTATAATAAAGGGAAACTTCGGGGGTGTTAGTCGCCCGCTTTTCCAGAGCTCAGATTTCGGATGCAGACTTCCGGGAAAGCGGGCGCTTACCACCTGGATAAAAGAAAAAAGGAATGGGGAAACTATGAACGGGAAATGTCCGCTTTATGAGCGGTTATACTCCCATGATCAACATTCACCTACATCGATGCATGTGCCGGGCCATAAAAATGGAAGCTTGTTGCCGGCACCTTACTCTGCTTATTTTGAAAAAATCATGCGCCTTGACCAAACGGAGTTGCCGGGATTGGATGATTTGCATGCCCCGTCCGGTGTAATATTGGAAGCAGAGCGATTGGCAGCAAGCCAATATGATTGTGCCCGCACATTGTTTCTCGTCGGCGGTTCCACGGTCGGCAATCTAGCGATGATCCTTTCGTTTTTTCAGAGAGGAGAAAAGGTACTGGTGCAACGGGATGTGCATCATTCGGTGATTCATGGACTGGAATTGGCCGGCGTGGAGGCGGTTTTCATTGCGCCGGATATGGAGGCCGAATCTGGATTGCCTGCAGGAATGTCAGAAGAAACGGTTGCCTATGGATTTGAGTGTTATCCGGAGGCGAACGGGTTGGTGCTGTCTTCTCCAAGTTATTATGGTTATGTTGGAGAAGTGGAAGAAGCCATTGCCGTTGCTAAAAAAAATGGTGCGGATGTGCTCGTGGATGAAGCGCACGGTGCACATCTTCATATCGATTCGGGTTTTCCCGTTTCGGCATTGAAAGCGGGGGCCGACGCGGTTGTGCAATCGGCGCACAAAACGTTGCCCGCCCTTACGATGGGAGCGTTTTTGCATTTACGGTCGGGAGCTGATGAAACACGCTGCCGGTATTGGTTGCAAAGACTACAAACGAGCAGCCCTTCCTATCCGATTCTTGCTTCTCTTGATGTGGCACGTGCCTATAACGAGTCTTTGATTGGGGAAAACATTGCCGGAAAATTGCATGGTTTTCATCAAAAATTGGACGAGGCATGTCCGGGGGTTCGTGTAAAAAACAACGATCCTTTAAAAATGATTTTACGGGCACCTGACGGATGGAACGGATGGGAATGGGAGAAACATTTACATAAGGAACATGTTTATGCTGAATTAAGCGACAGGAACCATGTTTTGCTCGTCCTACCTTTGGATCATCCTGAAAACTGGGAACAGGTGCTCCTTTCTACGCTGGTTTCTTTTTATAAAGGAAAAACAATGAAGGATACTGACATGCCTGCATACCCGCCGTATCCAAAAGTTGTGGAGCATTCATTTGCTGACTGGCGGGGGCAGCAAGAAGCATCGGAGGCCATTCCGATTCAAGAATCGGAAGGAAGCATCATAGCGGAGGATATTGTCCCGTATCCGCCCGGGATTCCGCTTTGGATGGCAGGAGAGGTGGTTGACAGGGCGCGTTTACAGTTTTTGCAACAATGGCTGTCCTCCGGTGGGAGCGTGCAGGCAGCGTCTCACATACATGATGGGTTTTTGCTCGTTAGAAAAGAGGTCATTGAAGATGGGTAGAGGAAGGTTTATTACTTTTGAAGGTGGGGAAGGTTCAGGGAAAACATCGGTTATTCCACGAATCGCCAGCCGATTGGAAGCAGATGGGCATGAAACCCTTGTATCCAGAGAGCCGGGGGGAGTGGCGAGTGCAGAAAAAATACGTCATTTGTTGCTGAGTGATGAGGAAGAAGAACTGGATCGTTACACCGAAGTGCTGTTGTTTGCGGCTGCTCGCCGTCAACACTTGGTGGAAAAGATTATTCCCGCTTTGGAGGCCGGAAAAATCGTTCTCTGTGATCGCTATTTGGATAGCAGTTTGGTTTATCAAGGATATGCGAGCGGTGTCGGGATCGAACAAGTACGGGAAATCAACTTATTTGCGGTTCAGCATTGGTTGCCGGACCGTACGTTTTTCCTGGATATTCCCATTGAAGTTGGTTTGGCACGAATTGCGCAAAATGCTCGCGAAGAAAATCGGCTGGATCAAAAGGGACGTGCGTTTCATGAGCAGGTGCGCAACGGGTACCATTTGCTTGCTACAGAAGCGGCAGATCGGTTTCGGATGATTAACGCTGATGCAAGTATCTCTCATGTGGAAGAAAACATTTATGCGTCTATTCGGGAAATGCTGGTTCTTTAGGTTAGTAGGAAGCCGGAATGTGAGCTTGCGGTGGGGGAGTGGCTGATATAAGTGGTTGATGCAGCCCGAGCCCGGCTAAAAGTACCACACACGGTAGCCATGAGCGTTTCATGAGACCTGAACGGAGCGCAAAGCTTCCTGCCTGGTCGCCATGGATACTTCATGACGCCCGAAAGATGCGTTATCTCATACGTATGGGTACCATAAGCGGGCTCAAGCATTTTAAAAAGAATTTTTAGAACAAAGTACTAGTTTTATTTGCTCGCATAACGTATGATAAAAGAAAAAATCCGTCTCATATCCCAAAGGGAGGGTCGCTGCCATGAAGTTAATTATTGCTGTTGTCCAAGATAAGGATAGCAACCGTTTATCAACGGCACTTGTGGAAAATGATTACCGCGCGACGAAATTGTCGTCCACGGGTGGTTTTTTAAGGGCAGGCAACACGACTTTTTTAATCGGTGTTGAAAATGAACAAGTAGCGGATGTGCTGGATATCATTAAAGAAAACTGTGAAAGCCGTGAACAATTGGTTGCTCCTGTTTCGCCGATGGGCGGGAACGCAGATTCTTACGTGCCTTATCCTGTGGAAGTGCAGGTGGGGGGAGCGACGGTATTTGTCGTCGATGTGGAGCAGTTTGAACAATTTTAACGTAGAGGAGGCTCGCGCGTGGAATGGGATACCTTGCAATCGGAACAGCCGGTAGTTTCGCGTTTGTTGCAGCATGCTGTTTGGCGGGAGCGTCTTCCTCATGCATACATTTTTGAAGGTGAAGTGCTTGATGAGCAATTTCGAGCGGCGGGGCTTATTTGTCGCGCTTTTTTATGCAACGAAAAAGATCCCGGAGAGAAACCGTGCAACCAATGCAGCGAATGTAAACGTGTTTGGGCAGGCAACCATCCGGATGTTACCGTAATCCGTCCGGATGGCCTTTCCATAAAAAAAGATCAAGTGGGCTTATTGCAAAAAGAGTTTGCTTATAAAGGGATGGAGTCTACAAAAAAAGCATATATCATTGAAGAGGCCGAAAAAATGACCACGAGTGCGGCCAACAGTTTATTGACTTCGTTGGAAGAGCCGAACGGGGAAACATTGGCTGTTTTAGTGACCGGGAACCTGCATTTTTTACTGCCGACGATCGTATCACGCTCGCAAGTGATCTCTTTTATGCCATTGTCGGAAGAAAAACGGCAGGCGCGTTTACAAGAGCAAGGGGAAACGAATGAATTGGCAGCGATTAAAGCTCGAATTGGAGACAAGCCGACGGATTTAGACACAAAGGAACGGACAAGTTGGATTGTACAGGGCCGTCAGGTAGTGATACAATTAGCGGAAGAGGTGTTAAAAAGACCTCCCCAAGCCAAATTATTGTTGCAGGAGAAATGGCATACACATTTTATCGATAGAGAATCAATAGATATAGGCCTAGACCTCTTCCTTTATTGGTATCGGGATGCATTATATACAAAGTGGGGCAGGGAGGACCTGGCTTATCCTGATCAGCTAGAGAGATTGAAAACCGAAGCTTTCAATCGTTCGGAATCCATGTTGGCGGCTAATATGAGAGCGGTGATGGAAGCGAAACGATATCTGGCGGCCAATGTGAATCCGCAGCTGTTGATGGAGCGGTTGCTGCTTCGCCTCCAGGAGGGATCATAACCTTGCATCAAGTGATAGGCATTCGCTTTCGAGAGACGGGAAAAATTTATTATTTTTCACCTGCCGGATTTGATGTGCAAGTGAGCCAATCTGTAGTTGTTGAAACGGCCCGTGGTGTTGAATATGGGTACGTCGTCTTGGAAGAGAGAACGGTAGACGATGAAGACGTTGTGCTTCCGCTTAAAAAGGTCGTGCGGATCGCAACGCATGAAGATAAAACCCGGATCGCGGAAAACATCGAACTTGCAAAAGAGGCCCAAAGCGTTTGTAAAGAGAAGATTAAGGAACATAAGTTGGATATGAAATTAGTAAGTGCTGAATATACATTTGACCGTAACAAAATCATGTTTTATTTTACTGCCGATGGCAGGGTTGATTTTCGAACACTGGTAAAAGACCTAGCTTCGATTTTTCGGACCCGCATTGAGCTTCGGCAAATCGGTGTGCGGGATGAAGCGAAAATATTGGGCGGCATCGGCCCGTGCGGACTCGTTCTTTGCTGCTCGACTTTTCTCGGAGATTTTGAACCCGTTTCCATAAAAATGGCAAAGGATCAGAATTTATCCCTTAACCCTGCGAAGATTTCCGGTTTGTGTGGACGTTTAATGTGTTGCCTTAAGTATGAGAATGACGAGTATGAGCAGGCAAAGAAAGAACTTCCCGACATCGGAGAAAATATACATGTTGAAGAGGGCAGAGGGAAAGTTACCGGTTTAAATATGTTGGAACGGATCGTCCAAGTAGAACTTGAAGACCCTGAACGAACCGTGGAGTTTTCCTTGGAAGAGCTCATCGGGCAAGGCGCTTTAACCGGCTGACGTTCCACGAGAAGGTGGGGAAAACGTGGCAAAGCAGGAAATGTTTTCACAAGTCATTCATATGGAAAAGAAGCTGCTTACGGTTCATGAAGAAATCCATGAATTAAAAGAACAGCTGGCATCCCTGATTGAGGAAAATCAAGGCCTCGTCATTGAGAATCGAATGTTACGGGAACGCTTGGAAAACGTGGGCGGTTTCTCGGATACGTGGACGGAGGAAACGCTGGACGAAGAGACAGACACAGCTACGGAACTCCCGGGAGAAGGTTACGATAATCTTGCCCGTCTTTATCAAGAAGGTTTTCATATATGTAATTTAAACTATGGGGGCTTGCGGACGGAAGGAGACTGTCTCTTCTGCCTTTCATTCTTTCAAAATAAATAAGTGTTTTACGGCCCGTGCACCTCGTTCGCGCGGGCTTTTTTTCGAGGTGAGATTATTGCGCTTGCATCCGAACGAACGGATCGACTATATTTATAAAAATCGTTTGCGGATTATTCAAAGCACAGACACGTTTCCCTTCTCCAAGGATTCGGTACTGCTTGGCCAGTTTGCTTCGGTTGCGAAAACAAGGGGGAAAATGGTTGATTTATGTTCCGGAAACGGCTCGATCTCCCTTGTAATGGCCATGCGCAGCAATGTGGAAATAACCGGCGTTGAGGTGCAGCCGCAATTGTGTGAGATGGCTCGGCGGAGTGCAAAACTGAATGGTTTTAAAGAGCAACTAAGCTTTACTTGCGAAGATATATCCCGGGCAAGCGAATGGCTGGGCGCTGAAGACTACGATGTTGTGACGTGCAATCCGCCTTATTTTCATGAAAAAGATACAAATAAAAAAACGGCTGTTGCGATGGCACGCCATGAAGCAAATGTTTCGTTTGCTGATGTGGCTCAGGTCTCGGCCAGGCTTGTAAAATATAAAGGCAAAGCGGCGTTCGTTTATCGGCCGGACCGTTTATCGGAGTTGTTCCAAGCCTGCGAAAGCGTGAAACTTACGCCCAAGCGTATCCAATTTGTGCATCCGAAAGCGGACAAGGAAGCAAACATGGTTTTAGTTGAAACGATTAAGGGGGGGAGTCCCGGGGTGAAGACGTTGCCCCCGATTACCGTTTATGATCGGGAGGGAAACTATACGAAGCAGTTTTTGCAAGCTTATGGAGGGAAGGAAGCGGAAAAAGGGCAGCGCCTCGCCACGATACCGTGCAATGCCGTCTCCGGCCATTACGTGTACATGCTTGAGTGCAGGGATGGCTCGTATTACACCGGTTACGCCCGTGAGCCGCATGCACGTCTCGAAAAGCATAATGAAGGAACAGGCGCCAAATATACACGTGGGCGCGGACCGTTTACGTTGATTCATTTACAGGCTTTTCCGAGTAAAAAAGAAGCGATGCGGGAAGAATGGCGGATTAAACAGTTAACGAAAGCAGAGAAGAAACAATTGATTAACGAAAGGAGGCGGAGCGGTTTTGGATCACGGCATGCTTTATCTCGTTCCGACACCGATCGGAAATCTTGAGGATATGACTTATCGCGCCGTTCGTGTGCTTGGCGAAGTGGATCTGATTCTTGCAGAGGATACGCGGCAAACCCGGAAATTGCTTTCTCACTATGGCATCCATACGCCGATGAAAAGTATGCATGAACATAATGAAGAGAAAAGAACGTCCGAATTATTGGAAACCCTTCAGGGCGGCGAACAATGGGCACTTGTCAGTGATGCAGGAGCTCCCCTCGTTTCCGACCCGGGTGAACGATTGGTGAACGCTTGCATCCAAGCAGGTGTAACGGTGGTTCCTTTGCCTGGCTCAAACGCTGCCGTCACCGCTTTGATTGCCTCAGGTTTTGGCGGCGGCCCTTTTCATTTTCACGGTTTTCTCCCCCGCAAGAAAAAAGAACGGAAAGAAACGCTCGCTCAGCTTGGACGTATACAGGTGCCGATTGTTTTTTATGAATCCCCATACCGGCTTACGGCAACCATCGAGCAGCTGGCTGAAATTTGGGCTAATCGCGAAGCGGTGGTCGCCCGTGAGCTAACGAAGCATTATGAGGAGTTCCACCGCGGCCGTTTGGAAGAATTGGCACAGATTGGGCGTGAAAATGGTTGGCGAGGGGAATGTTGCTTGATTGTAGCCGGAGCGTCGGACGAGGAATTGGAGGAAGATCAAGCCTCCCTTTGGTGGAAGGAGATGGCGGTTCCTCAACATGTGAAGGCTTATGAAGAGCAAGGGTGGGGCCGAAAGGCTGCACTGAAACAGTGTGCCGTTGATCGGAAAATGAGTAAAAACGACGTGTATGCCATTTATCATGGACTGGAATAACAAAGACGGATCGTCTCGTACGATCCGTCAACGAAAAAATATTTAAGAGGCTGTAGATTTTGAACCTTCTACATATTCTTGAAGTTGTTCGATAATCTGCTCGGCGCCTTCGGGACTTAAGACGATGTTCCCGTCGGCAAGCGATAGATTATCATTGGATACGTCGCCTGTGACTTGGCACGTCTTCGACGGCTTGTATTTTTTTAAAATAATCTGATCTTCATTGACGTAAATTTCCATTGCATCCCGGTTGGCGATCTCCATTGATTTCCGCAATTCCATAGGGATGACCACGCGACCGAGTTCATCTACTTTTCGCACAATGCCGGTAGATTTCATTGGCTCGACCTCCTTGATTTTTTGGTGTATGCGCGTGTCTATTTTCGACACTTTTTCTCTCTCTATTACTACTATAATACCAGTACTGTAAATACAAGTCAATAAAAAACATATCGTTCCAGTTTTATAGTCTTAGGGCGAAAATGGGGTGCATAGCTTGTGCATGACATGAATGATTTTTATCAGGCGCGTTGATTAACCTTAATATACCTTCACATAAGTGCCCTATATGTTCGATCACGTAGCAATCCAAAGTATCTTAGTGCAAATGTTATCTATCGGAAGTTTCTAAGTCCTCAGGAACAAGATCTGCGGACTCCAAGCGTTGTTCAGAAGCCAGATGAGTCCTCGTGCTCGGATTTTGAGGACTCATAATGGTAGCTGAACGCCAATTAGTCCACAAATTCATCTTTAATAAGGCTTCACGAAGCGTCATATTTGTCTATGCTATTTTATCGGATAAATCTGGATAATCAACGCGCCTGGATTTTTATTTATTATTTTTATCGAGTGAACGAAAGGGAGCGGTTCAAACACGCCACTTGTTCGTGTTGCGGCACAGAGGCTCTAATGGCCAAAGTCCCTCGCCTTGACAGATCGCCTCGACTTTTCTATCCTTTTAATAGGTATGCGAATATCGATACGATCCTGCGAACGGATGAGTAAATGCTCACGTGTCCACAGAGAGCCGGGCTGATGAGAACCGGTGGCAAACGAGGCGTTGAACATGGTCCGGGAGGTTTTTTCCTCGAGCTGTGTGCGCAGCAAGGGGAAGACGTCTATCTGCGTTATTGACAGCCGCCGGTGATGAGACCGGTGCTTTGAGCTCTTGGTCCGTGATCAGGAGGAAAAAGGGTGGTACCGCGTGAGTGAACTCTCGCCCCTGCATGGGGTGGGAGTTTATTTTATTGGGAAGGAAGCCCATGATGAAAACAAGGAGGTTTTTATGTCTAAGTCAACGTTTTATTTAACAACACCGATCTATTATCCAAGCGGGAAATTGCATATCGGTCACGCGTACACGACGGTGGCCAGCGATGCATTGGCCCGTTACAAACGGCTGAAAGGTCACGATGTCATGTTTTTGACAGGTACAGACGAGCATGGCCAAAAAATTGAACGAAAAGCAGAGGAAGCGGGAACGACTCCTCAAGCATTTGTTGATGGTATTGTCGAGAGCATCCGCTCCCTTTGGGATAAACTGGATATTTCCTATGATGACTTTATCCGGACAACGGAAGAGCGGCATAAACGATCCGTTCAACAAGTCGTTGAGCAACTGAAAGAACAAGGGGATATTTATTTAAGCGAGTATGAAGGCTGGTATTCCGTTTCCGATGAAACGTATTATACGGAAATCCAACTTGATGATCCCGTTAAGGAAAACGGAAAAGTGGTGGGCGGAAAAAGCCCGGAAAGCGGCCATCCCGTGGAATGGGTGCGGGAAACGTCCTATTTTTTCCGGATGTCGAAGTACGCCGACCGCTTGCTTGCTTTCTATGAAGAAAATCCTGATTTTATCCAACCGGAAACACGTAAAAATGAAATGATCAACAACTTCATCAAACCGGGGCTCGAGGACCTTGCGGTCTCCCGTACGGCTTTTTCCTGGGGCGTTCCGGTCAAAAGTGATCCTGAACATGTGGTGTATGTTTGGATCGACGCATTGTTAAATTACATTACTGCACTGGGATATGGAACCGGAAATGATGAGAAATACCAACAATACTGGCCGGCGGATGTTCATGTCGTCGGAAAAGAAATCGTCCGTTTCCACACGATTTATTGGCCGATTATGCTGATGGCGCTGGATCTTCCGCTGCCGAAAAAAGTGTTTGGCCACGGCTTTGTGCTCATGAAAGATGAAAAAATGTCGAAGTCGAAAGGAAATGTCGTGTATCCGGAAACATTGGTGGAGCGGTATGGCCTGGATGCGGTTCGTTACTATTTGCTGCGTGAAGTTCCATTCGGTGCCGACGGTCTTTTTACGCCGGAAGCATTCGTTGACCGTATTAATTTTGACCTCGCGAACGACCTCGGCAACTTGTTAAACCGAACGATCGCGATGATCAATAAATATTTCGATGGCCAATTGCCGGAGTATATCCGGGACGGGACGCCCTATGACAGCCAGCTTGTGGAGCTTGCTTACGCGACGGTGACGAAGGTGGAGAACCATATGGAAGAAATGGAATTCTCCGTTGCATTAACGGCAATCTGGCAATTCATCAATCGTGCCAATAAATATATTGATGAAACGCAGCCATGGATGCTTGCAAAAGGCGATGAGAAGGAACCGCTGCAGACGGTGATGTATCATTTGGCGGAATCCCTTCGTTATATCGCCGTTTTGATCCAGCCGTTTTTGACAAAGGCTCCGCTTTCGATTGCGAATCAACTTGGTTTTGAGGATCAGGAACATTTATTGGCATGGGATTCGCTTGAAACGTTTGCCCAACTGCCCGCAGGCACAAAAGTGATTGAAAAAGGAACACCGGTGTTCCCACGCATTGATGTGGAAGAGGAAGTCACCTACATCACGGAGCAAATGACGGGTGGCAGTGGCAGTTCCTCCGGTGATGGCTCCGAAAGCACAGAAGGGCTCATTACCATTGAGGACTTTAAAAACGTTGAATTGCGAGTGGCGGAAGTCGTTGCAGTTGAGCCTGTGAAAAAAACCGATCGTTTGCTGAAAATCCAATTGGATGTGGGAACGGAAAAACGCCAAGTCGTATCGGGCATCGCCGAACACTATGATGAAGCAGCGCTTCTTGGCAAAAAGCTTATTTGCGTGAGCAATCTTAAGCCGGCAAAACTAAAAGGGGAAGATTCGCAAGGAATGATTCTAGCCGGAAAAGCGGATGGCGATTTACGCGTCGTGACGGTTGATGGCGATCTGCCAAACGGCACGGTTATTTCTTGAAGTTCGAAAAAAAAGAAGGGATGGCATATGGTTCAATTATTCGACACACATGTCCATTTGAATGTGGAACAGTTTGGCGAAGATAAAGAAGCGGTGATCGATCGAGCCCGTGAAGCCGGTGTTACGATGATGAATGTCGTCGGCTTTGATCGCGAGACGATCAAAGGGGCGATCGATCTAGCTGAAACGTATTCTTTTATCTATGCCACGGTCGGTTGGCATCCTGTGGACGCCGTTGATATGGCACCGGAAGATTTGGATTGGATTGAATCTTTGGCGGATCACAGCAAGGTGGTTGCGATCGGGGAAACGGGATTGGATTATCATTGGGATAAATCTCCGGCCGATGTGCAAAAAGACGTGTTTCGCCAACAAATTGATGTGGCGAAAAACGTCAACCTCCCCCTCGTCATTCATGGCCGCGAATCGCAAGAAAACATTGTCGCCATTATGGAAGAAGAGGGCCTGGGGCCTGCTGGAGGAATCATGCATTGTTACAGCGGGGATATCGAAACGGCAAGACGCTCTTTGGAGCTCGGCTTTCATATCTCTTTTGGCGGCCCGGTTACGTTTAAAAACGCGCAAATGCCGAAAGATGTTGCCAAAGAAGTCCCGCTGGATCGATTGTTGATTGAAACGGACTGTCCTTTTCTTGCGCCGCATCCCTATCGCGGAAAACGTAATGAGCCGGCCTATGTGGTAAAAGTTGCAGAAAAGCTGGCGGAACTCCATGACATGTCGTTCGAACAATTAGTGGAGACAACCACGGCGAATGCAAAGGCTTTGTTCAAAATCACTCAGTGAGCCTAAAGTGACAGATTATCTCACCGGAAGTCCTGCGCATCGAAGGAGTGCTCGAATGGAAAAATCCAAGCCCGTGGTGGAAGAATGTATCGTTGTCGAAGGAAGGGATGACACTGTCGCGGTTCAACGTGCTGTCCAGGCAGACACGATTGAAACGATCGGTTCATCCGTACCTTCGCATGTGATCGAAAAGATAAAACTCGCTGAAAGCCGCCGCGGCGTCATTATACTCACCGATCCAGATTATCCCGGAGAACGGATTCGCAGGATTGTCTCTGAAGCGGTTCCCGCTTGTAAGCACGCGTTTATAAGTAAAAAAGAAGCAAAGACTGCTGACGGGAAAAGCATTGGTATCGAACATGCCCAGCCGCAAACGATCCGACGGGCACTTGAAAAAGTGCGGAAACCTGTGATGCATGCCAAAGAAAATACCGAACTATCCATCGAGGAAGTGCGTGCAGCTGGACTGCTGGCCGGCCCGGATGCGCGTGAGAGACGTGCGCTCGTTGGTGACCACCTGAATATCGGTTATGCCAATGGCAAGCAGTTTTTGAAACGATTGCATATTTTTCGTATCAGTCGACAGGAATTTCAAGAAGCCGTAGCCAAAGTGAAGCAACAAAATGAGGAGTCTTCACAATGACAAAAGAAATCGCTACTCCGTCAAGAACAAGGGAAATTATGGATAAACACCATCTCTCTTTTAAAAAAAGCCTTGGACAAAACTTCATGCTTGACGGGAATATTTTGAATAAAATGGTGGATGCTACTGAAGTAACCGCTGAAGATGGTGTGATAGAGGTTGGAGCGGGAATCGGAGCCCTTACGGAGAAATTTGCAAAACGCGCGAAAAAAGTCGTCGCTTTTGAGATCGATCAGCGTTTCATCCCTGTACTCGCAGACACGCTTTCGGCTTACGATAATATAGAGGTTCGCCATCAGGACATCTTGCAAGCGGATTTGCAGGAACTTTTCACAACGACCTTCAAAGATGTGCGGCATGTCATTGCTGCCGGCAACCTCCCGTATTACGTCACGACACCGATCTTAATGGGGTTTCTGGAGCGGAAATTGCCGATAAAATCGTTGACGGTTATGATCCAAAAAGAAGTCAGTGAACGATTGGCTGCCGTGCCGGGCACAAAAGCATACGGTTCTTTGTCGATAGCAGCGCAATATTATGCGGAAACGGAAGAAATCATGACCGTGCCCGCGACTGTGTTTATGCCACGCCCAAATGTAGACTCGACGATTATCCGTTTCCGGATTCGAAACCAACCTGCTGTCCATGTTGAAGATGAACGTTTATTTTTCGATGTTATCAAGGCTGCGTTTGCCCAGCGGCGCAAAACGCTGTCGAACAACCTGCGGCAATGGCTCGGGAAAAAGACAGTTCAAACGGATGTACATGAAGTGTTTCACCTTGCGGGCATTGATGGGAAACGCAGGGCAGAAACGCTTACGCTTGCAGAATTTGCCACGTTGGCGGATGTTTTGTCAAATAAAGGGCTATAGTAGCCTTCGTTGAAATACCGAAGATTAATTCGTTAGCTGCTGACGCCCGAAAGTCTTCGGAGAGGAGAGGTTAGGTCGCCAAAGAGCGCAGTTGAAGCCCTAACAGCTTCCGCGTTCACGTGTTAGGGCTTCAAAAACCGTCGATGAAGACCGAACTACTTCCGCGATGATGCGTTAGGGCACCATAAATCAATGTTGGCGACAGAATGCTTGAGGTCCCATATATTTCAGACTTTTCCTGAACGCTTTGTTCAGGATTTTTTTATTCGATGGGTCCATTTTGGATCACGTTCCAACGTTATGAGCTACGCATGAAGCCTATCTTTGATGTCATTCACCCTGCCCGCGCCCTCCGCATAGGCTAATGCATGAAGGAGGAGTCGTGATGCCATTAGAGATCGGTGATCTCGTCACCCGTTATTCCTACAACGAAGATATCTTATTTCGGATTACGCGCATTCACAATGATGGCACGTACGAGTTGAAAGGTGAGGATTTACGGTTGGTTGCGGATGCGCCACATGAAGATTTGAATAAGATTGATGACGATGAACGGGCTAAACGGGAAAAAGAACAACAAAAAAAAGAAGAGCAGTGTTATCATCTTTTTCGGCAAGATTTCCGTTTGCTTAGAGAAAAAAGCGATTATGAAATGTCGCCAAACTATTCAACCACCAGTCCCCTCTACTTTGAGATGAGGGGGCGTGTTTTGCACTTGGATGGGGATCCGGCTTATTTACAAAAATGCAAGCTAATGTATGAACGGTTGGGGATTCCCGTGTACGGTGCCCATATGAAAGAGACGGAGATGCAAAACCAAGTGGCATCCCTTCTGGAAATGGTGCAGCCGGAAATCCTTGTTATCACCGGTCATGATGCATATTCAGAAGCGCAGGGAAGCCAAAGAGATAAAAAAGCCTATCGTCATTCTTATGCTTTTGCACAGGCGGTAAGGGAAGCCCGAAAAGTTGTTCCGCAATTGGATGATCTCATTATTTTCGCCGGAGCCTGCCAATCTTACTTCGAAACGCTTATCCGAGCAGGCGCGAATTTTGCGAGCTCCCCGGCGCGTGTGAATATTCACGCCCTTGATCCGGTTTATATTGCCGCAAAAGTGAGCATGACACCTTTTATGAATCGTGTGCAGTTGTATGAAATTCTGCGTAATACCCTCTCGGGTGATGATGGGTTGGGAGGCATTGATACAAAAGGGGTTTTGCGACGCGGCATGCCTTTGCGTGACGAAACGGAAATGTAACTTGGCCCTTTTTTCTCAGACCCTCCAATACCACGAAATCTTTTCAAATGGATTCGTATAATTGTGTGTAGGAATGCACAAAATAAGGCAAATCTTTCCGGCTGTTAATTGGGTATTGACAGGACAGAATTTAACTTGATACAATTTAAAGTTTTGTCTGATTTGACACGAGCATAAATATATGATACGATCATATTTGTGAGGTGGGGTGAAGAGATGGGTAAAACGTTAGTTGAGATTAAGGAATCCCTTGAAGAAAACGTCGGAAAACGGATTACGCTAAAAGCCAATGGCGGGCGCCGCAAAATCGTTGAGCGCTCAGGGCTGTTGGAAGGAACATACCCCTCGGTTTTTATTGTGAAATTGGATCAGGATAAGCACAAAATTGAACGTGTATCCTATAGTTACACGGATATTTTGACGGAAACCGTCCAACTTACGGTTTGCGCAGATGAAGAGCTGCAAGCGTAAAAATAGGCAAGAACGATAGCTGTCATTTCCGTTAGAAAATGACAGCTATATTTTTATAGCAAGACCACTACACTATAGATGCGCGGCATATTAAAATTGCGGGGGGATGGTTCTTTTGAGCCGGAAGCGCGGAATCATGTCAGATGCTTTGAAAGAAGAGATCGCCAAAGAAATCGGAATTTATGATACGGTCCAACAAGAAGGTTGGGGCGGAATTAAGTCAAAAGATGCCGGTAACATGGTGAAAAAGGCTGTGGAAATGGCTGAAAAAGATCTGGAACCAAAGCATCATTAAAAATGTCGTGCGCCCGGGGGAATATGCCTCCGGGTTTTTTGGTGTGCACCGTGACTGTACAGTCGCGTGTTTTTCCACTAAAATGATTTTAAGTGATAATCGTGAGCAAACAAATGTATGAATAACCGCGCGTACTGATGAGTTGAATGAAAAAAGGAGAATAGACGTTGAAGTGTTCGCTAAAAGCCCCTGCTAAAATAAATTTATCGTTGGATGTGATTGCCAAACGTCCGGATGGCTATCACGAAGTGGAAATGATTATGACCGAAGTGGACTTGGCCGATCGTCTGGACTTTATATCACGGGACGATGGAAAAATCGTCGTGGAAATGTCAGAAGGATATATCCCCCACGATGCACGCAATCTCGCCTATCAAGCAGCGCAATTGCTAAAATCAAAATTTCAGTCGCGCGAAGGTGTGCATATTCATATTCAAAAAAATATCCCGGTAGCAGCGGGGCTGGCAGGAGGAAGCAGTGATGCAGCGACGGTTTTACGAGCACTGAATAAGATGTGGGGACTTGGTCTTTCGAAAGAAGAGCTTGCGGAGTTAGGTGCAACCATCGGATCCGATGTCGCTTTTTGTGTGCATGGCGGTACGGCAAAAGCAACCGGACGCGGTGAAAAAATAGAAAAACTGCCGGCGCCGCCCCCTTGTTGGGTGATATTGGCAAAACCTCCGATTGGCGTTTCGACAGGAGAGATTTATCAACAAATTTCTGTACCCGGCCGCTATCATTCTCCGGCTGCCGAAATGGAGGATGCCATTTACGCCAAAGATTATGGTCGGATTTGCGATCAGCTCCACAATGACTTGGAAACCGTGACGCTCGACCTTTATCCGGAAGTTCGGCGCATTAAGCAGCGTATGATTGAGTCCGGCGTGGATGCAGCATTGATGAGCGGGAGCGGACCGACCGTGTTCGGGCTCGTCAAACATGAAAATCAGGTGAATCGTGTTTACAATGCGCTTCGCGGTTTTTGTGAACATGTGTATGCCGTCCGACTCCTGACGACCAATACTTGCTAAAACCGAATGATAATGATATATTTTCTTTAAAATATTCGTGTTTGGCAAGAGGTGCAAGGTATGAAAAAATTAAAGCGAAGCGGTCGTCTCGTTGATATGACGAATTTTTTACTCAATCATCCGAATCAGTTGATCCCTCTCCATCATTTCGCTGAGCGTTACGCGGCCGCGAGGTCTTCGATTAGCGAGGATTTGGCTATTGTAAAAGAGATCTTTGAAAGTGAGCAAATGGGTTATTTAACGACTGTGCCGGGCGTAAGCGGGGGAGTGCGATATGAACCCGCGGTTTCTGACGGTGAGGCAGAAACCCTTGTTGATCGGCTTTGTCGACGGTTGGAGGAGCCTGACCGCTTGCTCCCGGGCGGCTATTTATACATGATGGATATCCTTGGACAACCGGGTTGGTTGAATGAAATTGGCCGTTTGTTAGCGGGAATTTATCGGGGAGAAAACATTGATGTCGTCATGACGATGGCTACCAAGGGCATTCCGTTGGCATACGCGGTTGCTGCTTGTGTGGATGCGCCGATATGCATTGCCCGACGTGATCATCGTGTCACGGAAGGGTCAGTCGTAAGCATCAATTACGTGTCCGGCTCTGCTAACCGGGTGCAAACAATGTCCCTGGCTCGCCGAAGCATCCCTGAAGGCAGCAATGTTTTAATCGTTGATGACTTCATGAAAGGAGGGGGAACGGCGAGAGGGATGAGCGAATTACTAACGGAGGTGAACGCGCGCCTCGCTGGCATTGCCGTACTTGTTGAAGCGCACCGCAGGGAAAGGCTGATCGACGATTACATCTCATTGGTCCGCCTAGATGAGGTGAATGAAAAAGAAAAACAAATTAAGGCGACTCCCGGAAACTATACAAAGTATTTATTTAGTTGATCCTAACTGATAAAAAAGGAGAAGTGGCAGCATGAAAACCGTTTATACGAATCAAGCCCCTGAAGCGATCGGCCCGTATTCCCAAGGAGTTATTGTAAACAACCTCTTTTACAGCTCGGGCCAAATCCCCCTAACGCCGAACATGGAAATTGTCGGGGACGGCATTCATGAACAAACAGAGCAAGTGCTGAAAAACGTGCAGGCCGTGTTGAAAGAAGCAGGAGCATCCATCGAATCGGTCGTTAAAACGACGATTTTTATTAAAAATATGGATGATTTTCCCGTTATTAACGAAATTTACGGGCGTTATTTTGATGAACATCAACCGGCACGCTCTTGTGTTGAAGTGGCGAGGCTGCCAAAAGATGTCCAAATCGAAATTGAAGTGATTGCATTGGTAAACGAATAATGGATGAAGAAACCACCCGTGTAGGTGGTTTTTTTAACGCTTATGAAAGGTATACTACTAATAAACGCTAATTGGAGGTCTCATGATGCTCGATATACCGCAAATTTCACAGCTTAGTGCGCTCTTGCTTGAACATGTGAGAAATAAAGGGGTACCCGAAATGGAATTGCAACGCGCCATTCGAGAGGAAAACATTCCTTTTTTAAACGAAATCAGTGATGATGACTATCACTATGATGAATTATTTACCTATGCCAAAAGGCTCGGGGAAAATTTGGAAAAAGCTCTGTTAGAAGGATATACGATGAAATTTAATACCAAGGACGGTTTGCAAGCATGGTTGTCGCTGAAGTTTGGATTTGAGGAAGGAAGCGATTACCGGACAGAGGAAGAGCAAATCAAGGATTTGGTCATCGGGGAAAGCGAGCGGCAGTCCATTGAAAGCGCGTTGGCGGACAATTGGGCAATGGAGACCGTGGAAGAAAGAAATGAAAAAGACGGGCAAAAAGTCATTTTGCATGTGAGCGCTTGGTTTGATAAACCGGATTTATAATCGCGCGTGAATAGCCCTTTCCAAAGCTTTGAAGGAAGGGGGCATGGCGCCGGCATAAAATTTTAAATTTTTTACGTTCTGAAAAAGGATTTTCCCCTGTTCGTGTGGAACATTGTAGCCAAGCGAATATTTAAAGCGCAAGCGCTGCATTAAAAGGTGGTGAAAAGAAAAATGGAAGTTACCGATGTAAGACTTCGCAGAGTAAATACATCCGGTCGTATGCGAGCCATTTCTTCCATTACCTTCGACCAGGAATTTGTAGTTCATGACATTCGTGTGATCGATGGAAACAACGGGTTATTCGTTGCAATGCCGAGTAAGCGGACCCCTGACGGCGAATTTAGAGACATCGCCCACCCGATTTCTTCCCGGACGCGTGAGAAAATCCAGACAGCTGTGTTGGAAGAATACGAACGGCAAGGGGACTATGCAAAATATGAGGAAGCGGGGGCTTCTTAAAGCGCCAAAGGCCTTGTACGCGTAATGTACAGGGTCTTTTATGTGAGAAGGACAAAGAAAAACAGCTTCACTACGGGGGGGGACCGTGCTATTTTCTCACCTTGAAAAGTCCCGTTTTTTAGGATATATTCGTAGTATAAAATGAACATTTATCGAAAATAAACAGAAGCATAGAAGTGGAAGCAAAGGTTTTCGTTTTTCCCACCTCTAACCTCTCACTTCCAACTTCCAGCATTGGGAGGGCATCGGATGGACAATCGATATGCAATCGTTCTTGCAGCAGGCAAGGGGACACGTATGAAATCAAAAAAACCAAAGGTTTTGCATGCCGTAGGCGGCAAGCCGATGGTTTCCCATGTAGTCGAGCAAGTGCAGGCCGCCGGTTTTGAACAAACCGCCGTAGTGATTGGTCACGAAGGCGAACAAGTGCAACAAGCCTTGGGAAATGAGGTTGACGTTGTCTGGCAAACCGAGCGTTTGGGGACGGGGCATGCCGTTAAGCAGGCTGAACCCCTGCTTGGAAATAAAAAGGGCGTAACGCTAGTGATAAGCGCTGATACGCCGATGATTTCAGCCGTTACTATGCAAGCGCTCAGCGACCACCATGAGCACAGCGGTGCGGCGGTAACCGTTTTAACTGCTCGTGTGGAGGATCCCACGGGACTCGGACGTGTAATTCGCGATACGCGGACGGGGGATGTGGAAAAAATCGTTGAACATAAAGATGCAACCGCCAAGGAACGGGGGATATCTGAAATCAATACAGCCACCTATTGCATTGATAACGAAGCGCTTTTTTCTGCGCTTGAAGAAGTTACCAATGATAATGCCCAGCAAGAATATTATTTGCCGGATGTCATTGAAATTCTCAAAACACGAGGAGAGAAGGTCTCGGCTTGGGAAACGCCCGATGCTTCCGAGGCGCTGGGGGTTAATGACCGTGTGGCATTGGCGGATGCCGAAAAAGTGATGCAAAGGCGAATCAATGAATATTGGATGAAGCAAGGCGTTACTTTTGTGGACCCTGACTATACATATGTGTCCGCCGATGCAGAATTAAGTCCTGATACGACGCTTTATCCGGGGACGATATTACGCGGGCAAACCGTGGTTGGAGAAGGCTGCGTCATCGGTCCCCACTCGGATATCAGCGATAGCGCCATTGCAGGCTTTACGACGATCAATCAATCGACGGTTTGCTCAAGCGCCATTGGGGAACACGTTCATATTGGCCCATTCGCGCATATTCGACCGGAAACGAACATCGCTAATGGGGCAAAAGTGGGCAACTTCGTGGAAATAAAAAAATCAAATATCGGGAAAGATTCGAAAGCGAACCATTTGAGCTATATCGGAGATGCCGACGTTGGCGAGGACGTCAACCTTGGATGCGGCGCGATTACCGTCAATTACGACGGAAAAGAAAAACATTTGACGACCATTGAAGATGGATCGTTCATCGGTTGCAACGCGAATCTTATTGCACCGGTAACCGTCGGAAAAAACTCATTTGTTGCCGCCGGGTCAACGATTACTGAAAATGTGCCCGGAGAAGCGTTGTCCATTGCACGATCACGTCAATCGAATAAAGAAGGTTACATGAAAGATAAATAAGCGGCCTGAAAAGCAAAGGGATGGGCTTTACAGTCGCACCACCCTCATTCAATTCGAAGGAGAATGGAAACATGTCCATGTATAATGATCCGACCTTAAAAATCTTTACACTTAACTCTAACCCGAAGCTTGCCGAAGAAATCGTCAAGCATGTCGGTGTTGAATTGAGTGAAACGTCCGTCAAACGATTCAGCGACGGTGAAGTGCAAGTGAACATTGAAGAGAGCATTCGCGGGTGTGATGTTTACCTCGTTCAATCTACATCCGAACCGGCAAACGAGCACCTCATGGAGTTGCTCATCATGATTGATGCTTGTAAACGGGCATCTGCAAAAACAGTGAACGTGGTCATTCCATATTACGGGTATGCGCGTCAAGACCGAAAGGCACGTTCCAGAGAACCGATCACGTCCAAACTGATTGCTAATTTGCTAGAAAATGCAGGAGCAACGAGAATTTTAACCCTCGATTTACACGCCTCGCAAATCCAGGGCTTTTTTGATGTTCCGGTTGATCAGCTGTTGGCAACACCGCGCTTTGCCTCTTATTTTAAAGAGAAAAACCTGGAGGACATTGTGGTTGTTTCCCCGGATCACGGAGGGGTTGTGCGGGCCAGGCAGATGGCCGATCGCTTGGACGCGCCGATTGCCATTATTGACAAGCGTCGCCCGCGTCCGAACGTCGCGGAAGTCATGAATATCGTCGGGGAAATTGAAGGAAAAACCGCCATTATTGTTGATGACATTATCGATACAGCCGGAACGCTTCAATTGGCGGCAGAAGCGCTTATTGAGAAAGGGGCGCAGCGTGTGTATGCTTCCTGCACGCATCCGGTCCTGTCCGGGCCAGCGATATCACGCGTTCAAGAATCGAAACTCGAGGAACTGGTGGTCACCAATACGATTGCCCTCCCCGAGGAAAAACAAATCCCGCAGATTACCCAGCTATCTGTCGGTTCGTTAATCGCAGATGCAATTATACGGGTGCACGAACAAACATCGGTGAGTTCTCTTTTCAATTAAAACATGTTGCATAGATCCCCATCTAATGCTATTATATCGTATTAGAGTGCGTGTGCTTCCATTGAGAGAGAAAAATTAACGCTTGTACGCGTAATAACATATGATTACGAAAAATAGTTGAGGTGAAAGTATGGCAATATTAGAAGCGAATAAAAGAGAAGATTTGCGTCGTTCCGAAACACGAAAGTTAAGGGCTGAAGGCTTTGTGCCGGCTGTTTTGTATGGAAAGGAAACAGATAGCACACCCGTGTATGTTCCAAGCATTGCATTCACGAAGATGTTGCGTCAGGTAGGGCGGAACGGAATTATTGATTTAACGATCAATGATGGAAGCAAACATCAAGTGATGGTGCATGATTTGCAACAAGATGTTATAAAAGGGCACAACACACACATTGATTTTTTTGCAGTGGATATGACTTCCGAGATGGATGTCGAGGTCGCGGTCAACCTTGTTGGGGACGCACCGGGCGAATCCGAAGACGGAGTGCTTTCCCATATGCTTTATACAGTTTCGGTTCGCGCGCTCCCGAGGGATATTCCGGAACAAATTGATGTTGATGTCAGTGAGCTTAATATTAATGACTCCATCTTAGTGGGCGACTTAACAGCTGGCCAAAACTATGAATTCAGCAGCGAAGCGGAAGAAACGATCGTTGCAGTTCTCCCGCCGACCGAGGAGGAACCTGAATCCGAAGGCGGCGACGAACAAGAGCCTGAACTCGTAGACAGTGAAGAAAGCGAAGACGCAAACGAAGACCAGTAATAAGAAGCGCGGAGTGAACAGGCATAGCCTAAAGGTTATGCCTTTTTTACACGATTAGTCCCGGAGGTAATTCCGGAAACCAGATATCGGATGAGCATTCGCTTTGCTTCCTGAAAAAGGGCTTACTGGGGGGACTGACATCTACGTCACTAGTGTTAGCATTGTACGGACGGTTTTTAGCCGATCTCCTTATCTGAGGGAGATAATTTATCTGTGAGGTTGGGGCACTCCTTTAAGGAGGTTTACATTTGAAATTACTTGTTGGACTCGGCAATCCCGGGTTAAAATATACAAAGACACGCCATAACATTGGGTTTATGGTGATGGATGATCTAGCAAAAGAATTGGGCGTCAAGTTAAAAAAACATAAGACGTTCCATGGTGAATATAATGAATGGACCGTTAACGGGGAACGTATTTTGTTATTAAAACCATTAACGTATATGAATCGATCCGGGCAATCTGTTCGGGCGGTGATGGATTATTTTGACATCGATCCGGCGAATATCCTCATTATTTATGATGAACTTGATTTGCCCGTTGGAACGGTGAAGTTTCGGAAAACAGGCGGACATGGAGGGCACAATGGTCTCCGATCCATTATTGATCATGCGGGGACGAAGACGTTTAACCGCGTGCGAATTGGCATAGGTCGGCCATCCGAAGGGAAATCGGTAACGGCACATGTGCTTGACCGTTTTAACAAAGAAGAGCGTTCGGATATGGAACAAGTGCGACTGGATGTTACAAAAGCTTGCAAAACTTGGACGGAAAACGATTTTGATCACGTCATGAATCAATACAATTAAAACTCACATCCCACCTCTTGCCTCCCACAACCGGATGTGTGTATATCTCCGTTTTCAATCGTTGACACTATAGGTAAGTGTGAACGGAAAGGAGCACGGCTGTTGATGGCCTTTTATTATCAATGCAGGCAATGTGGAACGGAGATAGGCACCATTTCAACGTCAGAGGCAAAGCAGCGGGATCTTGGGTTTGAGGTCCTCTCTCGGCGAGAGCAAGAAGAAATGATGCAAGTGGATCAAGCGGGTCATGTCCATGTGGACATTCTCTGTGAATCCTGTCATGAGGCAACAGCACTGAACCCCGAGCTTCATGAACAAAATCGTTGGGTTCATTAGATGACTTAAAAGAAAGGCTTTGGACGTTCTCCAGAGCTTTTTCGGACGTTCTCCGAGAGATTCACGGAAAGATACGTTTAAGAATAGTTTGAAAAAAGATGGGTGAATCGTCATCTGGTTTCGATCTCGCCATACGGAGAGAAATGAGTTGAAGCAGGGGAGGAATCGCGCTCATGAAGGCGATTGCACAGAAGCTGGTGGAGAATAAGCATATTGAGAGCATAGAAGATGGCTTGGAAAATGGGTTGCACGAACAATTGTTGACAGGCTTGAGCGGATCCGCGAAAACGATCCTGTCATCTGCGCTTTATCATATGGGACGAAAACCGCAAGTGCTTGTTACCTATAATTTATTGCAAGCCCAAAAATGGCAAGAGGATTTAAGTGATTTACTTGGAGAAGAAAATGTATATTTATACCCTGTGAACGAGTTGATATCCGCAGAAATTGCGGTTGCCAGCCCGGAAATGAGAGCACAGCGCATGGAGGTTATGAATGCGCTTTTTACTGATTTTCAAGGGATAGTGATCGTGCCAATTGCAGGCCTTAGACGGTTGCTGCCGCCAAAAGCGGTTTGGGGAAAGAGTCAAATATCCCTTCATGAGCAAGATGACTTGGATGTTGAAGACTTGTTACAGCGTTTTTCCTCGATGGGGTATTCACGTGTAGACATGGTTTCCGCGCCCGGAGAGTTTAGCGTGCGCGGGGGATCATTGATGTCTATCCGTTAACCGAAAAACATCCGCTCCGTATTGACTTATTCGATACCGAAATTGAATCCATTCGTTACTTTAATGCGGAAGATCAGCGTTCGTTGGAAAGAATACGCCATGTTCAGATCGGTCCGGCAGATGAAGTTGTTTTGTTTGATGAACATTGGAAGCAAGCATACGAGAACTTGGATGCAAATTTGGACGAGACCATGAAACAAGTGAAAGACGCGGAAACGAAGGATCTATTGAGGCAGAAATTGTCGCATGAGCGCGATCAATTAAAAGAGCAGATACGCTTTCAGGGCCTATATAAATACATGACGTATTTTTATACGGAAGTAAATACACTTTCGGACTATTTGCCTGAAAATACGCTTGTATTGTTTGATGAAATTAGTCGTGTGCAGGAAACAGCAGAACAATTGGATCAAGAAGAAGCAAATTGGCAAGTGGCGTTATTGGAACAAGGAGATGCCCCGCGCGGGATACGAGTGTCTGAATCTTTCCAAGATGTGCTAAAGGCTATTCGGCAGCAAATCATCTACTTTTCATTGTTTTTGCGGAGTGTCCCGGCTACTCAACCGCAAAACATCGTTAATGTTAACTGTAAGGCTATGCAGCAATTTCACGGACAGATGCCTGTATTGCAGGGAGAAATAAAACGATGGATGAACGGGGATTTTACGGTTGTTTTTATGGCTGCCGATGAAGAGCGAGGCCGTCGTTTGCAACATATCTTGAGCGATTATGAGATCGACGCGGAATTGGTGGCTCGTGATACGGAATTGCAAAATCGGCGTGCGTATATCATGGAGGGGGATTTACACAACGGCTTCGAACTTCCCTTCGACCAACTTGCCGTTATAACGGAACGGGAGACATTCACGAAAAAGGTTACTCGTAAGCGGAGACAGCAAAAACTATCAAATGCAGAACGTATTCAGAGTTACTCCGAGCTGCACGTAGGAGACCTTGTCGTTCATGCCGAGCATGGAATTGGAAAGTACTTAGGCGTCGAAACATTGGCTGTTAACGGACTGCATCAGGATTATATCCATATTTCATATGCAGGAAATGACAAATTGTACGTCCCGGTAGAGCAAATTGACCAAGTACAAAAATATGTCGGTTCCGAGGATAAAGATCCCAAGATTCATAAACTTGGAGGGCAAAATTGGAAAAAAACCAAAAGGAAAGTACAGTCTTCCGTTGAGGATATTGCGGATGATCTCGTTAAGCTGTACGCGGAGCGCGAGGCATCCCAAGGGTATGCTTTTTCCGCGGATGATCAGGAACAGCGAGATTTTGAATCAGCTTTTCCTTACCAGGAAACCGAGGATCAGTTAAGGGCGATTAGTGAAATTAAAGAAGATATGGAGCGGGAACGTCCGATGGATCGTCTCTTATGCGGGGACGTGGGTTATGGGAAAACGGAAGTTGCCATACGCGCTGCTTTCAAGGCGATTATGGACGGGAAGCAAGTAGCGCTGCTCGTTCCGACGACGATCCTTGCCCAACAGCATTTTGACACATTTTCCGAACGTTTTTCCGATTATCCCATCAACATTGGGCTTCTTAACCGTTTTCGCACGCGCAAACAACAAAACGAAACCCTTCGTTCGTTAAAAACCGGCGGACTTGATTTAGTGATCGGAACGCATCGGTTGCTGTCCAAAGACATTAAATTTAAGGATCTCGGTTTATTGATCGTCGATGAAGAACAACGTTTTGGGGTGACACACAAAGAAAAGATTAAACAGTTGCGAGCCAATATTGATGTGCTCACGCTTACCGCGACTCCGATCCCGCGAACGCTTCATATGTCAATGCTCGGAGTACGTGATTTATCCCTTATTGAAACCCCGCCGGAAAATCGTTTTCCCGTGCAAACGTACGTGCTTGAATACAATCCGTCTCTCGTCAAGGAAGCGATTGAACGTGAATTAAGCCGCGGCGGGCAGGTGTTCTTTTTGCATAACCGTGTAGATAATATTGAACGAATGACCGAGCAGATTTCCATGCTCGCCCCCGAAGCCGAAGTTGCTTATGCCCACGGTCAAATGCAGGAGCAAGAATTGGAAGCGGTCATGATCGATTTTCTCGAAGGGCATAAAGATGTGTTGGTAACAACAACCATTATTGAATCCGGTGTTGATATCCCGAACGTAAACACATTGATTATCAATCATGCCGATCGCATGGGGCTTTCCCAACTTTACCAAATCCGTGGCCGGGTCGGGCGTTCAAATCGGGTCGCCTATGCCTATTTTTCATATCAGCGGGATAAAGTGCTTACGGAAGTTGCAGAGCAGCGCTTACAAGCGATTAAAGAATTTACGGAACTCGGGTCTGGTTTTAAAATCGCCATGCGGGATTTATCGATCCGGGGAGCCGGGAATTTGTTGGGAGCCGAGCAGCATGGCTACATTGACTCTGTAGGTTTCGACATGTATTCGCAAATGCTGAAGGAAGCGATTGATAATCGCAAAGAGGGACAAGAAAAAGCAGGAACGGAGCATTCCGATATCGAACTGGATGTGAAAGTAGAAGCTTATCTTCCGGAGGATTATATCAAAGATGCCAAACAAAAAATTGAAATGTACAAACGTTTTCGCGGCATAGAAACGTTTGACGATTTAAGCGATTTAGACGATGAAATGATCGATCGTTTCGGCGAATATCCGGATGAAGTTCGTTCCCTGTTCTCCATTTCAAGGATTAAACTTTATGCCCAGCAAGAAGGGGTAGAGTCGATTTCGGAAAGCAGCGGCAAATGCACGATTATGCTTTCAGAAGAAACATCCGATGGGATCGACGGAGCCTTGTTATTTAAATTCGTCAATGAGTTGGGCAGAGATGTCGTTGTCGGAACCGAAGGGAAGAAAATTAAACTGATCATCCATGCCAAACGGTTATCTTCAGCGGTTTATGTCTCTTTGCTTGAACGTATTCTCGCCCGGATTCCGGAAGTGAGGAAAGATTATATGTCAGAATCGGTTTCTTCGTGAAAACAGAATGTGAGCCATCGTTAGTTAAAGCGACCAAACACAGACTGCATGACGTTTTCATGCGGTCTGTTGCGGCTTTGGGTTGGATTCCTTATTTTCCTGCGCTATACAGATGAATGCTGATTTTGCCAGGTGCGGTGTGCGTATGTAAAATTTCTTTTATTATGGGTGAATAGTTCTTTTTTGGATGACGGATACTACCAGTAATCACGAAGTGTTCGAAAAGAGGGAAGCGACCCGATAGCGGTACGAGTACAGAAAGTGGACCCGCGAGCAAGTTCTATTTTTCCTTCCTTTTTGAACAACCTCTAAAAGAAAATTCATCCAAGAAAGAGAGGCATCTGCATGAAAGCTACTGGTATTGTCCGTCGAATCGATGATTTGGGCCGGGTGGTCATTCCAAAAGAAATAAGGAGAACGCTTCGCATACGTGAAGGAGACCCATTGGAGATTTTTGTCGACCGGGATGGGGAAGTGATTTTAAAGAAATACTCCCCTATTTCCGAGCTCGGTGATTTTGCGAAGGAGTATGCCGAAGCATTGTATGATAGCTTGGGACATCCGATCCTCGTTGCCGACCGTGATTCTTACATTGCTGTATCCGGGGATCCAAGAAAGATTATGCCCACAAAAGCATTGGTGATATTGTGGAAAATGCAATCAACAAAAGACAAACGATGGCAGAATTTGAACATGGGGAATACAACCTTGTCAGTGACCATCGCGATGCAATGCAAGGGTATGTCGTTGCGCCGATCATTGCAAATGGCGACCCGATTGGAGCGGTTGTCATGGTAGCAAAAGATCAGGCTCCGGATGAACAGGTTGCCCGTACGCTCATTGAGACCGCTGCCGGTTTTCTCGCGAGACAGATGGAGCAATAAACATCACCATGAGCCTCTTTCTCTCTAACGCTGCCTTCTTATATTCCTAGAATAAAAAAACTTGGCTTTCCGCCAAGTCTAAATGGCGGAAGCCTTCGTTTTTCTTATATTCTGATCGTGCAAAAAACAGCCGACGGGCTCTTTACAAGATGCCGGCTGTTCCAGTATCATGAGCTAATAACATAAAGCTTGACCCCAAATATCATACTTGGAGCAGGCTCGTCATTGGGCCTGCTTCGCATTCACTGGTTATTTTCACGAATATTAAGATATTTAAAGAGCGAGCGTTTAGAATGATGTGGTAGAGTCAGTATGTCTGCGAAGGTAAATTCAGCTTATCGGGCAAGGTATTAGGTTACCGAATCCACCACATCATGGAGGTTATTTATTTATTTATTTTGCGGAAAAAGCGTCTGAATTTTTTGTTCTGACGTTTGGACTTCGTAGTTTTTATTTTATGCGCATTTTCCCGAATGTTTTCACCTGCCTGTGCCTTTTCCTGTTCGATAAGGTCTTTCTCGAGAAGTTCCCGTCCCTTTGTATAAATCAACATAATAATGTTCCTCCTCTCATTTCTTGTATTATTCTTACTATTCATGTGCAAAAACAGGTGATTGTACTTGCTTGTTTTGTCATCCCTTTCTTTGAATAGATTTTGCGCATTGGGGGCTATATTCTTGATGTAACGCAATATTACCACATGATTATTCGCTTTGAGAAGAGGGGATGCTTGGAAATCATAATTTTTGATCATTAGCGTTGCATAAAATCCACTAAGAAATGTCAAGTGCTCTCTGAATTTATTAACATATTATTACGCATATTCAGATATATACTTCTGGATGTTTTTTGAAAAAAAGCTAAGGGGGTGGTGGCGGTCGTCCACGATCCACATTATCAGAAGATATCATGATTTCTAAAAATTATCCACAGTGAATATCTGCATATAAAGCCTCCGCGCTTTCCATTCCCTCCTTCTCCACAAGCTCGACAAACCGCCGGAATTCCCTTTCAGGGTCGGATCGTTGCCGTCCTTTGCTCGTTCGCGTAGGCTTGCGATGCAGATGTTTCACCAGTTCTTGGAAGGGCTTGAAGCAATTATCCCGTACACAGAGCAACAGATGGAACAGCGATTGTGTACAACCTGTCCGTGCCTGAAGAAGCCGAAGCAAGCAATAAGTGATTAATGCCATCCAAATTTGGTTATACACAGCATTGGGGCTCGTTCCGTAAAACGATTGGATTTGTAAGTGCTGCTTGGCCCATTTGAAAAAGAGTTCAATATGCCAGCGCTTGCGATAAAGCTCGCCTAAGTCCTCGGTCTCATACGCTTTGTCGTTTGTGATGAGTTGAATGAGATTGCCTTCACTGTCATGCGTTTCAATTAAGCGCAGGGGATGCTTCATTTTCTTTTTCCCGCCGCCTAACCGAATACGAGCATGACGGGTAATGGGGCCGTCCGGATTCACCGGAAGTTCTTCGATCACATCGAACACTGCATTGCTTTTGACACGGGTGATGAATCGAATATTGATGTCCGGGTCACAGTACCGATCAAAGGCTTCATAATCATTGTAGCCACGATCAAACAAGTACAGAGCGCCTTCTTCCGTGATCAGCTCATTCATTTCCGTACGATCGGCATGAATGGCCGGCTTGAGAACAGCGTCCTCTGGTGCGGTTCCATCCGGAAGACAAGCCACCTTCATATGAATTTTCAGGCCGCCCTTTCCCTGTTTGGGACGATAGGTCGCCCATCGACAGAGGGAAAGGCAGAGCGGAATGATTGAAGCATCCACAAGATAGATGGGGCTCATCACCTGCAAGCGATCACGAGGATGAATCTCTCGCTTCATTCGGCTCACGACATCGGTAAATAAGGCCTGATTAACATCGGAATCTATGGTACGAGACCGACGCGAAAGCTGCGAAGCACTGATTGAAGAAAGATTCAAGCATTTTTGGAGTTCTTCCTTGTTGTTGAGTTTTAACGCTAACTGCTTGCCGCTCGGAATTTGCTCAATCTGGGCAAAAATCATCAAAGCGACCCATTTTTCAAACGTAAATTTCTTAACGTATCGATCTAAGCCTAAAAATTCCTGCAATATCTTCGTGATATTTAATGGGTGTAAGGCTTCTTTAAATGTGGTTGTTGTGGTATCCTTGTCCATGTGAGCTCCTTATAGTGAGAGATTTGGACGTGGACCACCGTTCCCTCTCATTATAAGGTTTTTTTATGATTTTTTGGTCAGAAATCCCATGAATTTTTTATCGGATTTCGAGTCATTTTGCTTGACAAGTAGTGTTTTGCTTTAATGCAAAGCTAGTGATTTTTGATATGATTTTTAATGAGCGGCAGATGGACAGGGGTGAGCTGCAGCGTTTGACGAATGCTGCATGCGGGTAAAATAATGATATCTTAAACGGGAGGAATGAGAAAGATGGCCACTTATGATGTCAAAGTATCACTGAAAAACGGGCATGTGATTCAAGTGCAAGAAGAAGGCGAAAGTGAAAATGAAGTTAAGAACGAATTTATGGGGGAAAGCGGAACGTACAATAAAAACGGTGTTTCCTTTTATAAAGAACATGTCATCTCGGTAGAAGTATCAGAGCATTAAAAAAGCGCCTCACGGGCGCTTTTATTTTTGGATATACGGGGAAAAATAATTGAAAAACTATTAGGATAATAAAGAAGGGTGCTAGAAAGTGCTAGTAACAGCTATAAGCTGAAAAAATCCGGTGATTTTGAATACAAAATTTCACAGAATCGCTTACGAAGGAAAGAAGCGTCACATCGTTTATAAGTCGTTTGCGCCGATAAGCCTTACCTATTAACATGGGAATTGGAAGTTGATCAAACTTAAATGAATGAAGGGGTGTTTGTAATGCGTACAGATTTTTATCCGTCTAGGGTAGGCAGTGAGGCTAAACTAATCAAGCGTGAAGATCCGGTCATTCATAATCGAGGAAAGTTTGATGGACCGCTTAACGCTTCCGATCTCGACGCGTATGAGGAAAACGGTTTTCTCATGTTGAACGATGTGTTTTCGGAAGATGAAGTGGATATTATGGCAGAACAACTGAAACGAACATTAGAAAATGCTAAAGGGGAAAAATCGGATACGGTCGTTACTGAGCCGGAAGGCGATGAAGTCCGATCCATTTTCGAAGTGCACAAGAATAATGATTTCTTCAGTAAACTGGCTTCCAATGAACACATTGTAAAAGCCGCGCGTCAACTGCTCGGCAGTGACGTATACATCAACCAATCCCGTATTAACTTCAAGCCGGGTTTTAGCGGCAAAGAGTTTTATTGGCATTCGGATTTTGAAACATGGCACGTGGAAGATGGAATGCCGAAGCCGAGAGCAGTAAGTTGCTCTATTATATTAACCGACAATTACGAATATAATGGACCTTTAATGCTTATCCCCGGCTCCCATAACTGGTTTGTGTCTTGCCCGGGTGAAACGCCGGAGAACAATTACGAACAATCCTTGCAGAAACAGGAGCTCGGTATTCCTGATAAAGAGAGTTTGACGCAGCTGTTTGAAAAAGCCGGGAAACGTATTGAAACGGCTACCGGGAAAGCGGGCATGGTCCTGTTTTTCGAAAGTAACACCATGCACGGGTCCGCCGGCAACATTTCCCCATTACCGAGAAGCAATGCGTTTTTCGTTTTTAACTCTATCCAAAACCAATTGGAAGAACCATTCAGCAACGCTTCGAAACGACCGGAATTCCTTGCAAACCGAGAAGGTATTAAACCGATCGACCCCCAACCTACTTTCGAAAAAGAAAAAGTGACAACGTAATAGCTGGAGAAGGCCGCCCCTCGGTGGATGGGTGGTCTTTTATTTTTCTGAAGAGAATTATAAAAATTAATAGAAAACGAACGGCTCCAGTGTAAGGGTTTAGCCAGCAGCAGCCACATCTTACTTGGATCTTCTCTTCTGCAAATCGGGGGAAGCCATCGACATAAAGCGTTTGTTATTTTTCGCCGGACCCTAAGTATCTACGTATAATTCCTCCGCTAAGATCGTGCATCCAATAAATCATTTTATTTCCCGGGAAATGTTCGTTCATTCACATAAACTTATCAGCCGGATGATGAAAGGGTTGCTTCAGGCAATTGTTGAGGGTGCGGCCGGGCCTCGGTGTCAAAGCTCGCTTCGGTTTTCGTATGGGGCACCGGCGTTTTGCAACTTACCTTTCTTCATCCTCTCCTTTCCCAATGTTTCTGAATACCTTCCCCCCGCGCTCGTATTCGATATCTGGTTGGTTCGCGCGAGCGTTTGCAACGCGAGAGATGGTAAATAAATAATCGGAAAGTCGGTTCAGGTATTTCAGGACAAAAGGGTTGACCCTTTCCAGGGTTGCCAGCTGGACGACACGCCGTTCCGCGCGGCGCACAATCGTGCGTCCCACGTGAAGGTAGGCAGCACTCTGAGTCCCCCCAGGATGTTCACCATTTCTTTGTTTATTTTATAAGTGTTCTTTTTATGTTTTTCTTGATTGAAGCTTAAATCACTGCCGCAATCAAACAATGCATGTTGAACGTTGATGAGCCCCGTTTTGATATCGGTTTCATTTTCCGTTAAGAAGGCGATCGCCAATCCAAGGAAACTGTTCGCTTCTTCAATGGTGCCGTACGCATCAACTTTTACATTTGATTTTGAAACACGTCCTCCTACGATCCCAGTTTCTCCATCGTCACCTGTTCCAGTATATATGGTCATTTTTTCACCTCGAATGGGAATTTTCTTTCGGTAATTTTAAAAGTTTTGTGCATGTTTAGCAAATGGTTGTATGTGTTATGGCATGATTAAAGGAGGGGTATTCAAAGGAAAGAAAGATAAAATGAAGGGCGATGCGCAAAATGCTCGTGCCCCCGAAGGGAATACTTTTGCATTTCTGACGGGGGTTTAATAATACAGCTAGAGGAGAAAATAAGAAAATCATGCGTGATTCATTTATGTAAGGGGAATAGGGGCTAATAATGGAGGGGTATCCGTGCAGCTATCAAATACAGCGTTACTGCTCATTGATTTTATCAATAATTTAGATTTTCCGGAAGGCGAGCTCCTGCGTCCGCAAGGAGAAGAAGCTGCCAAACAGGCAAAAAAACTGAAGGCAAAAGTGAAGGAACAAAACCTGCCTGTTATTTACGTTAACGATAATTATGGGCAATGGAAACAAAGTTTTCAGGGAATCGTGAAATTTTGTACGGATGAGCGGTCAAAAGGCAAGAAAATGTCGGAAACAGTTTTGCCGGAAGAAGACGATTATTTCATATTGAAGCCCCAGTTTTCCGGATTTTTTGAAACGCAGTTGGAACTGTTGCTCGAACAATTGAAGGTGCAAAACATCATTCTCGCCGGTGTAGCCGGTGATAAATGCATTCATTTCACGGCCAATGATGCTTACATGCGGGGGTATAGCATTTATGTGCCGAAAGATTGTACGGCCTCCAATTATGAAGCATCAAATTCCCGCGCATTGTTTTTGATGGAAGACATTATGGGCGCGGACACGACCAGGTCCACCCACATGGAACTCCCTTAATGGAGGGTTATAAAAATGATGGCACGCTTTATTTCACACGATCCCGCTCAGTCGCTATGAAATGATCAAGGAGCCTGAGTTTTCGCTAATTTTCAGCCGCTGCCCCGGAATATGCTATACTGTTCGTCAGGAAGTTCGAGAGTGAAAAGGGGCGTTACTTCGTGACTGATACGAAAAAACCTGAAATTGAAGTTATTGGACTAGGCGCGGGAGATCTTGGGCAACTGACACTGAATGTTTATAGACGGCTAAAAGAGGGAGAGAAGGTATACGCGCGCACGGCACATCATCCTGTGGTTGCCGAGTTGCAATCCGAAGGATTGGAATTCGACGCGTTTGATGCGATTTACGAAGCACATGATTCATTTCCGCCGATTTATGAGGAGATCGCGGAGGCGCTGATTGGTGGGGCAGCGGGGACGCCCCGGGGGAGGATCCGTTACGTCGTACCCGGCCATCCGCTCGTTGCGGAAGAAACGGTCCAGCTTTTGCTGGCTGCAGAAGCAAAGGGCCGAGTGAACGTTGACATTATCGGGGGAGCCAGTTTTTTGGATCCCGTCTTTTCGGCCCTTCGCATTGATCCGAATGATGGGCTTCAACTGCTTGATGCGACTAATTTTACGGCAGACGACGTCGCGTTAACCCAGCATTTGCTTTTGTCACAACTGTACGATGGCTTCATCGCTTCGGAAGTGAAGCTGACGTTAATGGAGCACTACCCCGATGATTATGAGGTTACGCTGGTGGAAGCAGCGGGAAGCCCTGGGGAGGAAATGACGAGGCTTCCGCTTTACGCGCTTGACCGGGAGATGAATATTAGCAATCTCACGGTCCTTTACGTGCCGCCGGTACCGGATGAAAGCTACTTAAGCCATACGTTCACGCGACTCCGGGAAGTCATTCGCGTATTGCGAGGTCCTGACGGTTGCCCATGGGACCGCGAGCAAACCCATTTTACATTGAAGCGCTTTTTGATTGAAGAAACGTACGAGGTGCTTGCCGCGATTGACGAGGAAGACGATGATCATCTGATTGAAGAGCTCGGGGACGTGCTTTTGCAAGTGCTCCTGCATGCGCAAATCGGCGAGGATGAAGGTTATTTCAATATAGATGATGTTGTTTCCGGTTTAACGGAGAAAATGATTCGCCGCCACCCCCATGTTTTTCATAAAAAGATAGAAGGAGATCGCGCTGAAGATGTTGAATGGCGTTGGGACAAAATAAAAGAAATGGAGAAGAAGGATCAAAAACCGGCGTCCCTCCTTGAGGACATCCCGCCATCGATGCCGGCGTTGATGATCGCATTTGAACTCCAAAAGAAAGCGGCAAAAGCCGGGTTCCAGTGGAGCGAAGAAGCTCCGATGTGGGAAAAACTTGAAGAAGAACTCGCGGAATGGAAGGAAGCGTTGACGGAACATAATGCCGAAGAAGCGAAGAAAGAATTCGGCGACGTCCTTTTTATCCTTGCTAATCTTGCCCGTTCCTACAAAATTCAACCTGAGGAAGCATTGCTGATGACAAACCGAAAATTCATCCGGCGTTTTCAATATATTGAAGCGCAACTAAAAGAAAACGGGAAAACACCGGAAAGCTCCAATTTGACGGAAATGGACGGTTATTGGGACGAAGCAAAAAAGAAAGGAATATAAGGTGATGCTATGCGCATTGATAAATTTTTAAAAGTCGCTCGACTGATTAAAAGACGGACGGTCGCGAAAGAAGTAGCCGGCGCGGGACGTTTGCAAGTGAACGGCCAGGTCGCCAAGGCGGGTACGGAAGTCAAAGCCGGGGATGAGGTGACCATTCGTTACGGAAGAAAAATAGTGAAGGTACGAGTGGAAACCCTGGAGAATGCAGCCCAAAAAGGAGAGGCAAGTTCCCTTTACACGACGTTGGAAGAGACAAAGGTGGATGATGAATAAAATAGTTCGATGAACAAGCGCTTGCTCACGCTTGTTCTTTTTTCCTCCCAAGGTGCATAAACTAACGGCAATGAATGTCATCTTGGGGGATTTTCATGAGCGAATATGTGCCGTACCAGCGTTTTAAAAGTGCAGAACCAGAGCATGACATCGTGATAAAAGGGCGAAAGACGTTGGAAATCAGCGGGGTAAAAGAAGTGGAAAGTTTCGACAGCCGGGAATTTTTATTGGAAACCGTGATGGGATATTTATCGGTGCGGGGAAATGATTTATATATGAAAAACTTGAACGTGGGAGAAGGGCTTGTGTCGATCGAGGGAAAAATCGATGATCTGATCTATGTCGATGAACAAAGCCAAGGGAAACCGAAAGGCTTTATAGGGAAGTTGTTCAAGTGACCCTTGACGTTCAGTTTCAAACGTTTTTCGCCATGATGATGACCGGTGCTGTTATTGCTGCCCAACTCGATGTTTACCATCGTTGTTTGCCGCGTAAAGCCAGGATTAAATGGCCGCAAGCATTCCTCGATCTTTTCTTTTGGGTCGTACAGGCTATCCTCGTTTTTTATGTTTTGTTTCAAATGAATCACGGAGATTTGCGAATCTATGTTTTTCTATCGATTTTGCTAGGTTTTTTCATATACTGGCAGACGGTTCGTCCGTTGTTTTTGCGCGTATTGGAAGTGCTGATTCGAATAGTTGAGGCAATTTATTCGATGATTTTGAAAGTCATCTATTTGTTCTTATGGACTCCTGTGGTATGGTTATACAAAGGAATAAAACAATTGCTTATCATTGTCTATCGCAGCATAAGATGGCTTCTCCATCAACTAGGGCTTTGGTTATGCAGGCCATTGTATCTCGTTGTGGGCGGCCCGCGTGTTGTTGCATGGCTGACCGCTTGGGGCAAGCGTCTAAGAAACTGGTTTTCCGGGAGATAAGCAATCGTTTTGCCTGCAAACGTAGGAGGAGGTAAGGCAAATGTCCGGGACACCCCCAAACCGCAAAGTTACGCAGTTAAACAGGAAAAAGATGAACGACAAGGAACAAGAACGGTTTGCGATAAGAGAACAAAGACGCAAACGCGGATTAAGACGGCGGTTAACTGTCATTGGGATTGTGGCCAGTTTAGTCGTTATTTTCGCAGGTGTCGGGCTTATTTCGCAATACGGCATGATTCAAGCGAATAAAGCCGAAAAAGATGAGCTGCAAGCGCAAATGGAAGAGCTCGAGGCGAATGAAGACCATCTGGAACGAGAAATCATGAATTATCAAGATGAGGAATACATTACCGAGGTCGCCCGCAAAGACTATTATATGTCAAAACCTGGGGAAACGCTTTTCCAGTTACCTGAGCAAGAAGACGAAGATGAATAACCGGTCCCCGATTCTTTCTTTGCCCGTAACATAATCATCGTGTATGCTTATACTACCTTAAGGGGAAAAGTGAACCCTTAAGTTGAAAAAAATGAAGGAGGAGCATTTTGTAAAATGTCGATTGAAACAGGCAGTAAGTATCAGGGTAAGGTATCCGGCATCACCCATTTTGGCGCGTTTGTAGACTTACCGGAGGGCAAAACGGGATTAGTGCATATAAGTGAAGTCGCCGACCAATATGTGAAAGATATCAATGAATTTATAAAGGTTGGCGATGACGTTACGGTAAAAGTGCTTAAAATCGGGGATGACGGGAAAATCGGCCTATCGATCCGTAAGGCGCAAGAAAAAAAACAAGCAAGAAAGCGGGAGCAAAAGGTTTCTTTCGAAGATAAGATGAGTCGTTTTCTCAGGGACAGCGAAGAGAACTTGGCAACCCTCCGAAAACAATCCGACAAAAAAGGCGGTAGGCCGAGACGATAACTTGCACTGTTTCATCTGTAAAATACGGAACATGGAAAAAGAGAGGTTCGCCTCTCTTTTTGCTTTCCGGTTCAAAAACTTTGCTCAACACCATGTCAATCGTCAGTGAAAATGTCATAGTAACTCGTCAGTGATTCTGTCATAGTCGTTGCATTTGTCTTTCATCCCTTAAAGGATGGTAGCAGGCCGGCTCATTCCATCAAGGGTAAAGGCTTCGCCCGCGCTAACGCGCGCCCTTGATTCCATTCACTCGGCCAGCTTTGGGGTAGTGAAGGGATGAAAGGCAACCTGTCTGTTGAGCAGACAACAGCCGCCATTGAGGGGATTAGGTCCGCTGTGGTACCCTAGAGATGTTATATTGTCTCCAAGGGTGATCCCTAGCGGGCGTGCGAGGTCCTTTCGCATGGCCCGTTTTTTCTTTTGGCTTAGGTTTTGGCCGGGCTGTTTCCTGCAAGGGGTAGCTGACCCCGTTGTACCAAACAAACATCTGACCACCCAGGGTTTCACGAACACTCACCCGTGTTTTCAAAGGGATAATGGACTGTTGCTCAACGGTTTGAATCTTGTAAGTCTTGCCCTTATAGGCAATGGTTTCGCCAGCGCCTAAGACTCGCTGCGCCCGATAGCAGAGGATCTGCTCCGGGTATTGTCCATCCTGAAGGGGAATAAAAGCACTGTCGTCCTCCAGAGGTTCTTGGGCAAACTGTCGGTTATGCTCGTCGATCAACGCTGGAAGCACCTGATTGGCCTCTTCGATCGTCTGAATCCCACGAAGGCGGAGTTCCACCACCCACCGGTCTTGCAAGGTTTGGAAAAGGCGTTCCACACGTCCTTTCGCTTGCGGGGTCATGGCCTTGACATGGGTCACGCCCAAGTCATCCAGAGCCTGACCAAATTGGGAAAGGGGCACAGGCTCTCCGGCCAATTCTTCCTCGATCGTTTGCTTTTCACGGGGCGACTGGAAGATCATGTGGCGATCGGAATATAGGCTCATGGGAATACCTTCTAGCTCCAGCATTTGCTGGGTGATCATGAAATAGCCCTTGAGATCTTCCTCCGGCCGGAAAACGGCCCCGACAACCTTCCCTGTTGCATCGTCAATGGCGGCATGCAGGGAGATGCGCCCGGACCGATCCTCCAACCAGTGATGCGGACTGGCATCCATTTGGACGAGCTGGCCGGCCTGAGATCTTCGTTCTCGAGGTCGATGAACGTTGGATGGCCTCCGCTTTCGTTTAGGCTTGATCTGCGCTCCCACACGGATTCTGCGAACGGTCGCAGGGCTGATGTGAATCGCTTCATGTTTGGCCAACAGTTCCGCAAAATGCACATCATTGCAGTTGCGGTACCGGTCACTGGCCAAAAGTCCGATCACTTGATCTCGAATGTGTTCAGGAATGGCATGCGCAGGCTTCCGTTCGCGGTTTTTATGAATGACACCCGTTTCCCCCTCCCGGGCTACTTTATCTTTTAGACGGAAGATCTGCCGGTGACTTAACCCAAGTGTTTGGGCAGCCTCTTTTGCGGTTAATTGATGGTCCATCACTTGCTGTACAACGGTGTAACGCTTCAGTTCTTCTCGATTCAATGAAATTCTCTCCTGTCCCATGGTGACATTTTCACTGAAGAGTTACACCATGACAATATCAATGACGAACAACAAAACTTTGCTCAACACCATTGACTAAAAAAAAGACAGTCGTTATAATTGATTTTGTCTGGTTTTGATGGCGGTGTAGCTCAGCTGGCTAGAGCGTACGGTTCATACCCGTAAGGTCGGGGGTTCGATCCCCTCCGCCGCTACCACAAATGATTATAATTTCTAAAGAGACCCGAGGGTCTCTTTTTTAGTGAGGTTAAAGGAAACACGAGAATGTCAGTATATATTGTGCAAATGTCGAACGCTTTAGCTTCTAAAATTTTCATTGTCGCAAATCCCATTTATCTATGTTTTATCGATGTAATATGTGCGAATTCTCATTCAATTAATCCCCTAACGCTTTCAAAAACGAAGTCCCCCACCATCATTTTCGAACCGCAAACACCGATAGCGACCGCTTATTTCTCCATTGTGAAAGTCGTCGAACGATTTTCATCATAAAAACAGCATTGTGACAAACCTTGCGCTGGTAAGCCTCTATACTCGACTACCAAGAAAACAAAAAAACGGTGGTGGTGCATATGTTGCAAAAGGAAACAGTGCAGGATCAGCTAGGAAAAGTCTTTGGGCCGGCTGAGTGGGTGGGTCGCATAAAAAGTCTTTGGAAGAAAGGAATAGAATCCTTACGAAAAGGCACAACAGTCGTTTTTCTAAAATGGGGGTTATTGCTGTTTCTCGTGGGTGTCATGTTGGGACGAGCCGCGATTTTATCGGATCTATACCCTTTTGCGATTCCTTTTTTTGCTGCGGTTTTTGCTTGGAAGAAAGAGAGGGCGTTATTGGCAGCGGTGGCTGTTCTTGCCGGGACAGCATGGGGGCTCACGTTTAACATTCCGTATGTCCTTGCCGGCTTGTTGCTGTTCCTGCTTTTCTACCGAGTTGCCAAATACATAGGAGCTAACCGGAAATGGACACTGCCCGCGGCTGTTTTCCTCGCCTCGCTAACATCGAGAGTGGTGGTCACAGGCGTTGGAGAGGCGTCTATGACACAATATCATTGGTTTATGGCTACTATTGAAGCGGGGCTGGCCCTGATGTTGACGATGATATTTTTACAAAGCTTGCCGTTGTTGGGTGCCCGCAAAAAGCAGCGTGCGTTAAAAAATGAGGAGATTATATGTTTTATCATCTTGTTGGCTTCCGTGATGACAGGAGCTATCGGATGGGTCATCTACGGCCTTGGTGCAGAACACGTCCTTTCCCGTTACCTCGTGCTGTTGTTCGCCCTCGTCGGCGGGGCAGCCATTGGGTCAACCGTCGGAGTTGTTACGGGGCTGGTGCTCAGTTTAGCCGCGGTCGCTAATCTGTACTACATGAGTTTACTCGCGTTTGCCGGTTTGCTCGGCGGATTGTTGAAAGAAGGAAAAAAACTTGGGGTAAGTATGGGGCTCTTGGTTGGCACAGCCTTAATCGCGTTGTATGGAAACGGGATGAACAATCCGATGATAACGGTCATGGAATCCGGGGTCGCTGTGTTGTTGTTTTTACTTACACCGAAAGCGCTAACCGATTATATGGGGAAATATATCCCCGGCACGCTGGAGCACTCCAACGAACAGCAGCGATACCTTCGTAAAATTCGTGATGTAACCGCTTCACGTGTAGAGAAATTCTCAGATTTATTTCAAACGTTATCCGCCAGTTTTTCACCGCCGGGCGATCGAAACCAACGGATGCAGGACGAGGAAGAAGGCGATCGTTTTTTGGCCGATATCACCTCGAATACTTGTCAGAAATGTTTTCGCAAAGAAAGATGCTGGGTAGATCGTTTTGATACAACGTATGATGTTATGCACAACATTATGTCCGACGTTGAACAAACCGATAAGGTAGCCCCGCGGACGTATGAACGGTTGAAACGGCATTGCATTTATCCGGATCGAATCGTGCGGACGATGAAAGAACAATGGGAACCCCATGAAATACGGCAACTTTATACGAAGCAGATGGAGGAAAGCAGAAACCTCGTGGCCGATCAGCTTCAAGGTGTATCCGAAGTCATGGGTGCATTTGCCAAGGAGATCCAAAAGGAGAAAGAAACCCATCATTACCAGGAGGAACAAATTTATACTGCGCTGTTTGATGCCGGGCTTAATATTGAGCAAGTCGATATTTATAATCTCAGCCCGAGGGATGTGCATATTGAAATCGAACTTGGAAACGGGATGAATCAAGAAGAAGCGGAAAAGCTAATTGCTCCGATGTTGTCGGGAATTCTGTCCGACCATATTATCGTGGAGTCTATTGATGAAGGAGGGGCGGCTGAAAATCGGGTGACCTTTGCGTCGGCAAAGACATATGTGGTGGATACAGGGTCGGCTACGGTAGCGCGGGGAGGGGATTGGATATCCGGAGATAATCACGCTGCCATGCAACTTGGCTTTGGAAAATTTGCAGTAGCCATCAGTGACGGCATGGGAAACGGCCGCCGGGCGCATCAGGAAAGTGCTGAAACGTTGCAATTGCTGCAAAATATATTGAAATCGGGCATTGACGAAAGCTTGGCGATCCAATCCATGAATTCGTTGTTATCTTTACGGGCAGATGATGAAATGTTCTCCACCCTTGATCTTACGATCATTGATTTGCAGACAGCGGATGGTAATTTCCTTAAAATTGGTTCAATGCCGAGTTTTGTGAAGCGAAAAGAACGGGTCTTTTCAGTAGAAGCTGAAAATTTGCCGATGGGCATCGTTTCGGAAGCTAATTTTGAAATGAAACAAGAACGTCTTCAAGATGAAGATATTCTCGTTATGATGAGCGACGGCTTATTTGACGGTGCGCGTTGGATTGAAAATAAAGAATGGTGGATGAAACGGTTAATTCGTGAAACTGAATCGGAAGATCCTCAAACCATCGCGGATGTATTGCTCGAAGAGGTGATGCGGATGAGTGACGGAACCATTGCGGATGATATGACTGTAGTCGTTGGCAAGGTGCGCCGCAATACCCCGAGATGGGCAACGATTCCAATGGGGAGGTGGACCCAGCCGTTTGCAAAAGATGCATAGTCCATGCAGATGCGATTGCCAGGGGATCTATGGTGACCGGATTAGCTGCCCTCATTTGGCTTCCTTTCCCACTGCGAGTCAATCTTTCCCGTCCTTTGCCCTGGTAGTATAACTCCTTTCGTATTGGTCAATGATGGGGGTAATCAAACAGGACTTGCGAGGGAGGATATGGCATGCGGACAGGGACGTTAAGGCAAATATTGCTCATCACGGATGGGTGTTCCAATGAAGGCGGTGACCCTTCAGCAGTTGCAGCGTTGGCAAGTGAGCAGCAGGTAACCGTTAACGTCATTGGGGTGCTTGAAGAAGGAGCGATGAATCAACAGGCACAAACAGAAATCGAAAACATTGCTTTAGCCGGCGCCGGCATCCATCAAATCGTTTATAAGAAACAATTAGCGCAAACGGTACAGATGGTAACCACACAAGCGATGACGCAAACGCTGCAAGGGGTGGTCAATCAAGAGTTGTCACAAATTTTGGGAAAAGATCAGGAATGGGACGAGCTTCCACCGGATAAACGGGGAGAAGTGATGGAGGTCGTAGATGAGATAGGAGAGGTCGTAAACTTGGAAGTAGTGATTCTGGTGGATACGAGCGCGAGCATGCGCACCAAATTGCCAACGGTCCAAGAAGCGTTGGAAGATTTATCGATCAGCATGGCTTCTCGGGGTGGAGACAATGAATTTAAAGTGCTTGCATTCCCGGGTAAGAAACACGAGGCGGATGTATTACGCGAATGGACGCGCGGAATGGACCAACTGGCAGGCATGTTCCAAAAAATAACGACCGGTGGAGTCACTCCAACCGGTCCGGCATTAAAAACCGCGCTCAACCAGTTCGACAGGAAGAAAAAAAGGAGCTTGATCTCCCGTGGAGAAGAAGAATCCTATCTTGAAGAACGAGGCTCCTGATCTTCCGGCCGGAAAGAGGGTCCTCGGAAAGTGGCATCGCAATCCTTATCAGATTCGAAAAACATTGGGAAGAGGTGCAACGGGGACCGTTTATTTGGCGGATGCACGTACAGGGCCGGTCGCGCTCAAAGTCGGCCATAATAGTATGTCGATCACTTCGGAGGTAAATGTATTAAAGCATTTTGCCAAGGTCCAAGGCCAAATACTTGGACCTTCTTTCATCGATGCAGATGATATCATCATTGGCGGGGACAAATACCCGTTTTATGTGATGGAATATTTAAAAGGGGAAACCCTTTTTCAACATATAGATCGTCATGGAAAAGAGTGGGGGCCCGTTCTTCTCGTGCAACTCCTTGGAGATTTAGACCGTCTGCATCGCGCGGGTTGGGTTTTCGGTGACCTGAAACCGGAGAACTTGATTGTTGTCGGCGGCCCTCCCTATCGAATCCGCTGGCTCGATGTTGGGGGAACGACAGTACTCGGACGAGCAGTAAAAGAGTATACGGAATTTTTTGATCGTGGCTATTGGGGATTGGGCGACCGCAAAGCCGAGCCTACCTATGATTTGTTTGCTGCCGGGATGATTTTGCTGAATATAATATATAAAAGTCGATTTGAAAAAGGACGTGACGGCAAGGAAACGTTAATGGCATACATGGAGCGTTCCCGAGTGTTGGTCCCCTACCGGCAATGGTTGAAATCGGCATTGTTCGGTCAATATTCGGATGCGGAAAAAATGCGCCAAGGGTTGATGAATATTATTTCCAAAGAAGAAAAACCTTTAAATAAGAGCGCTTCGCCTCGAAAGAAACAAAAAACCGGGAATCACCTCCGTGCAAAAAGGAAAAAACAAATACGAAGCAGAAAAAAACGTAGATTTGAAACCGTTGACCTCGTTTTAGCCATTTCTTTTCTATTGCTTGCATCTGCTTTATACTGGGTGGGACAGGTGATATAGGTGGTTCCCTTTAGGGGACGGAAAGCATGGCAGAAAAGGGACGCTTGGTTGATTTATGTCTTTTTGCCGGAAAATTGATGGTTGCTTACGGTGCGGAAACATACCGGGCAGAAGAAATCATGAACCGCATGGCCCTCGCGGGTGGTTTGAAGAACGTCCACAGTTTTGTGACAACGACCGGTATTTTTTTGTCGGGAGTTCAAGAAGATGGCGATAATTTAATGCAGATGGTCCGCATCGTGGACCGCTTCCAAGATTTGAATAAAGTGACGGAAGTGAACCAACTTTCCCGGGATTTTGTGAAGGGGCGCATTAACGAAAAAGAAGCAAATCAACAGTTGTTAAAAATATCAGCAGCACCGATGAATTACCCGCTCTGGTTGATTTATATTGCCTCCGGAGTTGCGGGCGGGGCATTTTCCTATTTAGTCGGCAATGCGAAATTCGATATGATCCCGGCGGCTATGGGCGGCTTAATGTCGACGTTATTCCTTGTTTTGTTTCAACATTATTTACACGCAAAATTTTTCTCGGAATACCTCGCTTCTTTTTTTGGCAGCGTGACTGCATTAACGTTAGTGTACAGTGGTTACGGAACGAGTGTCGACCAAGTGATTATCGGGACGATCATTCCGCTTGTGCCCGGAATTCCTTTAACGAATTCAGTCAGGGATCTGATGAATGGTGATTTGATCTCCGGACTCGCCCGCGGGGCAGAGGCAGCATTAACCGCACTTTCGATTGCAGCTGGTGTCGCTACAGCTGTATCATTGTTTTTGCCGTAGGAGGCCGCAAGATGTGGGAACTTTTGATTTGCTTTATGGCGACGGTAGCATTTGCGATTATTTTTAATACGCCAACCCGGTTGCTGTGGAGGATCGGTTTGATCGGGGTCTTCGCCTGGACCATTTACAGTTCCATCCAAAACATTAATGTTTCCTTCATCGCGGCTGCCGCGTTAGCGGCTTTTTCTGCCTCGTTTATGAGTTATGGGTTGTCCCGCCGTCATCATGTTCCCGTGACCACATTTGTCATTCCCGGCATTATCCCGCTCGTTCCCGGCGGAAAAGCATATGAAACGATGCTGGCGTTTGTCGAGGAGAATTACATAGAAGGGCTGTCGCAGGGAGCGGCAACGTTGCTCCACGCCGGTGCCATCGCGGGCGGAGTCGTATTCGCACTCTCTGTATTTTCCATCGGCAGAGGAGTTGATCAAAAATATGAAACATAAAATCGATGCGTTTGCTTCTCGCCATGGGATGTTCCCGGAAGGGTCTTCTGTATTGGTAGCCGTATCGGGCGGCGTGGACTCCATGTCATTGCTCCACTATCTCTTTTCGCAAAGGGAAGAATACGGTGTTACGGTCATGGCCGCCCACTGTAATCACGGCTTACGCAAAGATGCCGACGAAGATGAAGCATTTGTAAAACGGTATTGCGAAGAACGTCACATTCCTTTTTTTCGTAAATACCTGGATTTGCCTAAAAACGAAGGCCGATCGATTCAACGAATCAGCCGAGAGATGCGTTATGATTTTTTTTCTAAAATCATGAAAACGGAAAAATTGGACAGACTAGCGACCGCGCACCACGGCGATGACCAAATCGAAACGATGCTCATGCAGCAGATGCGAGGCTTTGACTATTATGGGGGGCAAATGGGGATTCCCGTTAACAGACCGTTCGCACAAGGGAGGCTGCTCCGTCCTTTTTTGCCGGTGACGAAAAGGGAAATCATCGCGTATGCGGAAAAACACGCGGTCCCTTGGCGGGAAGATGAAAGCAATCAAAAAGATGACTATACGAGAAATCGAGTGCGTAAGCAGCTGCTGCCGCCGGTGAAACAAGAAAACCGGGAAGCCCACACCCATTTTCAAACATTGGCCGAAGATTTCAGGGATGATGCCATCTATTTAAATCAGCAGGCGGAAAAAGTGCTTTCGGAAACGGTCATGAATCGGGAAGGCGGTTATGTGCTAAAATTGCCTTCGTTTCGTCAAACCCCTATTGCTTTACAACGGCGTGTGATTCACTTACTATTGACTTATCTTTACCATCAAAAGACTGGTCAGTTTTCGCGTATACATATTGAGGATTGTTTGGAATTAATCGCGGGGGCGCATCCATCAGCACAACGGTCATTGCCGGATCGCATAAGCGTTTATCGCGATTATGAACAATTGCATTTCGCGGATACTGAACGGGTTCCGGCCGGAGGATATGATGGTTTGCCGGCAGCGGTGCACGATTTTCCGGCAAAGGTTCAAACCGGGATTGGGATGCTTTTATTGGAACCTTTCAAAGGGTCGGTGCCTCCCCATGGCGATCCGTCGTTTTATTGCCCGTTATCGAAGTTGCATTTGCCGCTTTCAGTGCGTGCGAGGCATCCCGGAGATGTGATCCGGCCACTCGGCCTTGGTGGAACCCAAAAATTAAAACAAGTAATGATTGATGCAAAGGTGCCTCGCCGAGAACGCGATTGGTGGCCGGTCATTACCGATGCAGCAGGGGTGGTGCTCTGGGTTCCTTTACTGAAAAAAAGTGAAAATGCAGGCCGTTCCGGTGAAGAAGATGATTACGTTAAAATGAAACTTGACACCGAGGAACATGCGCATACGCCAATCAGATGATAGGGAACAGGGATGAAGTTTACTTCATAATAAGATGTAAAATGAGGGTGCCGAAAAATAATGAAGGAAGATATTGAAAAAATTTTGATTCAAGAAGTTGAAATAAAAGAGAAGACGGAAGAGATCGGCAAACAGATGACCCAAGAATACAAAGACAGCTTCCCCCTCGTTATCGGGGTGTTAAAAGGCGCCATGCCTTTTATGGCAGATTTGACCCGGGCCATCGATGCCCACCTCGAGATTGATTTTATGGATGTTTCCAGTTACGGAAACAAAATGGTCTCTTCCGGAGAAGTTAAAATTGTAAAAGACCTTGACTCTTCTGTGAAGGGCAGGGATATTATCATCGTCGAGGATATCATTGACAGCGGCTTGACATTGAACTATCTCGTTAGCTTATTTCATCACCGTCAAGCAAACTCCGTAAAGATTGTAACGTTATTGGATAAGCCGGAGGGGCGAAAAGCGGATGTCGTTCCGGATATCGCCGGTTTTACAGTGCCGGATGAATTTGTGGTCGGTTATGGGCTCGACTATGCAGAGCGGTACCGCAACCTTCCTTACATAGGCATCCTAAAGCCGGAGATCTATCGAGGTTCTTGATTGGATAGAAAGCGCAAGTGTGGTAAGATTATTTTTGTTGTGTTACCCGCGGGAGGAGGTCAGGAATGAACCGAACAGTGAGATATACTTTTTTTTGGTTATTTGTTCTTCTAATACTTATCGGGATTGTTCAACTGTTTACGGATGATCCTGTTGAAGATGAAATAATGAATACGGATGAATTCATGCAAGCGCTTGAACAAGATGAGATCGCCACGATGACCGTTCAGCCTGAGATGGATGTTTACCATATTGAGGGTGAGCTGGTGAATGGCGGCGAAGAAGACGAATCGAATGAGTTCACCGCTTACATTTTACGCTCTCCGGAAATTACGAACATGTTGCTGGAAGCGATCGATACAAATGAGTCATTAACGGCTATTAATACAGAGCCCGGTGAAGAACCGGGAGGCTGGTTGCAATTTCTCGTAGCGGTTATTCCGTTCATCATCATATTTATCCTTTTCTTCTTCTTGCTGAGCCAGATGCAAGGCGGCGGAAACAAAATGATGAATTTCGGGAAAAGCAAAGCGAAAATGCAACAGGAATCAGACAAGAAAAAAGCACGTTTTAAAGACGTCGCCGGTGCTGAAGAAGAAAAGCAGGAACTTGTGGAGATCGTGGATTTCTTGAAGGATCCGCGCAAATTCGCAAACATTGGTGCGCGTATTCCTAAAGGGGTGCTCCTTGTTGGTCCTCCAGGGACAGGGAAAACATTGCTCGGCCGTGCTGTTGCCGGTGAAGCAGGCGTTCCTTTCTTCTCCATCAGCGGTTCCGATTTCGTGGAAATGTTCGTAGGCGTTGGTGCATCCAGGGTGCGAGACCTATTTAACAATGCAAAAAATAACGCCCCTTGCATTATTTTCATCGACGAGCTAGATGCTGTGGGCCGTCAGCGTGGAGCAGGCGTCGGCGGTGGCCACGATGAGCGTGAACAAACATTAAACCAGTTGCTCGTTGAGATGGATGGATTTGAAGGAAACGAAGGCATTATTATCATTGCCGCAACGAACCGTTCAGATGTTCTTGACCCGGCACTATTGCGCCCTGGGCGTTTTGACCGTCAAATCACGGTCGGGTTGCCGGATGTCAAGGGACGTGAAGATGTACTGAAAGTTCACGTCCGCGAAAAACCAATGGATGAAGACGTTGAACTTCACATTATCGCACAACGAACACCAGGCTTTTCAGGTGCCGAATTGGAAAACCTTCTCAATGAAGCAGCGTTAGTCGCCGCAAGATCCAATAGCGTGAAGATTAAAATGGTGCACATTGAAGAAGCGATTGACCGAGTGATTGCCGGTCCTGCGAAGAAAACAAGAGTGATTTCCGACAAAGAAAGAAATATTGTTGCCCACCACGAAGCCGGTCACACGGTTGTTGGTGTGAAGTTGCAGAATGCGGATGCCGTTCATAAAGTTACGATCGTCCCACGCGGACAAGCGGGCGGTTATGCGATGATGCTACCGAAAGAAGACCGCTATTTTATGACAAAGCCGGAGTTGCTTGATAAAATCGTCGGTTTGCTCGGCGGACGCGTGTCGGAAGACGTCATCTTTGGAGAAGCAAGCACCGGTGCGCACAATGATTTCCAACGCGCCACAGCAATTGCTCGAAAAATGGTCATGGAGTATGGCATGAGCGAAAAACTGGGACCTTTGCAATTTGGATCTTCCGGTGGGGGGCAAGTGTTCCTCGGCCGCGACATTCAAAATGAGCAAAATTACTCCGACGCAATCGCCCATGAGATTGATAAAGAAGTGCAACGGATCATTAAGGAAAGTTATGAACGTTGTCGTCAAATCTTGACGGAAAACAAAGATAAACTTGAACTTGTCGCTCAGAATTTGCTTGAATTAGAGACATTGGATGCCGAGCAAATCTACTCTCTCGTCGAAGACGGCAAGTTGCCTGAAGGCCACCATTCCAATCAGACACAAGAAGAGGCGTTGAAGAATTCCGGGGATGCTGATCCTGTGGATGATGAAAACGTGAAGGTTAACATTAACGCGCAAGAAGAAGCGCAACAAGAAACGGAAAGCGACCAATCACAAACGAATGAAGAGGCCGAGGAGCAAGATCAAACCGAAGAAAAAGGCGACGAAGGGGAACAAGAAGACGATAATCGCCGCTCATAGCTACCTTCGTGGTGATGCATTGGGGATGTCCACTGGGCATCCCTTTTCTTAAACGATCAGAAATGATGAAGTGTTTCTAAAGCACTTGGAAAGGCTGGAGCTATGATTCTTGTTATAGATATCGGGAATACACATATTGTTTTTGGGGTATACAAGGAGCAGCATCTGCTAAACCATTGGAGAATTTCGACGGTACACGATAGAACCGAGGATGAATATGGGGTTTTAATATGCACGCTGCTAGAAAAAAAACAGATTGCCGTTGATGAGATTAAGGGAGTTATTATATCTTCGGTGGCTCCTTCTCTGATGTTCGCGTTTGAACATATGGCAAAGAAGTATTTTAACCAATCCCCCATGATCGTTGGCCCGGGTATCAAAACAGGGCTAAACATTCTGTATGATAATCCGCGAGATGTGGGTGCCGACCGCATCGTGAACGCGGTAGCGGCAATTGAAGAATATGGAAGCCCTCTTGTCATCGTTGACTTCGGGACGGCAACGACCTTTTGTTTTATCGATGAAAAGGGAAACTATGTAGGAGGGGCGATCGCCCCCGGCATTACGATCTCAACGGATGCCCTGTATACCCACGCGTCAAAACTGCCGCATATTGAAATTGCAGCGCCCCAATCCGTGGTCGGCCAAAATACCATTCAAGCGATGCAAGCGGGGATTTATTACGGGTATATCGGTCAGGTTGACGGAATTGTCAATCGAATGAAAGCACAGGCAGCAAAAGAACCAAAGGTGATTGCCACAGGGGGGCCGTCGGAATTAATTGGGGATTCCGCAGCTTCTATTGATACGGTTGATGCATTTTTGACGCTAAAAGGATTGAAGATGATCTATGATAAAAATAATTGATGGACCATTCGTCTTTATGAATGCTAACGATAAGATGAAGGAGGGTTTTTCGTTTGCGTGACTATCTTATAAAAGCCACAGCTTTTGAAAAACAAGTGCGGGTATACGCGGCGATTACGACGGATATGGTAAACGAAGCCGTTCGGCGTCATCAAGCTTATCCTACGGCATCGGCCGCGCTTGGACGAACGATGACCGTTTCCACGATGATGGGTGCCATGATGAGTGGCGACAATAAACTTACGGTGAAAGTGGAAGGGGACGGCCCCCTCGGTCCAGTCATTGTCGACAGTACGGCTGAAGGGAATACGAGAGGATACGTGCACAATCCCCGGGTTCATTTTGAGTTAAATCGCTTTGGAAAACTTGATGTTGCCCGCGCTGTTGGGCGTAACGGACATATTGCGGTCGCTAAGGATCTTGGCATGAAAGAAACGTTTACGAGCCATTCTCCTATTGTGTCAGGAGAATTGGGAGAAGATTTCACGTATTACTTTACGGCATCTGAACAAGTGCCTTCATCTGTCGGCCTTGGTGTTCTAGTGGACACGGATCATTCTGTTTTAGCTTCCGGAGGATTTATCGTACAAGTTTTACCGGGAACAGAAGACGCAATCATTGATCATATGGAGAAACAAATTGAAGCTGCTCCGCCAATCTCAAAATTAATTGAACGAGGGTACAACCCGGAACGAATCATCGAAACAATCACAGGCGGGGATTATCAATTTTTGGAGGAAATGCCTGTCCAGTTTAAATGTACATGTTCGAAGGAGCGAATTGGCAGCGCGATGATTGGTTTGGGCAGTGAGGAAATCCAGTCGATGATCACGGAAGATCATGGCGCGGAAACGGAGTGCCATTTTTGTCATGCCGAATATTTATTTAGTGCTGAGGATTTGATGCAACTAAAACAAGAAGCATTGGATCAGGAAAATGAACGAAATTAATAAACCTGGATGAAAGCAGTGGCGGCGGGAATTGGCTCGTTGACAAATGGAACCAAATCGAGTACTATGAATATAATACCAATAAACATACTAGGAATTAAGGGGAGGAAAAAGCAATGAGCAAAGTGGTAAATTCCATTACTGAACTAATTGGGGACACACCTCTCGTGAAATTAAATCGACTTACGGGAGAAAACGATGCCGATGTTTATTTAAAGCTTGAATTTTACAATCCGGGAAGTTCTGTGAAAGACCGAATCGCTTTGGCGATGATTGAACGAGCGGAAAAGGAAGGCAAGATAAAACCCGGCGATACGCTTATAGAAGCTACGAGTGGAAATACAGGTATAGGACTCGCGATGGTTGCCGCTGCGAAAGGCTATCGTTCCCTTCTTGTCATGCCGGATACGATGAGCCAGGAACGCCGCAATTTGTTGAGAGCATACGGGGCTGAACTCGAACTGACTCCCGGGGCAGAAGGCATGGGCGGCGCGATCCGCAAAACCAATGAACTAGCTGAAGAAAAGGGTTACTTTATTCCAGAACAGTTCGAAAACCAAGCAAATGTGGATGTTCATCGGGAAACGACAGGCCGGGAATTGCTCGAACAAGTGGATGGACAAATCGATGCATTCGTATCCGGAATAGGCACAGGCGGTACGATTACCGGTGCCGGTCGATTGTTAAAAGAACACTATCCGAATCTGAAAAACATTGCTGTCGAACCGGCGGACGCACCAGTGTTGTCCGGCGGCGAGAAAGGGCCCCATAAAATCCAAGGCATCGGCGCCGGCTTTGTTCCAGGAATTTTGGACACGGAAGTTTATGACGAAATCGTAACAGCGACAACCGAGCAATCTTTTGAATATGCTCGCCGTGCCGCTCGCGAAGAAGGCATCCTCGGCGGCATTTCTTCCGGCGCAGCCCTTTATGCAGCTGTGGAAGAAGCCAAAAAGCAAGGGGAAGGCAAGAAAGTCGTCGTCGTGATCCCGTCCAATGGTGAACGCTATTTAAGCACACCGCTTTATCAGTTCGATGATGAGTAATGATTAGACGTATCTTTTCTTCCTGCCGGAGAAAACAAGTTTTGAGTCTTGTTTTCTCCGGTTTTTTTGGCTCCAGCTAATTGCGCTGTTTCAGAATCCATAAATTTCCCCCGAAAAATTCCACCACAATCTTAGCACTCGAAATTGGCTTTTGAGGACTCTATATGTTGCGCGGGAGCCATATGAGTCCTCAGGAATGAGTTTAGCGGACTCATTGTGTTGCCCATGATCCATAAGAGTCTTCAGAATTGGGTTTAGCGGACTCTATGAGTTGTACGTGGTCCAAAAGAGTCCTCAGGAAAATGAGTTTGCGGCCTCAGGGGGGGCATATAGACGAATGATTTACGAACCTGTTACTCCCAAAGCGAAAAATCTGTACAGCGGAAAAAAGCTCGGTGCTCGGCTGTCCATTGATTGCCCCTTTTGTCAATGATAAACTGGAAAGAGCATGAAGAGGAGCATAGATGAGCAGAGGAGGAGAAGAGATGTTATTTGTGATTGATAATTATGATTCATTTACGTATAACCTCGTTCAATATTTAGGTGAACTGGGGGAAGAATGTTTGGTGAAGCGTAACGATGAAACGTCGGTGAAGGAAATTGCGGAGATGCGACCGGACCGGTTAGTGATATCGCCGGGGCCGTGCGCTCCCGACCAAGCCGGGATTACGCTTGAAGCGGTACGGTATTTCAGCGGGAGAATTCCCGTTCTTGGTGTTTGCTTGGGGCACCAGGCCATTGGTCAAGTATTCGGCGGCAAAGTCATACAGGCTTCCCGATTGATGCATGGCAAGACCTCTCGTTTGTTTCATGATAACCAAACGTTGTATAAAGGGGTTCCCCAGGAAACGGAAGTCATGCGGTATCATTCCTTAACGGTAGAATCAAATTCTCTCCCTGATTGTCTGGAGGTTACTTCGTGGACAGAACAAGGAGAGATGATGGGTTTTCGGCACCGCAGCCATCCGACGGAGGGCGTTCAGTTTCACCCTGAATCGATCATGTCCGTACATGGGAAAGCGATGCTCGCCAAATGGTTGACTGCATATACAACCCCTGATCCTTTAGGCGTATAAAAGTTGGTACAGTTTAATAGACGTAACAATTGCGGTTGCAAAAGAAAGGATTAAGATAATGAGCACGATTTACGGAGATACTTGGGCACTTGACTTTTCTAAAAAAACCATGGTTATGGGCGTTTTAAATGTAACCCCCGATTCATTTTCCGATGGGGGCTTTTATAGCGAAGTTGATCAGGCTGTAGAAAGAGCTAGAGAAATGGTAGCAGAGGGTGCCGATATCATTGATATCGGTGGAGAATCAACGCGCCCCGGTTTTGAGCCTGTCTCATTGGAAGACGAACTTTCCCGGGTTTTGCCGGTTATTCGCGCTGTGGCCAAAGCTGTTGATGCCCCGATCTCGATCGATACGTATAAAGCTGAAACGGCGAGACAAGCGGTAGACGCAGGCGCGGATATCATCAATGACATTTGGGGCGCGAAATACGATGAGCAAATGGCTGCGGTGGCCGCTGAAAAAGAAGTGCCGATTATCCTCACCCATAATCGGGAACAGGCAGCTTATGACGATCTTATTTCGGATCTTATTTCGGATCTGATGGAAAGTGTTGACCTTTGCATAGCAGCGGGGGTGAAACAATCCAATATCATTGTTGACCCCGGGATTGGCTTCGGGAAATCACACGAAGATAATTTGGAAACGATGCGCCGTTTAGATGAGATTGTGGAACTTGGCTATCCGGTTTTATTGGGGACGTCGAGGAAATCCATTATCGCCAAAACCCTCGATCTTCCGGCTCACGAACGCGTAGAGGGAACCGGAGCGACGGTTAGTCTCGGTATTGAACGCGGTTGTGACATCGTGCGCGTGCATGATGTGAAAGAAATGGCTCGAACGGTCCGGATGATGGATGCCATGCTCGGGAAAGGAAAGGTTGGGGTGCCGTTTGGATAAGGTGTTTGTAACAGGGATGAAATTCTACGCGTATCACGGCGTTTTTCCGGAAGAAAATAAACTCGGGCAGCGTTTTATCGTAGATGTTGCATTGGAAGCCGATTTAAAAGAAGCAGCTAAAAGTGATGATATCGAAAAAAGTGTTGATTACGGCGAGGTTTACAAAGCAGCGAAGCAAGTATTGGAAGGGCGAACGTATAACTTGGTGGAATCGATTGCCGAGGAAGTAGCGGCACAGGTGCTGAAGACGTTTTCCATTGTGGAACGGACAACGGTGAAGGTCATAAAACCGGATCCTCCCATTCCCGGCCATTATGATCATGTAGCGATTGAAATTGTGAGGGACCGGTAAATGAATACCGCTTATGTTGCGCTTGGGTCAAACATCGGAGACCGGACCGGGTATTTGCAAAAAGCACTCAGAGAAATGAGTCAAGAACAGACAATAGAGCTCTTCTCGATTTCCTCGATCTATGAAACCGAGCCGGTAGGTCTGGAAGCACAGCCTTATTTTCTTAATATGGCCGTTGCTCTCAAAACCAATGATTCTGCCGATTTTTTATTGGCAAAGTTGCAATCGATCGAGTTGCGGTTGGATCGCGTTCGGAATAAGGAACAAAACGGTCCGAGGACGATGGATCTTGACATTCTGTTATTTAACGATGAGAATATGGAGAAGAATAGATTGTGCATTCCTCATCCGCGCATGCACGAACGTGCTTTTGTGCTCGTTCCCATGTCGGAAATTGCCCCTCATCAAGTAGTTCCGACTTACAATCAAACCATCAAACATATTTTAGATTCAAAGCCGGAAGGATTTAGAAAGGGAGTCCGTGTATGGAAACGACAAGGGCAGGCGGAAGAGTTCGGGCTTTTCGAAAACTAAAAGGATATACACAGCAAAGCTTCGCAAAGAAAATGCATATGTCCGTGTCAGTGGTCGGTGAAATCGAACGTGGAACAAGGCCGGCGGAAGAAGACTTTATTAAACGTGCATCGACTCTTTTGGATATATCGGTTGAAGAGTTGTTGGGTGAAAATCAATTTGAGGATCAAAGTCGGTGAAATACATGTTGCAAATTGGAAATATAAAAATGAAAAACCAAGTGGTGTTGGCGCCGATGGCCGGTGTATGTAATCCCGCGTTTCGTTTAATTGCCAAGGAATTTGGTTCCGGCCTTGTTTGTGCCGAAATGATCAGCGACAAGGCTATTTTGCACGAAAATGAAAAATCGATGAACATGCTCTATGTGGATGAAAGGGAGAAGCCGCTTAGTTTGCAAATATTCGGCGGCAGCAAAGAATCGCTTGTTTCTGCTGCCCAAGTGGTTGATCATCAAACAAATGCGGATATTATCGATATTAATATGGGATGCCCGGTTCCAAAAGTGACGAAATGCGATGCCGGTGCACGCTGGCTGCTCGACCCTGATAAAATTTATGATATGGTCGACGCGGTCGTTCGCAATGTTGAAAAGCCGGTGACCGTGAAAATGAGAACGGGCTGGGATGACGATCATGTTTATGTGCTCGACAATGCACAGGCAGTGGAATCTGCAGGAGGCCAAGCCGTTTCGGTGCACGGCCGGACACGGTATCAAATGTATGAAGGTTTGGCGGATTGGGACCTGATCCGGGAAGTGAAGGAGACGGTGAATATTCCCGTTATCGGAAACGGGGATGTAAATACCCCTCAAGACGCCAAACGTTTACTTGATGAAACAGGTGTTGATGGTGTAATGATCGGCCGGGCGGCGTTAGGCAATCCGTGGATGTTATACCGCACCGTAAGGTATTTGGAAGATGGTTCGTTGTCCGAAGAACCTGATGCAAAAGAAAAAATTGATGTCTGCATGCTTCATATGGATCGTTTGATTCAATTGAAAGGCGAAAAAATTGCTGTTCGTGAAATGAGAAAACATGCAGGATGGTATTTGAAAGGGATGCGCGGCAACGGAAAAGTACGGGGCAAAATTAATGAACTCGACTATAGAGATGATGTGGCGGAAGTATTGTATCAATTTGCCGAAGAAGGAGCGGCTGCTGTTCAATAGACGGAAGTCAGATTTCAGCAGCCAGAGGTCGGATCATGATGCCGTCTGACATTCCGGCATCCGATGTCTGATTTCCGGAATATCGGACGCTTACCACCGGGATAAAGCAATGGGGCTAATAGACGACAGAAAAAATCTGCTGCCAGTTAGGCTGGCAGCTTTTTGTGAGATCGAGGGACAGCGGCGGTTGCTTTGTTTGAGCATCCGGCAGCATTGTTCCGGAAAGGGGAGATAATGATATGACGAAAGACAATCAGCAAAATGATCAAATGCTTGTGCGTCTTGAAAAATTACAACAGTTGCAAGAACAAGGGTATAATCCTTTCGGCGTACGCTTTGACCGTACCCATACAGCGGAAGCAATGCATGAGGCCTATGCCGCGCACAGCAAAGAAGAATTGGAAGAAAAAGAAGGGGAAGAGACGGTAGCGGTTGCCGGTCGCTTGATGACTAAGCGCGGAAAAGGAAAAGCCGGCTTTGCCCATATTCAGGATCTCAGCGGCCAAATACAATTGTATGTCCGCAAGGATGCTGTTGGCGAAGAGCAGTATGAGCGATTTCAAACATGTGATATCGGAGATATTGTTGCCGTTGAAGGGGTTGCTTTTAAAACAAAAGTTGGCGAATTATCGGTCAAGGCCAGTAATTTTCATTTGCTTACGAAATCATTGCGCCCGCTCCCGGACAAACACCATGGGTTAAAGGATATCGAGCATCGTTACCGCCAGCGTTACCTTGACCTTATCGTAAACCCTGATGTGCAGCAGACGTTCATCCAAAGAGGGAGAATTTTACAATCGATGCGCCGCTATTTAGACGATCAAGGTTTTCTTGAGGTTGAAACACCGATGATGCACCAAATTCCCGGCGGCGCCTCTGCCCGTCCATTTGTCACGCATCATAACGCGTTGGATATGGAACTTTATATGCGAATCGCGATTGAACTTCATTTGAAACGTCTAATCGTCGGCGGCCTTGAAAAAGTGTATGAGGTCGGGCGCGTATTTCGAAATGAAGGTGTATCTACAAGGCACAACCCTGAGTTCACGATGATTGAATTATATGAGGCGTATGCTGATTTTCAGGATATCATGACTTTAACGGAAAATTTAATCGCGCATATTACGCACGATGTCCACGGGGAAATGCAAGTGCAATATGGGGATGAAACGATTGATCTTTCTCCCTCGTGGAAACGCGTCCACATGGTAGATTTGATAAAAGAAGAAACAGGGGTAAACTTTTGGGCTGAAATGAGCGATGAGGAAGCCCATCAACTTGCCAAAGACCATCGTGTCCAAGTGGATCATTATATGACATTCGGACATATTGTAAATGAGTTTTTCGAGCAACTGGTGGAAGACAAGCTTATACAGCCTACATTTGTTTATGGACACCCGGTGGCTATATCTCCGTTGGCGCGTCAAAATGCAGATGACTCCCGTTTCACGGACCGGTTTGAATTGTTTATCGTTGGCAGGGAACATGCAAACGCCTTTACCGAATTAAACGACCCTGTTGATCAACGAAAAAGGTTTGAAGAACAGGTTAAAGCACGGGAACGCGGAGACGAAGAGGCCCAAATGATGGACGAAGACTTTTTGGAAGCATTGGAATACGGGATGCCACCCACGGGTGGATTAGGCATCGGCATTGACCGTCTAGTTATGTTGCTTACAAATTCTTCGTCGATCCGTGATGTACTCTTATTCCCCCAAATGAAAACCAAGGATTAAAAAGGACACTGCATTGGTTTTATCGCTAATGCAGTGTGCATATTCCGTCCGGCGCTTGCGATTTCTTTTGTGAGCAAATGCAAGTAACATCCCATGAAGCCGGCAATTTGAAAGCAGTGGCTCATCTGCGTTGCCGATCGTTTAAAAAAAGTAGAAATTTACACTTGTCATAAACGATATCAGGTGGTATATTTTTATTTGTCGTTGCCTTGGGCAACAAACAACAAAAAGTTATAAAAAAAGTTGTTGACATTGCTATGCAGCAGTGATAGCATTATAAGAGTCGCCGTAAGGAAAGGCGGCACTAACATTTGCCCTTTGAAAACTGAATGAAAAAGCCAAGCGAACGCAAAGAAATAAAGCGAGTCAGCGCGCCGCACACCCCCGTGTGCGAAGCGGAACTTTTTATGGAGAGTTTGATCCTGGCTCAGGACGAACGCTGGCGGCGTGCCTAATACATGCAAGTCGAGCGGGCCTCCGGAGGTGCTTGCACCTCCGGAAGGCCAGCGGCGGACGGGTGAGTAACACGTGGGCAACCTGCCTTTGAGGCCGGGATAACACCGGGAAACCGGTGCTAATACCGGATACGTCCTCTTTCGCGCCTGCGAGAGGGGAGAAAGACGGTCTTCGGGCCGTCGCTCAAAGAGGGGCCCGCGGCGCATTAGCTCGTTGGTGGGGTAAAAGCCTACCAAGGCGACGATGCGTTGCCGACCTGAGAGGGTGATCGGCCACACTGGGACTGAGACACGGCCCAGACTCCTGCGGGAGGCAGCAGTAGGGAATCATCCGCAATGGGCGAAAGCCTGACGGTGCAACGCCGCGTGAGTGAGGAAGGTTTTCGGATCGTAAAGCTCTGTTGTGAGGGAAGAACAGCTTCCGGAGGAAATGCCGGGAGCCTGCCGGTACCTCACCAGAAAGCCCCGGCTAACTACGTGCCAGCAGCCGCGGTAATACGTAGGGGGCAAGCGTTGTCCGGAATTATTGGGCGTAAAGGGCACGCAGGCGGTACGGCAAGTCTGATGTGAAAGGCCGGCGCTCAACGCCGGAATGGCATTGGAAACTGCCGCACTTGAGTACAGAAGAGGAGAGTGGAATTCCACGTGTAGCGGTGAAATGCGTAGAGATGTGGAGGAACACCAGTGGCGAAGGCGACTCTCTGGTCTGTGACTGACGCTGAGGTGCGAAAGCGTGGGGAGCGAACAGGATTAGATACCCTGGTAGTCCACGCCGTAAACGTTGAGTGCTAGGTGTTAGGGGTTTCGATACCCGTAGTGCCGAAGCAAACGCAATAAGCACTCCGCCTGGGGAGTACGACCGCAAGGTTGAAACTCAAAGGAATTGACGGGGGCCCGCACAAGCGGTGGAGCATGTGGTTTAATTCGAAGCAACGCGAAGAACCTTACCAGGCCTTGACATCCTCTGGCCGCCTTGGAGACAAGGTTTTCCCTTTTGGGACAGAGTGACAGGTGGTGCATGGTTGTCGTCAGCTCGTGTCGTGAGATGTTGGGTTAAGTCCCGTAACGAGCGCAACCCTTGAATGTCGTTGCCAGCATTAAGTTGGGCACTCGACATTGACTGCCGGTGACAAACCGGAGGAAGGCGGGGATGACGTCAAATCATCATGCCCCTTATGGCCTGGGCGACACACGTGCTACAATGGACGGTACAATGGGCCGCGAAGCCGCGAGGTGGAGCCAATCCCCAGAAAAGCCGTTCTCAGTTCGGATTGCAGGCTGCAACTCGCCTGCATGAAGCTGGAATCGCTAGTAATCGCGGATCAGCATGCCGCGGTGAATACGTTCCCGGGCCTTGTACACACCGCCCGTCACACCACGAGAGCCGGCAACACCCGAAGTCGGTGAGGCAACCTTTGGGAGCCAGCCGCCGAAGGTGGGGCCGGTGATTGGGGTGAAGTCGTAACAAGGTATCCCTACCGGAAGGTGGGGATGGATCACCTCCTTTCTAAGGAGCCCATCGGCCTCTCCGAGCGAGAGGCCGGAGGCAAGCGCTTCGGCTTTTCATTCAGTTTTGAGCGGGCAACTGCTCAAGAGACGTTCTTTGAAAACTGAATAACGCGAGAAAGCGAAAACGACACACACACCGGGTGTCACGAAGAGACACGAACGTGTTTCTTAGAAAAGCCCCATTCCTGCATGTGGTTAAACAAGGAAGGGCGCACGGTGGATGCCTTGGCACTAGGCGCCGATGAAGGACGGGACGAACACCGATATGCTTCGGGGAGCTGTAAGTATGCTTGGATCCGGAGATGTCCGAATGGGGGAACCCCTTCTCCGTCATGGGAGAAGATCATCTGCCCAACTAATTAAGCAGATGAAGGCAGACCCGGCGAACTGAAACATCTTAGTAGCCGGAGGAAGAGAAAGCAAACGCGATTTCCTGAGTAGCGGCGAGCGAAACGGAAGCGAGCCCAAACCGGACGGCTTGCCGTCCGGGGTTGAAGGACACGCCATACGGAGTGACAAAGGGGCGGCGTAGCGGAAGCGGCTTGGAACGGTCCGCCATAGCAGGTAAGAGCCCTGTACGCGAAACGCTGCCCTCTCCGGCGTGGATCCTGAGTACGGCGGGACACGAGAAACCCCGTCGGAAGCAGGGAGGCCCATCTCCCAAGGCTAAATACGACCTAGTGACCGATAGTGAACCAGTACCGTGAGGGAAAGGTGAAAAGCACCCCGGGAGGGGAGTGAAAGAGAACCTGAAACCGTGTGCCTACAGGTGGTCAGAGCCCGTTCATGGGTGATGGCGTGCCTTTTGTAGAATGAACCGGCGAGTGACGATGGCGTGCGAGGTTAAGTTGAAGAGACGGAGCCGCAGCGAAAGCGAGTCTGAAGTGGGCGCGAAGTACGTCGACGTCGACCCGAAACCGTGTGATCTACCCATGTCCAGGGTGAAGGTCGGGTAACACCGACTGGAGGCCCGAACCCACGTAAGTTGAAAATTACGGGGATGAGGGGTGGGTAGGGGTGAAATGCCAATCGAACACGGAGATAGCTGGTTCTCCCCGAAATAGCTTTAGGGCTAGCCTCGGAGGAAGAGTCCTGGAGGTAGAGCACGGATTGGATGAGGGGTCCCCACAGGATTACCGAGTTCAGTCAAACTCCGAATGCCAGCGACTTGGTTTCCGGGAGTCAGACGGCGAGTGCTAAGATCCGTCGTCAAGAGGGAAACAGCCCGGACCACCGGCTAAGGTCCCCAAGTATGGATTAAGTGGGAAAGGATGTGGCGTTGCTTAGACAACCAGGATGTTGGCTTAGAAGCAGCCATCATTGAAAGAGTGCGTAATAGCTCACTGGTCGAGTGACGCTGCGCCGAAAATGTACCGGGGCTAAATCCATCACCGAAGCCGTGGATGTTAGAGGTGGGAAGTGAGACGTGAGAAGTGGGAAAAGGAGATAAAGATGATTAAAACGTATCGAGATTTAAGGGTATATGAACTATCATACAATCTCGGGAAAGATATTCATCAAGTGACTCATCAATTCCCTGATTATGAAAGGTTTGAGTTAGGAAGACAGCTAAGAAGAGCTTCCACATCGATCCCTTTAAATTTGGCCGAGGGATATGGAAAAAAGGAATCTACGGCTGATTTTAAGCGATTTATATTGATTGCTTTAGGGTCATGTAATGAGGTCCAAGTTTTACTCGAATACGCAAGGGATTTTGCTTATATGTCCAATGATAGTTTCGAGAGACTATGGGATCAATACGAACAACTAGGCAAACAACTGTCTGTTCTTCATCAAAAGTGGAAGTAGTTGGTTTTGAATTTCTCACACCTCTCACATCTGACCTCTCACCTCTAGCATGGTAGGGGAGCGTTCGGTGTGCCGGGAAGGCCGACCGTGAGGACGGCTGGAGCGCACCGAAGTGAGAATGCCGGTATGAGTAGCGAAAAGAAGGGTGAGAATCCCTTCCGTCGAAAACCTAAGGTTTCCTGAGGAAGGCTCGTCCGCTCAGGGTTAGTCGGGACCTAAGCCGAGGCCGAAAGGCGTAGGCGATGGATAACTGGTGGAAATTCCAGTACCACCGATGGCTGTCAGACCGAAGGGGGGACGCAGAAAGGTAGGGCGAGCGCGCTGATGGAGAAGCGCGTCGAAGCGACCGAGGCTGTTGGGCAGGCAAATCCGCCCAACGTGAAGGCTGAGGCGTGACCGCGAGGGAAATGAAGTACCGAAGTCCCCGATCCTCCGCTGCCGAGAAAAGCCTCTAGGAAGGGCATCGGTGCCCGTACCGCAAACCGACACAGGTAGGTGGGATGAGAATTCTAAGACGCGCGGGAGAACTCTCGTTAAGGAACTCGGCAAAATGACCCCGTAACTTCGGGAGAAGGGGTGCTCCTTGGGGTTGATAGCCCCGGGGAGCCGCAGTGACAAGGCCCAAGCGACTGTTTACCAAAAACACAGGTCTCTGCGAAGTCGAAAGACGAAGTATAGGGGCTGACACCTGCCCGGTGCTGGAAGGTTAAGAGGAGGGCTTAGCGCTTAGGCGCGAAGGTCCGAATTGAAGCCCCAGTAAACGGCGGCCGTAACTATAACGGTCCTAAGGTAGCGAAATTCCTTGTCGGGTAAGTTCCGACCCGCACGAAAGGTGCAACGACTTGGGCACTGTCTCAACGAGAGACCCGGTGAAATTATATGACCTGTGAAGATGCAGGTCCCCCGCGACTGGACGGAAAGACCCCATGGAGCTTTACTGTAGCTTGATATTGGGTTTTCGTATCGCTTGTACAGGATAGGCAGGAGCCAAGGAACCCGGAGCGCCAGCTTCGGAGGAGGCGCCGGTGGGATACTGCCCTTGCGATATGAACATCCTAACCTCGAACCGTGAGCCGGTTCAGGGACAGTGTCTGGTGGGCAGTTTGACTGGGGCGGTCGCCTCCCAAACAGTAACGGAGGCGCCCCAAGGTTCCCTCAGAATGGTTGGAAATCATTCGCAGCGTGCAAAGGCAGAAGGGAGCTTGACTGCGAGACAGACAGGTCGAGCAGGGACGAAAGTCGGGCTTAGTGATCCGGCGGCACCGCATGGAAGGGCCGTCGCTCAACGGATAAAAGCTACCCTGGGGATAACAGGCTAATCTCCCCCAAGAGTCCACATCGACGGGGAGGTTTGGCACCTCGATGTCGGCTCATCGCATCCTGGGGCTGAAGTCGGTCCCAAGGGTTGGGCTGTTCGCCCATTAAAGCGGTACGCGAGCTGGGTTCAGAACGTCGTGAGACAGTTCGGTCCCTATCCGTCGCGGGCGCAGGAAATTTGAGAGGAGCTGTCCTTAGTACGAGAGGACCGGGATGGACACACCGCTGGTGTACCAGTTGTTCCGCCAGGAGCATGGCTGGGTAGCTACGTGTGGATCGGATAAGTGCTGAAAGCATCTAAGCACGAAGCCGGCCTCAAGATGAGATTTCCCGAGAGACCCCTTAAAGACGATAAGGTAGATAGGTCTGAGGTGGACGCGTGGCGACACGTGGAGCTGACAGATACTAATCGGTCCAACGGTTTATCCACCCGAATGGGTGGCACCCGGGTGTCGATCGCTTAAGCGTTATTCAGTTTTGGGAGAATGTCTCCCCATCGTCAGGTGGCGATAGCGAAGAGGCCCCACCCGTTCCCATGCCGAACACGGAAGTTAAGCTCTTCAGCGCCGATGGTAATCGGGCGGAAACGCCCCGTGAGCGTAGGACGTCGCCTGGCAATTTGTGGAGGGTTAGCTCAGTTGGGAGAGCATCTGCCTTACAAGCAGGGGGTCGGCGGTTCGAGCCCGTCACCCTCCACCATATGCCGGTCTAGCTCAACTGGCAGAGCAACTGACTTGTAATCAGTAGGTTGGGGGTTCAAGTCCTCTGGCCGGCACCATTTTACATAACATAATGAGCCATTAGCTCAGCTGGCAGAGCATCTGACTTTTAATCAGAGGGTCGGAGGTTCGAATCCTCCATGGCTCACCATGTTTGCGGGAGTAGTTCAGCGGTAGAACACCACCTTGCCAAGGTGGGGGTCGCGAGTTCGAATCTCGTCTTCCGCTCCATAAGCGCCCGTAGCTCAATTGGACAGAGCGTCTGACTACGGATCAGAAGGTTAGGGGTTCGACTCCTCTCGGGCGCGCCATTTTTTAAGGTTGGAAGTAAGAGGCTAAAAATTGGAGTGAAAGAATTTGCTCCGAAGGAAAACTTCAAACCTCTAACATCTAATTTCTAGTACGGGAAGTAGCTCAGCTTGGCAGAGCACTTGGTTTGGGACCAAGGGGTCGCAGGTTCAAATCCTGTCTTCCCGACCATGATATAGGATTAGGGGCCTTAGCTCAGCCGGGAGAGCGCCTGCTTTGCACGCAGGAGGTCAGCGGTTCGATCCCGCTAGGCTCCACCATCATTTGCCCTTTGAAAACTGAATGAAAAAGCCAAGCGAACGCAATGAAGTGAAACAACGAGTCAGTGCGCCGCACACCCCCGTGTGCGAAGCGGAACTTTTTATGGAGAGTTTGATCCTGGCTCAGGACGAACGCTGGCGGCGTGCCTAATACATGCAAGTCGAGCGGGCCTCCGGAGGTGCTTGCACCTCCGGAAGGCCAGCGGCGGACGGGTGAGTAACACGTGGGCAACCTGCCTTTGAGGCCGGGATAACACCGGGAAACCGGTGCTAATACCGGATACGTCCTCTTTCGCGCCTGCGAGAGGGGAGAAAGACGGTCTTCGGGCCGTCGCTCAAAGAGGGGCCCGCGGCGCATTAGCTCGTTGGTGGGGTAAAAGCCTACCAAGGCGACGATGCGTTGCCGACCTGAGAGGGTGATCGGCCACACTGGGACTGAGACACGGCCCAGACTCCTGCGGGAGGCAGCAGTAGGGAATCATCCGCAATGGGCGAAAGCCTGACGGTGCAACGCCGCGTGAGTGAGGAAGGTTTTCGGATCGTAAAGCTCTGTTGTGAGGGAAGAACAGCTTCCGGAGGAAATGCCGGGAGCCTGCCGGTACCTCACCAGAAAGCCCCGGCTAACTACGTGCCAGCAGCCGCGGTAATACGTAGGGGGCAAGCGTTGTCCGGAATTATTGGGCGTAAAGGGCACGCAGGCGGTACGGCAAGTCTGATGTGAAAGGCCGGCGCTCAACGCCGGAATGGCATTGGAAACTGCCGCACTTGAGTACAGAAGAGGAGAGTGGAATTCCACGTGTAGCGGTGAAATGCGTAGAGATGTGGAGGAACACCAGTGGCGAAGGCGACTCTCTGGTCTGTGACTGACGCTGAGGTGCGAAAGCGTGGGGAGCGAACAGGATTAGATACCCTGGTAGTCCACGCCGTAAACGTTGAGTGCTAGGTGTTAGGGGTTTCGATACCCGTAGTGCCGAAGCAAACGCAATAAGCACTCCGCCTGGGGAGTACGACCGCAAGGTTGAAACTCAAAGGAATTGACGGGGGCCCGCACAAGCGGTGGAGCATGTGGTTTAATTCGAAGCAACGCGAAGAACCTTACCAGGCCTTGACATCCTCTGGCCGCCTTGGAGACAAGGTTTTCCCTTTTGGGACAGAGTGACAGGTGGTGCATGGTTGTCGTCAGCTCGTGTCGTGAGATGTTGGGTTAAGTCCCGTAACGAGCGCAACCCTTGAATGTCGTTGCCAGCATTAAGTTGGGCACTCGACATTGACTGCCGGTGACAAACCGGAGGAAGGCGGGGATGACGTCAAATCATCATGCCCCTTATGGCCTGGGCGACACACGTGCTACAATGGACGGTACAATGGGCCGCGAAGCCGCGAGGTGGAGCCAATCCCCAGAAAAGCCGTTCTCAGTTCGGATTGCAGGCTGCAACTCGCCTGCATGAAGCTGGAATCGCTAGTAATCGCGGATCAGCATGCCGCGGTGAATACGTTCCCGGGCCTTGTACACACCGCCCGTCACACCACGAGAGCCGGCAACACCCGAAGTCGGTGAGGCAACCCTTTGGGAGCCAGCCGCCGAAGGTGGGGCCGGTGATTGGGGTGAAGTCGTAACAAGGTATCCCTACCGGAAGGTGGGGATGGATCACCTCCTTTCTAAGGAGCCCATCGGCCTCTCCGAGCGAGAGGCCGGAGGCAAGCGCTTCGGCTTTTCATTCAGTTTTGAGCGGGCAACTAACGTTCTTACATACTAACAGATGGGCCTGTAGCTCAGTTGGTGAGAGCGCACGCCTGATAAGCGTGAGGTCGGTGGTTCGAGTCCACTCAGGCCCACCATCTTTTAGAGATTAGAAGTGGGAAGCTCATTCTAATTTCTAACGTCTAAATCCAATAGTCTAACACAACGGGGCCTTAGCTCAGCCGGGAGAGCGCCTGCTTTGCACGCAGGAGGTCAGCGGTTCGATCCCGCTAGGCTCCACCATATATAAGTCATGATACAGACGGCATTGCGGTCTGTTTTTTTTATTTCCCCTATATCTCTTCCTTTTTCCCTCGCTGGTAATATTCGCCATAAAGCATCCAAATTTCATTCTTATAGCATGAATGTTTTTATTTCAGGCTATCCTGTTATTGGAGATAGCAGCTGAAAAACCGGAATGAAAAGTAGGGCAAGTGCTGACTTGAAACTGCACTGAATTTGTATTATATTAAAGTCAAAGATAGTTAAGGTCAGGGGGTGGGTATGATGGGGAATAACATTTCTGATGTCATTGAAAATTATATAAAATCGATTTTGACGAAAGAAGAACAGGATTTAATTGAGATAAAAAGAAGTGAACTTGCCAAGCACTTTGAATGTGTGCCGTCGCAAATTAACTATGTGATTCGCACAAGATTTACAATTGAAAAAGGCTATGTTGTGGAAAGTAAGCGCGGCGGAGGCGGCTATATTCGGATTACGAAGGTACGGCATTCAGATCATCAGGAATTATGTGATCAATTGATTAAAAACATCGGAGAGTCCATCGATCAAAGGACGGGGAAAAGTGTTGTTCTTCGGCTATTGGAAGAGGGAGCCATCAGCAAGCGAGAAGGGAATATGATGCTTGCGGCGATTGAACGGGAGGTCATTGCTCTTCCGGTTCCTGCTCACCGCGATACAATCCGGGCGAATGTTTTGAAGGCAATGCTTTCGAGTTTAAAGTATAAGATTTAACGATAGAGGGGAAGTGGGTTCGTGCAGTGTCAGGAATGTAACCAACGGCAGGCAACCCTGCATTTCACGAAGATTGTTAATGCGAAAAAAACAGAAATGCATTTATGCGAAGTGTGCGCCAAAGAAAAAGGCGACGAGTTCCCGGGCTCAAATAGCTATTCTATTCATGATCTCCTCTCCGGTTTATTGAATGTAGACCCAAGCGCCGGGAGCGGCGCAGGTTATTCAAAACGGGAAGAAAAAGAATATACCTTGCAATGCCCGAAGTGTAAGTTATCTTACAAAGATTTTATTAATAAGAGCCGTTTTGGCTGTTCTTATTGCTATCAAGCGTTTAGTGCCAAGCTCGACCCGATTCTTAAACGCGTGCATGGGGGGAACCATACACACACCGGAAAAATCCCGAAACGGCAAGGTGGCCGGTTAATATTACAAAGGGAAATATCCTCATTAAAAACAAAAATGCAAGAGCACATCGATCAGGAAGAATTCGAACTCGCTGCTGAAGTTCGCGATCAAATTCGGGAGTTGCAAGAAACCAGGGAAAAGGAGGAGGGGCAGTAATGTCTTTGGAGCAATTTATTTCAAATGCGATCAGTCCATGGATGAAAAACCCCGGCCCTGACGATGACATTGTTATGAGCACCCGCATTCGTCTGGCCCGTAACCTTGAAGATTTCCCCTTTCCTTCTACCACCTCCCAAGAGGCAGCGAGGGCGCTCTACAAACATGTTTATGAACGATTGTCCCAAACAAGCAAGGAAAAAGTCGGAGACTTGGTATGGTTGTCGATGGATGGGCTTTCTCACATTGAAAAAACCGTCCTTGTGGAAAAGCATTTAACGAGCCCCCAGCTTGCCGAAGATTCTTTGCAAGGTGCCGTTGTATTGAATAACGATGAAACGATCAGTATGATGGTAAATGAGGAAGATCATTTAAGAATCCAATGTTTATCTCCCGGCTTTCAATTATCCGAAGGCTATAAATATGCAGATGAGCTCGATGATTGGATTGAGGGCAATGTAACTTATGCGTTTGATGAGAAAAAAGGCTATTTAACGAGTTGCCCGACAAATGTTGGCACGGGAATGCGCGCGTCGGTTATGATGCATCTGCCCGCGCTTGTATCAACGCAACAATTAAATCGAATTTTACCTGCCGTCAGTCAGTTGGGACTTGTTGTTAGAGGAATTTACGGGGAAGGCAGCGAAGCTAGAGGTAACCTGTTTCAAATTTCAAATCAGATGACGTTAGGCAAATCGGAAGAGGATATTATCGAGGAATTGCGCGGCGTTGTGCTCCAACTGATTGAAAGAGAGCGAAGCACCCGCCGGGAGTTGCTTAAGCATAATCAATTACAGCTCGCGGACCAGGTCCATCGGTCCTATGGTATTTTGGCGAACAGTCGCATCATAGAATCGAAGGAAGCCGGCAATCACCTTTCCACGCTTCGGCTGGGAATTGATTTGGATTTAATCCAAGGAATAGAGGGTAATATTCTTAATGAGTTGATGGTTTTGATCCAGCCTGCGTTCCTACAACAATTTGCAGAACAGGAATTGACGGCGGATGGCCGCGACGAACGTCGCGCAACGTTGATCCGCGAAAGATTAAAGCTTGAAAATATACAAGACGGAGGTGGCGAAACATGATGTTTGGCCGTTTTACAGAGAGAGCACAAAAGGTACTCGCGCTTGCCCAAGAAGAAGCTGTGCGGCTTGGCCATACAAATATTGGAACGGAGCATATCCTGCTAGGCTTGCTTCGTGAAGGGGACGGAATTGCCGCTAAAGCATTGCAAGCCCTAAACTTGGGTCCTGACCAAGTGCAACAAGAAGTAGAGAACCTTATCGGGCAAGAATCAAACGGGACAATGAAAAAACAAACACCTCATTACACGCCCCGTGCAAAAAAAGTCATTGAACTGTCCATGGACGAAGCGCGCAAATTAGGCCACTCATACGTAGGCACCGAGCACATTCTTCTCGGCCTTATCCGGGAAGGTGAAGGCGTAGCAGCACGTGTGTTAAACAACTTGGGGGTAAGCTTGAACAAGGCCCGCCAACAAGTGTTGCAATTGCTTGGAAGCAATGAATCTTCCGGAGGCAATGGACAGCAAGGTGGAAGTGCGGCAGGAGGCACTGTAAACACCCCTACCCTTGATAGCCTGGCCCGTGATCTTACGGCAGTTGCCAAGGAAGAAAATCTTGATCCTGTCATTGGCAGAGAGAAAGAGATTCAACGTGTGATTCAAATCCTTTCCAGACGGACGAAGAATAACCCGGTGTTAATTGGAGAGCCTGGTGTCGGTAAAACTTCTGTTGCCGAAGGATTGGCGCAATCGATCATTGCAAATGAAGTTCCGGAAACATTACGCAGCAAACGGGTAATGACCCTTGATATGGGCACCGTTGTTGCCGGTACGAAATACCGCGGAGAATTTGAAGATCGGTTGAAAAAGGTTATGGAAGAAATTCGTCAAGCCGGAAACGTTATATTGTTCATCGATGAGTTGCATACATTAATCGGTGCCGGCGGTGCTGAAGGGGCCATTGATGCTTCGAACATCTTAAAACCGTCATTGGCACGCGGCGATTTGCAATGCATCGGTGCAACGACGCTTGATGAATACCGCCGCTATATCGAGAAAGATGCCGCGCTTGAACGCCGTTTTCAGCCTATACACGTGGATGAACCTACATTGGAGGAATCCACACAAATCTTGGGTGGCTTGCGTGATCGATATGAAGCACACCATCGGGTAACGATCACAGATGAGGCGATCGAAGAAGCGGTAAGAATGTCTGATCGCTATATTTCCGATCGATTCCTCCCGGATAAAGCCATTGACCTAATCGATGAAGCGGCTTCAAAGGTAAGGCTTCGTTCTTATACCGCCCCTCGGATTTGAAGGAAAAAGAACAAAAGTTGGAAGAAACACGCAAGGAAAAAGACGCCGCTGTTCAAAGCCAAGAGTTTGAAAAAGCTGCTTCCCTTCGTGATAGTGAACAACACCTTCGTGAAGAACTGGACGAACTCAAAAATGAATGGAAAGAAAAACAAGGCCAGGAAAACACCGAAGTTACCATGAATGATATTGCCGAGGTCGTTGCCAGTTGGACGGGGATTCCTGTTACGAAATTGGCTGAAGAAGAAACCGAGCGTCTCTTGCGCATGGAAGATATCTTGCATAACCGTGTCGTCGGGCAAGAAGAAGCTGTTGATGCAGTTTCAAAGGCGGTGCGCCGTGCTCGCGCGGGTCTGAAAGATCCAAAGCGCCCCATTGGTTCCTTTATCTTTCTGGGACCGACCGGTGTCGGAAAAACCGAGTTGGCCCGCGCTGTTGCGGAAACGCTTTTCGGGGATGAAGATTCGGTGCTCAGGATCGACATGTCGGAGTATATGGAAAAGTATACGACGAGCAGGCTTGTAGGGTCTCCTCCGGGCTATGTCGGTTATGATGAAGGCGGCCAGCTTACGGAAAAAGTGCGCCAGCGTCCGTATTCCGTCATTTTATTGGATGAAATTGAAAAAGCGCACCCAGATGTCTTTAATATTTTGCTGCAAGTATTGGAAGACGGCCACCTTACGGATTCTAAAGGCCGTAAAGTGGACTTTAGAAACACGGCCATTATTATGACCTCCAACGTAGGGGCTGCTTCGTTGCATAACAAATTCGTCGGGTTTACCACAAATACAACAGATAAAAAACACACCGATATGAAAACGAAGGTCATCGATGAACTAAAGAATACGTTTCGACCTGAGTTCTTGAACCGAATTGATGAAACGATTGTGTTTCACAGCCTTGAGAAGAAACACATTAGAGAAATTGTCGGTTTAATGGCCAATGAGCTCAAAAAACGGTTAAATGAACAAGAAATTAACTTTGAGCTTACCGATGAAGCGATGGAAAAAATCGCCGATGAAGGCTTTGATCCCGATTACGGTGCACGTCCACTCCGCCGTGCTTTGCAGAAACAAGTCGAAGACCGCTTATCCGAAGAATTGTTGAAAGGCAACATTGAAAAAGGGCAAACAGCGGTTATTGCTTATAAAAACGGGGAATTTGAAGTGGAGTTAAAGTCTAAAGTAACATCGTAAGCATAGATTGAAGCCGGGTTTTTTCCCGGCTTTTCTTTCACGAAACGATTTAGCCAAGCAGTGGCTACATACGTTGGAGAAAGGGGGAGGATGATGGCGAAAACAAAGACCAAGTTTGTTTGCCAAGAATGTACGTATGAATCCCGTAAGTGGATGGGCCGTTGTCCTTCGTGCCAGAATTGGAACACGCTCGTCGAAGAGATGGAAGTCGATGAACCAAAAAGTTCGGGTGGTGGCACGGTTCGGTCCCCCGGAAGCAATCGCCCGCAAAAAATCAGTCAGGTAGATACTCGTGCAGATCCGCGAATAACGACGAAATTATCGGAATTAAACCGTGTTCTAGGCGGGGGAATTGTCCCCGGCTCTTTGGTTCTGGTCGGTGGGGACCCCGGCATTGGCAAGTCCACACTGCTTTTGCAGCTTTCCACACTGTTGGCCGAAGATGGCAAAAACGTGCTATATATATCCGGTGAGGAATCGGTAAAACAAACAAAAATGCGTGCGGATCGTTTGAAAGCCAAAGCGGATGCCTTATACGTGCTCACGGAAACGGACACTTCATTGATTGCCCAGGCAGTGGATATGGTGCAACCCGATGTGTTGGTCATTGATTCGGTCCAAACCATGCAAACGCCGGATATTTCCTCTGCCCCCGGAAGTGTCGCCCAAGTGCGTGAATCGACATCTGTTTTTATGAGCATGGCAAAATCCCGGGGCATTTCGGTGTTTGTGGTCGGCCACGTCACGAAGCAAGGTTCGATTGCAGGGCCGAAAATGCTGGAACATATGGTGGATGCGGTGCTTTATTTTGAAGGGGAGCGGCACCACACATTTCGAATTTTACGCGCTGTGAAAAACCGCTTTGGTTCTACAAATGAGATTGGCATTTTTGATATGAATGAAGAAGGTTTGCGGGAAGTGCTGAACCCGTCGGAAATTTTCTTGGAAGAGCGGTCGGAAGGGGTTGCAGGCGCAACGGTCGTGGCCTCCCTCGAAGGAACCCGCCCCGTTTTAGTGGAGATGCAAGCCCTCGTTGCACCGACGAGCTATGCCAACCCTAGGCGTACGGCAACCGGTGTGGACCATAACCGGGTGTCTTTGTTGATGGCGGTATTGGAAAGGCGGGTAGGGATGCTTTTGCAAAATCAAGATGCTTATATTAATGTCGCGGGAGGCGTAAAATTAGATGAACCGGCCGTAGATTTGGCATTGGCGACGAGCATTGCTTCGAGTTTCCGCAACCAAACGACACGCCCAACCGATGTGGCGATTGGGGAAGTAGGTTTGACGGGAGAAATCCGCAGGGTCGCCCGTATTCAGGAACGGGTAAGGGAAAGTGCGAAACTCGGGTTTAAACGTTGCATTATTCCCGAAAAAAATTTGGGCGGCTGGAACGTTCCCGAGCAAATAACATGTGTAGGTGTCGGTTCATTGGAAGAAGCATTAGATGTGATGCTTGATCAACAGGCGAAAGCTTGGCAATAGGAAGGGAAATGAACGATGAGTGACCGCGATCGTGAGCATTTTATCAATCATGTCTTCCCATTTCTTGCACCGGGAACCCCCTTTAGAGAAGGGGTTGACAATGTGTTGCGGGCGAGGACTGGCGGGCTGATTATTGTAGGGTTTAGCGGGGACGTGAAAAAAATTGTGGACGGCGGTTTTGAAATAGAAGCAGCGTACACCCCTGCCCAGCTCTATGAATTGGCAAAAATGGATGGGGCTATTATTCTCAGTAAAAATGTTGATACCATTCTGTATGCCAATGTTCAACTTGTGCCGGACAGCAAGATTCTTTCAAATGAAACCGGTATGCGCCACCGTACGGCGGAGCGTGTGGCCAAGTCTACTGGGGAGCTTGTCATAGCGATTTCCGAACGCCGTAATGTGATTACTTTGTATCAGGGAGATCATCGGTATACGCTCAAGGACATGGGGGTTATTTTAACGAAAGCCAATCAGGCCATTCAAACGTTGGAAAAATATAAGGCTGTATTGGACCAGAGCATAACGAACCTTGGTGCCCTGGAGTTTGAAAGACTGGTCACCTATCAAGATGTCTCCCAAGTTCTCCATCGTGTGGAGATGGCTTTACGAGTGAAGCGGGAACTGGTTACTTATGTACATGAGCTTGGAAATGAAGGCAGACTCATTACGATGCAACTTAACGAGATTTTGACAAACGTGGAAAGAGAAGCTTTTTTGCTGTTGAAAGATTATGTGAAAAATGAAGAAACCGATGCATCCAAAGCATTTCATGAATTACAAAATTTATCAGAAAAAAAGCCTTTAAATGATGAAATGATTCTGCGATTGCTCGGATATACGGGACCTCTTGAAAATCAGGATCGAATATTATCTTCCCGAGGATACCGGTTATTGCACCGCATTCCGAGACTCCCATCCGTAATCATTGGGAATATTGTCGAATATTTCAATACTTTGGGTGCGATAAGCAATGCTAGTTTAACGGATTTGGAGAAAGTGGAAGGAATTGGAGAAACAAGGGCGAAACTAGTAAAGGAGGGATTGGAGCGTGTGCAAGAGCAAATGTTTATCGATCGTCATATTTAACCTTTCTGTGATGAAAATGTAAGGAGTAAACTGGTAATATGGGGGTGTCTCCTGGAAGGAAGTGAGGTTTGCGAGGGGGATAACCAGGAAAATCGAAGATTCAAAGGGTTAGACCGAAGTCTTTTTGGCAATAATGAAAAGAGGGAGGTGAATGACATTTTAAAACGAATGGTGCAAGTGTTTTTTGTCGTTATTGGCGGAGCTCTTGGTTTTATTTTTATGTCTGAACTTATTTCATCATTGAACGTGCAGCTGCCTGCCTGGTTGGTGAGTGATTATATAGGCGGGGGCGTCGGTGCATTGCTATTCTTTATTTTATCTTTGTGGCTGGCTGATCCGATCGTACATGCGTTAAGTGTTGTCGAGGAAGCGATTATAAAGGCACCGATAACAAATGTGTTATTTGGCACCGTAGGATTAATGTTTGGATTGATCGTCGCCTTTTTGATCGGACTTCCGTTGGGAGAAATTCAAATTCCGGTGATCAGCCAGGTTGTGCCTATATTTATGACGATTATTTTAGGTTATTACGGTTTCCGCATTGGATCTCAAAAGCGGGATGAAATTGTCGCCCTTGCCAGCGGCTTAGGAAGGGGCGTAAATAAGGATCGTAAAAAAGGGGATGGTCAGCTTGGCATTCATGAAGATGGGAGTGAGCAATCGTCGGTTCCCCTTAAAATTTTTGATACGAGCGTGATCATAGACGGACGCATTTCCGATGTTTGCCGGACACGTTTTTTAGAAGGGACCATTGTCATTCCCAAGTTTGTGCTCGATGAACTCCAACACATTGCGGATTCCTCGGATGCTTTGAAACGGAATCGCGGCAGAAGGGGCCTTGATATTCTCAACCAGATCCAGAAGGAAAGTTCCATCGAGGTGAAGATTGAGGATATTGATTTCGATGACGTAGATGCTGTTGATAGCAAGCTCGTCAAATTAGCACAAAAAACCAATGGTGTTGTGGTGACCAATGATTTTAATTTGAATAAAGTATGCGATTTGCAGGGAGTAGGCGTACTCAATATTAACGACCTTGCTAACGCGGTCAAACCAGTTGTTTTGCCCGGGGAAGAAATGTCCGTGAAAGTGATCAAGGACGGAAAAGAAGAGGGCCAAGGCGTTGGTTATCTTGACGATGGCACGATGATTGTCATTGAAGATGGGCGCGGCTATATCGGCAGCCAATTGGAAGTCATTGTGACGAGTGTGTTGCAAACGAGTGCAGGCCGGATGATTTTTGCAAAACCAAAATTGCTTGAAAAAGCGCTTTAATCCTTAGCTGAGAGAGCCCTGATCGTTATAAGGTTAATGATCGGGGCTTCTTTTTTGATGCATTCCGCGCGAGGAGAGCCCATTGTGCAACTTGCTTTTCAAACCCTTTCAATTGTATCATGAAGATTGTTATCACAAGGGGGCTTAAAAAGAATGGCGTATACGGTAATCATACCGGCAGCCGGACAGGGTAAGCGTATGAATGCAGGGGAAAATAAGCAATTTTTAAAGCTCCAATCGGTTCCGCTCATCGTACATACGCTGCAACTATTTGAAAAGGACGAAGCCTGCGAGGCAATGATTGTTGTTGCGAACAAAGATGAAATTATGGAGATGAAGCAATTATTCTCGAAGCATGGATTAAGCAAAGTGGCAGCGATCGTGCCCGGCGGCCGGGAACGTCAAGAAAGCGTGTATGCCGGTTTGTTGGAAATAAAAAAAGCAGAAAGTGTCGTTCTGGTTCACGACGGTGCCCGTCCGTTCGTCCGTCCGGAAGAGATTCAACGGCTGGTGGCTGAGGTTGGTGAGGCACAAGGGGCCGTATTGGCCACGAAGGTAACGGATACCATTAAGAAAGGATCGCGTGAGCAAATGGTTACTGAAACATTAGCACGCGAGGAGTTGTGGGCTGTTCAAACCCCGCAGGCATTTTCCTATAAGCTGTTAAAAAAAGCACATGATGCCGCGAAAAAAAATGGTTTTACAGGGACAGATGATGCCGGCCTTGTTGAGCATATAGGGGGAAGAATTCGACTCGTCCCCGGCGATGAGGAAAATATAAAATTAACAACGCCGTATGATATCGGCATTGCCGAAATGATATTGGAAAAAAGAAAGGAAGATCAGCTTTGAGAATCGGTCAAGGTTATGATGTGCATGCCTTTGCAAAAGACCGCGCGCTGATAATCGGCGGGGTGTCCATTCCGTATGAATACGGTCTAAAAGGGCATTCCGATGCTGATGTTTTGTTGCATGCCATTGCAGATGCTTGTCTTGGCGCCATTGGCGAAGGGGATATCGGCCGCCATTTTCCGGACACGGATCCGGTCCATGCCGGTGCCGATTCAGCCCATCTTTTGGAAGAAGTATACGCATTGGCGGAGAAAAAAGGGTATACGTTAGGCAACCTGGATGCAACGGTTATTGCCGAGAAACCGAAAATGGCTCCTTACATATTACCGATGCGCGAAAGAATCGCTGCACTGTTCCGGGCGGATCTCACCCAAGTGAATGTGAAGGCGACAACTTCCGAGCGGCTGGGGTTTACCGGCCGTGAAGAAGGCATGGCGGCAATGGCGGTTATTTTATTGGAAAGCAAATAATATCGTTCCTTACTCAGAGGAAAAGCGCCTCTGATGGAAGTTTCACTTTAACTATGCTACAATCTCTGCAAGAGAAATCAGGACGTAAGGAAATAGGAAGGTGTTAGCAATGACACAGGAAGTCCGGGTTCGGTTTGCGCCAAGTCCAACAGGCCACCTGCATATCGGAGGCGCACGGCAAGCGCTTTTTAATTATTTGTTCGCCCGGCGTCATAACGGTAAATTTATCGTGCGGATTGAAGATACGGATCAAGCGCGGAACATCGATAATGCCACCGATAAATTAATGGAGAGCATGAAGTGGCTCGGCCTGGATTGGGATGAAAGCATTGAAAACGGCGGCCCTTATGCTCCCTATCGAAGCAGTGAGCGTTTCGACATTTATGCCCAATATGTGGAACAATTGCTGGAAGAGAATAAAGCTTATCGTTGTTATATGACGAGCGAGGAACTTGAAGCAGAGCGGGAGGCGCAAATCGCCCGCGGAGAGATGCCGAAGTATAGCGGAAGGGACCGCGATTTAACGAGGGAACAACAAAAAGAATACGAAGCAAAAGGCATCAAGCCGGTAGTCCGTTTTCGTGTGCCTGATCCCAATAAAGTGCCTTCCGTTGTCATTGATGATGTTATTCGCGGGGAAGTGAACTTCGATACGGATGGGATCGGTGATTTTGTCATCGCACGATCGGACGGAGCGCCGACCTATAACTTCGCGGTCGTTGTTGACGATTATTTGATGAAAATATCCCACGTGATCCGCGGGGAAGAACATTTATCCAATACTCCGAGGCAAGCCCTTTTATACGATGCGTTTGGATGGGAGCGGCCGCATTTTGCCCATGCACCGTTAATCCTAAACGAAGATCGGCAAAAAATGAGTAAGCGGGAAGAGTCGATCATGCAATTTGTCGAGCAGTACCGGGACTACGGTTATTTGCCGGAAGGACTGGTTAATTTCCTCGCGCTCCTTGGCTGGTCGCCCGGCAATGAGGAAGAGAAATTTACGATCGATGAACTGATTGAAAGGTTTTCGCTCGAGCGTGTGTCAAAAGCACCGGCTGTTTTTGACAAAGACAAACTTGCCTGGATGAACAACCAGTATATGAAAGAAGCGGATGCTGACCGGTTGACGGATCTTGTTATCCCCCATATGCAAAAAGAAGGGTTATTGGGCGGATCGTATACGGAAGAGGACCGGGAGTGGTTAAAGAACCTCGTAGCGATCTATCAAGAGCAAATGCATTACGCTGAAGAGTTTGGTTCATTGGCCTCCCTGTTTTTCCAATCATCGATTGATTACGATGAAGATGCTTCGAATGTGTTAAGCGAAGCCCATGTCCCCGAGGTGATGACAACACTTGCTGCGCAATTGGACCATGTCGGAGCCTTTGAAGCGCCAGAGATTCAAAAAGCGATCAAAGCGACGCAAAAGGAAACCGGGCATAAAGGCAAAAAATTATTTATGCCGATTCGCGCGGCAGTTACCGGACAGACACACGGACCTGAACTGCCTAAAGCCATTGAACTTCTCGGAAAAGAAACGGTACAGGCAAGATTAATCAAAGCGTCGCATATACAACAATAATAGTAACCGAACGTTGACAAGGAAGAGTAATCGATTGTGTTCCTTTCCAGAGACGGCTGCAATGGTGGAAGCAGCTGAAGGAGCCATCGGTGAATGCCCCTTGGAGTCTTTCGCCGAAAATCTAAGTAGGCGAAAGCGGCTCACGGCCGTTAATCCGTAAGAGAGGAGCTTTATTGGCTCTAACAGGGTGGAACCGCGTGAAGAGCGTCTCTGTGCTTTAGGCACAGAGTTTTTTTAGTAGGTAAGAAAGTATAAATCAACTTTCTTACCTACATAAGTGCAACTAAGGCTTTCGCCATAAAAGCTTGGCGAAAAGCCAAGTTTTCTAATTGTAACAACCTTTCCGGCGGCAAAGAAGCCGTCCGTTAAAATAAGGCATAAGGATGAGGGGGAACTATGTGGCGAACATTAAAAAGTGACGTCGATGTTGTTTTTTCGCGGGATCCGGCGGCAAGAAACCGGCTTGAAGTTATATTGACGTACGCTGGCGTTCATGCGGTTTGGAGCCATCGAATCGCCCATTGGTTTTGGAAAAAACGCCGGTATCTCATCGCTCGGATGATTTCGCAAATCAATCGTTTTTTTACCGGCATTGAAATTCATCCGGGAGCGGTCATTGGAGAGCGATTGTTCATTGACCATGGCATGGCGGTCGTTATCGGCGAGACGTGTGAAATCGGCAACGATGTTACGATTTATCAAGGCGTAACATTGGGAGGCACCGGCAAGGAAAAAGGAAAAAGGCATCCGACGATTGAAGATAATGTGTTATTGGCGACGGGCGCAAAAGTATTAGGGTCGATGCGGGTCGGCCATCATTCCAACATCGGCGGTGGAGCCGTCGTGCTTAATGAAGTGCCGCCCAATTCAACGGTCGTCGGCGTTCCGGGGCGTGTCGTTGTGCAGGACGGCGTGAAGGTAAACCAGGATTTGCAACACCATCTATTGCCGGATCCCGAGGACGATCGCTTTACGGCTTTGGAAAAAGAAGTGGAGCGGCTGCGCTTGGAATTGAGAGAGCTCAGGAAGAAACAAGAACAGGAGTGAAAAAACGATGGCTGTACAAATGTACAACACGTTAACGAGGCAAAAAGAAACCTTCCGCCCCTTGAAGAGGGAAAGGTAAAGATGTATGTATGCGGACCAACGGTGTATAATTATATTCATATCGGAAACGCCAGGTCTTCGATCGTTTTTGACATGATCCGGCGCTACTTGATCTACCGTGGCTATGATGTCCAATATGTCACGAATTTTACCGATGTTGACGACAAAATTATAGACGCCGCCAATGAAGCCGATGAAGACGTTTTTGCCCTGGCTGAGCGATTTATCCAACAGTTCCATGAAGATACGTCGGCATTGGGTGTGAAGAAAGCAGATATACATCCGCGAGTAACGGAGACGATGGCTGATATCATTACTTTCATCGGTGCGCTCATTGATAAAGGGTACGCGTATGCAGCCGGTGGAGACGTTTATTTTAAAACAAAGGCTTTTCCGGATTATGGGAAGCTGTCGGGCCAATCCACGGACGACCTTCAAGCAGGTGCCCGCATCGAAGTGGGCGAACAGAAGCAGAATCCTTTGGATTTTGCATTGTGGAAAGAGGCAAAATCAGGGGAAGTGTCTTGGGACAGTCCTTGGGGCCAAGGGCGGCCCGGTTGGCATATCGAATGCTCGGCCATGGTCAAAAAATATTTGGGCGACACGATTGACATCCATGCCGGCGGGCAGGACCTCATGTTTCCCCACCATGAAAATGAAGTGGCACAATCAGAGTCTTTGCTGGAGGAACCGATGGCCAACTATTGGCTCCACAATGGCTATCTCCAAATCGACAATGAAAAGATGTCCAAATCACTCGGTAATTTCGTGCTCGTCAATGATTTGATTCACCAACATGATCCGGAAGCGATCCGCTTCTTTATTTTACAATCTCATTACCGGCACCCGCTTAATTTTAACGCTGAGCTTGTGGAAGCAGCAGCAGCCGGACTGGCGAGAATTCGCACATTTTTAGAAAACGTGCGGCACCGTTACCGGGCAAGCGCGGATTTTGCCGGAAGCGAGCAGTGGTTAAAGAAGATCGAGGATTTTAAGGGTCGTTTTATCAAGGAGATGGACGATGATTTTCATACAGGAAACGCGATCACGGTTTTGTTTGACTTCGTAAAAGAAGGAAATCGCTATTTGCAAGAACCTCATACGTCAAAAGATGTATTGGAAAAGATGATGGATGCATTTGCGGAGTGGGGAGAAGTTTTAGGCATTTCTTTTTCTGTCGAAGAAGATCTGTTATCCGACGATATCGAAAATTACATTGAACAACGAAGGGAAGCACGGACGAATAAAGATTTTCAGGAAGCCGATCGCATTCGTGATTTGTTAAAAGAGAGGGGTATCGAGCTCGAAGACACTCCTCAGGGCACGCGTTGGAAGAGAGTGTCAAAATCATGAGCGCGATGGACCCTTCTCAGCTAAATGGCTTGGCGCTCGCGTATATCGGAGATGCTGTGTATGAGTTGTATGTACGCACGCATTTTTTGCAGCAAGGGTATACGCGTGCCCAACAGCTTCATCAAGAGACGACGGCCTATGTGAGCGCGAATGCCCAGGCAAAACGCTTGCATGATTGGTTGGAAAATCAACGGTTGAATGCGGATGAGGAGACGATCGTCCGTCGCGGCCGCAATGCAAAATCAGGAAGCGTCCCGAAAAATACCGATGCGTTTACGTATAGCTACAGTACGGGCTTTGAGGCTCTGGTCGGCTATTTACACCTTCGCGGCCATCACGAGCGGTTAAATGATTTATTGTCCGGTATGCCCGGCACTTTGGAGGAGGAAAGCAGCAATGAACGAGAATGAGTGGATAACCGGCCGCAATCCTGTGCTCGAAGCCCTTCATTCTTCTGCATCCGTTCAGAAAATCTGGGTGGCGGAAGGGGTGAAGAAAGGGTCGATTCAGGAGATAATCTCTAAAGCGAGAGAAAAAAACATTGTGATCAAGTACGTGCCCCGCAAAAAAATAGATCAACTGATTGGCGCCAAAAATCATCAGGGCATTGCAGCTTCGGTTTCGGCTTACGATTATGCGGATATGGACACCTTGTTTGCGCGTGCGGCGCAAAAAGGACAAGCCCCTTTTTTTATTTTGCTGGACGGCATTGAGGATCCGCAAAATTTAGGTTCTATATTGCGCAGTGCGGATGCAGCAGGCGCCGACGGCATTATCATCCCCAAGCATGGGGCTTGCGGACTCACCGGCGCGGTAGCAAAAGCGTCAACGGGTGCGATTGAACATGTCCCGGTCGTCAAGGTAACAAACCTTGTGCGAACGATGGAACGTTTGAAAAAAGAAGGGTTATGGATAGCCGGCACGGAGGCCTATGCTGAAGCCGATTACCGTGAATTGGACGGGGAGATGCCCGTCGTTTTGGTCATTGGCAGCGAAGGGAAAGGGGTGAGCCGCCTCGTCAAAGAGTCCTGCGATTTTTTATATCGGATCCCGATGTCGGGCGAAGTTTCTTCCTTGAATGCTGCTGTTTCATGCAGCCTCCTCATGTATGAAGTGCAGCGGAAGCGTCATCCGTTGGGAGGTGCAACGTGATGAAAGAGATCGTGCTTGTCGATGGCTACAACATTATCGGGGATTGGCCGGAATTAAAAAAGTTGAAACAATATTCGCTGATAGAAGCGCGGGATTTGCTCATTGGCAAAATGGCAGAGTATCAAGCGGTAACAGGAAGAAGAGTGATTATTGTTTACGATGCCCACATGGTGCCGGGTACGGGGAGCAAAAATAAGCACCACCGTGTAGAGGTCGTCTACACCCGCGAGCGGGAAACCGCAGATGAGCGTATTGAGAAGCTCGTAAGTAAATTGAAAAATGTCGAAACACAAGTCTATGTTGCCACCTCGGATTATGTGGAACAGTCGGTAACATTCGGCAGCGGGGCACTTCGTACATCTGCCCGCGAGCTAAGGATACAGATGAATGATGTAGAACAACATGTCGCCGAAAGGGTCTCTAGAGTGAAAAAAGAAAACTATTACGGGAACCGTGTCATATCCAAAGAGGTCGCTGAATATTTTGAAAAGTGGCGTCGAAATAATCAATAAGTGATTGACTTGCCGTTCAGTGCTCTTTATACTACTAGATAAGAAACTTTATCAAAGGGCAAAATCCCGCAACTCCGGCCGGTCGATCACCACGACTGTGGCACCTTAACACCGGGATAATAGATACATAGAAGGCGAGGGCGAGGGATGGTTGTGAATGTACACCTTATAGAGAAGAAACAGCGACACGTTGAGGAGACAGGAGACGAACGACTCGTGAGAAATGTGCACCAGGGAGACTCCGCTGCGTTGGAACAATTGATTCACAAGTACAAAAACTTTGTCCGTGTAAAATCCCGTTCTTATTTTCTTATAGGAGCTGATCACGAAGATATTGTACAAGAAGGAATGATAGGTCTTTATAAGGCCATTCGTGATTTCAAGGGAAACAAGCTTTCTTCTTTTCGTGCTTTTGCGGAGCTTTGCATTACACGCCAAATCATTACCGCGGTCAAAGCTGCTACCCGTCAGAAACACCTGCCTTTAAATTCGTATATATCTCTGGACAAGCCGATTTATGATGAAGAATCGGACCGTACGCTGATGGATGTGATTTGCGGCACGATTATCACAGACCCTGAGGACATTCTGATTAATCAAGAAGAATTGGACCATGTGGAACATAAAATTACCAACGTATTAAGCGAATTGGAGCAAAAAGTTCTCCGTCTTTATTTGGACGGCCATTCTTATCAGGAAATTTCCGTCGTTGCAAATACACATGTAAAATCAATCGACAATGCTTTGCAGCGAGTAAAAAGAAAACTCGAGCGATATGCAATAAAACGGGAAATTTTGCTTTGATAAAAAGACAGAATTTTCGCCTGTTTTCGAGGATTTGCACTTGAGATCGAGCGAGTGCGGAATCAATGGCCGATCGCATTGATTTGCGCGCTCGTGTTTTGCTCGTTAATTATTGTGGGAAGCGCGCTCCGATTGACAGCAGAATCCTGCTGTGGTACAGTTTATGGGATAATTTTCAGCTACCCGGGATTCAATGCTTATATAAATAGAGATCGTTGAAAACACACCGGAAGCGGTTGTTTTTTTATGTTTAAAAGAATTTATGCTGGTGATAAGCGCCCTTCTGATAATCCTGAAAAAAGCGGGCGCTGACACCCCGATTCGTTCCGATGCACGGGATGTGATGGCAGTTTCACATTATGAGGCCAAAACGTAGGGAGGGGCTCGTAATTTTTACAAATAGTGTCAAGTTCCTGCGCGAAGTAGGACAAGAAATGAAGCGTGTCACTTGGCCCACACCGAGAGAACTTTTCAAGTATACGCGAACGGTGCTGGTCACACTCATCTTTATTACGATCTTTTTTGCGATTGTAGACTCGGGAATATCTTATCTCGTGGAAACGTTCCTCGCCTAAGAATATGTTTGAGGAACTACTTATTTGCGGAAGGAGGAAAGGGATCTATCAACCGGTCCGTTAATTATGGAAAAAAACTGGTATGTGGTGCACACATATTCCGGGTATGAAAACAGGGTTAAAATTAACCTGGAAAAGCGCGTGGCGTCCATGGAGATGCTTGATAAGATTTTCAGAGTGCTTGTTCCGATGGACGAGGAAAAGGAAACAAAAGATGGGAAGACAAAGACCGTCACTAAAAAAACGTTTCCGGGATACGTCATCGTGGAAATGGTTATGACAGATGATTCTTGGTATGTCGTACGGAACACCCCGGGCGTAACCGGTTTCGTCGGCTCACCGGGAGCAGGTTCCAAGCCCAATGCGCTTTTGCCGGACGAAGTGGACGACATTTTACGAAAAATGGGCGAAGAGACGCCGAAAGCAGAAATTGACATTAAATTGAAAGAATCGGTAAAAGTGAAAGACGGTCCGTTTACAGATTTTACGGGCACAGTGGAAGAGATCAATGGAGAGCAGCAAAAGCTCAAAGTGCACGTCAATATGTTCGGACGAGAAACGCCTGTAGAATTGGATTTCCATCAAGTAGAAAAAGTATAACCGTAAAAAGAAGGGTTCTTGATCGATGTGAACTTCTTGATTAAAATGCTTGCGGTTTATCTTCTTAGATGATACGATTTATCTTGTTTGCTTCAGATTCATAGCGGCAAATAGGAAGCAATAAGTGGGAGGGCGTTTGTCCCGAAACACCACAATACGAACGAAGGAGGTGTGTCGCGTGGCTAGAAAGGTAGAGAAAGTAATCAAGCTTCAAATTCCTGCAGGAAAAGCCAACCCGGCACCGCCAGTCGGCCCTGCACTCGGCCAGGCTGGTATTAATATTATGGGTTTTTGTAAAGAATTCAACGCTCGCACCCAAGAGCAGACAGGGACGGTTATCCCTGTAGAAATTAGTGTTTATGAAGATCGTTCCTTTACATTTGTTACAAAAACGCCGCCGGCTCCGGTTTTACTAAAAGAAGCCGCGGGTATAAGCAGCGGGTCCGGTGAGCCGCACAAGAATAAAGTCGGCAGTGTGAGTGCCGATAAAGTTCGTGAAATTGCGGAACAGAAAATGGAAGATCTCAATGCCGAAAGCACAGAAGCTGCGGTCCGCATCATTGAAGGAACCGCGCGAAGCATGGGCATCACGATTGAAGGTTAGACCATATTCATGAGAAAGCAGGTTGCGAAACGGCCTTCCGGAATTCGCGACCTTCGTTTACTGAAACGGGTGTATGGTCCTACGTGGGAGGTAAAACCGTTAAAACCACAATAGAGGAGTTGAATAAAAATGCCTAAAAAGCAAGGAAAAAAATTTGTAGATGCACAAAAACAAGTGGATACGTCACGCAATTATCCAGCCGGCGAGGCGTTGGAGCTCGTTCAAAAAGTAGCTCCGGCGAATTTTGATGAGACGGTAGAAGTTGCGGTTCGTCTCGGTGTTGATCCGCGTAAAGCTGATCAACAAATTCGCGGGGCCGTTGTTCTCCCTCACGGAACAGGGAAAACAAAGCGTGTACTCGTATTCGCGAAAGGGGAAAAAGCGAAAGAAGCAGAGGACGCCGGTGCAGATATCATCGGCGAGGAAGATCTTGTCAATCGCATCCAACAAGGTTGGTTGGATTTTGATGTCGTTGTGGCGACACCCGATATGATGGCCCAGGTCGGTAAACTCGGCCGCGTGCTTGGTCCCCGCGGGCTAATGCCTAACCCGAAAACAGGAACCGTAACCATGGATGTTGCCCAAGCGGTGAACGAGATTAAAGCGGGTAAAGTCGAGTACCGAGTGGAGAAAGCAGGAAATATTCATGTGCCGATAGGAAAAGTTTCTTTTGATGCACAACAGTTGAACGAAAACCTGAACACGGTTATCGACACGCTTGTAAAGGCAAAGCCATCCGCCGCCAAAGGCGTTTACATGCGGAATATTTCGGTCGCTTCTTCCATGGGGCCGGGTGTGAAGGTGTCGACTAGCGGAATTAACGTTTGACAACCGCGACGACCTTTCATATAATCAATATTGGCAAACGAAAATCGTATCAACCGTAGACAGCAGGTGCATGTTTGTGCTTAATTTCCTGCCGAGGTTTATTTCATCATTGCAAACAGCCCCGCTTGGGGCTGTTCAAAATGGGGAGACCTTTTTATGTCTACGAAAAACGCGACGTAAAGAGGTCTTTTTTAGTAGAGACGCTCGAACCCGTCTGCGTTAGCTGATTCATTTTATAGGAGGTGGAATGATGAGCACTGTGCTCGAACAAAAACAAGCGGTCGTGCAAGAAATTGCCGATAAACTTGCGAACAGTGAATCGACTATATTCGTCGATTACCGCGGCCTCAATGTTGCTCAAGCAACAGAACTTCGCAGCAAGCTTCGGGAAGCGGATGTGGAATTTAAGGTATATAAAAACACAATGACGCGCCGCGCGACGGAAGAAACAAACTATACCGATGTTGACGAGCACCTCGTCGGGCCAACGGCAATTGCCACGAGCCGAACAGATGCGGTGGCTGCCGCGAAGGTTTTGCATGAATTCTCGAAAGAGAATGAAGCGCTGGAGATCAAAACGGGCATTATCCAAGGAGAAGTAACAGCTGTCGAGGACATCAAACAACTCGCCGAGCTTCCTTCTTACGACGGACTTGTGGCCATGTTGCTCAGTGTCTTGCAAGCGCCGCTTCGCAACTTCGCTCTTGCATCCAAAGCAGTGGCTGACCAAAAAGAAGAAAACGAAGACGCATCTTAAATTATATTTCCGAAGGAGGAATTAACAATGGCAAAAGAACAAATTATTGAAGAAATCAAAGGCATGACCGTTCTTGAACTGAACGATCTTGTCAAAGCAATTGAAGAAGAATTCGGAGTAACTGCAGCAGCGCCGGTCGCTGTCGGCGGTGGAGACGGTGGCGGAGAAGCTGCCGAAGAAGAACAAACGGAATTTAACGTCGTGCTAAATAGCGCAGGTTCTTCCAAAATCAACGTTATCAAAGTTGTGCGCGGCATAGCAGATCTTGGCCTTAAAGAGGCAAAAGCGCTTGTCGACGGTGCTCCGGAAACAATTAAAGAAGGCGTAAGCAAAGAAGACGCTGAAGATATGAAGAGCCAGCTTGAAGAAGCAGGCGCGGAAATTGAATTGAAATAAGGCAATGTAAACGAAAAAAGCTTCTCTGCAACGTGCGGGGAAGCTTTTTCTCCCACGTGAGGAGGTGGAACCGTTGTCGCAGCATTACTATAGTCAACACCCGGAAGTGACGAGCAAACAGCGATCGTTTACAGCCGAAGTAAAGGGTCGTTCGTTTTCTTTTGTTGCCGACCACGGTGTTTTTTCAAAAGAAGGCTTGGACTTTGGGAGCCGTTTTTTGCTTGAGACATTTACTGAACCTGATTTTTCCGGTCCGTTGCTGGATATGGGGTGTGGGTATGGGCCGATCGGGATTATCCTTTCGGCGTTTACCGGGCGCCGTGCAGTGATGGCTGATGTCAATGAGCGGGCGGTGGCGCTTGCCCGGCAAAATGTTTTGCTTAACGATGCAAATCGAGTGGAAGTTGTTTCGGGAGACCGTTTCGCGGGTGTTGGAAAAGAAGAGCGCTTTTCGGCCATTGTCACGAATCCGCCGATTCGGGCAGGGAAAGCTACTGTGCACGCTATTTTTTCAGAGGCTTATGATTATTTAATGCCCGGGGGCGCGCTTTGGGTAGTGATTCGAAAAAAACAGGGGGCGCCTACTGCGAAACGAAAACTTCAAGAAGTATACGAGGAAGTCGTTGAAGTGAAGAAAGAAAAAGGGTATTTCGTTTATAAGGCGAAAGTAAAAGTATAGGGGGAGAATCGGCATCTGCAATCAGGAAATGAGTGAAAAAAATATTGACCTTCCTCTTTCTTTATGGTACTATCATATAATGCGTATAACCGTATGAAAGGTATCGATTTTTCTATTCATTTACAGGTATAAAGGTTATTGGGTTTGGGAACACTAGTATAATCCGAAAAAATCGTAGAAAAATTGACTTCTCGCCAAAAACGGGGAAAGTCAATGTATTTTCTTATGCTATCCTTGATTTCTGATAGCGAGCCCATATTTGTTTTGGGTTAAACTCATTGTACTACGTGTTGCCCCCCTTGTATATAACTGACGGCATCATTCTTTTAAAAATTAGCCGATCGCCGGTTTTTGGCGAAAGTCCGATTTGCAAAGAATGATCTTTTTCTCTCATAGCATGGGCCGTGCCGGGGGCCTGAAGGATGCTAAACAATATACGGATGTTGAGGGGTGAATTTGTTGACAGGTCAACTTATTCAGTATGGACGTCATCGCCAGCGCAGAAGCTACGCAAGAATTAGCGAGGTACTAGAGCTTCCCAATCTCATTGAGATCCAAACGTCTTCCTATCAATGGTTTCTCGATGAGGGGATGCGAGTCATGTTTCAGGATATCTCCCCTATAGAAGACTTTACGGGTAATCTCGTCTTGGAATTTATCGACTACAGCCTTGGTGAGCCAAAGTATTCCGTCGAAGATTCCAAAGAACGGGATGTTACGTATTCTGCTCCATTACGTGTGAAAGTCCGTCTCATGAACCAGGAAACCGGAGAGGTGAAGGAGCAGGAAGTATTTATGGGCGATTTCCCGCTCATGACCGATACCGGGACATTTATTATTAACGGGGCCGAACGTGTTATTGTTTCCCAGCTTGTTCGTTCTCCCAGTGTTTATTATAACCAGAAGATCGATAAAAATGGGAAAAAAGGTTTCACTGCCACCGTTATCCCTAATCGCGGTGCTTGGCTTGAATTTGAAACGGATGCGAAAGATATCACTTATGTGCGTATCGACCGCACCCGGAAAATTCCCGTCACGGTTCTATTAAGAGCATTAGGCTTCGGCTCGGACCAGGAAATCGTTGATTTAATAGGCGAGAATGAGTTTCTGCGCAATTCTTTGGAAAAAGACAATACCGATGACACGGAAAAAGCGCTTTTGGAAATTTATGAGCGTCTGCGTCCCGGCGAACCGCCGACGGTAGACAATGCCCGCAGCTTGCTTGAATCCCGCTTTTTTGATCCGAAGCGATATGATTTAGCGAATGTAGGGCGTTATAAAATCAATAAAAAGCTGCACATTAAAGAGCGCCTCTTTAATCAAGTTTTAGCAGAGACCCTCGCGGATCCGGAAACCGGAGAAATCCTCGCGGAAGAAGGCACACTCATTGACCGGCGCGTACTCGATCGGTTGCTTCCTTTTCTGGAAGATGGCCTCGGTTTTAAATCCTACAGGATCGCCGGAGGCATGGTTGACGATGAGAGCGAAGTAACGGTTCAATCCATCAAAGTCTTTGCTCCCAACGATCCGGACGGTGAGCAGACAATTGAAGTGATTAGCAATGGGACGCTGGATACGGATATTAAAAACATTACTGCCGAAGACATCGTCGCGTCCATCAGCTATTTCTTTAACTTGCTTCATGGTGTCGGCGGTACGGATGATATTGACCATTTGGGAAATCGCCGTTTGCGCTCGGTCGGGGAACTGCTGCAAAATCAATTCCGCATTGGCTTGTCCCGAATGGAACGCGTCGTGCGCGAACGCATGTCTATTCAAGATCCAAGCCAAATCACGCCGCAAGGGCTCATTAATATTCGGCCAGTCATTGCTTCCATTAAAGAGTTTTTCGGAAGCTCCCAGCTTTCGCAATTTATGGATCAAACGAACCCGCTTGCCGAACTTACCCATAAGCGCCGCTTGTCTGCGCTCGGCCCCGGCGGTTTGACGAGGGAACGTGCCGGTATGGAAGTTCGTGACGTTCACTATTCCCACTACGGTCGTATGTGCCCGATTGAGACGCCTGAGGGACCGAATATCGGCTTGATCAACTCCTTGTCCTCGTATGCAAAAGTGAATGAATTTGGCTTTATGGAGACGCCTTATCGGCGTGTCGATCCGGAAACAGGCGTTGTCTCCGAGCGCGTTGACTATTTAACGGCCGACGAGGAATTGAACTATGTTGTGGCTCAGGCCAACGCGAGGCTGACGGATGAAGGTACATTTGCCGATGATCATATCATTGCTCGTTTCCGCGAAGAAAATACAATCGTAGCGAAAGAACGCATCGATTATATGGACGTTTCCCCTAAACAAGTTGTTTCGGCGGCAACGGCATCTATCCCTTTCCTTGAAAACGATGACTCCAACCGAGCGCTGATGGGGGCAAACATGCAACGCCAGGCTGTCCCTTTATTGGAGCCGGAGGCCCCTATCGTCGGAACAGGCATGGAATATGTTTCCGCTAAGGATTCCGGCGCAGCCATCACCGCTATTCATCGCGGAGTCGTTAAACGGGTGACGGCAAGAGAGATCCGGATGCGCCGTCTAGAGGAAGTAGACGGAAAAGAAGTGGAAACCGATGAAGATGTTTACCGGATGTCCAAGTTTATCCGTTCCAACCAAGGCACAAGTTACAATCAACGCCCGATTGTCGATGGCGGCGATGTGATTGATAAAGGAGAAGTGCTGGCCGACGGACCTTCCATGGATAAAGGGGAAATGGCAATCGGCCGGAATGTGCTGCTCGGTTTTATGACTTGGGAAGGATACAACTATGAAGATGCCATCATTTTGAGTGAACGACTTGTAAAAGATGATGTATTCACCTCCATTCATATCGAAGAATATGAATCGGAAGCACGTGACACGAAGCTCGGCCCGGAAGAAATCACTCGGGATATCCCGAACGTGGGAGAAGATGCTTTACGTAACCTGGATGAACGGGGCATTATTCGTGTCGGTGCTGAAATTAAAGACGGAGACATCCTTGTTGGCAAGGTTACACCAAAGGGGATGACTGAACTTACGGCTGAAGAACGTTTGCTCCATGCTATTTTCGGTGAGAAAGCGCGTGAAGTGCGCGATACGTCGTTAAAAGCGCCTCACGGCGGGGACGGCATTGTGCTCGATGTAAAGATTTTCAACCGTGAAGACGGCGATGAGCTGCCGCCGGGCGTCAATCAGCTCGTAAGGGTGTATATCGTGCAAAAGCGAAAAATTCACGAAGGCGATAAAATGGCCGGCCGCCACGGAAACAAAGGCGTTATTTCCCGGATTTTACCAGAGGAAGATATGCCTTTCATGCCAGATGGCACGCCGATAGACATGATGTTAAACCCCCTAGGAGTGCCTTCGCGGATGAATATTGGACAGGTGCTGGAAATGCACTTGGGTATGTCCGCACGCGAACTGGGGATTCATGTTGCCACACCGGTCTTTGATGGTGCCCGTGAAGAAGATGTTCAGGAATCGTTTGAAGAAGCAGGAATAGCCGAGGACGGCAAAACCGTTTTATATGACGGACGCAGTGGCGAGGCTTACGATAACCGTGTGTCTGTCGGTGTCATGTATATGATTAAACTGGCGCACATGGTCGATGACAAACTTCATGCTCGTTCCACCGGTCCCTATTCATTGGTCACGCAACAACCGTTGGGCGGAAAAGCGCAATTTGGCGGACAGCGATTTGGCGAGATGGAAGTTTGGGCACTTGAAGCCTACGGTGCCGCTTATACGTTGCAAGAAATCCTAACGGTAAAGTCTGACGATACGATTGGCCGTGTAAAAACGTATGAGTCTATCGTCAAAGGCGAAAACGTCCCGGAGCCGGGTGTTCCGGAATCGTTCAAAGTGTTGATTAAAGAACTCCAGAGCCTTGGCATGGACGTAAAAATGCTTTCCAGCAATGAAGAAGAGATTGAAATGAAAGAGCTGGATGATGAAGAAGACCAGTCAAGTGACAAAATGAACTTGAAATTGGAGTCTACAGAGAACGCATAATAAAAAATGATAGGTGAAGGTGCCCTTGCCAATATGGCACCCTTCACCCTTGTCACCAATGCCCTTGAATCCTTTTTGACAATTCGTGCGCTAAGAAAGGGAGGGACCACCCTTTGATAGATGTCAATAATTTTGAATACATGAAAGTTGGCCTTGCTTCTTCCGATAAGATCCGCAATTGGTCTAGGGGTGAAGTAAAAAAACCTGAGACTATTAACTATCGGACATTAAAACCGGAAAAAGAGGGTTTGTTTTGCGAGCGTATTTTCGGTCCGCAAAAGGATTGGGAATGCCATTGCGGGAAATATAAACGCGTCCGTTACAAAGGAGTTGTCTGTGATCGTTGCGGCGTTGAAGTAACGCGGGCGAAAGTTCGCCGCGAACGCATGGGTCATATTGAATTGGCAGCTCCGGTATCACACATCTGGTATTTTAAAGGTATTCCGAGCCGGATGGGGCTAGTTCTTGATATGTCCCCTCGTTCTCTCGAGGAGGTCATCTACTTTGCTTCCTATGTTGTAACGGAAACCGGGGACACACCGCTTGAATATAAGCAATTGCTCTCTGAGAAAGAATACCGCTCCTATTATGATAAATATGGGCGTTCCTTCACTGCACAAATGGGTGCGGAAGCGATCCGCAAGATTTTGTCCGATTTAAATCTCGAGCAAGAAGTAAAAACGCTGCGGGATGAACTTGAAACAGCTCAAGGACAACGTCGTACCCGCGCGATTAAACGTTTGGAAGTGTTGGAAGCCTTCCGCCATTCGGGGAATCACCCTGCGTGGATGGTCATGGATGTTCTCCCTATCCTCCCGCCGGAATTACGCCCGATGGTTCAACTGGACGGCGGTCGGTTTGCCACTTCTGATTTGAACGATTTGTACCGTCGTGTGATTAACCGCAATAACCGTTTAAAGCGTTTGTTGGATTTGGGTGCGCCAAGCATCATCGTTCAAAACGAAAAACGCATGCTTCAGGAAGCTGTGGATGCGCTTATTGATAACGGAAGGCGCGGCCGGCCAATTACCGGCCCGGGAAATCGTCCGCTAAAATCACTCTCCCATATGCTCAAAGGAAAACAAGGCCGCTTTCGCCAAAACCTTCTCGGGAAGCGCGTCGACTACTCCGGGCGTTCCGTTATCGTTGTCGGTCCGAGTTTAAAAATGTATCAGTGCGGCCTGCCGAAAGAAATGGCACTGGAATTGTTCAAGCCTTTTGTCATGAAAGAGTTGGTGGCCAATGGCTCAGCACATAACATCAAAAGTGCCAAACGTAAGGTTGATCGTGTCCACCCGGAAATATGGGATGTGCTTGAAGATGTGATCAAAGAACACCCGGTATTGCTCAACCGAGCGCCAACGCTGCATAGGCTGGGGATCCAGGCGTTTGAGCCGGTGCTCGTTGAAGGTCGCGCCATTCGTCTGCATCCAATCGTTTGTGCGGCTTACAACGCGGATTTTGACGGAGATCAAATGGCTGTTCACGTCCCGTTATCAGCAGAAGCCCAAGCGGAAGCACGGGTGTTGATGATGTCTGCGCAAAACATTCTAAATCCGAAGGACGGAAATCCGGTCGTTACACCTTCGCAGGATATGGTTCTCGGTAACTATTACCTTACAAGCGAGCGAAAAGGCGCGACCGGTGAAGGTGCTGTATTTAAAGACAGCAATGAAGCGTTTACGGCGTATCAAAATGGCTACGTGCATCTGCACACACGTGTGGCTGTTTCGGTCTCTACGATGGAAAACAGTATGTTCCCTGAAAAAGTGAAAGACCAGCTGTTATTGACGACGATTGGAAAATTGATCTTCAATGAAATATTACCAAGCTCCTTTCCGTACATTAATGAACCATCTGCCGACAACTTGGAAAACGAAACACCGGAGAAATATTTTGTTCCAAAAGGAATGGACGCAAAAGATGTGCTAGCGGAAATGGAACTTGTTTCGCCGTTTAAAAAAGGTTTTCTCGGCGAAATCATTGCTGAAGTATTTAAGAGATTCCAAGTTACGGCCACCTCCCGGATGTTGGATAGCATGAAAGATCTTGGTTTCTACTACTCGACGAAAGCCGGGCTCACGGTAGGGATTTCCGATGTGGTTGTTCTTTCCGACAAGCAGGAGATACTTGATGACGCCGAAAGCAAAGTCAACCGTGTGATGAAGCAGTTTAGACGTGGTTTGATCACGGAAGATGAAAGATACGACAAAGTCATAGCCATTTGGAGCGAAGCCAAAGACAAGATTCAAGAGCGTCTGATGAAATCATTGGATCACTCAAATCCAATCTTTATGATGAGTGACTCCGGTTCTCGGGGGAACGCGTCGAACTTCACACAGCTGGCAGGTATGCGCGGGCTGATGGCAAACCCATCCGGACAGATCATCGAATTGCCGATTAAATCAAACTTCCGAGAAGGTCTGACTGTGTTGGAATATTTCATTTCCACCCACGGTGCGCGTAAAGGTTTGGCAGATACAGCGTTGAAAACCGCTGACTCCGGTTACTTGACCCGCCGTCTTGTGGACGTCGCGCAAGATGTCATCGTTCGTGAAGATGACTGTGGGACAGATCGAGGGCTCACGGTTGAGACATTACGAGACGGGACAGAGGTTATTGAAGGCCTGCATGACCGTCTTGTCGGACGTGTAGCGTTTCAAACGGTTGTCCATCCCGAAAGCGGAGATATACTTGCGCAAAATAATGAATTGATCACGGAAGACACCGCGAAAGCGATTGTCGATGCAAACATTGATAAAGTAACGATTCGCTCCGTTTTTGCCTGTGACACGGCTCGCGGCGTTTGCAAGAAATGTTATGGCCGCAACTTGGCCACCGGCAGCGATGTTGAGGTTGGAGAAGCAGTCGGCATTATCTCCGCTCAGTCTATCGGAGAGCCAGGGACCCAGCTTACCATGCGTACGTTCCACACCGGTGGTGTTGCCGGCGACGATATTACCCAAGGTCTCCCTCGTATCCAAGAGCTCTTTGAGGCCCGCAATCCGAAAGGGCAGGCGCTTATTACAGAACTTGAGGGTACGGTAGGAGAGGTTCATGATTCCGGAGATAAGAAAAATATCGTCATTAATGGGGAAATCGAATCGAAATCCTATACAACAGCATACGGGGCACGGTTGCGTGTGGCTGAAGGGGATCATGTAGAAGCGGGCCAAGCGCTTACGGAAGGTTCCATTGACCCGAAAGAGCTGCTGAAAGTAACCGGAATTAAAGAAGTGAAAGAATACTTGCTTAAGGAAGTCCAGAAAGTATACCGTATGCAGGGCGTGGAAATCGGCGATAAACACGTAGAAGTGATGGTTCGCCAGATGCTCCGCAAAATCCGCGTGAATGATTCTGGAGATACGGATGTTCTGCCCGGCACGCTAGTGGAAGTGAATCACTTCAATGATGTTAACAAAGACGTGCTTCGCGAGAATCAGCGCCCGGCAGTTGGCACGCCTGTTATTCTTGGAATCACAAAAGCATCCCTTGAAACCGACTCTTTCTTATCGGCAGCATCCTTCCAGGAAACGACTCGTGTCCTTACGGATGCGGCAATCAAAGGAAGGGCGGACGCGTTGCTCGGATTAAAAGAAAACGTGATTCTCGGCAAGCTGGTACCGGCAGGAACAGGAATGCAAAGGTATCGCTCTCTCAAAGCGGATAACGGTGAAGAAAGTGCGTCAGAAACCGCGGAAGAACCTGAAGGTGCGCTTTCCCGTTGGTAAAATCAGTTTGTGCCGTTCATAGGAAAGGCAGCTTCCCTGTCTAATCTAGCGAATGACAGCACCAGCCGGCGCTATTAGCGCAGGACGCGCGAGCGCCGGCTTTAACCTTAAAAGCGGCTTTTTCCCGAAATCCGTCCTGTCATGAATGGATCATCGAAAATGAATTGACATCGCATTGCCCCTTTGGTAAGATGTCAAAGGTGCGCGTGATTTCCCGAAAAGCGGGATTTCAATATGGTATTAAGTTCGGCAAAACCCTTAAATAAAAGGATAAGTGCTGAAGATAGTATGGTTTTTACCTGGCAGCCTCGTCTGCCTGGTAAGAACATTACTTTTGTTCTTATGTGAACCACCTGGGACAGTGGTCTTGCTAAAGCTGGTTTCCCAAGGGTTCACAAGTAAGAAGCAATCATTTATTTACGCACATGGGAATGTGTGCAAGAAAGGAGGAAAAAACGATGCCAACCATTAATCAACTTGTTCGCAAGCGGCGTCAATCGAAGCCGAAAACATCTGACGCGCCTGCGCTTAACAAAGGTTTTGACAGCATTAGGAAAGAGCCGACCAATCAATCTTCTCCGCAAAAGCAAGGCGTTTGTACACGTGTTGGTACAATGACGCCAAAAAAACCAAACTCGGCATTGCGTAAGTATGCACGTGTTCGTTTGACCAATGGGATTGAAGTAACGGCATACATCCCGGGAATCGGCCACAATTTGCAGGAGCACAGCGTTGTGCTTATTCGCGGAGGCCGGGTGAAAGACCTTCCGGGTGTTCGCTATCACATTGTCCGGGGAAGCCTTGACACTGCAGGTGTCCAGGGCCGCAAGCAAGGCCGTTCCAAATACGGAACAAAACGTGCAAAAAAATAACGTAAATGATCAAGAAAGGAGGGTCGGACATGCCTCGTAAAGGTCCAGTACCTCGTCGTGAAGTATTGCCGGATCCGCTTTATAATTCCAAGTTGGTGACTAGGCTCATTAACCGCATTATGATTGATGGAAAAAAAGGGAAGGCACAAAATATCCTATATAAATCTTTCGACTTGGTTCGTGAACGCAGTGGTGAGGAACCAATGGAAATCTTTGACCAGGCGTTGAAAAATATTATGCCGGTGCTTGAAGTTAAGGCGCGCCGTGTCGGTGGTGCCAACTATCAGGTTCCAATTGAAGTAAAGCCTGATCGCCGTACAACCTTAGGCTTGCGTTGGTTGGTAAGCTACGCGCGTTTGCGCGGTGAAAAATCAATGGAAGAGCGCTTGGCGAATGAAATATTGGATGCAGCCAATAATACCGGTTCAGCTGTCAGAAAACGTGAAGACACGCACCGTATGGCAGAAGCAAATAAAGCATTTGCCCATTACCGTTGGTAGTGTTGCCGCTCTTATTGCAGGAAACCCGCCAGAAATGGATGAAAGGAGAAAGTGTAGGCCATGTCAAGAGAGTTCTCCTTGGAAAAAACACGTAATATCGGCATCATGGCTCACATTGATGCCGGTAAAACAACGGCTACGGAACGTATTTTGTTCTATACCGGCCGTACTCATAAAATTGGAGAAACACATGAGGGTGCTTCCCAAATGGACTGGATGTCGCAAGAGCAAGACCGCGGGATTACGATCACTTCAGCCGCGACAACAGCCCAATGGAAAGATCATCGTATCAACATCATTGATACCCCGGGGCACGTTGATTTCACGGTTGAAGTGGAGCGTTCCCTGCGTGTCCTTGATGGGTCGGTAGCCGTACTTGATGCACAATCAGGCGTTGAGCCCCAAACCGAAACGGTTTGGCGTCAGGCTACGACGTATCATGTGCCAAGAATTGTTTTCGTCAATAAAATGGATAAAGTAGGAGCGGACTTCCTCTATTCAGTCAGTACATTAAAGGATCGTCTTGGGGCGAACGCCCAGGCTGTTCAGCTTCCGATCGGTGCTGAGGATGAATTCGAAGGAATCATCGATCTTATAGAAATGAAAGCCCACTATTATTTGGATGATTTGGGTAAAGAACCAGAAGTTCGCGAGATCCCCGATGAGTACCGTGAACAAGCCGAATCCTATCGCGAGCAACTGATTGATGCCGTTGCAGAATTCGACGAAGATCTTATGATGGCGTATTTGGAAGGCGAGGAATTAAGTAACGAGGATATTAAACGGGCAATTCGTAAAGGAACGCTGGATATTGAGTTTTATCCCGTCTTTTGTGGGTCGGCCTTTAAAAACAAAGGTGTCCAACTGGTGCTGGATGCTGTCCTTGATTACTTGCCGTCACCGACGGACGTTCCCGCTATCAAAGGGATAAAGCCGGATTCTGAAGAAGAGGTAACCCGCGAAGCTGATGACGAAGGATCATTTTCCGCCTTGGCTTTTAAAATTATGACAGACCCGTATGTCGGAAAATTGACGTTCTTCCGCGTCTATTCAGGTACGCTTTCCTCGGGGTCTTATGTGCGCAATTCGTCCAAAGATAACCGTGAACGTGTCGGACGGCTTTTGCAGATGCACGCCAATTCACGGGAAGAGATTTCTAGAGTCTACTCCGGAGATATTGCCGCCGGCATCGGATTGAAAGACACGTCGACAGGTGATACACTTTGTGATGAGAAGGATCGTGTGATTCTTGAATCAATGGACTTCCCGGAAACAGTCATCTCCTTGTCGGTAGAGCCTAAGTCAAAAGCGGATCAGGATAAAATGGGCGTTGCACTTGGCAAACTTGCGGAAGAAGACCCTACGTTCAAAACGTATACAGATGAGGAAACGGGCCAAACGGTCATTTCCGGAATGGGTGAACTTCACCTTGATATCATCGTCGATCGTCTGAAGCGAGAGTTTAAAGTCGAGGCGCAAGTCGGCGCTCCGCAAGTCTCTTATCGTGAAACGATTCAAACCTCCGCGCAATGTGAAGGCAAGTTCATTCGTCAATCCGGAGGCCGTGGCCAATATGGTCATGTTTGGATCGAATTTAGTCCTAATGAACAAGGCGCTGGCTTTGAATTTCAAAATGCAGTCGTTGGCGGGGTCGTTCCAAAGGATTATATCAACTCAGTGGAGCAGGGTGTGGAAGAAGCGTTGCAAAACGGTTTGCTCGCCGGCTATCCGATGATTGATGTAAAAGCGCGTTTATATGATGGGTCCTATCACGATGTGGATTCGAATGAAATGGCATATAAAATTGCTGCCTCAATGGCGCTTAAAGAAGCAAAATCCAGGTGTCAACCAGTTCTGCTCGAACCGCTGATGAAAGTTGAAATCATCGTACCGGAAGAATACATGGGCGATGTTATGGGTGATATTACATCACGACGCGGCCGAGTTGAAGGAATGGGCGCCCGAGGCAACGCGCAAATCATTAGCGCTTTCGTTCCGCTTGCAGAGATGTTTGGGTATGCTACAAACCTCCGCTCCAACACGCAAGGACGCGGAACATATTCGATGTTCTTCGATCATTATGCGGAAGTGCCGAAGAGCATTTCTGAAGAGATCATTAAAAAGAACACTGGTGAATAATGAAGGGCACTAAAACCAAAAGCCTAGAAAGTAGATCAACGATCATGCTTTCTTGCTATAAAAAAACCTTAATTAAGGGAGGAACATTTCAATGGCAAAAGAAAAATTTGATCGGTCGAAAACGCATGCCAATATTGGCACAATCGGCCACGTAGACCACGGAAAAACAACGCTAACCGCAGCGATTACAAAAGTGCTTCATGAGCAATCCGGCACAGGTACTGTCATGGAATATGACGCAATTGATGGTGCTCCGGAAGAGAAGGAGCGTGGCATTACCATCGCGACTTCCCACGTTGAGTATGAGACGGAAGATCGTCACTACGCACACGTGGATTGCCCCGGTCACGCGGACTACGTGAAAAACATGATCACAGGGGCAGCGCAAATGGACGGATCCATCCTCGTTGTATCCGCCGCTGACGGCCCAATGCCGCAAACACGTGAGCACATCTTGCTTTCCCGTAACGTCGGTGTGCCTTCCATTGTTGTTTTTCTTAACAAAGTGGACCAGGTAGACGACGAAGAGCTTCTTGAACTCGTGGAGATGGAAGTGCGCGACCTTCTTTCCGAGTATGACTTCCCGGGAGACGACATCCCAGTTGTATCCGGCTCTGCTTTGAAAGCTCTTGAAGGCGATGAAGAACACAAGCAAAAAATCCTCGACTTGATGCAAGAAGTTGACAACTATATTCCGACACCGGACCGTGACACGGACAAGCCATTCATGATGCCGGTTGAGGACGTCTTCTCCATTACCGGGCGCGGTACCGTTGCAACCGGACGCGTTGAGCGTGGCATGCTTAACTCAGGTGATGAAGTAGAAATCCTCGGCATTGTTGAAGAAAAAAGAAAAACAACTGTTACCGGTGTGGAGATGTTCCACAAGATTCTTGACTATGCCGAAGCGGGTGACAACATCGGTGCATTGCTCCGAGGCGTTAACCGTGACGATATTACGCGTGGACAGGTGCTTGCCAAGCCGGGCACAATCACGCCGCATACGGAATTTAAAGCAGAGGTTTATGTTCTTTCAAAAGATGAAGGCGGTCGTCACACGCCATTCTTTCAAAACTACCGCCCTCAATTTTATTTCCGTACGACAGATGTTACCGGCGTAATCAACTTGCCTGAAGGCGTAGAAATGGTCATGCCTGGGGATAACATCGAAATGTCTGTTAGCCTTATTCAGCCGATTGCCATCGAAGACGGTACACGCTTCTCGATCCGCGAAGGCGGACGCACGGTAGGCTCCGGCGTTGTTACAGAAATCGTGAAATAAACCAAAAAAAGCATCCCGTAAGGGGTGCTTTTTTGTGCATCTTAAGCAAGCGTTTGTTTAATGAATCTAAAATAAAGCCGGGGGGATAGCGTCGCCTTAAACGCTTATGGTGCCTGAAATATGCATCACATCCGTCATGCACAACAGTTTAGGCGCCTTACTCGATGTTAGCTACTCTGCACTAGTTATTTTTTCTGTCCCAGCTTTAATCGGACAACATCCTTGATAATACCGACGATAATGTCCGAACTCGGAGCTACCTCGGACATTTGTGTAGGAAATAGCAATAAAGTGGCCGAACCAAGGGCTACTTCGGACACTGTTAAAGAAAACTAAGTAACGACAGTCCGAACTCCATTGTAATAGTGGGTATTTTAGAAAATACCATCGCTTTATGGCTTTTATAATATTCGTTTTGATTAATGAATGAACCCGAAGTGATACTGAAGGTAAATTAAATAGATCAATCAAAATCTATGACAAGATCACTTATCTGCAACACAAACTGTCACCCATTCATTAAACGTTTGATTAACCCGAATCAAGCGAAAATGACTCCTATGACTTCGCGCTTTCTGCTGAGTTCTTGGCTAGCGCCAATTATAAAAGCAAGAGATTAGCTTTGAGCACTTTTACCTTGGATTGTGCTTCCTATAAAAGGAACTTTTTCATTTCGGAAACCCTAGTTAATTGTTTGTTCTTGCGCTCTTCTGTGCTAAAATCGGCGGGAGCCATCTCTTGTTATGATAGCCGCTCGCGCTTGTTTCCATGAAACTAATAAACAAATTACGTCAAAACGCAAATTTGCACTTGCAATCAGTATTTGTTGCCTTTATAATGGTTAGGTGTGACAAAGAAGGTGGGAGGAGGCCCAACATACGGACCTCCCATTTTTGTTGAGCGAAGAAGTGAAAGGTTGCCCGACACACCCGGCCCCTTTGCCATGGCGGGTGGGGGGAATTTTCACGGAGCAAGTCTGAACATCAGGCGAAAAGGAGGGTTAAACATGGCAAACGAGAAAATCAGAATTCGATTAAAGGCGTATGATCACCGAATCCTTGATCAATCTTCCGCAAAAATTGTGGAGACCGCGAAGCGTTCCGATGCGAAAGTGTCAGGGCCGGTGCCTCTTCCGACAGACCGGTCGGTATACACCGTTATCCGCGCGACGCACAAGTTTAAGGATTCTCGTGAGCAATTCGAAATGCGCACGCACAAGCGCCTTATCGACATTCTCAGTCCGACGCCGCAAACGGTAGACGCGTTGATGCGTTTGGATCTGCCGTCGGGTGTCGATATTGAGATTAAGCTCTAAACACGTTTTAGAGATACAAACTATTAAACATGAAAAACAGGAGGTGTGACTGATGGCCAAAGGAATCTTGGGTAGGAAGATCGGCATGACACAGGTATTTCAAGAGAACGGCGATGTTGTCCCTGTAACTGTCGTTCAAGCAAACCCGAACATTGTCATGCAGTTAAAAACAGAAGCGAATGATGGTTACGATGCGGTTCAATTAGGCGCGGATGACAAAAAAGATCAACGTGCCACAAAACCGGAAAAAGGCCATGCTGAAAAAGCAAGCACGGCGCCCAAGCGCTACGTCCGTGAATTTCGCAATATGAATGTTGCAGATCACGAAGTTGGTCAAGAGGTCAACGTTAATACATTTGCATCCGGCGACACTATTGACGTCACGGGTGTTTCGAAAGGGAAAGGATTTCAGGGTTCAATTAAGCGGCACAATTACGCAATCGGACCGAAATCACACGGTTCCCGCTACCATCGAGGTTCAGGCGCATTGAGCCCTATTGACACATCTAAAGTGTTCAAAGGCACAAAGCTTCCCGGCCAAATGGGCGGTAGCCAAGTAACAGTGCAAAACCTTGAAGTGGTTCAAATTGATGAAGGACGTAACCTGTTGCTTATAAAAGGAAATGTACCTGGACCCAAAAAAGGCTATGTAAAGGTACAATCTGTTAGCCAATAATGTCTAAAAGAAAGGAGGAACCATTATGCCTAAAGTAACGGTATACAATCAAACCGGCTCGGAAGTCGGGGACGCGGAACTTACCGACGCCGTTTTCGGAATTACACCGAATGAAAGTGTTGTACACGATGCGGTTGTCATGCAGCAAGCTTCCCTTCGGCAAGGAACCCAAAACGCTAAAACTCGTTCCGAAGTTCGCGGTGGCGGCGCAAAACCTTGGCGCCAAAAAGGAACGGGTCGTGCACGTCATGGCTCAAACCGTTCTCCGATATGGACGGGTGGCGGTGTTATTTTTGCGCCGAAACCAAGAAACTATGGGTATAAACTTCCGAAAAAGGTTCGCCGTCTCGCGATTAGATCCGTACTTTCCGCAAAAGTTCAGGATGACGCGCTTATCGTTGTCGACGACCTTCAATTTGACGTGCCGAAAACAAAAGAAATGGTGAATGTTCTTTCCAGCCTTTCCGCTGAGCAAAAAACATTGATTGTCACAGCGGATGATGATGAAAACCTAAAGAAATCCGCGAACAATCTGCAGCATGTAAAAACCATCGATGCACAAGGTGTAAATGTGCTAGATGTGATCAACAGTGATAAGTTAATCATCACGAAAAAGGCTGTAGAGAACGTAGAGGAGGTGCTTGGCTAATGGATGCACGCGATGTAATTAAGCGCCCGGTGATTACGGAACGCTCTACAGAGATCATGGAAGATAAGAAGTACACGTTTGAAGTCGACATTAAAGCAAATAAAACGCAGATCAAACAAGCGGTCGAGAAAATTTTTGAAGTTGATGTTGACAAGGTTAACACGATGAATTATAAACGAAAGTTTCGCCGTTTTGGTCGTTTCGAAGGCTATAAGCCCGCGCGAAAAAAGGCGATTGTAAGCTTAACCGAGAACAGTGATGAGATCGAAATATTTGATGAGGTTTAAGTTTCACAGAAGAGGAGGGAAATACAATGGCAGTTAAACGTTATAGACCGAAAACAGGCGGCCAACGTTTTATGACCGGAAAAAATTTCTCCGAAATTACAACCGACAGTCCGGAACGGTCATTGCTTGCGCCGCATTCCAAAAATGCGGGCCGGAACAATCATGGCCGCATTACGACTCGCCACCAAGGTGGCGGCCATAAGCGTAAGTATCGGATCATCGATTTTAAACGCAATAAGGACGGGGTCCCGGGTCGGGTAGCAACGATTGAATATGATCCTAACCGCTCGGCGAATATCGCGCTTATTCATTATGTAGACGGAGAAAAACGCTATATTCTTTCCCCTAACGGTCTTAAAGTCGGTAACAATGTATCATCCGGATCCGATGCAGACATCAAAGTCGGGAACGCGCTTGAAATTAAGGATATTCCGGTAGGCACAACCATTCACAACATTGAAATGAGGCCTGGGAAGGGCGGTCAATTGGCACGCGCGGCGGGTGCTCATGCCCAAGTTCTGGGTCGTGAAGGCAAATATACGCTTCTTCGTTTAAAATCCGGAGAGACCCGTCAGATTCTGTCCACGTGCAGAGCGACAATTGGGCAAGTGGGCAACCTTGAAAATGAACAGATTAATATCGGAAAAGCCGGGCGCAACCGTTGGCTTAATAAACGCCCTACTGTCCGCGGTTTTGCCATGAACCCGGATGACCACCCACACGGCGGTGGTGAAGGAAAAGCGCCGGTCGGACTTGATGCTCCCGTATCCCCTTGGGGACAACCGACTGTTGGATATAAGACGAGAAAAAGAAATAAGCCGTCAAACAAGTATATTGTTCAAGGTCGTAACAAAAAGAAAAGAAGATAATCGCGATCGGATTAGCGCCAGCACCCCAAGATTTCGAATCGGGGAGGCGCTATTCACACGTCGCGTTTTTATGAGAAAGGAGGCATTCGAATGGGACGCAGCTTGAAAAAAGGACCATTTGTAGACGATCATCTAATGAAAAAAGTTGAAGCGATGGATGTAAATAACAGTCGTGTAATTAAAACATGGTCACGCCGCTCCACGATTTTCCCGAATTTTGTCGGTCACACTATTGCAGTCTATGACGGCCGTAAGCATGTGCCTGTTTACGTCCAGGAGGATATGGTCGGTCACAAACTAGGCGAGTTTGCCCCAACACGTACGTATCGGGGACACGACAAGGGCGACAAAAGAACGAAACGGCGTTAACAAGAGAGGAGGTAGACTACAATGGAGGCTAAAGCAGTTGCGAAACAGGTTCGAGTCGCTCCTCGAAAAGCACGGTTGGTCGTTGACCTTGTGCGAGGCAAGGACGTCGGAGAAGCCATTTCCATATTGAAGCATACTCCAAGGGGAGTGTCTCCAACGGTGGAGAAGGTGTTGAAATCCGCGATTGCCAATGCGGAGCATAATTATGAAATGGAACCGGAAGATTTGATCATCAGCAAAGCTTACGTGGATGAAGGCGTCACCCTGAAACGTTTTCGCCCGAGGGCTATGGGACGCGCATCCCGGATCAATAAACGAACAAGCCACATTACAATCATTGTTTCAGAAAAGGAGGAAGGATAAAGCGTGGGTCAAAAAGTTAATCCCATAGGTTTTCGGATTGGTGTAATCCGTGACTGGGAATCAAAATGGTACGCAGAAAAAGAATACGCGACGTTGCTGCATGAGGACGTAAAAATTCGCGGGTATATTGAAGAGCGTCTTAAAGATGCTTCCATATCTACGATCGAGATTGAACGTGCGGCAAATCGAGTGAACATCAACATTCACACTGCCAAACCCGGCATGGTGATCGGAAAAGGCGGCTCTGAAGTTGAAGCGTTGCGTAAAAACCTAAACGCCCTCACCGGTAAACGTGTGCACATCAACATCTCCGAGATCAAGCAAGCGGATTTGGATGCGAAGCTCGTTGCGGAAAACATCGCGCGCCAGCTGGAAAACCGCGTATCTTTTCGCCGTGCAATGAAGCAATCCATCCAGCGCACCATGCGTTCCGGAGCAAAGGGTATTCGCACAGAAGTGAACGGACGTCTCGGTGGTGCGGATATGGCACGTTCCGAGAGCTACAGCGAAGGAACTGTTCCATTGCATACGTTGCGAGCGGACATTGATTTTGGCACAGCAGAAGCAGACACCACGTACGGGAAGATTGGTGTAAAAATTTGGATATACCGTGGAGAGGTTCTTCCCACGAAAGGTGACCGCACAGACGAAGGAGGCGACTAAACATGTTAATGCCTAAACGCGTGAAGTACCGCCGCCAAATGCGTGGACGTATGAGAGGCCGTGCTAAAGGCGGCACGGAAATCACATTTGGTGAGTATGGCCTGCAGGCCATAGAACCAGCATGGGTCTCAAACCGGCAGATTGAAGCCGCGCGTATCGCGATGACTCGTTATATGAAACGTGGCGGTAAAGTTTGGATTAAAATTTTCCCCGATAAACCTTATACTGCAAAACCTTTGGAAGTCCGAATGGGTTCCGGTAAAGGTGCGCCGGAAGGTTGGGTAGCCGTGGTTAAACCCGGCAGGATTATGTTCGAAATCGCAGGTGTCGATGAGGAAGTGGCACGAGAAGCATTGCGTCTTGCATCCCACAAACTTCCAATCAAATGCAAATTTGTGAAACGTGAAGAAATGGGTGGTGAGGCAAATGAAGGCTAATGAAATCCGGGAAATGACTACGACGGAAATTGAACAAGAAACGAAATCATTAAAAGAAGAACTGTTCAACCTTCGTTTTCAACTGGCAACCGGTCAGTTGGATAACCCTGCCCGCATCCGTAACGTTCGAAAAGCAATCGCCCGTGCCAATACCGTTTTGCGAGAAAGAGAACTTGGCATAAACCGAGGGTAAAAAGGAGGTAGCTGACAAATGAGTGAACGTAATGACCGAAAAGTACGGATCGGCCGTGTGGTTTCCGATAAAATGGATAAAACAATTACCGTTGTCGTTGAAACGTATAAAGTAGATAAGCTGTACGGCAAGCGTGTCCGTTCTTCAAAAAGATTCAAAGCACACGACGAAAATAATGAAGCGAAAGCAGGCGACACTGTAAAAATCATGGAGACACGCCCGTTATCCAAAGATAAATACTTCCGCCTCGTTGAAATCGTCGAAGAATCAGTGATTATTTAAGACATCTTTGATTGAAGGGAGGCCGTGAAAATGATCCAGCAGGAATCTAGGCTAAAAGTTGCCGATAATTCAGGTGCACGGGAAGTGCAATGCATTAAAGTGCTCGGAGGTACCGGACGAAAAACCGCAAACATCGGGGACATGATCGTCTGCACTGTTAAGAACGCAACACCAGGAGGCGTTGTCAAGAAAAATGAAGTTGTTCGCGCGGTTATCGTTCGCTCACGCAGTGGTGTGAGACGAACCGACGGTTCTTACATTCGATTTGATGAAAACGCAGCTGTCGTGATCCGGGATGACAAAAGCCCAAGAGGTACACGGATATTCGGCCCGGTCGCGCGTGAACTTCGTGATAGCCAGTATATGAAAATTATCTCGTTAGCACCGGAAGTGCTTTAAAACTTGGAAGAAACAGGATGAGGGAGGTGCGAACCAATGGCAAAACAACCGAAATTGCATGTGAAAACAGGCGATAAGGTGCAAGTGATTACCGGGAAAGATAAGGGCACGGAAGGCGAGGTCATCCAAGCTTACCCAAGCCGCGAACGCGTCCTTGTCCAAGGTGTTAACTTGGTGACCAAACACATGAAACCTTCACAGGATAACCCCCAGGGGGGCATCGAGAATATGGAAGCGCCTATCCATGTATCGAATGTTATGCTCATTGACCCTAAACACGGAGAACCTACCCGGATCGGTTACAAAACCGAAGATGGCAAAAAGGTACGTGTTGCAAAAAAATCCGGAGAGGTTATTGACTAGTAGCGCTTGTTGAAAGGAGGCCCGAAAAAAATGAACGCTTTAAAAGAACGTTATAAAGATGAAATTGTGCCCCGCTTAAACGACCAATTTAATTATTCATCGGTAATGGCGGTCCCGAAGATCGAAAAGATCGTGATCAACACGGGCGTGGGCGAAGCTGTATCCAACCCGAAAACATTGGATAATGCCATGGAGGAACTTTCTTTAATCACAGGGCAAAAACCGATCGTAACCAGGGCAAAGAGATCGATCGCCGGATTTAAATTGCGTGAAGGGAATCCGATCGGTGCGAAGGTAACGCTGCGTGGCACGCGTATGTATGACTTCCTGGAAAAATTGATTCACGTATCCTTGCCTCGTGTTCGTGATTTCCGCGGAATTTCAAGCAAAGCATTCGATGGTCGCGGAAATTATACGCTCGGTGTGCGGGAACAGTTGATTTTTCCGGAAATTGAATATGACAAGATCGACAAAGTCCGCGGAATGGACATCGTGATCGTGACGACTGCCGAAACAGATGAGGAAGCAAAAGCTTTGCTTACACAAGTGGGCATGCCTTTTCAACGATAAAATAAAAACGTAAGGAGGGAATGCATTTTGGCTAGAAAAGCGATGGTCGAAAAGCAAAAGAAACCTCAAAAATTTAAGGTTCGCGAATACACCCGTTGTGAACGATGCGGGCGGCCGAACGCTGTATTTCAAAAGTTTAAGCTTTGCAGGATTTGTTTCCGCGATCTTGCGTATAAAGGCCAGATCCCCGGTGTCAAAAAAGCAAGCTGGTAAAACCTGAAAGATGGAAGGAGGTTTATCATTATGGTTATGACAGATCCGATTGCCGATATGCTTACAAGAATTCGCAACGCCAACACCGTGCGTCATGATAAGCTGGAATTACCGGCATCAAATTTGAAAAAAGAAATTGCGAAGATCCTTAAGCGTGAAGGGTATATTCGCGATGTAGAATTCGTGGATGATAAAAAGCAAGGGGTTATCCGTATTTTTCTTAAGTACGGGCAGGGAGATGAACGGGTTATCTCCGGATTGAAAAAAATTAGCAAACCGGGATTGCGTGTTTATACCGGTTCCGATGAAGTTCCCCGCGTATTGAACGGATTGGGCATCGCGGTTATATCGACTTCATCAGGCGTAATTACGGATAAAGAAGCCCGCCAACAAAACATCGGCGGCGAAGTACTCGCCTACGTATGGTAAGAATGAAGCGAATGGAGGTGTAATGTAAAATGTCACGTATCGGTGTGTTACCGTTAGAAGTGCCGGAAAGTGTAACGCTTACGGTTAATGACGGACATGTAACGGTTAAAGGCCCAAAAGGGGAATTGGAACGCCAATTTAATTCAGGTATCACGATCACCCATGAAGATGGGGTCGTTACAACCACTCGTCCATCTGATAAGAAGGATCACCGTTCCATGCATGGAACAACGAGAAGCCTCATCGCAAACATGGTGAAAGGTGTAACAGACGGTTTTGAAAAAAGCCTTGACCTAGTCGGTGTCGGTTATCGTGCATCAAAATCAGGCAACAAACTCGTGCTCAACGTCGGTTATTCACACCCGGTTGAAATTGAAGAACCGGAAGGCATCGAGTTTGAAGTGCCATCCAACACAAGAGTGCTTGTAAAAGGGATCGACAAACAATTGGTTGGAGCCGTCGCTTCGGATATCCGATCCGTTCGCAAGCCGGAGCCCTATAAAGGAAAAGGGGTTCGCTACACAGATGAAACGGTGCGAAGCAAAGTTGGAAAAACAGGTAAATAAACCGAAGCTACTTGCTGCCTGATGAAGGCAGGAAAGGAGGAGAGTCTTTCATGGCGACAAAAACCAATAAACAATCGGCGCGCAAACAACGTCATAATAGAATACGAAAAAAGTTAAGCGGAACTTCGGAACGCCCGCGCTTAAATGTTTTTCGTTCTTCCAGCCATATCTATGCCCAACTTATTGATGATATAGAGGGTGAAACGTTGGCATCTGCGTCCACGTTAGACAGTGATTTTAAACAGGAAAACGGTGGAAACGTCAGTGCTGCCAAAGATGTGGGAACACTTATTGCAAAGCGCGCGCGTGAAAAGGGATATGAAGATGTCATTTTTGACCGTGGAGGCTATATCTATCACGGTCGCGTAGCGGCATTGGCTGATGCTGCACGTGAGGAAGGCTTGAAATTTTAAAGCATGAAGGAGGGACAATCTATGGCCATTGATCCGAACAAACTTGACTTGGAAGAACAAGTTGTTGCTATAAACCGTGTTTCTAAAGTGGTAAAAGGCGGTCGAAGCTTTCGCTTTGCAGCGATTGTCGTTGTTGGTGACCGCAACGGACATGTAGGTTTTGGCATCGGGAAAGCCAATGAGGTACCCGAGGCGATTCGTAAAGCAGTGGAAAATGGGAAGAAAAGTCTCATTAAAGCCCCCCGTGTGGGCACGACGATCCCTCACGAATTGGTAGGGCGTTATGGAGCCGGCAAAGTTTTGTTGAAACCTGCAGCTGAAGGTACAGGGGTTATCGCCGGAGGTCCTGTGCGTGCTGTTCTTGAACTTGCCGGGGTAAGTGATATTCTTTCAAAATCCCACGGTTCAAGTAACCCGATTAATATGGTCCGTGCCACGCTACAAGGTTTGAGCGAATTGAAAACAGCTGAAAATATTGCCAGACTACGCGGCAAAAGCGTTGAAGAATTGCAAGGATAGGAGGGAGTACAAGTGGAAAATAAACTGGAAATCACCCTCATCCGCAGTCTGATTGGCAGACCGGAAGACCAGCGTGTAACGGTACGGACATTGGGACTGCGCAAAGTAAACCACTCGGTGATCCAAAAGGACGATCCTGCCATTCGCGGAATGGTTAACAAAGTATCCCACCTTGTAAATGTAAAAGAAATTAGCAATTAAGGGAACGCTTCAAGACAGGAGGTGTGAAAAGATGAAATTGCACGATTTGAAACCAGCGGAAGGCTCTCGAAAAAAAGGCATTCGTCCCGGACGGGGGTACGGCTCCAAACGCAGTAACACGGCCGGCCGTGGGGAACACGGACAAAAATCTCGTTCAGGCGGAAATGTACGGCCGGGTTTCGAAGGTGGACAAAACCCTATTTACAAACGGTTGCCGAAACGCGGATTTACAAACCCAACTCGGAAGGCTTATACCGTTGTGAATATAGAAACGCTCAATCGTTTTGAAGAGGGGACGGAGGTTACACCGGAGCTGCTCATCGAGACAGGAACCGTCAAAAAGGAAAACGATGGCATTAAAATCCTTGGGGATGGCCAATTGGAAACAAAGCTGACAGTAAAAGCCAATAAATTTTCTGCCTCTGCAGTTAAGGCAATCGAAGCAGCCGGCGGTCGAACCGAGGTGGTTTAATGTTTAAGGGCTTAGCCAATATATTTCGCGCAGAGGATCTGCGGCGGAAAATATTCTTCACCCTGGCAATGCTTATCGTCTACCGTATCGGTACATTCATCCCGATTCCGGGATCCGACAGCGATGTTCTGCAATTCCAGGGGGAAGCATCGGCTTTCGGCTTTCTTGACACATTTGGCGGGGGAGCACTCGGAAACTTCTCCATCTTTGCGATGGGTGTCTTCCCTTATATTACTGCTTCCATCGTCGTCCAACTCTTGCGGATGGATGTTGTTCCGAAGTTTACAGAGTGGTCGAAGCAAGGGGAAGCAGGGAGAAGGAAACTGGCACAGTTCACTCGTTACTTCACCGTTGTGTTGGCGTTCATCCAGGCGTTGGCGATGTCTATCGGTTTTAATGCCCAATTTCCTGGACTTATTCCGGACCCCGGAGTTACCACCTTTCTGCTTATTGCTCTCATCATGACCGCAGGGACCACCTTTCTGATGTGGTTAGGGGAGCAAATTACGGCTAAAGGAGTGGGGAATGGGATTTCGATTATGATTTTTGCCGGTATTGCTGCCGGCATCCCAAATGGGCTTAATCAAATTTATGCCACGCAAATCGAAGGTGCAGGCGAGCAATTGTTTATGGGCATTGTTACCATCCTTTTATTAGCACTTGCTGTATTGCTGGTTATCGTTGGAGTTGTGTTTGTGCAGCAAGCCATTCGAAAAGTGGCGATCCAATATGCGAAAAGGGTGGTCGGCCGTCAATCAACGGCAGGTGCACAATCAACGCACCTTCCACTGAAGGTGAACTCCGCTGGGGTTATTCCGGTCATCTTCGCGATGGCGTTATTTATCTTTCCACCGACAGTTGCAAGTTTTTTGGGAGAAGACAACGTTGTTGCCCAATGGGTGATCAATAATTTTGATTACACACAACCGGTTGGGGCAATTGTTTACATCGGGTTGATCATTGCCTTTACGTATTTCTATACATTTGTGCAGGTTAATCCGGAAACGATGGCAGAGAACTTGAAGAAGCAAGGCGGTTATGTCCCCGGTATTCGTCCCGGTAAGACGACGGAACATTATATTCGCCATATCCTGTATCGACTTACTTTTGTCGGCTCCCTATTTTTGGCGTCTGTTGCAATTTTGCCGGTGTTCTTTACGACTCAACTCGGATTGCCTGAAGCAATTCAAATTGGAGGCACAGGTTTGCTCATTGTCGTAGGTGTTGCACTGGACACAATGAAACAAATCGAAGGACAATTACTGAAACGCAGCTATAAAGGCTTCATAAAATAAGGAGCAACGAGAGAGTATCAACGCGGGATGTAAGGAGAGGTATAATGGATTTAATTTTAATGGGACTGCCGGGTGTCGGGAAAGGAACGCAAGCCGGTACAATCAGTGAGGAGTATGGAATCCCTCATATTTCTACAGGGGATATGTTCCGGGCAGCCATCAAAAATGAGACCGAACTCGGTAAAAAAGCGAAAAGCTACCTTGACGGAGGAGAACTTGTGCCTGATGAGGTGACCATTGGGATTGTTCGGGAGCGGCTGAGTGAAAAGGATTGCGCAGAAGGATTTTTGCTTGACGGGTTTCCTCGCACGATCCCGCAAGCAGAAGCGCTGGAGAATATTCTTAATGATCTCGATCGCTCGCTCGACTTTGTCATTAACATTGAGGTTCCCAAGGAAACGTTGATTAAACGTCTGGCCGGCCGCCGTGTTTCTCCATCTTCCGGTGAGACGTATCACGTGGATTACAATCCGCCAAAAGTGGATGGGATCTGTGATGTAGATGGCAGCAAGCTCATCCAGCGGGATGACGATAAACCGGAAATGGTGAAAAAACGCCTCGAAGTGAACATTGAACAAACGCAGCCGCTGATTGATTTTTATAGCAAAAAAGGCTATCTCCGCAACATTGATGGTGATCAAGAGATTGATCAAGTGCAAGGGGATATTGTTCAATTATTGGAAGGTTTGCAGCATGCATGATTATTCGTAAAACCGATCGGGAGTTAAAGATTATGCGGTACGCCGGAAAAATTGTGGCTTGGACCCATCAAGAACTTCAACGCCATATTAAGCCGGGGATAACAACCGCTGAACTTGACCAAATCGCAGATCGTTTTATACAATCGTATGATGCCGTTCCTTCATTTAAAGGTTATCATGGATTTACCGGAAGTATTTGTACTTCCGTAAATGAGGAACTTGTTCACGGGGTGCCGGGGAACAGAGTGTTAAAAAACGGCGATATTATTTCCATCGACATTGGAGCGAAGATTCACGGATATCATGGGGATTCGGCGTGGACATATCCAGTTGGTGCAATGACAGCCGAAACAGAACAACTCTTGGATGTAACCCGGAACGCCTTATACAAGGGGCTTGCGGAAGCAAAACCGAAGGATAGACTCTCTAATATCTCTCATGCGATACAGACATTCGTGGAGAAACATGGGTTCTCGGTTGTTAGGGAGTATGTTGGGCATGGTGTTGGTCAAGACTTGCATGAAGACCCGCAAATCCCGCACTTTGGACCCCCCGGGAAAGGAGTCCGTTTGAAACCTGGGATGGTGCTTGCCGTTGAACCGATGGTAAATATGGGCGAGCGTTATGTCCATACTTTGGAGGACAATTGGACAGTGGTCACAACGGATGGAAAAAACTGTGCACATTTTGAACACACGATTGCGATTACGGATACAGGCTATGAAATTTTGACACAAGCCTGATGCCGATGTGTGACTAATGCCATATTGCCCCACGTTATGCAATTTCGTAGAGGGCTACCTGATACTAGGAAGGGAGGAGAGTAAATCCATGGCCAAAGATGATGCGATTGAAGTAGAAGGCACTGTAATCGAGCCTTTGCCAAACGCCATGTTCAGAGTGGAACTGGAGAATGGTCATCGAATACTCGCGCATGTTTCCGGCAAGATCCGCATGCACTTTATCCGTATTTTACCCGGTGATAAGGTTACTGTGGAACTTTCCCCATATGACCTTTCCCGTGGTCGAATTACGTATCGATACAAGTAACAGCCGCAGGAGGGTGCTGTCACAGTTTTTCTGCGATAGTTCCCGATCATGAAGGAGGGAAAGAAAATGAAGGTCAGACCTTCCGTAAAACCCATGTGTGAACGGTGCAAGATCATTCGTCGCGAAGGCACAGTCATGGTGATTTGTTCAAACCCGAAGCATAAACAAAAACAAGGATAACCGCAAAGGAGGTGTACGTTCATGGCACGAATTTCAGGAGTTGACATTCCTCGCGATAAGCGGGTAGTCATTTCACTCACGTACGTTTACGGAATTGGAAAAAGCAATGCCCAAAAAATTCTTGAAGAAGCGGACGTACCGGTGGAAACTCGGGTTCGAGATCTAACGGACGACGAACTCGGTCGCATCCGCACTGCCGTCGGAAACTACACGGTGGAAGGGGACCTTCGCAGGGAGAAGTCTCTCAACGTTAAACGTTTAATCGAAATCGGATCCTATCGTGGCATTCGTCATCGTCGCGGGCTACCGGCTCGTGGACAAAGCACGAAAAATAATTCCAGAACCGCGAAAGGTCCTCGGAAAACCATCGCGAATAAGAAGAAGTAAGGAGGTTTGTAAGCAATGGCTAAACCAAAAGCAGCATCTCGCAAAAAACGCCAACGTAAACATGTCGATTCGGGAGTTGCCCATATTCGCTCCACATTCAACAATACCATTGTTACGATTACGGATACGCAAGGAAATGCATTGGCATGGGCAAGTGCAGGCAACCTTGGTTTTAAAGGGTCTCGTAAATCAACCCCTTTCGCTGCACAAATGGCAGCTGAAACAGCCGCTAAAGGCGCGATGGATCACGGCATGAAAAACGTGGAAGTTGCTGTAAAAGGACCGGGAGCCGGCCGTGAAGCAGCCATCCGTTCACTGCAAGCAACTGGACTTGAAGTGAATGTTATCCGTGATGTTACACCTGTGCCCCATAACGGTTGCCGCCCTCCGAAACGTCGCAGAGTATAACCCCGTAAACCTTTATAAGGTTTGAAAACACCGCTCTCTGTCAATAATGGTGAGACATAGTGAGCATCAAGATAGCGGGCTTTATGTACTGGAAATGGTGAAGTGTGCAATACGGATGCTGACGTTTTGAAGGAGGGTATCATTTAAAGATGATCGAAATCGAAAAGCCGAGCATTGAAACGATTGAAGTCAGTGAGGACGGCAAATATGGGAAGTTTGTTGTTGAACCGCTTGAACGAGGCTATGGAACAACTTTAGGAAACTCCTTGCGTCGAATTCTGTTATCCTCCCTACCGGGATCAGCGATTACGAATATTCAAATCGATCAGGTCCTTCACGAGTTCTCAACCGTGGAGGGCGTCGTGGAAGACGTTACCACCATAGTGTTGAATTTAAAAAAACTGGCGCTCAACATCCATGCCGATGATGAGAAAGTGCTTGAAATCGAAACGAGCGGCGAAGGCACGGTAACTGCGCGAGATATTAACCATGACAGTGATGTTGATATTTTGAATCCCGAACTTCACATCGCCACGCTTAATGAAGGCGCGAGGTTTCATATGAAAATGACCGCTAAACGCGGCCGTGGCTATGTTCCTGCCGAAGGAAACAACCACGAGGACTTGGCCATCGGTGTTCTTCCGATCGATTCGATTTTTACACCGGTTGACCGTGTTAATTTCCAGGTAGAAAACACACGCGTCGGTCAGATCACAAACTATGATAAACTAACGCTGGATGTTTGGACGGATGGAAGTATTCGGCCCGAAGAAGCCGTCTCCCTTGGCGCCAAGATCATGAATGAACATTTAAGCATTTTTATCGGTTTGACGGATCAAGCACAAAATGCGGAAATTATGGTGGAAAAAGAGGAAGACCAAAAAGAAAAAGTGTTAGAGATGACAATTGAAGAACTGGATTTATCGGTACGTTCTTACAATTGTTTAAAGCGTGCAGGCATCAACACTGTACAGGAGCTCACCCAGAAATCAGAAGAAGATATGATGAAGGTGCGCAACCTGGGACGTAAATCGTTGGAGGAAGTGCAAGAAAAGCTCGGCGATTTAGGGCTCGGCCTACGCGATGAAGAGTAACTTTATCCAAGAGAATTGGTCAAAAGGAGGGGAATAACTGTGGCATACAGAAAGCTTGGAAGAAATACTTCAGCACGAAAAGCGTTATTTCGTGATCTCGCAACAGATCTTTTGATCAACGAAAAAATTGTGACCACGGAGGCAAAGGCAAAAGCGCTTCGCCCGATTGTGGAAAAAACGATCACGCTCGGCAAAGGCGGCACCTTGCATGACCGTCGACAAGCTGCTTCATTTATCCGTAAGGAAGCGGCTGATGAAGATCAGGACGCCATTCAAAAATTATTTGATGACATCGGTCCGCGTTATGAAGAACGGCAAGGCGGTTATACACGCATTATTAAAATGGACCCGAGAAAAGGGGACGGCACCCCGATGGCCGTCATCGAACTCGTTTAATAGGTGTGAGGGCAGGACGATTCCAAAGTCACTGTCCTTTTTCTTTTGTAAACCTTCCTAATAAACCGGTTAACAAAAAGCTGGGTTCATGATAAAATTTTATTGGCGTTGCAGCTTTATACATAAAAGCTTTGCTGCAGAAGTGGAAATTGGAGGATGAACAATGCCGCCCCTTATTCAGTGTGAACATCTTTATTTTCGTTATCGGGAAGAACAGGATTTCATTCTGCAAGATCTTTGTTTAAAAATAAATAAAGGCGAGTGGGTGGCATTGTTGGGAACGAATGGCTCTGGAAAATCCACGTTTGCCAGAATGTTAAACGCGCTATTGCAACCGGAGAAGGGTACAGTTTTGATCGATGGTTTGCCTGCGAATGAAGAAGATCATGTTTGGCAAATCCGTCAAAAGGTCGGCATGGTTTTTCAAAATCCGGATCATCAATTTGTTGCTGCCACTGTACGGGACGACATTGCCTTCGGACTTGAAAATGCCGGTATCCCTCGACCGGAAATGCTCAATCGTATTGAGGAAGCAAGTGTGCGGACCGGAATCCAAGACATGCTTTCGGCCGAACCGCATCGGCTATCGGGAGGGCAAAAGCAACGAGCTGCGATTGCAGGCGTTCTTGCCTTGCGCCCGGATATCATGATTTTTGATGAAGCGACATCCATGCTGGACCCGAACGGACGGCTGGAAGTCATGCAAACGATGGCCGAGCTGAATCAGTCCGGAATTACGATCATTATGATTACCCACGAGCTGGAAGAGGCACTGAAAGCAAGCCGGGTAGTTTTTATGGAACAAGGAAGGCCATCGCGGGATCAATCGACCCATGATTTTTTCCAAACCCCTGATTTTTTGCTTTCCCGGTCTTTTACCCTTCCTTATTTTTTACGGATGCAAGTAGCCTTGCAAGCGCAGGGCGTTCATTTGGACCATTTGTCGTTAAGTGAACAAGAATGGGTGGAACGGTTATGCAGATCTCCTTTGAAAGTGTAAGTTATTCCTATATGATTGGGTCTCCGTTTGAAAAACAAGCGCTGGCTGAAGTGAACATCTCCATCGCGTCAAAGACGTTTACGACCCTTGTGGGCAGCACCGGTTCGGGAAAGTCGACGTTAATGCAATTGATCAATGGTTTGTTGCTGCCCACTTCGGGCACCGTCCAATGCGGCAGTTTACGTTTGCATCGAAAATCAAAACGAAAAGAAGTGAAGCCGTTGCGGCGAAAGATCGGCATGGTTTTCCAATATCCCGAGCACCAACTGTTTGGCGCTACTGTTGAAGAAGACATGCTGTTCGGACCAAAGCATCTCGGCTTGGATGTGGAAAGGATTCGCAAGCGGCTTCCCGAACTTCTCGATGTTGTAGGCATCAGCGATGATGTGCTGCCTGTCTCGCCGTTCAACCTCAGCGGGGGGCAAATGAGGCGGGTTGCCATCGCGGGAGTGCTTGCCGCCGACCCTGAAGTGCTGATCCTTGATGAACCTGCTGCCGGCCTTGATCCCGCCGGCCACCGGGCGCTTTTGGATGTATTGAAAGATTGGCATGAGAAGCATGGATTGACGACGATCCTTGTCACGCATGACATGGAAGATGCCGCGCGTTATGCCGATGAGGTCATTGTGATGGGGCCTGCAGGAAAACCGTTAACAAGCGGTGCTCCCGTGCAGGTTTTCCGGGAAGCCGACTTGCTTGCTGATATCGGATTGGCTGCGCCTCCTTCCGTGCGAATCATCCGCAATTTGCGGGAAGCAGGTTGGAACATCGATAACCTCCTGTTGGAACCGGAAGCGTTAGCAGCGGTCGTTGCCGATCAATGGGCAAGTGAAAAAAAAGAGGGATAAAACATGTTGCAAAACATCGTTATCGGACAATATGTCCCCGTTTCATCACCCCTGCACAGGTTGGACTCGAGAGCGAAACTGTTATGTTTACTTGCCTTGGCCGGGATCGTATTTTTGGCCAATGAATTCTGGAGCTATAGTGCATTGCTGACAACCGTCGCGGCGTTTGTTCTGTTGTCACGCGTGCCATTGAAATTTTTTCTCAAGGGATTATTACCAGTATTTATATTAGTTATTTTCACGTTTCTTCTTCATGCTTTTTTTACGAATGAAGGGCAGGTTCTTTTTACGATCCTCGGCTTTTCCATCTATAGCGGCGGCATTGAGCAAGGGGCATTCATCGCTGTGCGAATTGGCGCGCTCGTCGTTTTTGCTTCCTTGTTGACATTAACGACCACACCGATCGATTTAACCGATGGATTTGAGTATTTTTTGCGTCCTTTTAAGCGGTTCGGGCTTCCTGCCCATGAAATGTCCTTGATGATGTCGATCAGCATTCGCTTGATTCCGACTTTATTGTTGGAAGCAGACCGAATATTGAAGGCACAGGCAGCGCGGGGAGCGGATTTCACAAAAGGATCGCTGAAAACGAGACTGGAAACCATGACAGCTTTTATCATCCCGCTATTCGTCCGTTCATTTAAACGGGCAGAGGACATGGCCACGGCGATGGACGCGCGTGGGTACCGAGGCGGAGAAGGAAGAACGAAATTGCGCGTGCTCCAATGGCGTTTTCAAGATGCCATTGCCTGCGTGGTTGTTATTGGTGTAGGCGTAGTCTTGGCGCTGTTGCGTGATGGTTAGTGGTTTATTGGCGACAGGTAGCGAGCAGATACGTTACGAGACATGTATTTTATAATTTATCAGCCGAAACAAACGTCTTATCAGCCATTTTGATCTGGAGGACAAAATGTTTGCACTCTGTTTTGGTACGTTGCGGAGGATACACCGATGGCACGTTGGAAAGCGACCATTGCTTATGATGGCTCGGGTTTCTCTGGCTGGCAGGAGCAGCCGGGAAAGCGAACCGTTCAAGGGGAGCTTGAAAAAGGGCTCACAAAATTGCATAAAGGCGAAAATAAAAAGGTGTTCGCGTCCGGGCGAACAGATGCCGATGTGCATGCCCGCGGCCAAGTCGTTCACTTTGACTCTTCTTTGCAAATCCCAAGTGCACGATGGCCACGAGCGTTTGACTCGGTGTTGCCGCGCGACATGCAGATGGTAAGCGTAGAACATGTAAATGACCATTTTCACGCCCGTTATGATGCTGAAGCAAAAGAGTATCGTTATCTTCTCCATGTTGGCTCCACACGCGATTTGTTTCAACGTCATTATGTGCATCATGTCTTTGCACATGCATTCGATCACGAAGCGGTGCAACGATCATTGCAACCATTGGTCGGCACGCATGATTTTTCGGCGTTTTGTGCGAACAATACGAATGTGGCAAGCAAAGTGAGAACGCTAAATGCCGTTAGTTATATGCAAGTCGGCGAAGGGGAATGGTGTTTCCGGTTTAACGGGAACGGTTTTCTTTATAATATGGCAAGGATCATCGTGGGGACAGCTATCGATATCGGAATGCGCCGTCTCGATGCTGAAGATATGAACCGTATCTTGCACGCCCGTGATCGCCGGCAAGCGGGAATGACCGCCCCCGGACGTGGCTTGTATTTATGGAATGTGCAATATGGGCCATAAATACGTTCATCATGCGGGTTGCGGCTAATTTTTTCATTTGACATCGCCGGGCGATTGTTATACGATGTTAGTTGGCATTTCGTCCTCCACTAGCCCCGGAGTCACGAAGATGATGAACGAAAAAATAGATGAAAAGCGATTGAACAAAGGAGGGAATCCCCCGATGCGTCAGACATTCATGGCCAAAGCAGAGGAAATCGAACGCAATTGGTACGTCGTCGATGCCGAAGGAAAAAGGCTCGGACGTTTGGCAACCGAAGTTGCAAGCATTTTGCGCGGGAAAAATAAACCGGAATTCACGCCGCATGTAGATACAGGTGATCATGTCATTATCATCAACGCGGAAAAGATTGAACTCACCGGCAACAAATTAACGGATAAAATGTATTATCGCCACAGCGGACATCCCGGTAGCTTAAAATCCACAAGAGCGCTGGAAATGCGTAAAAACAAACCGGTAAGAATGGTAGAACTTGCTGTGCAAGGCATGCTTCCGAAAAATGCACTCGGCCGGCAAACGATTAAAAAACTGCACGTATATGAAGGGCCAAATCATAAGCACGAAGCACAAAAACCGGAAAGCTACGAGCTGCGCGGATAACAAAAGGAGGGATTAAATTGGCATCATTGCAATATTACGGAACAGGACGCCGTAAAAACGCCGTCGCGCGAGTGTTCCTCTCGCCGGGAAACGGAAAAGTAACGATCAACAAACGCGAGATGGATGATTACTTCGATTACGAAACCCTTAGAACGGTCATGCAAAAACCGCTTGTGGAAACAGGCACCGATGGTCAATATGATTTAAAAATCACAACGAAAGGCGGCGGTTTCACCGGGCAAGCAGAAGCGATCCAGCTTGGTGTCGCGCGTGCCTTGTTGCAAGTTGACCCGGATTACCGGAAAGTGCTAAAAGACAATGGAATGCTCACACGTGATTCCAGAATGAAGGAACGGAAGAAATACGGCCTTAAAGGCGCCCGACGCGCACCGCAGTTCTCGAAGCGTTAAGAGCCGAAAAATGTTATGGATACAGCCATCAGGACAATCGCCTGTGTTGGCTGTATCTTTTTAGGTTTAATCAAATGTTTATTTACTGTCCTTGCATTCCCAGTCATGATTCCTCCGATTGAACCCCACACTAATCTTGAGGGGGGCAAGCATGGGATCAGTCGTGTCTTTTCAAGAGCACAAGCGTCTGAAGGATTGGGAAGTGGAGAAAAAATTATTGCACACACTGAGCATGGAAGATATGGTGTATGCTTCCGAAAAACACCTCATCCCCGCGTGTGGTGATTTTCAATTCCGGCACTCTTTTTTAGAAGAGATCTGCATGGATGTGGCGATTGAAACCTTTATCTTCTCGGCCAAACGTGGAATGTCGATGGCCAGAACCGGCAAACAACCGGATAAGGCTGCGGATGAAGAACAAATGAAACAGCGTGCGTCCGAGCTAAAAACGTTTATGATTGACTGGATTCAAGATGAGCACATGAATCGCGGTCAAATTGCAAATGGCGCTGAAGCCTATGTGCAACATTGGTGGCAGGTCGGTTTTAAGACAGGTGAGAATCGCGGGCAATTGCGTCTTTAGGCGGGCATACGCCCGTCCTTTTTTTCATAAGATGAACTATCCCTTAGAAAAAAGGATGTTCTTTTTTATGAAGAAAACAACATGGCTGGTCTCTCCCTTTTTGGCACTTGCCTTGATTGTCGGTATGTATAATATTTTTTCCGCTGAATGGTCAGAAAATACAAGTGGTTTGGATTTGCCGCTGAGCGGCCAAGTGATTGTGATCGACCCCGGTCATGGCGGAATTGACGGGGGATCGAGTTCCCGGGAAGGGCTCATGGAAGATGACGTGGCTTTAGAAATTTCTTTTAAGCTTAGAGATTATTTACAATCAGCAGGTGCGCTCGTGCTAATGACGAGGGAAGAGGATGTTGATTTAGCGGACACTTCCACGGAAGGTTTACGAAATCGTAAAGTGGAAGATCTGCAAAAGCGGGTACAATTGATTAACGAATCCGGAAGTGATTTTTTTATTAGTCTGCACCTGAATGCGGGATCTTCGGACTGGCGGGGTGCGCAGACGTTTTATAATCCTGCCTTTACCGAGAGTCAAAAGATGGCAGAAACCGTCCAGGGAGAATTGACGCGGCAGTTGGAAAATACAAATCGAAAGGCTGCGGGCGTGAATAACATATTCATGCTTGATTCCACGGAAATCCCCGGGTTGCTGATTGAAGCAGGTTTTCTGTCCAATCCCGATGAAGCCGGCCGTTTTGAAGACGAGGAATATCTCGATCAAATGGCAGCCTCCATATATCAAGGGTTGGCACGCCATGCTGATACTGAAAGGCGTTTCGATTAAATCCCATTCCCGAGGTGTGATATACTGGGGGCAATCCTCGAGTTCAACCTTAAAGGAAGGTGTTTTATAGTGGTACAAGAGCAAGACATTATGGATGTTTTAAAACAAATCCAAGATCCCGATCTGAAAAAAAGCATCGTAGAAACCGATGGGGTCCGGGATATACGCATAAAAGACGGCGACAATGTAAGCTTGAAGATTGCGTTGGCAAAAACAGGGACAGGAGCGCAAATGCAAGTGCAACAAGACATTGTGTCTGTTGTCAAAGAAGCCGGTGCATCCCAAGTAGGCCTGCGATTTGAGGAGCTTTCAAAAGAAGAAATGGAACAACACGGGGATGCGTCAGCGCAAGAAGAAGACGACGACGGGAGTCTCTTGAGCGAAAATAACCCGGTCAACTTTATCGCTGTTGCCAGTGGAAAAGGCGGCGTCGGTAAATCGACGGTTACGGTTAATTTGGCAGTGGCGCTTGCCCGCGAAGGAAAGAAAGTGGGCATTATTGACGCGGACATATATGGTTTCAGTGTCCCGGATATGATGGGCATTGAGAATCGCCCGACCGTTGAGGGAGACAAAATACATCCAGTCGAACGCTATGGTGTTAAAGTTATCTCCATGGGCTTTTTCGTTGAAGATAATGCTCCCGTCATTTGGCGTGGACCGATGCTCGGAAAAATGTTAACCAACTTTTTCAATGAAGTCACATGGGGAGACTTGGATTATCTCATTTTGGACTTGCCTCCGGGAACGGGCGATGTTGCGCTTGATGTCCATTCAATGCTTCCTGAGTCCGATGAGATTATCGTCACGACTCCGCACGCGACCGCAGCGTTTGTTGCTGCACGCGCAGGCGCGATGGCGATCAAGAGCAACCACCGTGTGCTAGGGGTCGTTGAAAACATGGCTTATTATGAGAGCAAGTCAGGGGAAAAAGAATATGTATTCGGCCAAGGCGGCGGTGAACGTTTAAGCGAAGAGCTTAAAGCCGATTTGCTCGGCCAGATCCCGTTGGGACAACCCACCATTGATGATGACGACTTTGCCCCTTCCGTTTATGAAAGAGAACATCCGAACGGAAAAATATATGAAAACATCGCCAACCAGATCATTGAAAAGAAAGAAGAAAATCGGGTAAAATCGCCATTTGAATAAAAAGGAAGGCGGGGCCAATGGTTGCCTCGCCTTCTCGTTTATCCTCCTATTCCGCTGCCGCTACTTTCGCCTTGTTCACCTTCTTGCCCGCTTTCTTCCTGGTTATCGCCGCCACCACTGCTTTCCTCTTGTGAATCCCCCTCTCCTTCTTGTTGCTGCTGTTCCATTAAATCGGAGAGTTGTTGTTGGAAATTAGGGTTGTCAAACGCCTCCTCGATGGCGGTTTGCATCTCCTCACGGAAGGTTTTGCTTTTCAATAATTTCACATGCTCTTGTTGCATCTCCGGGTCTTGCATCACCTCCATCATCATCTGTTGATATTCCGGGTCTTTCATTAAGCGTTTTAATAGCTCTTCATTTTCTTGTTGCATGCTGGTGGCGATATTTTGTTGAAAATCTGGTTGTTGCATGACCTGTTGAAAATATTGTTGTCCGTCCTCTGATGTCAACGTCGTTTGCACGGTATCTTGGACAAAATCTTGCTCCATAAGAATGGATTCTTGTACGTCTTCGTCCGTTAAAATTTCCTCCAAGGCTGCTTTTCCATCTTCGGTTTTTAGCACATCGATGACCATTTCTTTTGTATTCTCAAATTCTTGGGGTTCGTTCCCGGCTGAGTTCCCTTGGTTTTGCAAGGCTGCACAACCGCTCATAAATATTAGGAGTACAATAAGAAAAAACGCTCGCTTCACATCCAAAGCCGCTCCCCCTTTTTTTCTTTCTTTTTATACTACTATGAAGCATTCCGTGACAAATTATGCAACGACTGGTGTTTTGCGTGCTCGATTGATACAATCATGATGGTGTGATTATAAAGTAAGGAATGATTTTGGTGAACTCCAGAAAAGTCGTTTTTTTATTTTTCTCGACGATGTTAGTAGGTGCCTTTGGCGGAGCGATCGCTGGCACTGTTCTATATGACCCTCTTTTTGCAGAGGGTGGCTTTTGGAATTTCATTTTCGGGTTTATTTGGTTATTGGGCATTGGCGCGGCAGTTAGCGCGATAGCGCAGATGGGTTATTTTGCGTACTTGCTGCTAAACCGGCTTGCTTTATCGCTGTTTAAGACGAAGAAACTTTGGAACCGGGTACAGCTTTTCTTAATCGCTTTTGTATTCTTTGATCTGTTTTATTTTCGTTATCTCGCTTATGCAACCGAGGATGAAACGATTTGGGGGTATTTGATTACGCCTACATTGTTGCTTATCTTTGCGGCGATTGTCGCGTATTTCAAACAGCGGGAAACCCATAGGAGGGCGTTCATCCCTGCCTTTTTCTTTATGTATGTCATTACGACGATTGAATGGCTGCCCGCGCTCATCATTCCCGAAGTCAATGATAGCAGTTGGCTCTGGATTTATCTTGTGCCGTTGTTATGCGCAAACACGTATCAGTTGATGTTGCATCATCGTTTGCAAAACGATTAGCGCGTTTAGGCAATAGGGGGTTCGGGAAAACTAAGAGGAAAGCTTAATCAGAAGGGATAAAAGAAACCATGGCTAAAGAGATCTATGACGTCATCGGCATCGGGATCGGACCGTTTAATCTCGGGCTAGCCGCGTTAATAGAAGAAGGAGCTCCCGATTTAAAGGCGCGCTTTCTCGAAAAGGAACCGACATTTGAATGGCATCCGGGGATGTTGATTGACCAGGCGGATTTGCAAGTATCTTTTTTGGCAGATTTAGTTACTTTTGCCAATCCGAAAAGCAAATACACATTTTTAAACTACTTACACGAACATGGCCGCTTGCTTTCTTTTTATTTTTTCAAGAAATTCAACATCCCGAGGCTGGAATACAATGCGTATTGCCAGTGGACCGCCGGCTCCTTGGGCAACTGCACGTTTGGGCATGAAGTAACGAACGTTACCTATGACCGTAAACAAGGATATTATGTAATTGAAGGAAAAAATTCGGAGACGTTGTATGCCCGTCATTTAACGCTTGGAACGGGAAGCATCCCATTAGTCCCGCCGCCGCTTGAAGGGAAAACGAATGAGGATGTCATTCATTCAAGTGATTATTTATATCATGAAAATGGATTAAAACATTCCGGTGCCATCACGGTTGTTGGTTCGGGACAGAGTGCCGCCGAGATTTTCTATGACTTGTTGCAAGACCAAGAAAGATATGGATATACATTGACATGGTACACGCGATCCCCGGGTTTTTTTCAATTGGAAGAAAGTAGCATCGGCCAGGAACTATTTTCGCCTGAGTATGTGGATTATTTTCATGGCCTTTCGTATGACGATCGCCAACAGGCGTTAGAGTTTTTGGATCCGTTACGAAACGGTGTGCAGAAAAAAACGTTATTGGAAATTTACGAATTGCTCTACCATCGCTCCGTGGAACGAAAGCGATCGCCGGCAAAGATTCAGGCGTTAACGGAAGTCAATGATGTGAAGGCTTCCGGCAACCATTACATTCTATCCTGCCGGCAATGGCAAAAGGAGCAGGAATTCGAGCACCGAACGGAAAAGGTCGTTCTTGCGACCGGATATAAACCGCTCGTGCCTGATTGGCTGGAGAAAATGGGGGACGAATTGGAGTGGGAGAGCGAAAAGGAGTTTAAAGTAACAAGGGATTACCGGCTTGTTTTCAAAGACGAGCGCCCGAATCACTTATTTTCGTTAACGAATCTCGAGCACTCCCATGGAACGAGTGCCACCAATCTTGCCCTGTCTGTCAAACGAAACCAACATATCGTCAATTTGCTGACGGGAGAAGAAACGTACCCTGTTTATCGCGACAATTTGTTCCAGCAATTTATGGAAAGTGATGAATAGAAAAAAGGTCGAACACACTGGTGATCCGACCTTTTCGACTCCCGTTTTATAACTCCTCATAATTTGTTTCTGCGCCGCTCATTAATGCTTCAATAGAAGTAAAATTGTAATCGTCGTTGTGCAACTCGTCGATAATTTTTGGCAAAGCTTCTGCCGTTTGTTTTGCCGAATCAGAAGCGTCAAGCATAATGACATCGCCGGGGCCGACACTTTCCATTAAGTTCGATACGATCCGGTCAGCGCCCGGGTTTTGCCAGTCCTTTCCATCCGCCCCCCAGTGAATAACGGAATAGTCCATTTGCTCGGCGGCTTCCAGCACTTCCGTATCAAATATTCCTGCCGGTGGACGGAAGAAGACAGGGGATTCGCCTGTTGCTTCTTCAATCGTATTATGCCCCTCTCGCATATCCTTGCGCATGTCTTCGTTGTCCCGATCGGGATATGGCTTGAATTGAAACCCGTAGTTGCCAATGTCATGCCCTTCTTCAAGCATGCGATCCAATAATTCGGTATGGCGTTCTGCCCACACACCTGACACGAAGAAAGCAGCTGTCGTTTCTTTTTCTTGAAGGGTGTCCAAAATGGGTTCTACATGCTCCTCCCCCCAGCTGACATTAAAGGTAAGCGCAACTTCCCGCTCGTCGGTCTCCGCACTTGAAAAAGCCGATGGCCCATCTTCTTCGGTGAATACTGCGATAAATGGCTTTTCTAACAAAATTAAACAAGCGGCACAAAAAGCAATGGCTGCTATAAAAATGTACTGCGCCCCTTTTCTTCTGTTAATTACCCAAAACTGTGCCAATCGTTTCCCCCCTTGCAAGCAAAATCTACTCGATATACCTGGGATATATATATGCGAAGAAGGACAAGATATAACTAAGATTCTGACCATAAATGGGGGGGCTAACAATGTTTGGGATGGCTTTAAAGAAAAAAGAAGCGGAAGAAATCATTTACTTGTTAAAAAAAGAAATGGATGACGTGTATGAGGATCTTCATGATCGCTCCGTGGAGGGATGTGTGAAACGTGCAATCGAAGAAAAATACTCCCTATTATTTAGTGTCTACCGGAGAATGGTCCCCGCCACAGAGAGCTTAAAGTATGATCTTGCGATTAAGGAAAAAAGAAACGTAAAAAAATCATAAAACCCCCTTGCATGATTATTGTGTACATGATAAATTATAAATCCGTCGCAATCAGTCAGGCTATTTCGGTTGAAAAAATATCGAAAAAAACGGTTGACGCAATGATTGTGCGATGATATATTGATCAATGTCGCTTTGAAAGGCGAACATTTCGATAAAAAATGCCTCTTGACACAAAAGACGGCATTTGCTAGAATAAATGAGTCGCTTTGCCCTTTGAAAACTGAATGAAAAAGCCAAGCGAACGTTAAAGAAATGATTGAAAGTAACGAGTCAGCGTGCCGCACACCCCGTGTGCGAAGCGGAACTTTTTATGGAGAGTTTGATCCTGGCTCAGGACGAACGCTGGCGGCGTGCCTAATACATGCAAGTCGAGCGGGCCTCCGGAGGTGCTTGCACCTCCGGAAGGCCAGCGGCGGACGGGTGAGTAACACGTGGGCAACCTGCCTTTGAGCCCGGGATAACACCGGGAAACCGGTGCTAATACCGGATGCGTCCTCTTTCGTGCCTGCGAGAGGGGAGAAAGACGGTCTTCGGGCCGTCGCTCAAAGAGGGGCCCGCGGCGCATTAGCTGGTTGGTGGGGTAAGGGCCTACCAAGGCGACGATGCGTTGCCGACCTGAGAGGGTGATCGGCCACACTGGGACTGAGACACGGCCCAGACTCCTGCGGGAGGCAGCAGTAGGGAATCATCCGCAATGGGCGAAAGCCTGACGGTGCAACGCCGCGTGAGTGAGGAAGGTTTTCGGATCGTAAAGCTCTGTTGTGAGGGAAGAACAGCTTCCGGAGGAAATGCCGGAGGTTTGCCGGTACCTCACCAGAAAGCCCCGGCTAACTACGTGCCAGCAGCCGCGGTAATACGTAGGGGGCAAGCGTTGTCCGGAATTATTGGGCGTAAAGGGCACGCAGGCGGTACGGCAAGTCTGATGTGAAAGGCCGGCGCTCAACGCCGGAATGGCATTGGAAACTGCCGCACTTGAGTACAGAAGAGGAGAGTGGAATTCCACGTGTAGCGGTGAAATGCGTAGAGATGTGGAGGAACACCAGTGGCGAAGGCGACTCTCTGGTCTGTGACTGACGCTGAGGTGCGAAAGCGTGGGGAGCGAACAGGATTAGATACCCTGGTAGTCCACGCCGTAAACGTTGAGTGCTAGGTGTTAGGGGTTTCGATACCCGTAGTGCCGAAGCAAACGCAATAAGCACTCCGCCTGGGGAGTACGACCGCAAGGTTGAAACTCAAAGGAATTGACGGGGGCCCGCACAAGCGGTGGAGCATGTGGTTTAATTCGAAGCAACGCGAAGAACCTTACCAGGCCTTGACATCCTCTGGCCGCCTTGGAGACAAGGTTTTCCCTTTTGGGACAGAGTGACAGGTGGTGCATGGTTGTCGTCAGCTCGTGTCGTGAGATGTTGGGTTAAGTCCCGTAACGAGCGCAACCCTTGAATGTCGTTGCCAGCATTAAGTTGGGCACTCGACATTGACTGCCGGTGACAAACCGGAGGAAGGCGGGGATGACGTCAAATCATCATGCCCCTTATGGCCTGGGCGACACACGTGCTACAATGGACGGTACAATGGGCCGCGAAGCCGCGAGGTGGAGCCAATCCCCAGAAAAGCCGTTCTCAGTTCGGATTGCAGGCTGCAACTCGCCTGCATGAAGCTGGAATCGCTAGTAATCGCGGATCAGCATGCCGCGGTGAATACGTTCCCGGGCCTTGTACACACCGCCCGTCACACCACGAGAGCCGGCAACACCCGAAGTCGGTGAGGCAACCTTTGGGAGCCAGCCGCCGAAGGTGGGGCCGGTGATTGGGGTGAAGTCGTAACAAGGTATCCCTACCGGAAGGTGGGGATGGATCACCTCCTTTCTAAGGAGCCCATCGGCCTCTCCGAGCGAGAGGCCGGAGGCAAGCGCTTCGGCTTTTCATTCAGTTTTGAGCGGGCAACTGCTCAAGAGACGTTCTTTGAAAACTGAATAACGCGAGAAAGCGAAAACGACACACACACCGGGTGTCACGAAGAGACACGAACGTGTTTCTTAGAAAAGCCCCATTCCTGCATGTGGTTAAACAAGGAAGGGCGCACGGTGGATGCCTTGGCACTAGGCGCCGATGAAGGACGGGACGAACACCGATATGCTTCGGGGAGCTGTAAGTATGCTTGGATCCGGAGATGTCCGAATGGGGGAACCCCTTCTCCGTCATGGGAGAAGATCATCTGCCCAACTAATTAAGCAGATGAAGGCAGACCCGGCGAACTGAAACATCTTAGTAGCCGGAGGAAGAGAAAGCAAACGCGATTTCCTGAGTAGCGGCGAGCGAAACGGAAGCGAGCCCAAACCGGACGGCTTGCCGTCCGGGGTTGAAGGACACGCCATACGGAGTGACAAAGGGGCGGCGTAGCGGAAGCGGCTTGGAACGGTCCGCCATAGCAGGTAAGAGCCCTGTACGCGAAACGCTGCCCTCTCCGGCGTGGATCCTGAGTACGGCGGGACACGAGAAACCCCGTCGGAAGCAGGGAGGCCCATCTCCCAAGGCTAAATACGACCTAGTGACCGATAGTGAACCAGTACCGTGAGGGAAAGGTGAAAAGCACCCCGGGAGGGGAGTGAAAGAGAACCTGAAACCGTGTGCCTACAGGTGGTCAGAGCCCGTTCATGGGTGATGGCGTGCCTTTTGTAGAATGAACCGGCGAGTGACGATGGCGTGCGAGGTTAAGTTGAAGAGACGGAGCCGCAGCGAAAGCGAGTCTGAAGTGGGCGCGAAGTACGTCGACGTCGACCCGAAACCGTGTGATCTACCCATGTCCAGGGTGAAGGTCGGGTAACACCGACTGGAGGCCCGAACCCACGTAAGTTGAAAATTACGGGGATGAGGGGTGGGTAGGGGTGAAATGCCAATCGAACACGGAGATAGCTGGTTCTCCCCGAAATAGCTTTAGGGCTAGCCTCGGAGGAAGAGTCCTGGAGGTAGAGCACGGATTGGATGAGGGGTCCCCACAGGATTACCGAGTTCAGTCAAACTCCGAATGCCAGCGACTTGGTTTCCGGGAGTCAGACGGCGAGTGCTAAGATCCGTCGTCAAGAGGGAAACAGCCCGGACCACCGGCTAAGGTCCCCAAGTATGGATTAAGTGGGAAAGGATGTGGCGTTGCTTAGACAACCAGGATGTTGGCTTAGAAGCAGCCATCATTGAAAGAGTGCGTAATAGCTCACTGGTCGAGTGACGCTGCGCCGAAAATGTACCGGGGCTAAATCCATCACCGAAGCCGTGGATGTTAGAGGTGGGAAGTGAGACGTGAGAAGTGGGAAAAGGAGATAAAGATGATTAAAACGTATCGAGATTTAAGGGTATATGAACTATCATACAATCTCGGGAAAGATATTCATCAAGTGACTCATCAATTCCCTGATTATGAAAGGTTTGAGTTAGGAAGACAGCTAAGAAGAGCTTCCACATCGATCCCTTTAAATTTGGCCGAGGGATATGGAAAAAAGGAATCTACGGCTGATTTTAAGCGATTTATATTGATTGCTTTAGGGTCATGTAATGAGGTCCAAGTTTTACTCGAATACGCAAGGGATTTTGCTTATATGTCCAATGATAGTTTCGAGAGACTATGGGATCAATACGAACAACTAGGCAAACAACTGTCTGTTCTTCATCAAAAGTGGAAGTAGTTGGTTTTGAATTTCTCACACCTCTCACATCTGACCTCTCACCTCTAGCATGGTAGGGGAGCGTTCGGTGTGCCGGGAAGGCCGACCGTGAGGACGGCTGGAGCGCACCGAAGTGAGAATGCCGGTATGAGTAGCGAAAAGAAGGGTGAGAATCCCTTCCGTCGAAAACCTAAGGTTTCCTGAGGAAGGCTCGTCCGCTCAGGGTTAGTCGGGACCTAAGCCGAGGCCGAAAGGCGTAGGCGATGGATAACTGGTGGAAATTCCAGTACCACCGATGGCTGTCAGACCGAAGGGGGGACGCAGAAAGGTAGGGCGAGCGCGCTGATGGAGAAGCGCGTCGAAGCGACCGAGGCTGTTGGGCAGGCAAATCCGCCCAACGTGAAGGCTGAGGCGTGACCGCGAGGGAAATGAAGTACCGAAGTCCCCGATCCTCCGCTGCCGAGAAAAGCCTCTAGGAAGGGCATCGGTGCCCGTACCGCAAACCGACACAGGTAGGTGGGATGAGAATTCTAAGACGCGCGGGAGAACTCTCGTTAAGGAACTCGGCAAAATGACCCCGTAACTTCGGGAGAAGGGGTGCTCCTTGGGGTTGATAGCCCCGGGGAGCCGCAGTGACAAGGCCCAAGCGACTGTTTACCAAAAACACAGGTCTCTGCGAAGTCGAAAGACGAAGTATAGGGGCTGACACCTGCCCGGTGCTGGAAGGTTAAGAGGAGGGCTTAGCGCTTAGGCGCGAAGGTCCGAATTGAAGCCCCAGTAAACGGCGGCCGTAACTATAACGGTCCTAAGGTAGCGAAATTCCTTGTCGGGTAAGTTCCGACCCGCACGAAAGGTGCAACGACTTGGGCACTGTCTCAACGAGAGACCCGGTGAAATTATATGACCTGTGAAGATGCAGGTCCCCCGCGACTGGACGGAAAGACCCCATGGAGCTTTACTGTAGCTTGATATTGGGTTTTCGTATCGCTTGTACAGGATAGGCAGGAGCCAAGGAACCCGGAGCGCCAGCTTCGGAGGAGGCGCCGGTGGGATACTGCCCTTGCGATATGAACATCCTAACCTCGAACCGTGAGCCGGTTCAGGGACAGTGTCTGGTGGGCAGTTTGACTGGGGCGGTCGCCTCCCAAACAGTAACGGAGGCGCCCCAAGGTTCCCTCAGAATGGTTGGAAATCATTCGCAGCGTGCAAAGGCAGAAGGGAGCTTGACTGCGAGACAGACAGGTCGAGCAGGGACGAAAGTCGGGCTTAGTGATCCGGCGGCACCGCATGGAAGGGCCGTCGCTCAACGGATAAAAGCTACCCTGGGGATAACAGGCTAATCTCCCCCAAGAGTCCACATCGACGGGGAGGTTTGGCACCTCGATGTCGGCTCATCGCATCCTGGGGCTGAAGTCGGTCCCAAGGGTTGGGCTGTTCGCCCATTAAAGCGGTACGCGAGCTGGGTTCAGAACGTCGTGAGACAGTTCGGTCCCTATCCGTCGCGGGCGCAGGAAATTTGAGAGGAGCTGTCCTTAGTACGAGAGGACCGGGATGGACACACCGCTGGTGTACCAGTTGTTCCGCCAGGAGCATGGCTGGGTAGCTACGTGTGGATCGGATAAGTGCTGAAAGCATCTAAGCACGAAGCCGGCCTCAAGATGAGATTTCCCGAGAGACCCCTTAAAGACGATAAGGTAGATAGGTCTGAGGTGGACGCGTGGCGACACGTGGAGCTGACAGATACTAATCGGTCCAACGGTTTATCCACCCGAATGGGTGGCACCCGGGTGTCGATCGCTGAAGCGTTATTCAGTTTTGGGAGAATGTCTCCCCATCGTCAGGTGGCGATAGCGAAGAGGCCCCACCCGTTCCCATGCCGAACACGGAAGTTAAGCTCTTCAGCGCCGATGGTAATCGGGCGGAAACGCCCCGTGAGCGTAGGACGTCGCCTGGCAATTGAAAAGACCGACTCGGAGGTATTCTCCGGGTCGGTTTTTTAATGGAAAAAAAACGTATTGTCGTGTAAAAGTGCCAGATTCCACGGCAAAAGTGACAGAATACCACCGGAAAGTGACAGAATACCGCTGGAAAGTGCCAGATTCCAGGCTACTCCGGGCGATCGGGCCGACGTTGGAACGGCGCCCATCGCCCGGCGCCCAGCCCACCCCAGTATCGTTTTTTAATGTTTAGAAGTATTGTATAATGAAGGAAACGAACGAAGCGTGGTGCAATTATGGTCGAGAACGTGGAAGTGAGTCAATTTTTGCAAGTAGCGAAAGTCTCCGGACCGGCATTTGATCCGGTGGAAAATCGATTATCTTTTATCACCGATGCGGAGACAGGGCTTCCGCAATTATGGTCGTATGATTTTATTACAGGACATAAAATGCAAGTGCTTAACACTGATGACCGGGTGATGTTTATGAACTATCTTCCGGACTCATCCGCGCGCATCATTGGCATGGATGCAAATGGAAATGAGCGTAAGCAACTGTACCTGGCAGATACCCGGAATAACCTCCATCGGCTTACTCCTGATGACAATGCGATTTATCAGTATGGCGGAGCATCTTCAGATGGTCGCTGGATCGCTTGGGCCAGTAATGAAAGACGTCCTGCCTATTACGATCTCTATATTGCAGAGATTGCTTCCGGAAAAATTCATATGGTTTACGAGGGCAATGCGACTTATAATATTATGACTTGGCATCCTGACGGCAAGCATTTGCTTGTCCAGGAAAAGTTCACGAATCTTTATAACTGTCTAGGTTTATTGGATCTTTCCGATGGTACCATCGAGTGGATCACGCCCCGCCACATATACGCGTCCTACAGCAATCCTACGTTTAGCAAAGACGGAAAAACGCTTTATATCATAAGCAATCGCGATCGGGAGTTCAAGTCCCTAGCAAAAATAAATATGGCGAGCTATGAACTTACATGGTTGTACGAGCACGATTGGGATGCAGGGAACTTAACGATGGATCAAATGGGAACGAAACTCGCGTATACGACGAATGAAGCAGGCAGCTATCGAGGTTGGCTCTATGACTTGGAAGATGATCAGTTTATGGATTGGAACGTCGGCATGGGAACGATCGGGGATTTATCATTTAACACGGACGGATCGAAACTTGTGTTTATTTTCAATGGTCCGACGTCAACAGCGGACGTATGGACGTTGGAAACATCGCAATTAAAAATAAACAGGCTGCACTGCACGTCAACAACACCGTCGTTTGAAGATAACCTCCGAAAGCCTAACGTTTATAAAATACATTCATTTGATGGTCTTGAAATCCCTTCTTTTCTCTATATGCCAACGAATCTTAAAGAGAAAGCTCCATTGGTATTTTGGGTCCATGGAGGACCGGAAAGTCAAACGAAAGCCGAATATCACCCAGTTATTCAATGTTTGGTGAACCTCGGCTATATCATCTGTGCCCCCAATGTTCGCGGCAGCCGCGGTTACGGGCGCACATACATTCAATTGGACGACGTTCGTAAACGCATGGATTCAGTGCAAGACCTGGTCGAAATCGCTGATGCTTTGAAAAAAGAACCAGAGGTCGATGAACATCGGGTGGCCGTCACCGGGCGCAGTTATGGCGGTTTCATGGTGCTTGCCGCGGTAAGTCACTATCCTAATGTGTTTAACGCCGGCATATCGCTCGTCGGCATTTCCAGCTTTCGTACGTTCCTTGAGAACACCGGTCCGTGGCGCCGGAAACTACGCGAAATCGAATATGGCACTATTGAAGAAGACGGTGCGTTTTTTGATCAAATCGACCCGATTCATCACACCGATCGCATTACCGCGCCATTGCTCGTTTCCCACGGCGCCAATGACCCAAGGGTTCCGATCGCGGAAACCGAGCAAATGATCACGGATCTAAGAGCAAGAAATCACCCCATCGATTATATCCGTTTTGAAGATGAAGGACATGGCATCGTGAAAATGAAAAATCAGATCAGGGCATACACGGGAATGGTGGAGTTTTTGGAGAAGCATTTTAACTAAAGGAAGTGGACAAATTACACCTATTGCGCAGTCAGTATGTTTATGAAGAACTTCAGGAAAGATGATCCTTTCGCTCAAACACTTCTTGATCATCAGCGGCCAACTGTGGCCGCTTTAATTTTTTCATCAAATGTTTAATTAAATAAAGCAAAAGTATCAGATAAGCTTGCCGTTTATGTATAAATAAAGTAAAATATAGGCAAAAAGAATGATGAAGGTGAACATTATGAATCGTGGACGTTTTCGGTTTGGCATTCGCAACAAATTGATTTTGGGTGTGACTGGAATTTCGTTTCTTACATATGGTGTAAGTGCGCTTATTATTTTTTTTCTATCTGATGTCTTCGCGGGTCGCTTGGGTATTTCCGAGGACGGGCTGATTCTAGCCGTTCTGTTGCTTGGGCTGGCTTGGAACGCGGTGTTTGCCTTTTTGCTCGCGCCCGTGATCACGAAACCGATCGGATTGGTGACGGATGCCGCGAGGCTAACGGCTGAAGGAAACATTCAAGCAAAGGTCTCCGTGACCAAGTCCGATGATGAACTGCGAGACCTTGCACTCGCTTTTAATGAAATGAGTCAAAACCTTCGGGTCATCGTGCAAGAGATCGATCACCATTCAACACATACCCATGCACGGGCAGATGAGTTGTCCGCTTCGGCCCAAGAAGTTGCGAACCGTTCGGAAGAAATCGCCGGCACCGTTGGAGAGATTGCGTCCGGGGCGGAAAATTCGGCCCAAGCCATTCAATCCATTGCCGAATCGATGGAAGATATCACAAAAATCGCCGATGATGTTCATCATCGGGCCACTTCTTCAAAAGAAGCATCAGCGGAAATGGTAACCATTTTACAAAAAAGCCGTGAAAATACACTTTCCCTTTGGGACGGAATCAATGAAATGGAAAACAGAAGCGAGAAATCTTTGGAAGCGTTGGCTAAACTTGAAGCAGGCGCACGGGAAGTCGAGGAAATCATCAATCTTGTCGGAGACATCGCAGATCAGACAAATTTACTTGCCTTAAATGCTTCCATTGAAGCGGCAAGGGCCGGGGAACATGGCAGAGGGTTTGCGGTGGTCGCAAATGAGGTCAGAAACCTCGCGGATGAAAGTTCGTCCGCTGTCCGGAATGTAACGACGCTGATTAAAAATATCCAGGCTGATGTAAGCCGGGTCGCCACAGAGATTGAAACCCAAGTGGAAATATCGGGCCGGGAAGCTTCCAAAGGCACAAACACAAAATACGTCATCGACAACCTTGTCTCTTCCGTCACCAATGTTGCCGAATCCGTCGAAACGATTACACAGCTTGTGGGGGAGCAAAGAGAGGCGGTTCAGCAGACCTCCCATCAGTCACAGGAAGTGGCCGCGATTGCCGAGGAAACATCTGCAGGCGCCCAACAAGTAACGGCAACAAGCGAATCGCAAAGCGAGATGATCAGCGCCAGTGCGGAAACAGCATCCGCGTTAGCAAAGCAAGCGGAAGATTTGCAAAAAACGATTGCAAAATTTTCTACCTAACCTCCGTATAAGAACGCGGGATATTGTACATCAAGGGGATAGATGTTATTCTTTTTTTGGAAGGATCACTCGCAAACCGTCGAAACGAGACAAGGGAACAGCAGGAGGTTATTGAATTGTCCAAAGTACTTGTTACTGGTCATAAAAATCCGGATACAGACTCGATTTCTTCAGCCATTGTTTATGCCTATTTGAAAAATCAATTAGGTGTTGATGCCCAACCGGTTCGCCTCGGTGAAGTAAATAAAGAAACGGCTTATGCGCTTGATTATTTTCAAGTTGAGTCGCCGGTTTTTGCTGATGAGAATGTTCAACAGAGTGTCGAAGAAATTATTCTCGTTGACCACAACGAAGAACAACAAAGCATAGACGACAGGGAAAATTTTAAAGTCATTGAGGTGATTGACCATCACCGCATTGCCAACTTCGAAACAATGGACCCACTCTACTATCGCGCGGAACCTGTAGGGTGTACGGCAACGATTTTGCTGAAGTTGTTTAAGGAGAAAAATGTTGACATCCCGAAAGATTTGGCGGGCCTCATGATGTCGGCAATCATTTCCGATTCATTGTTGTTCAAATCACCAACGTGCACGGATGAAGATATTCAAGCAGCCCGTGAATTGGCAAGCATCGCAGATGTGGATGTGGAAAGCTATGGGTTGGAAATGCTCAAAGCCGGGGCTGATATGAGTGGGAAAACGCCGGATGATCTATTAACCATGGATGCAAAACTGTTTGAAGTTGAAAATTACCAATTGGAAATCGCGCAAGTGAACACCGTCGATGTGGCGGATGTGCTTGAAAATAAAGATGATATTACCAAGAAAATGGATGAAATCATCCAAGAAAAACAATTATCGGTATCTCTATTTGTCATTACCGACATTCTCAATAATGATTCCACTGTCGTCGCCAGAGGTGAAGATAGCGGCAAAGTTGAGTGCGCCTTTGATGTAGATCTTGATGATGACACCGCGGTGTTAAAAGGGGTCGTTTCCCGTAAAAAACAAATCGCTCCGGTATTGATGAAGGAATTCTCTACAAAGACAAAAGTTTAATCCTGCGTGATCGACCGCTCTGCCTGGCATGTGCAGAGCGGTTTGCTTTTAGGGCTTCAGTAAAGCATTCGCCATAAGTAAAAGGTTGCGTAAGTTTCCCAGCCCTTCCAATTTTCAGCGTATTGCCGGATTTCTTCCTTGGTTGGTTTCTCGTCGTATCCGAGCATAAGTTTGAATGCATTTTGCAAACCGACATCATCAATGGGAAAGGCGGAAGGATAACGTAAACACCGCATTAACACGTAATTGGCAGTCCACGGACCGATGCCGCGGATGCCGGTGAGCATGCTTTCCGCATCTTTAAAGCTCTCGGCCGCGAGCAGCTGTTCTTTGGACAACTTGCCTTTGGAGATGCGATTCGCAACATCAATGAGGTATTCGGCTTTTTTCTGTGTCATTTTTAAAGCAGCCAATTCTTCGACTTGAAGGCTCGCAACTTTCTCCGGTTTCGGGAAAAGCCAATAGCTGCCTTTTTTCTCTCCAAATGTTTCCACGAACCTTCGCTTCAATGTATAGGCATAGGTAAGGTTGATTTGCTGCCCCAATATGCCCCACGCCAAGGCTTCAAACAGATCGGGGAGTCCGACATTTCGCAATCCATAAAATTTAGCCGCGGGTTCGCGGAGTAATGGGTCTTTTTCTGCTAATGCATAGAAAGGCTGTAGGTCGGTCTCCAGGTCAAACCAATCCCAGATGTAACGGGCAACTTCGGCTCGGTCTTCTTTATGTTGTGGCTCTGTTCCCTCAAGGAAGCGGGCAACTAGGGTTTGATCTTGCTCTGCGCTGATCTCAATGAGGACGTTTGTATGATTTAACGGGAGTGCGCGATATATTTTATCATCTGTGATTTCAAACATACATTCATCTGCCGATCTTGCCAAGTAGGCCACATTCTCTTTGAAGCTGAACGGTTTTGGTGTAAAGATCCGCAGAAGCGCGTGGTGATCTTCCCATTGCATAACCTTCTCCCGCCTTTCAAGATCTTGTTATAATAAACATAGAGGTGATGAGATGAGCGTTCCGTCTGCGTATTGGACAGCGATTGTTGATAATGATTCCGCTTACGACGATAAGTTTTTCTACGGGGTCCGCACGACCGGTGTTTTTTGCCGGCCATCCTGCAAATCGAGAGTGCCAAAAAAGGAAAATATCCGTATTTTCAAGGATGGGCGATTGGCGCAAGCTGCGAAATACCGCCCATGCAAACGCTGTAATCCCGATCGTCAATGACGGAGTGATCGGTGTCAAAGAACATCACTCCTTCTATTTTATCACATGGGGCTCAGAAACGATCGAAAGCAAGGGAGGGGATGGAAGTGAACCATCGTATCTGTTGGAGCAGCCTTGAATATGGAACCTGGAGTTTCTACCTCGCCGCTACGGAACATGGGCTATGCTATATGGGGTCGCCAAATCTTTCTTTTGAAGAATTGAAGTCATGGGCGGATCGGGCAGTGGCAAACGTTCAGCTTGTTCGGGATGATCGAGGGATGCACCCTTACCTCAAAGAGGAGGGATTGAAATGAAGCGGCATTTATTGGAACTTGAGGAAACCGGTGCTATCTATGCAAAGTGAATTGCTATATAAATACCCGAAAACGATTCTGAACAAAGGGACGGGCTTTTTATCCGGATACAGCCATTCCTTGAACCCTTATACAGGATGTGCGTACGGCTGTTCTTTTTGCTATGTTCGCCAAATGCCTGTGTCTACGTTCCGCGATGGGGAGTGGGGTTCGTGGGTTGATGTGAAAAAAGGCGCGGCGGAACTTTTGCAGAAAGAACTGACACGAGCGAAGAAAAAAGGGGACCCGGTCACGATCTTTATGTCGTCAAGCACCGATCCTTATCAACCGGCCGAGCATAAAGAGCGTATCACACGCTCGCTCCTCGAAGTTATGATCGATAATCCCCCGGATTTCTTTTTCGTGCAGACGCGAAGCCCGATGGCTCATAGAGATATTGATTTATTTTTACGCTTGGAAGATCGCATTCGCGTGAGTATGACGATCGAGACCGACCGCGAAGACATCCGCAAACACTTCACACCGGATGCCCCGGCCATTCGCGGGCGTTTAAAGACATTGCAAATGCTAAAAGAGGCAGGTGTGCCCACCCAGGCGACCATCGCGCCACTTTTGCCGAGCAGCCGGGAATTCCCGGATATCGTAAAGACTCATACCGACCGTGTGTGCATCGATGATTATTTTATGGGCGATGGAAGCGGGGGACGGCGCACCGCGAACTTGGGGATTCGATCAAAATATGAAGAACTGGGCTTGGAAAAATGGTATGAACCGGTAACTTATGAAAAGCTACTAAACCTGTTTCGGCGTGTCTTTTCCGATGATCAAATTTTTGTGAGCCGGGAAGGGTTTATGCCGTAGCGTGAGATTTAGTATTGAACGCGATAAAGAAAATGGGTCCATAAAGAATTAAATTAGAATTCTTTAAGGAAGCCTTCCTCCTGAGTCATTGCGATAGTTTTCTCTTGTTCAACTCAACCGCCGTAGTGGCGGTTACATAATCAACAAAAATAACAATGGGATTGTTCCGCATCTCAACGAATACCCGCCCGGCTTCTCCTCCATAAACATCCGTCTTTTCCTCTCCCTCTCAGCCGTGCTCACCTCATAATCCTGCACAGGCCTCAACGTCTTCATGGCTTTTCACACTCCTTCCTTTTTAAAATCATTCACTTTTACGTAGGATTTGCTGAAGCTATGGAAGCGATCTCCCGCCCTTGCTGATATGTACTATTATGAATGAAAATGATTTATTTTGAATATATATGATTGACAATGAATGAAAATGGAGTGTAATATAAAAGAAAACGTTTACAGAGGTGCGCCATGTTACATGTAGAACGGCAAGAAGCGATTCTTCAGCTTCTGCAAAAGAAAGAAAACGTCTCGATTCAGCAATTAATCGATGAGACAAGTGCATCGGAATCTACCATTCGCAGAGATTTAATTGAATTGGAAAAGGAGCAACAGCTCAAAAGAGTGCACGGTGGCGCCTCGCTAGCGAAAAGGAGAAAAGAAGAGCCCACGATCGCGGAGAAAACGTCCAAAAATCGGAAAGAGAAGGTAGCTGTTGCCAGATACGCCGCCGGTCTCGTTCAAGATAAAGATTGTATTTTTCTCGATGCTGGCACGACCACGATTGAGATGATCCCTGTTCTTGCCGATAAAGGTGTTATCGTTGTAACGAACGGGACCCAGCATGTCCAGCGGCTCATTGATTATGACATTGAAACGTATATCACTGGCGGCAGGGTAAAAAAAGAAACCGCCGCACTCATCGGCCCGAAAGTAGTGAGAGCACTGTCAGAATATCGTTTTGACAAATGTTTTCTCGGGATGAACGGTATTCATGAACAACATGGGTACACGACCCCGGACCCCGAGGAAGCCATGATAAAAGAAACCGCCTTGCAGCTTGGGAGTCAATCGTATGTGCTTGTCGATCACTCGAAGCTGGGAGAAGTATCATTCGCCAGGGTTGCCGGCCTGGGTGAAGCAGGGTTGATTGCCTCTGCTGATGGAGAAGAAGCAGGTTTTGAACGTTTCCGGGAATTTACAGAAGTAAGGACTGTGAAGTTGTGATCTATACATTAACGCTCAATCCGGCCGTGGATTATATCGCGCGAGTCCCTGATTTCGAAATGGGCAAGATTAATCGGTCAGAAGAGGATAGGAAGTATCCGGGGGGCAAGGGAATTAACGTTTCCAGGGTTCTGCACCGACTCGGTTATGATAATACGGCACTTGGCTTTGTCGGCGGTTTTACCGGCCGTTTTCTCAAAGAAACCCTCGAGGAGGAAAATATTAAGACGGATTTCGTCTCCATTCAGGATGACACGCGCCTGAATATTAAATTGAAAACGTTGGAGGAAACTGAAATAAACGGGAAGTCTCCCCGAATTACTGAGGGTAATATGTCCGAGTTAAAACAAAAGTTCGAATTGCTGGAGGAGGGGGATACGCTCGTATTGGCAGGTAGCTTGCCCAAAACAGTTTCATCCGACACGTACCATGACATTGTCCGTTCATTGATGCCCAAAGGCATCCGTTGTTACGTGGATACAAACGGCGGGGCGCTTCATCATACGTTACGGGCACGGCCATTTTTTACGAAACCGAACCACCATGAGCTAGCGGAACTCTATGGCGTTTCGATTGATTCATTGTCTGAAGCAGCCACTTATGGAAGACAATTACAAAAGGACTATCGGGTACCGCATATACTTGTCTCCATGGCAAGCCGTGGAGCGCTTTATATCGGAGAGGAGAAGATGATACACATAAAGTCTCCTAAGGGAACGCTTGTCAATTCTGTTGGTGCCGGTGATTCAACCGTCGCGGGCTTTCTCGCGAAGTACGAAGAAACGAATGATTTACGTGAAGCGGCAGTGTACGCTGTTGCCGCGGGGAGCGCGAGTGCATTTTCCGAAGGTTTCTGCACGAAAGCGGAAGTGGATCGATTCAGCAGTACCATGCGCGGCGAGTATTTAAATATTTAGGGGGAAGCATTGTGAAAATTACCGACTTATTACGTTCGGAGACGATGATTTTAAATCTGGCATCGGAAAAAAAGGACGATGTGATTGCTGAACTAACTTCGGTTCTCGATGAGAATGGTTATTTGTCGGATCGTGATACGTTTAAATCCGAGATCGAAAAACGCGAGTCAGAGAGCAGCACGGGGATCGGTGAAGGGGTAGCGATCCCGCATGCGAAAACGGATGCTGTAAAAACACCTGCCATCGTTTTCGGGCGCTCGACATCAGGCATTGATTATAATTCGTTGGACGGCCAACCAGCGCATCTCTTTTTCATGATCGCCGCCAGCGAGGGCGCTCACCAAGATCACTTGCAAACGCTTTCGAGGTTGTCGACACTGCTCATGGATGAATCATTTCGTGAACAATTACTGGACGCAGGGTCGAAAGAAGCCATTTTGACAGCCATTAATAAAACGGAAGAAGAAAAGCTAGGAAGCGAAGAAGACAGCGTAGAAGAAAACGAACCTCCCCGCCTATTAGGTGTCACCGGCTGTCCAACCGGTATCGCCCATACCTATATGGCCGCTGACGGGTTAAAAGACGAGGCTAAAAACCGAAATATCAGCATCAAAGTGGAAACTAACGGATCCGATGGTGTGAAAAACCGATTGACGGCTGATGAAATTGAAGCAGCGGATGCCATTATTATTGCTTCCGACACAAAAGTAGAAACGGATCGTTTTCATGGAAAGCCACTTGTACATGCCAGTGTCGGAGACGGCATTCGCCATGCGGCGTCGCTGTTTGACCGGGCAACAAGTACAGACGCACCGATCCATCAAGCTTCAGGTGAAGCCGGCGGCGAATCTTCCGAAGGCTCCCGTGGTGGAGGCGGTTTTGGTTTCTATAAGCATTTAATGAATGGCGTATCCCACATGCTGCCGTTTGTAGTGGGCGGCGGGATATTAATCGCCTTCTCATTTTTTTTCGGCATCGATGCAGCCGATCCCGATTCCCCCAATATAATGAATTTGCGGCCGCCCTTGATTCCATTGGTGGTGAACATGCCTTCGGACTTATGGTCGCCGTTCTTGCCGGTTTCATCGCGATGAGCATCGCGGATCGCCCCGGATTGGCACCCGGCATGGTCGGCGGCTTTATGGCAACCACCGGTGATGCTGGGTTTATCGGAGGGATTATTGCCGGGTTTCTCGCTGGTTATTTGATTTTAGGATTGAAAAAATTATTTTCTGGACTGCCGGCTACATTTGACGGCATTAAAACGATTCTTTTTTATCCCTTAATCAGTATTTTTATCATCGGTATCGTCATGCACTTTGTTCTTATTGAACCATTGGCGGCTTTTACGTTATTTCTTGAAAATTGGTTGGAAGGCATGCAAACGGGCAACATTGTCATTCTTGGGATTATACTCGGCGGGATGATGGCCGTTGACTTGGGCGGCCCTGTGAACAAAGCCGCGTTCACATTTGGCCTTGCCATGATCGATGCCGGTCAGTTCGGGCCGCATGCAGCGATTATGGCCGGCGGGATGGTGCCGCCGCTTGGAATTGCCCTTGCCACCACATTCTTTAAAGATAAGTTTACCCTTGAACAACGGGATTCCGGCCGTACCAACTACGTTTTAGGCGGATTTTTTGTAACGGAAGGGGCGATCCCTTTTGCCGCGGCTGACCCAGGCCGGGTCCTTCCATCAGTGATTGTAGGATCGTCCGTTGCAGGAGGGCTTGCCATGCTATTTGGCGTTACTCTGCAAGCCGGACACGGAGGTGTGCTCACTATGTTGACGCCAGCGGTTACCAACACCATCGGCTATGCAATCGCGATTATTGTCGGGGCGGTTGTCACCGGGTTGATGATAGGATTTTGGAAAAATCATTGAAAAATGATGGAGGGTCGATGTGAAAGTAGCTGTTGCCAGCTAGGATTATAGTTTTTCCGACCATTAAAAGAAAGGAGCACTTTATGCCGCATCTTTTTTCTCCGTTAACGATAAAAAATATAACGTTGCGAAACAGAATCGGTGTTTCACCGATGTGCCAATATAGTTCCGACGATGGGTTTCCCAACGATTGGCATCTCGTTCATCTCGGTTCCCGAGCGGTTGGCGGGGCAGGACTTGTGATCGCCGAGGCTTCGGCTGTAGAGGCTCGAGGCCGAATATCCGCCGAAGATCTTGGGATTTTTTCAGATCAACATATTGAAGCTTTTCAGAGAGTGACCGATTTTATTAAAGCACAAGGAGCGGTTCCAGGCATCCAGTTGGCGCATGCAGGCAGAAAAGCATCGACGTATGCACCGTGGAAGCGAGAAGACTACGGCGTGAACCTCCCCGACGATGACGGCGGATGGGAAGTTGTAGGGCCAAGCGCGATTCCGTTTTCCGAAAAGTATCGGACACCGCAAGAGCTAACTGTCGAGGGTATCCAAGAGATTCAGGAGGCGTTTCGCCAAGCGACGATTAGATCCAGAGAAGCGGGTTTTCAATGGGTAGAGTTCCACGCTGCTCATGGTTATTTGGCTCATAGTTTTTATTCGCCGCTCGCGAATGAACGCAACGATCAATACGGGGGGAGTTTTGAGAACCGCCTCCGTTTTACGATAGAAACAGTGCGTGTGATACGCTCGGAATGGCCGGAGGATTTGCCTTTCACGGTCAGGATTTCCAGTTCCGATTGGGCGGATGGCGGTTGGACGCTCGACGATTCCGTCGAATTGTCGAAAAGATTAAAGGCAGAAGGCGTAGACCTTATCGACTGTAGTTCCGGTGGAAATACTCCCAATCCCAATATTGATGTTGGTTCGGGGTATCAAGTTGCTTTTGCGGAAAAAATTCGGCAGGGCGCAGATATCCGGACAGCTGCAGTCGGCCTGATTAATGAAGGGATGCAAGCGGATGACCATATCCGTAATGGCCGTGCCGACCTTGTTTTGATGGCACGCGAAATGTTGCGGGATCCATATTTTCCGTACAGGGCATCGCGAGATGTTCATCAAACCGAGAAGTTGGATATCCCACCGCAATATGACTCGGCTTCGACAGTCATGGGCACACTATGTGCTCTTTTTTTATGCATAACCCCTGATGTATCAAACATTTATCCACAGTGGACAGAGTGAAAAGGCAATTATTCATAGGCACACATTTGTGGATAAATGTCCTTTACATACAGGGTTTTTATTGCTATTATATGGGCATGTACTTACGAAAAGTGAAACGCAAAAACAAAGATGGTAGCCAAGTTACGTACCTCCAACTGGCGCAGAATGAATGGGATCCGAAGGCCAAATATGCGAAAGCAAGGGTGATTTACTCGTTGGGGCGGACCGATCAAGTGGACGCCGCCTCCCTGGAACGTCTGGCCAAAAGCATCACCCGATTCCTTTCGCCGGAAGAAGCGTTAAAAGCCCAGGAAAATATCGGTGATGCCATCGATTTTCGGTTTGAATCCAGCAAACGCCTGGGAGGGGCCTGGCTACTGCACCAGTTATGGCGGAAGCTGGAACTGGATGACATTTTCAAAGATCTCCTTCGTCATCGGCATCATGATACGGATATCGAACGCCTCCTTTTTGCCATGGTAGCGAATCGAGCCTTGTCTCCTTCCAGCAAGTTGGCCATGGAAGATTGGGTGCGCCATGACGTTGCGATTCCGGCTCTTGAGGAGGTTTCCTCCCAGCAGCTTTATCGAACGATGGATGTGTTGCTAGAGGTCAGAGATGCCTTGGAAAAACAGGTGTATTTTTCGGTGGCCAACCTCTTAAACCTAGAAGTCGACCTGATTTATTTTGACACCACTTCCTCGTACTTCGAGGTAGAGCCCCATGAAGCCCCGGAAGGGGAAAACTTCCGTCAGCTCGGATATTCCAAAGATCATCGGCCAGATTTGCTTCAAACCGTGATTGGTTTGGCAGTTACCCGTGAAGGCATCCCCATCCGTTGCTGGGCCTGGCCGGGCAACACCTCGGACATGAGTGTCGTCGAGGAAGTCAAGAATGATCTTGTTGGCTGGAAATTAGGTCGTGTGATCAGTGTTGTCGACCGAGGCTTCTCATCCGAAGATAACCTCCGTTATCTGCAACGTGCCGGTGGGCATTATATCGCCGGAGAGCGCATGCGCGCCGGTAAACCGGAGACAGAAGAAGCATTGGCTCGCAAAGGACGCTATCACACCATCCGCGATAACCTGAAAGCAAAAGAAATCATTGTCGGCGACGGAGAAGCTCGCAAACGATTCGTGCTCGTGTCTAACCCCAAGGAAGCCGACAAAGCGCGCAAACAGCGAGCGTCGATCGTGGAGACACTTACCAAAAAGCTCGAGGAGTTGGGCGATCTCTCGGGTAAGCAACACACGAAAGCTGTCTGTGATCTACGCAGCCATAAGGTCTATGGCCGTTACCTGCGACAGCTGAAAAATGGTCAACTAAAACGAAACAAGCAAGCCATTCGTGACGCCGCGCGTTATGACGGCAAATACCTTATTCGGACATCGGACGATACGTTGTCGGTTGAAGATGTGGCCTTGGGATATAAGCAGTTGATTGAAGTCGAAACTTCCTTTCGTGACCTGAAATCCAGCCTAAACCTGCGTCCCATGCACCATCGGTTAGAGGAACGGATTCAGTCTCATATCCTGGTCAACTGGCTAGCGTTATTATTGATTCGAGTCGCAGAAGTCCAAACGAAACAAACGTGGCGAACGATCAGAAAGACGATGAATCAGATGCATCTTGGCCATTATTCTTCCGAAAAAGGAGACTTTCAGCAGCGCACAGAAATCACCCATGAACAGCGCCAAATCCTTAGCACATTGGGCCTTGAAGCACCTCCCAAGGTCTTCGATATACAGGCTAAAACCTAGTTACACGCCACGTATGTCCAAAAATCCTGCAAACCGGCATTCCTGTGCCCATTTGCGGGATTTTGTTTGCCTAGCGACTGTCGAATCCGAGTATGAGAGGGGATGGAAATAAGGCCGAAGCCCGCGCCGGAAGTGCGCGGGTTCTTTCATTCTGGTATACTTATAATGAAAGGATGTGGGCTATGATAATAAAAGAACGTGAAGAACCTTTTGAATTAAAAATATTACGATTATTAAATCCTAGAATGACGCTACCGGATAAACAGCATTTTTCAAATCTCGAGAAAGGATATGAAGGCGAACTCCAGCTGGATGTGTGGCTGGAAGATCTAAAAAATGAAAGTCTCATCGTCAATGACTTGCTGCTCAAACATAAACAACAACTTTTTCAAATCGATACACTGCTTATTTTTTCTAACAAAATCTATCTTTTTAATGTGAAATATTATGAAGGTGACTATTATACTGAGCATGACAAGTGGTATGTGATGTCCGGCAAGGAAATCAACGATCCATTGCTGCAATTAAAACGAAGCGATTACCTCCTGCGCCAATTATTTCAAAGCCTCAAGATGAACTTTCTTCCGGTTGAGCCCCTCCTTATTTTCATCCACCCTGCATTTATGCTGTATAATGCTTCCCACCATCTTCCGGCTGTTTTTCCATCCCAACTTCAACGCTATATGAACAAATTGAACCGCGAACCCTCTAAGATCAATCGCAAACATGAGCATCTCGCTGAACGCTTAGCTACCTTACATGAAGAGAAGCCCCCGCATACCGATCTTCCGGATTATGACTTTGATCAACTGGAGAAAGGGGTGGTTTGTGCCAAGTGCTCCAAGATTGTGTTTTTTACAGCTGAAACATTCGGCTTTAGATGTGGTAGCTGTGGCCATGAAGAAACATTCAAAACTGGATTGCTTCGAAGTATTGAAGAATTTAAAATGCTTTTTCCGGAAAAGAAAATAACCACTCCTGCCATTATTGAATGGTGTGCGCTGAAAGGCGATAAGAAAAAAGTATCGAGAATTCTTGGTACGCATTATAAACGCGTTGGAAGTGGCCGATACACACATTTTATTGATGGTTGATTGGCCGGCATCATCGACCATTGATCCTATGGGTGCAACTGCTAAAATGCTGATCGGGGGATGAAGAAAGATGAAGGCACCAACGCACCCCGAAACGGCAAAAAATCGCTGATCCGGGGTGCGAAGGAGGATCCAACGCACCCCGAAACGGCAAAAATCACTGAACCGGGGTGCGAAGAAGGTTCCAACTGGAGTTATGTCAATAATACGAGCACAGAAAATTGGTGCCTTTTTAGTCCTCAAGTTTCAAGTTGCTATTTCTGAATCCGCCGCCTTTGACAGCTGCTTCGGTTCGTGGTGTGCATCTGATGGCGGCTGGGAGAAAAAAGCTCATGGGCGCATCAGCCGCATCCGTCAGTGTACCACGAACCGATCGATGCTCCCGATTCGGCGGAGGGGCCCCATCCCCAACCGATGAATCGGGGCATCGGGCACAGCTGTCAAAGGTAAACTTCACGGCTCCCAGCATAACGATCATATTTGCTATCAGCGTTTTTTCGTTACACCGTCATGTCGCCTCTTTGAGCTTGTCTATACTGCCGGTCGAATTGGTTAGGCGACATATAGCCAATGGTGGAATGGGTACGTTCTTCGTTGTAAAAGCAGGCAATGTACTCCCAAACGCTCATCTTAGCCTCCTCCCGTGTATCGTAGGTTTCATGGGCCAGCAGATCTTTTTCAATGGTAGCGTGAAAAGACTCGATGCACGCATTGTCATAACAATCGCCTTTCCGGCTCATACTTGTGAGCATGCCGTGTTCCTGGAGAATAGCCTGATAGGCATGGGAGGCATATTGGCTCCCCCGGTCTGAGTGGTGGATGAGTCCCTCTTGCGGAGGTTGAAGGCGCATCGCCCGATGTAAGGCAGTTATGGCCAGTTCTTTCGTGAGACGGTGACTGATATTCCAGCCAATGATCTTACGAGAAAATAAGTCCATCACCGATGCCAGGTAAAGCCAGCCTTCCCGGGTCCAGATATAGGTGATATCCGCCACCCAAGCCTCGTTGGGATGATCTGTATGAAAATCCCGTTGAAGCAGGTTGGGATACACCGGGTGATCATGATTGGAATCGGTTGTCTTTTTCCCTTTCTTCATGGCGGTCTTTGGGCGAAGATCATATTCTCGCATATAATTCGACACCGTTTTCTGAGTGACTGTAAAGCCGTGTTTATGCAGTTCCCTCGTTATCCGCGGACTCCCAAACGTTTTCCGGAATTGGATAAAGATTTGCTCGATGGCCTCAACGATGGTTTCTTTTCGCTGTTTTTGCGGGCATTGCGGGCGGTTGCGCCATTCGTAATAGCCGCCTCTGGAAACACCTAAAACCTCGCACATCTTCGCCACACGAAACTCTTGTCGGTGTTCCTCGATGAAGTGGTAGATCACTCCTGGTTTTTGGCGAAGAAGGCCGCTGCCTTTTTTAGAATCGCCACTTCTTCTTCCAATTCCTCAATTCTTTTCACGTCCCGTTGATGTTGCTCTTCCGCTGGCGTGAGATAACCGCTTCCGAAAAGGGAGTCCCCCTTATCCTCACGATAATTTCTCACCCAATTTTCCAGCGTGCTAGCGGAGATTCCATGCTCTCTCGCGACATCTGCTCTTTTTTTACCCTCATGAACGATAAGTTTCACCGCATACCGTTTAAATTCTATATCATGATGTTGCAAAATAGGCACACTCCTTTAGATCCATTTTAACAATGCACCAATTTTGTGTGTCCAACTTTTATTCTACTTCCAGTTGGGCTTTCCATCGTACCTCTAATCCATGATTCCTGCCTATCCGGGGTGCGTTGGGCTTTCCATCGTACCTCTAATCCATGATTCCTGCCTTTCCGGGGTGCGTTGCACCTCAAATCCCCGGCTCCACTACCCTCCAACACCGTTTCAAGCCGTCTCCCGCTGCTCAATCTCTCGCTTTAAACCGGCATCCCACTCTTCATCTGTCGGCGGGTACGTTCGCTTCAATTGAAAAGAGAGCAGTAAGGCAATCGCGGTCAAAAGGCCCATCAGGCCAAAGGAAACAATCGCACCGAAAATTTCCGGATGGGCGATATTTGGACTACCGTCAGTCACTTGAGCGGTCGTTGTCATCGTTGTCACCAGCACCGCCGTCCCTATTGACGCGGCCATCTGTCGCATCGTATTGGTAACTGCCGCCCCGTGGGGGATCAGCTTCGGCGGCATCGTGTTCAACCCGGCGGTGTTCACCGGCATCATCACCATGGAAAAACCAAACATTCGAATCGCAAACATTACCGCTATAAACGTGAGCGAGGTGGTTGTATCAACGAAAAGAAAAGCAAACGTCGAGATCGTCATCAATATAAGCCCGGGAAGCGCGAGGGCCTTTGCGCCAATCCGATCGAAGATACGCCCCGTGATCGGTGCCATTAATCCGGAAAGCAAAGCACCGGGCAATAAGACGAGTCCCGCTTCCATAGCCGTAAACCCGCGCATGTTTTGCAAATACAATGGAATGATGGTCTCCAAGCCGATCAGCCCTAAAAAGCCAATCGCGCAAATGATCGTCGAAAGGGTAAACATGCGCTGTTTAAAGACCCGCATTTCCAGCATCGGATGCGCCATGCGAAGCTGTCGCAAAATAAAAATCACAATGGTCACTGTACCGACAGCCAAAACAGCAAGGGTGATCGGGCTGCCCCATCCGTAGTTGCCGGCACTCGTAAACCCGTAAAGCAGTCCGCCAAAACCAAGGGTTGATAAAATGATAGATATTGGGTCAACGCTCGGATTCTTACGGTCTGTCACATTCCTCATGATAAAATAAGCCACAACCATCATTATTATAGCCAACGGAAAGATTCCCCAAAATAAAAAACGCCATTCAAAATTGGAGGTCACCCAACCGGAGATCGTCGGTCCAATCGCCGGCGCAAACGAAATAACCAGCCCGATATAGCCCATCGCTGTCCCCCGGCGTTCCACCGGAAATATAAGCAGAAAAATCGTCTGCATGAGCGGCAACATAACCCCGGCACCTGCAGATTGAATAATCCGGGCCGTCAGTAACGAAGGAAAATTGGTCGCCAATCCGCCGAGCAATGTGCCGAGGGTAAAAATACCCATTGCCGTCAAAAAAAGTTGCCGTGTTGTAAATTTTTCAATCAAAAACGCGGAGACCGGTATCATTATCCCATTGACGAGCATGAAAACAGTCGTTAACCACTGGGCCGTATTAGCGGTAATATTCATTTCTTCCATGATCGGGGGGATAGCCGTAATCATTAACGTCTGGTTCAAGACCGCGATAAAAGAGCCGGCAATTAATAACCCTGCGATCAATACTCTATTGTAATTTTCATTTTGACTCATAAAGGCCACCACAAATTTCAGAGATTGATAGGCAATTATACGCTTTTACCAGGAAATCGGCAATGAAATGCGCTCAAGGGTGCCATGATCCGTTCATGGCACCCAAATGCGTTTAAACGAGCTGCACCACATCAAGCTTAAATTTTTGTCCGTACGTTCCAGAGCTCGGGGAAAAACTGATGGTTGAGTACGTGTTTTAGGTAACCGACCCCGGAAGATCCGCCTGTTCCGGTTTTATTTCCAATAATGCGCTCGACGGTTTTCATATGCCGAAAGCGCCATTGCTGCAGTTGGTCTTCCACATCCACCAACTTTTCTGCCAATTCATACAGACGCCAATGTTTCTCGACATCACGATAGACCTCGAGCCAAGCATTTTCCACGGATGGGTCAGCTTCATACGTTTCAGACACATCCCGGTTTAATACAGCCGGATGGATGGAAAATCCCGCTTTTGCCAATGCTTGAATCGAGACATCATATAATCCCGGTTGGTGCAGCGCTTCACTTAACCGTTTATGTAACGCTGGGTCTTTTTCATAAATCTCCAGAACATGGGGCGTCTTATAACCGAGGGCAAATTCAATCATCCGATACTGATACGACTGGAAACCGGACGCTTTTCCGAGATAATCACGGAATTCCATGTATTCTGAAGGCGTCAATGTGGACAGGACATCCCAAGCCTGGATCATTTGCGATTCAATGGACGACACCCGCGCCAACATTTTAAAACTTGCTGACAATTCTCCTTTTTCAATAGCCTCTACGGCAGCATTGAGTTCGTGCAAGATCAATTTCATCCAAAGTTCCTGCACTTGGTGAATGAGAATAAACAACATCTCATCATGGTGTCCCGACAACCGATGCTGACTGGATAGGAGCCGCTCGAGATCTAAATAGTCGCCGTACGTCATCTGCTCTTGAAAATCGAGATGGATATCTGTTTCCTCATTCCGATTCTTTTCCCGCATCATGCTCTCCCTTTCTATCTAATGGTCTTACTGCCGCCCGCACCGGGCTTCCATCTGCGTCTGATAAAGGCAATGGCATAGCAACGAGTTCATAGTCCCCGGGGGCTAATCCATCGAGCATCACATTTTCCAAAATGTGGATCCCATGCTCAAAAAGCGCGTGATGCGCGGGTAATGCTTTGCTGTCCAATGGATCAACGGAGGGAGTGTCCATGCCGATTAAACGCACCCCTTTTTCTTTTAAAAAAGGGACAATTTTTGCATCTATAAAAGGAACGTTCTCCGGAAACCGTTTGCGGTCATTCGGGAGCGACGTTCGCAATAGCACACGCGGGGGAAGCGTTTCCGTATCTAACGATTCTAAAACTTGTAACCCAATGCTTTCCTGGCAATGTGTGACATCAATGATGCGAGCCCGGCCAATAAAAACAGTGAGATCCAAATCAAGGATGCCGCTTCCTTCATTATCAAAATGAAACGGGGCATCGATATGTGTCCCGGTATGCAAACTCATCGTCAGCTTGCCAATGTTTACCGATCCGCTTATCTTTTTTGTTACAGCCCGTTCATAGGAAAACGGGGTGTCGTCCGGCCAAGTCGCGACGTCTTGATCTAACGGTTGGGAGATATCAATCCACGTGGTTTCTTTCCCCAATTTATGCCACAACTCCTCGCTTATTTTCATACTTTTTGTACGTTTCCTTTTCCATGATCTTTTGTAAGCGATCGATCACGTGCCAAACCTCTGTGAAGGTATTATACAGCGGGACGGGGGCCAATCGGATACCTTTGGGAGCGCGGAAATCCGGAATGACACCTTCCGCCTTTAATGCTTTGCAAATGCGCGCCGCCTCCCGATGTTCCAAGTAAACATGGCCGCCGCGCCGGTCATCTTCGCGAGGGTTGGCAATCGAAAAGCCCATTCCTTTCAGTTTGCTTTCCACCAATTCCATCATGTAGCCAGTGAGTGCCAGAGACTTGTTTCGCAACCGTTCCAATCCTGCTTCCTCAAACAATTCCAATGCGCCGGTTAATGGGGCGGAACTTAATATATGCGGCGTTCCCAATTGGTATGCTCCGGCATCATCCGCCGGTGTCATGGCATGTTCCATATCAAATTGTTTATCTTTGCGTGACCCGAACCAACCGCTCAAACCGGGCTCCCGTTCAAACTGGTTTTCATGGACGTACAATCCTCCTACTGCACCGGGACCGGCGTTTAAATATTTATAATTGCACCAGACAGCAAAATCAACGCCCCAATCATGTAAATGGTGGGGAAAAACGCCGATCGAATGGCACAAGTCAAACCCAATCGCGATGTTTCGCTCATGCGCAGCTTCGGTCAGGCGCTTCATCGGAAGAATCTGCCCACTTCGATATAAAACAGACGGCAAAACAATTAGCGCAATGTTATCGGTCATTTTTTCAATAATGTCATCCTCGTGAAACGTTTTTCCGTCTCGGCTTTTAACGAAGACAAGGTGCTCCTCCGGATCATAGCCTTTAAGCTTTAATTGGCTCTGCAATACATAAATGTCCGTGGGAAACGCTAATGCGTCTGCTAAAATTTTCGTTTTGGATCCTTTCGGTTGGTAAAACGTGGACACGAGTTGATGAAGATTCACCGTCGTGGATCCGGTGACGATCACTTCATTCGGCAAGGCACCAATGAGTGGAGCTGTTTTTACTCCCAGGTTTTCCGAAAAATAAAACCAAGGATTTGCGCCCTCTGTCCAACCGTCAATCCCGTATTGCTTCCAACTTTCCAATGCATCCAGCGTGGTTTTCTCCGCTCGTTTGGATAATATTCCCAGCGAATTTCCATCAAAATAAATTTTTTCATCATTTACGTAAAATTCTTCGCGAAATTCGATCAACGCATCATCCTGATCATGCTCACGCGCTTTTTTATAAGACGTATCTGCCATCGTATCCTCCCTCATACCCGTTTCCGTCAATCATAACATTTTTTCACAATAAAACATCCGAATCGTGGACATAATAAGGAGACGGATGCAAGAAAGGAGTGACACGATTGATCGTATTTACAGAAGGTAAAAAACTGCTGGAGCAAGATCTTATCGAGCAGGAAAAGATTGATCAAGAACAAGCACAACAAGAACAACAACAAGTGAACGAGCAGGCATTGGACCAAAAAGACGAGGGGTAAAACACCTATCACTCGCCTCCTGTTCCAAAAAGAGGTTCCGATGTTTCGGAACCTCTTTTAATGGGCATACCCCCTATGGAAAATAGGACAAAACGAACTTGGACAATGCGAATCACAATGGTTATACTTATGGCGAGAGGGGTGGGTGCCAATGGGAATGCTTTCTTTTTTTAAAACGAAATCAACCGATAACGAGCTTCCTTCTCCTGAAGTTCCTGAAAAAACGACTTGGGCCGAGGCGATGCACATCGAAGACCCTTTCGAAAAAGAAAAAATGTTATCTCTCGCTGAACGAAATGCAGAAAACGTGATTGAGTTGCATTTTATCTTCAATCAATTCATCCATTTATATTACAGGCAAAGGAATAAATGGACCCATGCTTCACGGCTCTGCAAGGAATACTGCGGCAGGGATATTGAAATTTTCCCGGAATTTATTGAAAAATTCATTACAGAAAATCTCGATGGTGATCGCGACCCTGAAAACTTACCGCTCATGCCATCCTTTAAACGGTTGATCATCATCCATGAAAACAACGGCGAAACCCAAAAAGCGATCAATGTATGCAGACTGGCCGTCGATCACCACTTGCGGGACGGATCGGAAGAAGGGTTCGAAGGCATGTTAAAGAGGTTAAAGGAACAACAACATTCGGACCAATCGGAAAACGCTACATAAGTCGACCCATTCATTCTCTGGTTCGATCTTCATTACCGGAGGATGTCAACTCATTCAGAAAACGTTCCGCTGTTTCAGCTGTCGTTTGGTTCATTTGATTGGCTGCGTTTTGCGCTTGGCCGCCCGCCTGGTTTGATTGTTCAGCTACATTTTTGAGCCCATTTGCCGTTTTATTTTTCAATCTCGCCGTTTGGTCATTAAGCTCTCCACGCATATTCTTCCCAGATATTGGCGCGGTAAGCAACATGGTCACCGCGCCGATGACCACTCCGATCAGAACATCTTTCGCGTTCATACACCATTCCTCCAGACAATTGATGATCGCATTACACCTTTATCCTGTTCATTTCCCCCTCTCTTCATTCGTCCACTTATAGAGCACCGCGTTGATTTGACCGCCGAGGATCAGGATAATGCCCGTTATATAAAACCAGATCATCAGTACGATGATGCCTCCGATTGCGCCATACGTCGCCTCATAATTCCCAAAGTTGGTTACGTAAAAAGAAAACCCGACGGAAATCAGCTGCCATCCGACGGTTGCCGTCACCGCACCCCAAAACACTTCACGCAACTTGAAAGAGGCGTTGGGCGCAGCACGGTACAACATCATCAGAACGAAAACCATAATGCCAACAGCGAACACCCACCTTAAAATTTGGTAGAGAAATTCCAACTGATCGGCAATGGGAATGAATGATTGAATGATATTCATAATCGCTTGTCCGAAAACAGGCAAAAACAAGGTAATAGCAACGACAAAAACCATCGAAAAGGTGAGTGTTATCGACAAAAGGTTCACGCTAAGGAAAGGCCTCGTTTCTTCGACGCCATAAGCACGATTCGTCGCGCGAATAAAAGCATTAATGCCCCGGGACGCTGTCCAAAGCGTGCCGATAATACCAATGGAAAGCAGCCCGCCCCTCGTTTCGCTTAAAAGGGAAGCGATATTATTGGCAATGATGTCCCCGGATTCCCCCGGCGCATACGCCTGAATAAGTTCCACCACCTGATACACCGGCAATGAAAAATAAGGAAGCAATGTGAGAATAAATAGCAATAGCGGAAATAAAGACAATAAGAAATAATACGCCAATTGTGCTGCCAGTCCCGTCGTCTCATCGTTTATAAATTTTTTCACGAGCATCGTGATGAATGCTTTCGGTTTTTGGATCGAGATCGTACGCACTTGAATGCTACCTCCCCCCTTTCGGTAGATTCAGTGTAGCATAAGATTCCATTACCCCCGGGCCCCTTTATGAAACACAATGTTTAATCCTTTGTATCCGAACTCCAATCGCCTTCTCGCCGATCGTCGGTTGCTCCTGACAAGGCACTCGATTCGCGGTCAATTGCCAAAGCTTGGATCGACCCAAAATAGAGATCGGTTGGAGGCTCACGTAATTCACTGTAACCGATGTCTGTCAGGTCATCTTGTTGTTCGGTTGCAGGAAATTCTTCCATGATGAGGGCATTTTCTTCGATATGAAACCGGGGAGCTTCCACTGCTCCCTCTAGGTCAGCGCCGTTCCCGGCCCAATCTGTAATCACTTGAGTCAGCATGATTGGAATCCGTTCCCCGCCTGGGCTCCCGATACCCATGACCGGTCCCTCTTCATCAGCGATGATCATTGGAGAGGACCATGTCACGGATCGCCTTCCGGGTTCCGGTTCATTATTACCGTCTCGGCCAATATCAAATCTCGCCATTTGATCGTTGAGAAAGAAGCCTTCCGCGTATTCGCCTGAACCCCAGAAATTCGTAATCGTGTTCGTCATGGACACGACGGTTCCCTCTTCATCAACGACCGTAATATGTGTCGTGTTGGGATCCATACCACCGTAAGGCTGTTCTGGATCAACGGACAATAGGCTGTCGTCGGGTATTTCCTCAGCCAAGCCGGCATTGCTTTCAGAATCCGTCAACTCCTCCACCGGAACATCAATAAAATCAGGGTCACCGACATCCGTTTCAAAAAACTGCTGGGACAGCCTCCAAGCCATGGCAGTATTATGAATGAATGCCGTGCTGTGTCTCTCCTCTTCCGCTATTCCCCTTTCTTCAAGAATTTGCAATGCCTGAATGACATTGGCACCGGGAAGCGGGGGAGGAGCACCGATCACTTCGTAGCCTGCAAACTCTCCGGTAGCCGGCTCATGACGCCCCACTTCATAATTTGCAAGGGAGTCCATATCTAGTCCTTCGATTTCAGAATCCAACGCTTCAGCGATATCCCCCTCATAGAAGGCTTCGCCGCCATCGTCACGGATCTCTCGCAATGTATCGGCCAGTTCTGCCTGCTCCAACTCGTCTCCTGGTCCCAAAGGTGCTCCATCCGGGTAAAGTTGGTCAAGCTGCTCTACAGGCAATCTCTCTTCGGAGGACTGGATCTGCTCGGCAAGCAAATCTGAAACCTCGGCACTTTCAGCCAGGTCAATGGCAGGATCAATCAGTTCTTGCCAGTCACTGTCTCCGTAGTCCGCATGTATATCCGTCATTCCGGCCACAAATCCGGGAACACCTATGTCAGAAGCCGGAATCCCGTCTTCCGGCACCACCTCACGGTAATCATAAGCTTCGGGGGCTTCCCCTTGCTCTTGAATCAGCGCCACACCTCCGCCGCCGATGCCGGAAGCGAATGGCTCAACCACCGAGATAGCATAAGCCGCGGCAACGGCAGCATCAGCAGCACTTCCACCTTCTTCCAGTACTTCCATACCGGCATCAACGGCATCCGGATGTCCCGCGCTTACACCGTAATCATATGATTCATCGGATTCTTCTTGCTCAGGGTCTGCTTCCTCATCATCAGCGGCTTCCTCCTCCGGAGGGTCACTCTCATCTTCAGTTTCTTCCTCCGGCGTGCATCCGCCTATGATAAAAAATATCAGTGCAGCGAAAGCTATTGCAGTAACGTTCATGTGCCTAGAGATCATATGCTTTCTCCTTTCGCAACTGTGTCATTTGATTTTTACAAAATTCTCCTATAGATGCAATAATAATGAGGTATTATCATTAAAATAGCCGAAGCTTCTCGGGAAAGAAGGTTCATCCTATGACATCAGCAAAAAAGGAAGATCAAGCTTCGAGAATAGAAATTTTGGATCAAATGCGAGGAATCGCGTTACTGGTCATTTTTTTAGTGAATATCCCCGGGCTTGCTGAGGTAATGACGATGGAAAGGCCTTCGATAAATGAATCGCTTCGGGATTTGGTAGACATCATATTTGCAGATACAGCGAGACCATTGTTTGCCTTTATGTTCGGCATTAGTCTTATCCTTATTTATAACCGATTAAAAGAAAAAAATATCAACCCATATCCTACGTTGTTTCGACGAATGCTGATTCTATTTTTTATAGGAGCCGTGCACGGTTTTTTCATTTGGACAGGCGACATCTTGCTCATGTATGCCAGCGCCGGCTTTGTACTGCTGTTTTTTTTAAAGCTTTCACGAAAAAGCTTACTTGTGACAGCATTGCTTTTTTGGCTTGGATTTACGATAGGAACAGATTTTTTCAGTTATGATCTCGATAATTGGCTGAAAGGGTTGTTAGGTTCCGGGGAAAACCCAAAAGGATGGGACTACCTTATGATTGAATTTACCGATATGATCAATCACATGGGTTTTTTTCTGTTTGGAATGTACGCGTATCGAATAGGAATATTTTCACTCGTGCCGGAACAAAGAAAAATAACGGGGCTGCTGACGTTTATTTTTCTTTCTGTTGGCCTGGCAGGGAAAACGGGACTTCATTATGAATTGGATTCGTTTTTCTTAAATAACCTGGATGGTTTTTATGCGTTTATGACAACAATGGGAATAGTGCTTGCCATTATTTTGTGGGGGACAAGCAGAGCGAAGGCCGTGCTCTTGCCATTTGCTGCCATCGGTAAGATGACCTTTACCAATTATCTCTTGCAATCGCTGGTGTTCGTTAGTTTGTTTACCCTTAGCGGGAGAACAATCTTTGACGGAACCGGGTTTTGGACGGAACCAAGCTATGTTTTTGCCCTCGTTACAGGGATCCTTTTCTTTATGATTCAAATGGTATATAGTCATTTCTGGTTAAAAAAGTACCGATATGGGCCTTTTGAGTGGTTGTGGAGAACAGGAACATACATGAAGGTTGTCCCAATAAAAAAATAGAAAGACGGGAGCCCCCATACAGGCTCCCATCCATGTTTACCCTTATTTATTTGATTGTTCATTCACAGTCAATGGAAAGACAATGGAAAGACATCGGGCCGCGCGTAATGGCTCGTGACATCAAAATCAAAACGTGCCTCTTGAATTTGGTTTAAATCTTCATGATATAAAGGGCCTTCGATATACTCCCCCAATGGGTTTATAACCGCGCTTCCACCACGGCAAAGTTCCTCAGGGTGATCCTAATGAACCTCAAAACGGTTAAAAATGTCGATTCGGGGTGCGTTGAAGCGCCCAATGCACCTCAAGACGGCCAAGATCGCAGATCCGGGGTGCGTTGAAAGGTGCAACGCACCCCGAAATAGCTGAAAACGAAGATCAAGGGTGCGATGAAAATGCCGATGACTAAAAAGACCAGTCTAAACCTACGTGCTTCCTAAATAATGCCCTACAATCTCTTGGTGGCTCTTCACATCAATTCCCGCGCCGGTTACAACAACCACCGCCGGTCCTTTCGGTTGAATGGTGCCATTCAATAGTGCGCCTACGCCAACAGCTGCCGCGCCTTCGGCGACGAGATGATGGTGCTCGAACAGAAAAGCCATGCCTTTCGCGATATCTGGTTCCGCCAGCCGCTTGCGCGTGTCTACATATTTTTGGATCGCGGGATACGTGTATTGGTTATCGAGTCCGATGCCTCCGAGCAGGCTGTCGGCATAGGTGGGATGTTCGGGAATCTCGATCGGTTTCCCTGCCGCGATGCTTTCATCCATAGCCGCGCCTTTCTCCACGCTGATGCCCGTGACATTGATGGCCGGGTCGGTATGTTTTATAGCCTCGCCGATCCCTGCCAAGAGTCCTCCTCCCGATAATCCTGCAACGACTGTCCCCACCTCAGGGAGATCCTCCAACAACTCGAGTGCGATCGTCCCTTGCCCGGCGATGATTTCCGGATGATCGAACGGCGGAACAATTGTTAAGCCTTCCTCACGGCTTTGCTTTTGACATGCCTCTCCCGCTTCATCCTGGCTTTTGCCGGTAACGACCAATTCCGCGCCACTGTCCCGTAATGCTTCTTTTTTTGCTTCCGTAACCGATTCCGATACGAAAATCCTCGCACTCATATTCATCTGATTCGCCGCATGCGCCACCGCGAGCCCATGATTACCTGTGGAAAACGCGCTTACGCCCCGACGTTTTTCTTCTTCTTTTAAAGCAGATAAAAAATTAAACGCGCCCCTGAGTTTAAATGAACGGCTTGGCTGCATCGTTTCCAGCTTCAAATAAACCGGAACCCCGCTTTTCTCCGAGAGTATGGGACTCGGGATGAGCGGAGTTTTATCTAAATGTTCGCGCAATCGTTTTCGAGCCTTCCAAATCGAACGCATCATGGATCCTCTCCTTTGCTCATATATTTAATATCTATCTGTCTTTTCCCACAAAATGCAGATTAATGAACCCTAAAAAAGGAAAAAGAATTAAAAAAGGAGTGTGATGGGTTATGGACATCTATCAAGAAGAAACAATCCGCCAACATGTGTCTCTCTCCAAAGAAGCGTTAACCCAAATCGAAAACGCGTTTCGCCGTCTTCACAAAGGAGGGGTATCGCAACCGCCAGTCATCCACGTCAACATTCCTGAACACAACGGAGAAGCCGATATCAAAACGGCCTACATCCCTGGCTTTGATACCTTTGCGATCAAAGTGTCCGCCGGTTTTTTTGACAATCCGAAAAAGGGTTTGCCCAGTCTCGGCGGTCTAATGCTCGCGATGGATTCGGAAACGGGCACCCCACGGGCATTGCTTCAGGATAACGGCTACCTGACCGATGTACGCACAGCTTTAGCCGGGGCGATTGCCGCAGACCAACTTGCCGTAAAAGATATTTCAAGCGTTGGTGTAATCGGCACGGGATTGCAGGCACGGTTGCAAGTCGAGGCGCTCCAACTCGTTCGTGCTTTTCACGAAGTGCATGTATATGGAAGGACAGCCGAAAACGTAAAAAAATACCAGCAGGAGATGGAAGAAAAATACGACCTTACGGTTCGATTGGCAGAAAGTGCAGAAGAAGTCGTGCGCGGGAACGATCTCGTTGTCACGACAACTCCCGCAGAGGAACCGCTCATTAAAGCAGAGTGGCTTCACGATGGATTGCATATTACCGCCATGGGCTCAGACGCTGAAAAGAAACAAGAGTTGGATCCGGGTATTTTTTCCAAAGCAGATGTGGTTATCGGTGATGTCACGTCACAAGTTTTTTCAATCGGGGAACTGCAACACGCGAAAAACATTATGAAGGAAGAAGATGTAACAGAGATCGGAAAAATCTTAAGCGGCGAGGCACCTGGTCGCACGAAGGATCAACAAGTGACCGTGGCGGACTTAACCGGCACAGGGGTCCAAGACACAGCCATTGCCAACTATGCCTTGGCGCAAATAAACGATTAATCGGTCACCTTTTGCTTAAGAACGATAAAGAAAAATAAGACGTAACTAGCGATCAATACCGTTCCCCCACCAATATAAATAATCAACGTTACGGCATAAGGCAAGGCTTCCAGCGCACCCGCGAGGTGAATCCACATGCCAATCACCAAAAAGGTCGTACCAATGATCGCTGTCCATGTCTGGGCACTCGCTAACCGCCTTGACACGGAGAAAAGTTGGTAATAAATGCCCCAACTGAAAAGCGATAACCACCCGACCACAAGGGCGTGGGCATGCACGGGTCGTAACGCCGGCGACCCGGCGCCTGCCATATGTCCGCCTAGGCCTACCCCGATCAATCCGAAGATGGCAGCGCATACCATCAAACGTTTTGTATATCGATTCATTTCAATCTCTCCTCTCTGTTAAAGACCCTATCATAGTGAGAGCGAATGTTCACGATTCGCACATAGCGTAATTCGACAGTCTTGCGAACAATTTGGCAGCGGTTTATGATAATATGATAGTAAAGATATCTTTACATAAACAGGAGGGAACAATGGATACGGAAGTCATTACGCTCGGAGAAACAATGGTTATTTTGGAAGCGACCGAGACAGGGCCAATGAAATATACAAATTATTTTCAAAAGCGACACGGCGGTGCAGAATCCAATTTCGCGATTGGCGTGACGAAATTGGGCCATGCAGCCACTTGGTTTAGCAAAGTCGGCAATGACGAACTCGGGGAATATTTGTTGCACGCGATTCGCGGCGAAGGAGTGGACACCTCATTTGTGACGACCGATGCTGCTGCACCGACTGGATTGTATTTTAAAGAAAAAAGACGCCCCAATCAAAATCACGTGCATTATTATCGCGCAGGATCAGCGGCGAGCAAATTATCTCCTGATGATCTTCCTGATCGTTTATTTTCATCAGGAAATATTTTACACATCTCAGGGATCACGCCATTTCTGAGTGAAAGTTGTGATGAAACGGTGGACCGTGCGATTGATGGTGCGCGTGAACACGGGCTGATGGTTTCTTTTGACCCGAATTTGCGTTTTAAAATCATGCAATGGTATGGAGAGGAGAATGCAAAAGAACGGATACGGGCGCTCGCCGCTAAATCCGACCTCTTTTTGCCCGGCATTGATGAAGCCGAATGGCTATACGGCACGCGTGATGAGCAGAAAATTGCAGCGCGGGCATGGAAAGACGGAGTAAAAGACATCGTCATTAAAAGTGGAGACAGCCATTCGTATTACGCTGACCGTTATAAAAAAGAAGGCCGCGTTGCCAGCTACATGGTGGATGAGGTCGTGGACCCGATCGGTGCCGGTGATGGCTTTGCCGCAGGTGTGATTGCCGGATTGCTGGAAGGGGAATCCCTTGAGGAAGCGGTACGGTTGGGATCAGCTGTCGGCGCGCTCGTCGTCAGTTCCCCGGGTGACATAGAAGGATTGCCGACGCGAGCGGAAGTAGAAGCTTTTAAAGGAAAAACAACGACAGATGTAAGTCGATAAAAAAGGAGCATCTGAGATGAAAAAAGAATTGCCGCAATTGCTCGAGCCCGGCGTCGTTGCCGTTATGCGCCGGCTGCCTAGTGAACATATTCAGGACATTGCCAATGCGCTGGTGGCCGGGGGTGTGACCGGGCTGGAAGTCACCGTCGACTCGGATGATGCATTTGATTCGATCCGCGAGCTTCGCGAACGGCTGGGTGATCGTGCGGTTGTCGGAGCGGGGACAGTATTGGATCAGGAAACCACCGTCCAGGCCATTCAAGCCGGCGCACAATTTATTTTCGCCCCGACGCTTGACCGCGCGACCATTGAAGCAAGCAATCGGTACAACACGATCGTCATCCCTGGCATCTTCACGCCAACGGAAGCATTGCAAGCGAAAAACTGGGGGGCCGATCTCGTAAAAGTTTTCCCGGCCGATTCTGTCGGCCCCGCTTTTATAAAAGCGCTGCAAGGCCCGCTTGGGCACATTCCGATGATGCCCACGGGAGGTATTGACCTCGATAATATAGCCGATTATATGCGAGCCGGAGCCGTCGCCGTCGGAGCAGGAGGTTCATTGCTGGATAAAAAGCTGATCGGTGAGCAAGATTGGGATGGTTTAACCGCACACGCGAGGAAATTTGTCGCGGAGGCTAAGCCGCGGTAGAGACAGAAAGCCTGCGGCTTAAGGAGCATGGGAAGCTACCATAGGGAGCTATCGCCTTTCCGGCGTTTCGCACTGTTCATGGACCTCGGATCTGCGTTTTATCCCTTATCGGGGTGCGTTGGATCCTTCTTCGCACCCCGGATCAGCGATTTTTGCCATTTCGGGGTGCGTTAGTGCCTTCTTCGCACCCCAGTTCAGCTATTTTTGCCATTTCGGGGTGCGTTGTGGAAGTAGAATAAAAGTTGGACACACAAAATTGGTGCATTGTTAAAATGGATCTAAAGGAGTGTGCCTATTTTGCAACATCATGATATAGAATTTAAACGGTATGCGGTGAAACTTATCGTTCATGAGGGTAAAAAAAGAGCAGATGTCGCGAGAGAGCATGGAATCTCCGCTAGCACGCTGGAAAATTGGGTGAGAAATTATCGTGAGGATAAGGGGGACTCCCTTTTCGGAAGCGGTTATCTCACGCCAGCGGAAGAGCAACATCAACGGGACGTGAAAAGAATTGAGGAATTGGAAGAAGAAGTGGCGATTCTAAAAAAGGCAGCGGCCTTCTTCGCCAAAAACCAGGAGTGATCTACCACTTCATCGAGGAACACCGACAAGAGTTTCGTGTGGCGAAGATGTGCGAGGTTTTAGGTGTTTCCAGAGGCGGCTATTACGAATGGCGCAACCGCCCGCAATGCCCGCAAAAACAGCGAAAAGAAACCATCGTTGAGGCCATCGAGCAAATCTTTATCCAATTCCGGAAAACGTTTGGGAGTCCGCGGATAACGAGGGAACTGCATAAACACGGCTTTACAGTCACTCAGAAAACGGTGTCGAATTATATGCGAGAATATGATCTTCGCCCAAAGACCGCCATGAAGAAAGGGAAAAAGACAACCGATTCCAATCATGATCACCCGGTGTATCCCAACCTGCTTCAACGGGATTTTCATACAGATCATCCCAACGAGGCTTGGGTGGCGGATATCACCTATATCTGGACCCGGGAAGGCTGGCTTTACCTGGCATCGGTGATGGACTTATTTTCTCGTAAGATCATTGGCTGGAATATCAGTCACCGTCTCACGAAAGAACTGGCCATAACTGCCTTACATCGGGCGATGCGCCTTCAACCTCCGCAAGAGGGACTCATCCACCACTCAGACCGGGGGAGCCAATATGCCTCCCATGACTATCAGGCTATTCTCCAGGAACACGGCATGCTCACAAGTATGAGCCGGAAAGGCGATTGTTATGACAATGCGTGCATCGAGTCTTTTCACGCTACCATTGAAAAAGATCTGCTGGCCCATGAAACCTACGATACACGGGAGGAGGCTAAGATGAGCGTTTGGGAGTACATTGCCTGCTTTTACAACGAAGAACGTACCCATTCCACCATTGGCTATATGTCGCCTAACCAATTCGACCGGCAGTATAGACAAGCTCAAAGAGGCGACATGACGGTGTAACGAAAAAACGCTGATAGCAAATATGATCGTTATGCTGGGAGCCGTGAAGTTTACCTTTGACAGCTGTGCCCGATGCCCCGATTCACCGGTTGGGGATGGGGCCCCTCCGCCGAATCGGGAGCATCGATCGGTTCGTGGTACACTGACGGATGCGGCTGATGCGCCCATGAGCTTTTTTCTCCCAGCCGCCATCAGATGCACACCACGAACCGAAGCAGCTGTCAAAGGCGGCGGATTCAGAAATAGCAACTTGAAACTTGAGGACTAAAAAGGCACCAATTTTCTGTGCTCGTATTATTGACATAACTCCACAACGCACCCCGGAAAGGCAAAAAACGCAGATCAGGGGTGCGATAAATGGTCCAACGCACCCCGGAAAGGCAGAAACCGCTGATCCGAGGTGCGATGGAAAGCTCAACGCACCCCGGAAAGGCAAAAAACGCAGATCAGGGGTGCGATGGAAGGCTTGAGACACTGTATAGTGATTTTTAGCTTTAAGGGCGGGTGCATATCAAACATTTATTTTTATTAGGGATGGTGTGTCTCTTGGTCGGATGTGGCAATGAATCTTTTGACGAAGAAACGTTTACAGTTTCCGGGAAGAATGACATAAAAGAAGCATACGAAAACGGGGATCTCGAGGGAAAAGTTTTCGACTATGAAGAACGCTTTAACCAAAATGACTATGCCGGCGATATGGATGCAGATAGTCAAACGAAATTTGTAGAAGGTCCAACCGATAGCAATGTATTAATTTCTGCCCCGCACACAACCACTCATATACGCGAGGGAGAAATCCGTGATGCTGAAATTTATACCGGGTCCACGGTCTTATTGATCCAGGCATTTACGGGCGCTCATGTGATTTATAATGCGCACGAGGGCGAGGACGCTAATTATGTTTTTGGCGGTCCTTATAAAGAAAAAATCGGAGATATCGTCGAGGATTATAATATAGATCTCGTTATCGATGTGCATGGGGCAAGCAAAAGCCGGGAGTTCGATCTGGAAATAGGGACAGACCATGGGGAAACCGTTAGCGAAGAACGAGTGGAGTTTTTAAAATATATCCTTGAAACCAACGGTATTCACAACGTCCATAGAGACGAGATGTATCCGGCAAGCAGAGAGGGGACCGTTACTCATCAGACTTGGCACCATTACCGAACAGAAGCGATGCAACTGGAAATCCATAATGATTACAGAAATCCGAGGAATGATTTGGAGTCTTACGCCGAAATGCTAAAATCCCTTGTATATTTCGTCGACAATGCTACTCATATCAACGATTGAAGAACGTTAGGGTTGGGCGTTTTCTCCGAACCTTGACGTTATTTTTTTAATGTTATGCTTTATTTGGCCCAAATACCCGTTTTTCTGAAAAGGAAGTTCGACCGCGGAGGCGTTTATTTAAGGTTTGTCTCCATAGGATGTGTAGCATTCTGATCTCCCACCTGCTTTACTTAGCCCGTAAACAATTGACGTACAAATGATTTCGTCAATATTTATATCCCCCACATTTTTGCTTGTTTGTTAGATAATCTCACATATCAATTGAAATTATTAGTTACTATTGCTAGTTTAAAGTAAAGTGGTTATTTTATGTTAAATAAGTTAACATACTGCGAGGTGGATGTAACCGTGGAGTCAAAAACGTCCTATAAAGAGAAAAAAGTCATTTCAATCGGTGTTATGAGTGAATTAACCGGACTATCAGTAAGGCAGATTCGATATTATGAAGAACGGAAACTTCTTTTTCCGGAAAGATCTAAAGGGGGGAATCGCAAGTATTCTTTTTCTGATGTCGAATTATTAATGGAGATCGCGAATGAAATGGAGGATGGTGTGCAGACATTTGACATTAGGCAAAAGAGAATGAAAAAAGAAAAAGAACAAACGCGTAAAAAAATGTTAAAAGGGCAAATAAATGCACAGTTTGGAATTCGCAAATAAGGGAAAGGAAAGCCGCCAAATATACCGGCGGCTTTCCTTTTCGCCATTAGTCTCTCTTTAAAGTTGTTGCGACGTTGGGCGAATAAGCATTTCGTTGATCGATACATCGGCAGGTTCTTCAACGGCAAAACGGATGGAGCGGGCAATGGAGTCAGGGTGAATTGCCTGCTTATAAAGCTCATCAACCCCCGGTTTTACATCGGTATCGGTAATGGTATCGGTTAATTCCGTATCGATGGCCCCGGGGGAAAGGATGGTCGTCCGAATATTATGCTCCGGTGCTTCCTCTTTTCGCAGTCCCTCCGTAATGGCACGAACCGCAAATTTTGTGCCGCTATAGACCGAACTCCCGGGGAATACTTCATGGCCGGCGATGGAAGAAATATTAATGATATGCCCTTCTTTTTGTTCCCGCATTTGCGGGAGCACGGAGCTGATCCCGTAGAGAACGCCTTTGATATTTACATCGACCATGCGCTCCCATTCGTCGACCTTTTGATTGTTTAGCAACGACTGTGGCATTAAGCCGGCATTATTGATCATGACGTCAATTTGCCCAAATTCGTCAATGGCGTGTTGGGCCAAAGCCTCGACTTGTTCCCGGGAAGTAACATCCACAACCTTATAAGTAGATGCTGCCCCTTCCTTGTCGAGGTTCTTTTGGAGCTCTTGCAACCGTTCTTTGCGGCGGGCTCCCAAAACAAGTTTAGCGCCATGGGATGCAAGTTCTTTGGCTGTTGCCTCCCCAATGCCACTGGAAGCGCCTGTCAGAATAACAACTTTTCCCTCAACGTTAGACATATTCAATCCCATCCTTGTTTTATATTGTTGATCTTTAGCAATTGTGACCATAAGGCTTTTTCCAGATCATCAACATGTTAAACATCAGCGTTTAGCAATTGTAATAAGGTTTGATTGAAATCTTCCTGTTGATCATAAAATAAACCGTGGCCGCTCTCTTCGAAAGGAATAAGCTCGGATGCTTGAATCTCGTCGTTAAGGATTTGAGCGAACGTAAACGGGCAAATCTCATCTTTTTTTCCATGTAAAATATACGTTTTGGCCTGAATGTCGGTTAGTTCAGCGCGTAAATCCTCGTCTCGCAAAGATTCTGCCGTGCGGATGGTTCCGTGTCCGGAAGCTTCCAATCCTAATTGGAAGAACCATTCATTAAAAGGTTCGCTTACCTCGGTCGCGAACATGTTCTCGCCAAAACCGGCAAGGGCCGCCGGCCGGTCATCATAGGTCGACTCGATTAAGCCGTTAACGTCTTCTTTTGTCATGCCGTAAGGATAGTCCTCCCGTTGGGTGAAAGAGGGGGCGGCGGCACCTAATAAGAAAAGATTTTGAAGGCCGCTTTCGCGATATCGTGTCGCGTAACGAATGGCGATGGCTCCACCCATCGAAAAACCGGCTAAATGAAATTCATCAACATTGGAGAATCGTACAATCGCGTCGATATCATCCGCCATATGGCTGTAGTCGTAACTGGAAGCAGGCTTTCCGGATCGTCCAAAGCCTCGCAAATCCGGAACAATGCAGCGATACCCTTGCTCTGTTAGAGCAGTAACCTGATATTCAAACATCTTGTTGTTCAACGGCCACCCATGGATGAGGATAATGGGCTTGCCTTCTCCTGTGTCTTCAACAAATAGGTTTACTTGGTCGTTAGTTCGAACGAAATATCCCACAGAAACCGCCTCCTGCTAAATAATAATAAGTTATATCCTCTTGTTAATCGAAGCATTAGAAAAGACGAGCATCACATCTACTTTGTACTATTAATGAGGGTATACTGCCCTTTATTTGGGAGGAATATACTTGGGCAAAGGACGTTCAATGACAAACGTAAAGGCAGTGAACTTCATAAACATTTCACAAACTTAATGATTTAAACATTGATATCCGTGCATAAACCTGGTAAAGTCCAAACAGTTATTAATTGTTTCGATACTTATAAGTTAAATATCTAAACATTTTATAAAAATAATAATGGAGGAGAGTAGGGTGCATGAACATCAAGTTATTTTTCAAGAAATCGTAGAAATGATGAAAAGAATCGAGCGAGACTTGATTCAGCAACAGCAACTTCCGACCTTTGATATTATCAGTTTGACAAAAAGGCAAGAGTCGATTTTGATGTATATTTTTTCCAATGAGAACGTAACGATGTCCGACATCGCTGCTTATTTTGACATCTCCCGAAGCGCGGTTAGTCAAACCTTAAATAAATTGGAAGAACAAGACATTATTGTTCGTTCGATCAATCAAGAAAATCGCAGGGAATTAAACCTATCCCTTGGGAAAAATGGGGAAAAGCTTCATCAAGAATATAAAAAAATAGAGGAAATGATTGTTCAGAATTACTTTTCGCAAATAAAGATTGAAGATTTACGGCAAGTTCGAGACATTATTCGCAAACTTGAAGGAATGATTGTCGAGGGAGAAAACCAATAAAGCAGATACGGAGGCGTGAACGTGAAAATATCCAATTTTTCGATCGGAAAACCAAAATTTACGATAGTAATTATGCTCCTGTTCATCATTGTCGGCATCGTTTCGCTGACACGATTGCCGCTTAATCTTTTTCCGGATGTAGAAGCCCCGGTAGCCGCGGTGGCGACCAGTTACGAGGGGGCAGGCCCGGAAGAAGTCCTCAGTGATGTGACAGAAGAACTGGAAGGGGAACTGGCTGCCACTTCTGGTTTGGATGATATGACATCACAATCGTCGGAAGGATCATCCATCATCATTCTGGAATTTACCCAAGATACGTCGATTGATGAGGTTGAAACGGATATTGTGTCAACCATTACGCAGGCAGAACTGCCGGATGATGCCGGACAACCGTCGTTTATCGAGTTTGACCCCTCCATGCTGCCGACCATGCAGCTCGCCGTTTCGGGAAACGGTGATGAAGTCGGTGATTTTCAGGATGATGCTCTCGACTTGCATCAGGAGTTGTCCCGCATTGATGGGGTCGCGGACATCGAAGAAGATGGCTCCCTTACCGAATTATATGACGTCCAGCTTAATCAAGATGATTTAAATGATGCCAATATGACGCAAAGTGACGTTGTTGACGTTATCCAGGGCCATGATATCGCTGTTCCCGGTGGTGTTATCGAGGATGACGATCGTAATATAACCACGCGTGTAATGAGTGAGTTGACGGACCAGGAAGACCTTGAAGAGCTTGTCGTCTCCCAAGACCCGGCAACCGGAGATGAAATTACACTTGATGATGTTGCCAGTATTTCATTTACGACAGAAGATGAGGATGCCATTACCAGGGCAAATCAGGAAGCCGCCATGCAGTTCAGTGTTATGGAAGAGTCCGATGCCAACACGACACAAGTGGAACAGATGTTTAATGATGAGTTGTCAACGTTATTGCAAGAGGACGCTTATGAAGATTTAACGGTCACTACCCTTTATAGTGAAGGGGAGTTTATCCAAGATGCCGTTGATAACGTTGCCGCTATGTTAGTGGCCGGTGGCGCTCTCGCCATGGTTGTCTTATTTGCTTTCTTGCGTAATCTGAAAACACCGCTGATCATAGGACTTTCCATGCCGTTTTCAATTATTGTCACTTTTGCCCTCTTTTATTTTGCCGATATGAGCTTAAACATGTTGACGCTTGGGGGGCTCGCGCTCGGTATCGGGATGCTGCTGGACAACTCCATTGTTGTGATCGAAAATATCTATCGGCATCTCTCGATGCGTAAACCTCCGAAAGAGGCCGCATATGAAGGAACGAAAGAAGTGGGGGCAGCCATTACGGCGTCAACCCTGACGACGATCGCCGTCTTCCTTCCTGTTGTATTTATTACAGGGTTGGTTGGAGACTTATTTGCTCCCTTGGCGCTTGCTGTTTCTTTTAGTATCCTTGCATCATTAATTGTGGCGCTCACTGTCGTACCGATGATAGCGAGCCGCGTGTTACGCACGCCATCGGAAAACGTGGAGGAAGAACGTCAAAGAAACTCCCGTCTCATTAACGTAGTAGAGAAGGGAGCAAAATGGGCGCTCAGGCGTCGTTTTGTGGTCGTCACCATCACCTTGGTCCTGCTTGCCATCGGCGCATATGGGTTGACAACCGCAGGTCTGGAATTTATGCCTGAGGCTGATGAAGGATCATTTATGGTGGAAGTCGAACATGACTTTGGCACCCAACTGGAACAAACGGACGAAACGGTTGCAGACATCGAAGAAGAAATTGACGATCACCCCGAAATTGATAACTACATGAGCACAGTCGGATCCAGTGCCATGGATGAAGGCTTAAGCGAAGAAAGCCATATTGCCGAGATTATGATTAATCTGGTCCCGGTGAACGACCGAGACATGACAACAACGGAATTCTCGGAAATGGTTGAAAGTGACCTTGAGAATATCGATACAGATGCTGAAGTAGACGTTAACGTGATGTCGCAGGCAGCGATGGGTGATCCGAACACCTACGCCTTCTCGATCAACGACCCGAGCAGTGAACGTCTGGAAGAAACGGCGGATGATTTGGTGGAGGAGCTGGAAGATGAGTCCGCAATCAATCAGGTGGATACCAGCCTGGAAGAGACAGCCCCGGAACTCCAAGTGCTTATTAATGAGGATGATGCCAGGGATGAAGGGCTTGTTCCGGCACAGATTGCCGAGAGCGTAAATGAAGTAACAACCGGCGTAACGGCAACCTCCATTCAGTCGAATGAGAATGACTTGTATGAAGTGAATGTCCGTGGCGAGGAGGAACTCACGGAAAGCGTGGACGATTTTGAATCGATTACGATCCAAAACGAAGATGGCGATAATATTCCGCTCTCAGATGTGGCTGACATCGAAGAAGGGGAAGAACCTGCAACCATCGAACGAGCAGATATGATTCCTTCGGTTGAATTTGATGTCGTCTACGGCAGTGGATATAATTTAGGAGAGATATCCACGCTTGTCGATGATGTTGTAGCCGATTATGAGCTTGAAGACGATGCTGAATACGTCGTCGGCGGGGATCAGGAGATGCTGGATGATGCCATGGAAAGTATGGTACTTGCCTTTGTGCTCGGGATCATCTTTGTATACCTTGTCATGGTTGCGCAATTTGAGTCCTTCAAGTATCCGTTTGTCATCATGTTTACAGTTCCGTTCTTTGTCATCGGGGTTATGTTGGCACTGACGATTACGCAAACGCCGATCAGCATCGTAGCCTTAATAGGGATGCTTGTCCTTACCGGTATCGTCCTTAACAATGCTATTGTGCTCGTGGATTATGCCAATCAAAGAAAAGCGCAGGGGATGAGGGCCTATGATGCCTTAATTACTGCCGTGAAAGACCGTGCCCGTCCAATATTGATCATGGCCATCAGTACCATCTTAGCGGTTGCCCCGTTGTCACTCGGTATCGGTGAAGGCGCGGAAATTCAACAACCCATGGCGATCGTTGTCATTGGCGGGTTGATCAGCAGTACCTTCCTAACGCTCTTTGTCATTCCGGTGATTTACAGCTTTGTGGACCCTGAAATTCGCAATATGAATAAGAAGTATGTAACACCTGAAGGGGACATTGTGTACGCCAGAGATTTACCTCCAAAACAGGAGAGTGGCTCCGGCGAAGATGTAAGAGAACGAGAAGTAGAGCAAACGGATGAGCCTGCTACTTCTGATTCTACGGAAGAACATTCCAGTGATGAACGAGAAAAAGACCTATCCGGTGATGACATCATGGATGCACTGGAAGAACTTCTTCGTCGCAGACGAGATAAGTAATTACTATGTAGCGGTTCCCTGAGGGATTCAGGGAACCGTTCATGTATTTTCGGCAGGGTATGTACCTCGCCTGGAAAATGCTGTTGAAAATGTGATAAGCTGAAGCTTATCATCACCGTTGAAGGGAGAAAAATGATGGATAAAGAAAGAATTCTCGTTTGCATTAATTATGGGCAGCAAGGCGAAAGATTAATTAAGAGAGGAGCTTCCATTGCGGAGAAATGGAATTGTCCTTTATTCATTCTCGTTTTTGACGCTTTATCGGAAGAGGATTACAAAAATGATAAAAGCGTAGACATGCCGATTTTTCAGGAACTTGCAGATAAATATGATGGAGAGTTGATCATTAAAAATAGCAATGCACATAACATCACGAAGGTCATTACAAAAACGGCAAAAGACGTCGACGCCACCCAAATTATTATCGGACAAAGGACTGAGAATATCTGGACGACCTTGGTAGGGGGCTCCATCATTGATATTCTCCTTGAAGACGTTCCCGGGGCAGACCTGCACGTCATTCCAAAATCACGCGCCGATGAGCCGGAAGATTGGGATTTCGAACGTGGGGTAACTGCTTACCTTGATCAGCAACCCGATGGCACGTATGAATTAAGTTTTAACCAAGATGCAGACACTGATTATGAAGGGATATTTTTCAAGCATTTAAACACAGATTTCAACAACGGCATCTTCGCTTTAGAACAAGAAAAAAGGATTTATGAAGTTCGAGTCAAAGAGGGCATTGTTTCTAAAATAGTCGATATTGATGAAGAATAAAACAAGGCGTTCCTGATACAGGGGACGTCTTTATTTTTGCAGGGAGAACATAGAGGACTATCAAAGATAGGCCAAAAAAGACGCGTTTAAAGCGGGCAAACTCTCCCGTGCCATGCGATTAAAATTCAAGGTTTTATCGGTTTCATGAATAAAGAAATATGCAACGTAAGTGTAGAATAATGTAAAATGAGACTTGAAGAGGTGTAGGTGGAAGGAGATTAATCCTATGTATGAAAATATCCTCGTCGCGGTTGACGGGTCTGAACAGTCTGATGAAGCATTGAAAACAGCGATCCATTTCGCAAAGCATCACAATTCCGTTCTTTTGATCACCCATGTGCTTGATACACGCAATTTTGATTTTCCCGTTATAGCAGGTTATGTCCGGAGAGAACTATGGGACCAGTATACCAAGGCGGCTGAAGATTTGTTGGAAACGTCAAAAGAGAATGCAGAGGCTGCCGGTTTGGAACAGGTCCAAACGATTTTGAAGAAAGGCAGCCCCCGTTATGAAATTCCCGAGACATTGACGAAAGAATATGACATAGATTTATTGATGGTTGGAGAGCGTGGAAGAAATGCAACGGAAAGGATGATCGTCGGGAGTGTGGCGGAAGCCTGCATGCGTCGTTCCCCTTGCGATGTCCTCACCGTTAAAAACGAAGCAAGCACCACGCTTTACCGAAATATTCTCGTAGCGGTTGATGGATCTGAACATTCAGAGCAAGCGTTGGCCAAAGCCATTGAAATAGCAAACGCTCAGCGGGCAACACTGAACATTGCTTGTGTATTGGAATGGGGGAATTTTGAAAAGAGCATTGTATTCTATCAGCCAAACTATATGGCAGACGCCCAAAAAGACTCGGAAAATATGTTGCAAAGATACAAAGAACAAGCAGAGGAACAGGGGATGGAAAACGTTCACACAATCTTGCACTCCGGGAATCCACGACTTGAAATCCCCCGTGTGCTCACAATTGAAAATAACATTGATCTTCTTATCACAGCAGATACAGGGCAACATGCAGTGTCGCGTTTTGTTACCGGGAGCGTCGCTGAATCGTCTGTTCGCCATTCCCCTCGCGATGTGCTCACCGTGAAAAATGAGAGTACGAAATTGAATTAAAGAGGAGACAAAAAACCAGTGATAGGGGGCCATACTATTCGGAAGTTATCGCTAATCTTTTTCCCTTTGGTGTTAGTTTTATCAGCCTGTGACACAAACAATGAAGAGACGGAGGAATCAGGCGAGTCTGAAGGGATTGAAACCGAAGAGTTAAGAGAATCCGTTGAGCTTTTTCTCGATGAATTGTGGGAATCTACTAATCGTTTCCTTTATGAAATGCAAGAATCTATGGAAGATATAGCCGATGAAGATCGAGATGATTATGAGGAAGAAAATGACGGTCAACAGGACGATGAAGAACAGCAAGCGGACGAAAGCCAGCAGGAAGAAGATAATGATCATGAGGTTACGGAATACGAGCGAGAAGTTGTAGACCTAACCAACGAAGAGAGAGAAGCGCACGGTTTATCTCCTCTTGAATTAGACACCGACCTGGCAGAGGTTGCAACGGCAAAATCTGATGACATGAGAGAAAACGATTATTTTTCACACCAAAGCCCTGTTTATGGATCTCCGTTTGACATGATGGAGGAATACGGCGTTGATTTTACAGTTGCCGGGGAGAATATCGCGATGGGGCAACAGTCGCCGGAACAAGTTGTAAATGGGTGGATGGAATCGGAAGGACACCGGGAAAACATTCTCAGAGAGGACTTTACACACATCGGTGTAGGCCACGTCGATCAAGACGGTATCGGCGGCGGATACTGGACACAAATGTTTTTGAGTAGATAAATGTCGCGAGGAGCAGGAGGATGGATATGATGTCTTCCTGCTCTTCATTATCTACCATACCGTCCCTAATTCCGTTTGGAATTCAATCAAGTATTGACATTTATTGATAATGTTTTACCATATAAGTAAACGATTACGTAATCGTTTACTTATTTTTGTGAGAGCGTGATTTTTATGTCAACCAGTAGCATTCGTGAGGTTGCAACAGTCGCAGGGGTTTCCACAGCAACTGTCTCTCACGTGATAAATGAGACAAGATTTGTTGCTGATAGTACACGTCAAAGAGTGATCGATGCCATGGCGGAACTTGATTATACGCCGAACTTTGCCGCCAAGACGCTCAGAAGCCAACAAACATCCACCATAGGTCTTGTCATTCCTGATATTTCCAATCATTTTTTCACCTCCGTCGTCAAAGGAATTGAACAACATCTCAATCAAAAAGGTTACCAATTGTTGGTTGGAAATACCGATGAAAATCTCGAACTGGAGATTGGAAAACTTAAAACCTTTCAGGCGCAACAAGTGAGTGGAATCATCCTTGCGTCGAGCGCGGAATCTTATCAAGACATTGAACCTTATATCGACCAGAAAACTCCGGCTATTTATGTGGACCGCATTCCTGATGGAACAACAGGAGATTACATCTCTGTTGAGAACGAAAAAGCAGTGTATGATGCAGTGCAATTACTCATAGAGAGAGGTCACGGTAGAATCGGAATGGTGACAGGGATCAATACATTAAGCACGACACAAGAAAGAATCAAAGGATACCGAAAAGCCCTCGTTCATTCCGGAATTAGTGTAGATGAGAATCTTATTTTCGAAGGTGATTCAAAATTCACGGGCGGCTATCAGGCCGCGGAAAAATTACTGACCAAACCTGACATAACTGCGATATTTGTCGCCAATAATTTGATGACTATTGGTGTATGCACATACCTGAAAGAACACAAAATTGCTATCCCGGATGATGTAGCGATTATTGGCTTTGATGATTACGAATGGGCAAAAATTACTGACCCGCCACTTTCAGTCATCAAACAACCGGCTGAAGCGATGGGGGAAAAAGCCGTAGAAGCTTTATTGTGCAAAATAAAAACTGATGATCCCGGCAACCAATCTTTCCGGTTTCCAACCGAATTAATCTTAAGGGGCTCGTGCTAGGAGTGAAAAAATGAACAGGATTGTCTCAATCGGAGAAACACTAATAGACATGTCACCGATATCAAATACCAAGAAACCAAGTTTCCAGGCAAACATTGGCGGTGCACCTTTGAATGTGTTGTCCGCACTTGCTAAATGGGGGTAAGTACGTCATTCATCGGAAAAGTTGGAGATGATCTTTTTGGCGAACAGATCATAGAGAAGTTAAATTCTTTAAACATTGATACAAGCATGATGCAAGTGGCCGAACGTACGAAAACTACCCTCGCCTTCGTCTCTCTGACAGCTGACGGTGAGCGAACGTTCGATTTCTATCGAAGTCCAGGGGCTGATCAACTTTTACATCCGTCCAATCTGGATATGGAAAAACTTAAGGATGCTAATGTAATCCATTTTGGATCCGTTTCGCTATCCCACGAACCATCCCGAAGTGCGAACTTTCAAGTGCTGGATTTCGCAGCAAAAGAAGGAAAACTCGTTAGCTATGATCCCAACTTGCGTTTGGAGTTATGGGAGAGAAAAGAAGAAGCGCGTACTGTCGCGCTGGAAGCTGCCCATTATGCGGATATCTTAAAGATCTCCGAGGAAGAGCTTTTGTTTTTAACCGAGGAAAAGACGTTAGCGCATGCGATTAACCGATTAAAAAAGGTTGCAGACATACCACTTATCTTTGTCACCTTGGGCGCCAAAGGTTGTTACTTTTACGGCAAAACCGGAAGAGGATTTGCACCTGCCCCCAAAGTAAGTGCCATCGATTCAACGGGTGCCGGCGATGCATTCATGGCTAGTGTGCTCTTCGGCATTTTTCGTTACCAAATTAGTATCGATGATCTCACTCATAACAATATAGAAAAAATCGCGACATTCGCAAACCATATAGCTGCTCGATCCACGACTCAAAGTGGGGGATTTGATGTGGTGAAGGGTTTGGACGAGATTCCTCTTGATTCATTAGATGCAGAAAGGGGCTGATGAATATGGCTGAAAATCAACAAATCGCAAAGGAATTGATTGAAGCCGTCGGCGGTGAAGAAAACATTGAAACCGTGTCGCATTGCGCTACAAGATTACGTATTATGGTTCACGACAAAGAAAAAATTGATCAGGAGAAGGCCGAGAATATCGAAAAAGTTAAAGGGGCTTTTTACAATTCCGGTCAATATCAGGTCATCTTTGGCACAGGGACTGTTAATCAAATCCATGAGCAATTTAGCGAATTAGGAACCTCCGGCTCCAGAGAATCAGAGGAAACAACAGAAGCACCGAAACAAGGAAACTGGTTTCAGCGTGTGATTCGAACCTTCGGTGACGTCTTTGTACCCATTATCCCTGTACTCGTTGCAACCGGATTATTCATGGGGTTACGTGGACTCATTATGCAAGAAGAAGTTCTCGCGTTAATGGGTTTAACAGAAGATACCATTCCGGATAATTTTTTGCTTTTCACGGAAGTGCTAACAGATACGGCATTTGCATTTTTACCTGCACTTATCGCCTGGTCCGCATTCAGGGTATTCGGGGGGAGTCCGGTTATTGGGATCGTCCTCGGCTTAATGCTTGTTAATCCGGAACTTCCAGATGCATGGGAAGTTGCCGAGGGGACAGCAGATCCATTACTATTTTTTGGATTCATTGAAGTTTCAGGGTATCAAGCATCTGTGTTACCGGCTTTCATCGCAGGTTATATTGGTGCAAAACTTGAAAAGTGGATCCGTAAACGTGTGCCAGAGGCTCTAGACCTCATATTAACTCCTTTTTTAACGTTATTCGTGATGATCTTTTTAGCGTTGTTTTTGATCGGTCCGATTTTTAATACTGTTGAGGAAGCTGTAATGTCAGGTGTTGTTTCCCTTCTTGAGTTGCCTTTTGGCATTAGTGGGCTAATTATAGGGTTTTTTCATCAGATTATCGTGATTACCGGCGTCCATCACATATTTAACTTCCTGGAAGTACAGTTACTACAACAATTTGGAGAGAACCCTTTCAATGCGATCATAACCGCTTCTACCGCTGCTCAAGGGGCTGCAGCACTGGCCGTAGGACTTAAAACAAAGCATAAGAATTTGAAAGCAATATCTCTACCGTCATCCTTATCAGCATTTCTGGGGGTGACCGAACCTGCCATATTTGGTGTTAATTTACGTTACATTAGACCGTTTGTTATGGGATTGATAGGTGGTGCAGCGGGAGCAACGTTCGCTTCGATCGTCGGTCTAGCTGGTACCGGTATGGCGATAACCGTAATCCCGGGGACGCTTTTGTATCTTGACGGACAGATTTTGCTCTATTTAGCAACAAACCTCATATCCATTGGCGTTGCTTTTTCGTTAACCTGGATGTTCGGATTTAGTGATAATCTGAGAGAAAAAATGGATCACCAATAACCGTAAGGGGTTATGATAATGAATTGGACACGTGAACAACGCTATCGTAGTTTTTCCGGAATGACAAAAGAAGAGTACGAGAAACTGCAACAAACCGTTGAGCAGTCTCCTTGGCGCCAGACTTTTCATATACAGCCACCCATAGGTTTGCTCAACGATCCGAATGGTTTTTGTTTTCACAGTGGGCAGTATCACTTGTTTTATCAGTGGTTCCCCTTCGGCCCTGTTCACGGTTTAAAACACTGGTATCACGTAACTTCAGATGATCTTGTGCATTGGGAAAACCAGGGGGTTGGCATGGAACCTCAGAAATGGTTTGAAAGCCATGGCGCATATTCAGGGAGCGGGATTGTACACGATGATAAATTGCATTTATTATACACCGGAAATACGAGAGACAGTGAATGGAAACGTCATTCCTATCAATGTATCGCGATAATGGATAAGCACGGCGATATTAAAAAACACACCGCCCCTATTATTCAAGGACCGCCTGAAGGCTACACGCAACACTTTCGCGATCCAAAAGTGTGGCAACAAGGTGATTCATTTTACTTGGTGATCGGTGCTCAACGTGAAAACCAGACCGGGTGTGTGCTTCTCTACCGGTCCTCCAATACCTTTCAATGGGAATTTGTTGGAGAAGTTAAGACGGGTAAAAATGATTTTGGCTTTATGTGGGAATGCCCGGATTACTTTGAGTTAGACGGAAAAGGTGTTTTGCTTTTTTCACCTCAAGGATTAGAAGCGCAAAATTATCATTATCAAAATATCTACCAATCTGGATTTTTGATAGGCACCCCTATACATCTGGACGATGGTTTTTTTGAACATGGAGAATTCCAGGAGCTTGATGCAGGTTTTGACTTCTATGCACAACAAACGACATTAGCACCAGACGGACGGAGGATATTAATCGGATGGATGGGGTTGCCCGAAATTGAATATCCAACCGACCGTCATCAATGGGCTCATTGTTTGACCATTCCCAGGGAGTTGTTTATAAAGAACGGTTCCCTTTATCAACAACCCGTGCGGGAAATGGAAAAACTGAGGAGAAGCCACACTGCTAAATTCGATACGATTAACAATGAATCAAAAACGTATGACTCCATCTACGGCCAATGCTATGAACTTAAAAGCGAGATAAACATTCAAACGGCCGCTACGTGCGGAATCAAGCTTCGCACCGGACAAGAAGAAGAAACGGTTCTTTACTATGATAATGACAAAAAAGAAATCGTTCTAGACCGCGGAAAATCCGGCGAACGTTTTGCTGAAGCTTATGGTTTCACAAGAAGTAAACCGCTCGACGTCGAAGCCCTTTCGCTTCATATTTTCGTCGATGTATCTTCTGTGGAAATCTTTGTGAACGAAGGAGCATACGTATTTACTGCACGAATTTTCCCATCAAGGGACAGCCGTGGCATAGCTTTTTTTGCCAGAAATGGCCGTATCGATCTTCAGGTTGATCATTGGAGCTATGAACAACATGAAGCGATACGCAAGGTCAAATAAGAAAACAGCAAGGATATTGCCCCCTTGCTGTTTTCATCTTATCCTTCCAATTTAGCTATTCGTTGTGTAAGTTTCTCCGTTTTCCGAAGTTGGATGATCATTCGCTTAATCAACGCAAGTTCTGCTTGTGCGGTCATTAAATGGTCTTGTGCATGAATCATAAGGAAGGACGGCGATTGCTCGTCTCCCTGATTTGAAATCAACTCTGTTTGCCACTTATGTCCTGCCACAAACTCTTCTTCTGCCTCTTCCAACTTCGATTCCGCTGTTTTAAAGTCTTCTTCCTCAGCTGCATCCAAAGCTTCATAAGCAGCTCCGCGAGCGTTTCCGCCGTGTAAAATTAATTGTGTCATCGTTTTTTCATAATCCATATAGGTGTTCACCTCTTAAGCACTAGAAGTCTGTTCATTTTCTTCAGCCGCGTCTGCTTGTTCTTGTTTGACGAGTTGTTTTTCGTAGCGTTTAAAGAATGGATAGTAGATGATCGTTGCGACAATAACGTTCAACACTTGAATAAGGACAGCCATAAACGATCCGCCCGTTGCTAAAAACCCACCAAATCCTAATGGCACCGTAAATGGTGGTTGGACGACGACGGGCGGCATGACACCTGTGGCGAACATAATGTAATTAATGGTTACAACAACGACTGGAGCCATCACGAAAGGAATAAACAAAATTGGGTTGAGCACGATCGGCAGTCCAAAAATCAACGGTTCGTTAATATTGAAGATGGATGGAACAATCGATGTCTTCCCTACTTGTTTTATTTGTATTGAAGCTGAAAATAGCATAAATATGGCTAAACCTAACGTCACACCAGAACCACCTATATGTGTAAACATATGAAAGAATGGCTCCGTAACAATACCAGTAGCCTGTTCACCTGCCGCCACTGCATCGGCATTAGCCGCAAGTTGGCTCATCCAGAATGGATATACGACTGAAGAAACGACATTCATACCATGAATGCCCATCCCCCACAATACCATCATTACCAAAATCATACCGAGTGCTGCCCAATATGTGTTGGAGGCGGTTACCAATGGTTGGAACATCGCCATAATTGCTTGCGGTAATGTTAACTCAAAATTTGCATAAACGATCCATTGTAATGCCCAGACCAACGGCAAAATAATCATGAATGGGACCACTACGCGAAAAGATCTTACCACATAAGGTGGAACACTGGCCGGCATTTCAAAGGTAAATCCTCTTTTTGTCAAAAAGTCCATTAATTCTGTCACCAAGATACTTAGAATAATGGCAACAAAAAGACCTTCACCGCCGAGAACGGCAAGAATCTCCCCAAATGCAATTTCTTCAATATCGACAACAGGGAACGCTGTCATGAAGAAAGCAAGCATGGAAAGAATTCCTGCCATGACAGAATCCATATCATCTTTTCGTTGAGCAAGGCTGTAACCGACACCAAAAGCCACTGTGATAGCCATTATTCCAAAAGTTAAATTAAAAGGAAACAACAATTGTGCCTGTATCGGTTCAACAGCGTTAACCCAAGCATCTACAAGCGGGCCTAAAACCGGCATGCCACTAATTTCATCTGGAGGGTTGGCAATGATCAAGAAAATAGAACCAGTAATAATGATCGGCAAGGCAAAGATTACAAAAGCATCACGAATCGATTGCAAATATTTATTTTGGGCAATCTTTCCTAGCGGTTCCATTAGATGATCTTCAAGCCATTGAATCATCGGCAATCCCTCCTATTCAGCCATATTCAATACTTGGTCAAGAACTTTATCTCCGTCCATGAGCGCGAATGCTCTCTGATCGACTAATTCTACCGGAATATTGTGCGGTTCTGCGATTCTGTTCACTTCTTTACGTAAATGCCTTACCTGCGGTTCAAGTAAAGCCACATCATATTCGGCTGCTTTATCCTTAAAATCACTGGTGCCTCCCGCATAAATCTGTGCTTCAACGCCTCTTTTCTTTGCCGCCTCTTCAACTTTTTTTGCCAGTTGACTCGAGGTCGCCCCCCAACTGCATAAGATAATCGCTTTAATAGACTGCTCTGCCATTTTTGTCACTCCTCTGTTTTTTAAATTTAGTAGATAAAATTTCATTAGCTTTCTTATCCACGACTTTGTAATGTTTCATCAGCCATCTCGAGAACCATGTTGTGGCAAGCAAAATGACCGTAAAACCAATGCCGAACCAAAATAGTTGCACGGCTCCGTTTTCTCCTGCAAAAAACTGCTGAGCAGTGTAACCATTCCACAGTAAGATGAAAACTAACGTGTACCAAAAGGATATTTTCCTGAGCAAATTTATGCCTCCTTCCATTCCCTTAGTAGTTTTTGCTTCCATTTTTAATAATGCAATAAGCATGCCAAATATAAAAAAGCCCTTTTTATTGGGCTTTTCAGCAGATATTATTAAAGTGTGCAAATTTATTGCACACTTTATTTTGATAATTTCATGGTTGCCCTTATAAAAGAATCCGGAATCGGGAATTCAAATGTTTGCTCTAAACTACTGATAAGTGGTTCCCACACCGTACGCTCCTCTTTATCATACTGGCAGTCATTATCTAACGGTATTGTTTTTTGTAACTCTTGTATTTCATCATTTAGATGAGCTTTCATTATTCTATCCAGCAAAACACCTATGTGCATCGCCATTCCAAGCTCACGACTCTCATCCCAATCATAGTACGACTTTATTTGTGGCAAATATTTGTTGAGTATCGTACAAAAGAGGTGAGGATTAATAAAGGTTACAATTTCAGCAAGTCCCGATTGGATGTCAAAATAACCTTCCTGATCTACCTTGTGGGTATGATTATCCTCGGATAAATGTTTATATCGGCGTGTCATTTCTAATAATTTTACCAAACGAGATGTTCCATCTTGCTTGAGTAGCTCCCATGCAGGGATAAAAGGGATCTCATCAATTGAAATAAACACCGTACCAATAATTGCCACGATATCATAGTACTCTTTTAATTGATGCAACATTGAAGTATCTCTGGACACAGGGTTAATACGGACGGAGCGTATGACAACATCCTCATCCGCCTTTGTAAGTTGATCTGCCAACCATTCCTCAAGTATTTGGGCTGCTCCTTCTCCAGTGAAGCAGACAGTTGCAATCATACGTTTTTTCGAAGACTGTGGCTGAGGGTCATGATCACGCATAAACAAAGTCATCGCTTTATGTGCTGATTCATAGACATCCTCGATTGTAGCGTCTTGGACGAGTGACTTTCGTCCAGCTTCCATGACAATGGGCATATTCACACATGGTAACGTTAACACAGGTATATCCCATTCATTATAAAATGTGTCACCCAATGTCACGAGCGAACCCATATCTACAAGCAAGAGAACCCCTTGATAAGCGTTTAATGCAAATGCCTTTTCGATGTTGATTTTAACCTCTTCATACGTCTTTTCAGCTGATTTTTCGAGAGGCATATCAATCGATTCAATTACGGTCGTTCCAAGTAATGTATTTGTCACTTCGGCCATTGAAGTAGCCGTTGAGCGACCGTGGGTGACAAGCAACACATAGATCGATTGTCCGGATCTTTTTGGCAACAAGGGCAGTTCATCTTCAGGTGTTAAAAAATGGGCTAATAAATCAACCTCACTATCTGGAAGGTTAAAATCAATGGTATCTGCTAAAAAATCCGCAAGGTAGTAAGCGGCCTTTTGATCCTTTAGTTTTGCTTTCGGGAAAGAGGGGAGTGCATGTTTATCTTGGTGTTCTTCATTCCGAAAGTTTTGTAAATGCAGCCCGATGACATATATGCTTGTTTCATCAAGTTGTTTAGACAAAGGGTTAGAAAGAACTTTTGGCGCACGTTGCAATGCTTGTAGCAAATCTTGATCTACAAGATCATGTAAGGCATCGTAAGAAAAAGCATCTTTTGGATAGTGATCTGATAAGTCTTGGATATATTGATTAACGACTTGTTGCAACGAATATTCAATTGTGACTTCTCCCATTGAATATAATTCGGATCTCTTCTTGTTCAGGCGTTGATAAATATTAGGCAAAGGAAATGCTGGGTCTCCTTCATGAATTTTCCCAATAGTTGACACAGAAGATAGATGGTTGTTATTTGTTAAGAGAGTAGATTTCATACCATCAAATTTTGTCGGAACATCTTTCTCACATACATTCACGTGTCCGGCATTTTGGTTTAAGTACTGTAAATAAGCTTTTGCACAGGCAATTTGGATATCATTTTTCAATTGCCCAATATTACCCGGGCATGGATATCGGATCAACGCTTCTTTCGCTTTGGCTTCAATGGATAGGTCTGCGTCCATTTTATCTGCTTCTTGTTGTAAAAACTGATCAATCATCATCTTCCTCTCCTTGTCGCTACGTGCACGCAAGGGTGGAACTGTAAGCTTTACAGGAAACCTTCGTAACAGCGTTGGGAGGAGTGCATGATCTGGTTGTTCAGATGTCGCTCCAATGATTGTGATTTTCGCCTTTCTCTCGTGAACTGCTTCTCCAAGCCTCCGATACACCCCTTTGTCAATAAGGTAGAACAACATTTCTTGCCCGGATGAGGGCAAGCGATGAATTTCGTCAAGAAAGAGAATGCCGCCATCTGCATGATCAACAAGTCCTGTTTGATCATGTAGCGCCCCTGTATAGGCTCCTTTTTTTATACCAAAAATTTGACCTACCAACAGTTCTGGATTCTGGGCATAATCGGCACAATTAAAGGTGACAAAAGGGGTTTCCCTTTTTATATATCCTTCTTCTGCTGCGATTTCATATAGCTGATCAGCCAGGTATGTTTTACCGGTACCAGTCTCTCCATCCAAAAGAATGTGCAACGATTGAAAGGGATAAGAAAGAGTAGCAACCCCTTGTTGTATCAAGGGTTGGATACTATCCCCTACCTCTTTACTAAAACGTGCGTTTTTAATTTGGTAACACACTGGCTTTCCGGGTATTTTTTCGGCTTTCCCCTTTTCAACCAGATCGTTTAAATAACGGCTGGCGGTGGAACGATTAATATTTAACGTGTGTGCAATATCTTTTGCGTTAACCCCTTGAGGGTTCCGGCCAGAGAGCAATTGTAACTTTATCAATACTTCATCTTGTCTGCTCATATTTTCACCCTATCCGTTTACTTTCTTGGTCATAGTTTAACAAGTATCAGTAAAGCTTTCATTAGAGGAAAAATATATATATTTATCTCTCGGAGGTCTGATCATTCTTTCCTCGTATCTCATATGGATAACGTCCATCGCATTCATCTTTATCCTTTTTGGTGTTGAAATTAACAAACTCTCTACTAGATTATACAATAAATTACGTAAGAAAAATAAAAGGACGATGAGCGTCAACCCCAAGATCAAAAGGACCTACGACCGATTTGAACCAACCTCGGAGTTCCAGTAGCCATGGCTACAGACTTTGTATCAACGTTTGTTCATCTATCGTAGATTTTTTGATATGTTTTATGGAAGGCTAGTACACGTACCGCCTATGCGTTTAAAACAGAGTATCAACATTAATCCCGTGGTCGTCGTTGTGAACCTCTAAAGCGCCGACCCCATGAAATTTTAGGAATTTCATTGAGAAAGGTAGAATTACCCAAAATCAAATGTTGTCGCCTTTTTCGTGACAAAGTTACCTTTTCCTTTTGTTGTAACGCTTAAAGACACATTCTACACTTAAATTAAGAATGACAAACGCATAAGGAGGGGAAACTTGTGTCCGAAAAAGCAAGTGTGCGAGCTCGTGTCCAGCGGTTTGGAAGTAATCTAAGCAGTATGATTATGCCAAATATCGGTGCGTTTATCGCTTGGGGGCTTCTGACAGCGGTTGCACTCTCGTTTGAACTCGAGACGCTGGAAGTATTCGTCGACCCTATGGTTATGTATTTATTGCCATTGCTCATTGCATTTGCCGGAGGCCGTATGATTCATGATTTTCGGGGTGGGGTTGTCGGTGCAACAGCCGCTATGGGCGTTATTGTCGTTGCTGATATGCCGATGTTCATCGGCGCGATGGTCATGGGGCCGCTCGGTGGTTTTGCCATTAAGAAATTTGACAAAGTTGTGGAAGATAAAATTCGGCCGGGGTTTGAGATGCTCGTTAACAACTTTTCCTCGGGTATTATCGGTGCTACTCTGGCAGTTATTGCTGCGACAGCTGTCGGTCCGATTGTAGAAGGGTTGACAGTTGCATTGGGAGCAGGTGTGGACGCGATGATTTCCATTGGCGCGCTGCCACTCGTATCCATCTTTATTGAGCCTGCAAAGATCCTCTTTCTAAATAACGCCATTAACCATGGCATTATTAGCCCTATCGCGTCGAGTCAAGTTGCCGAATACGGGGAGTCAATGCTTTTTATGCTGGAAGCAAACCCGGGTCCGGGGATCGGGGTATTGTTGGCCTTTATGATCTTTGGCAAGGGTGCTGCAAAAGCATCTTCATATGGTGCCGGGATCATTCATTTCTTCGGTGGGATTCATGAGCTTTACTTCCCTTATGTTTTGATGAAACCTCTGCTCATTGTCGCGCTTATCGCCGGCGGTATGAGTGGGGTGTTTATGGTGACATTATTTGAAGTAGGGCTCACAAGTGTTCCGGCGCCGGGAAGTATATTTTTGATTCTTGCCTTTGCGTCCAGCGGAAGCCATCTAGGAGCGTTATTATCGGTTTTCGTCGCAGCAGCTGTAACGTTCGCGATCGCTGCCCCGATTCTCAAATTTGATCGAAAAGGACAAGAAGAAAATATTGAAGAAGCGAAAGCGAAGATGGGAGAGATGAAAGGGGAGAAGTCCTCTGATTCTAACGTAAAAACAGAGAAAAGCTACGAGGATGTAACAAGGATTATCTTCGCGTGTGACGCGGGCATGGGCTCCAGCGCGATGGGTGCCTCGATCATGAAAGACCGTGTGAAGAAAGCTAAGATCGAGAACGTAGAAGTATCCAACACATCCATCAGCAACATCCCGGACCACGCGGATCTCATTATCACGCACAAAGACTTGACTATACGAGCGAAAGAGCAAAAACCGGACGCGATTCATGTATCCGTGGATAACTTCATGAACAGTCCTCGTTATAACGAAATTATTGAAAAAATGACCGGTGGAGAAACATCCGAGCGTGAATCGGAAACAGAAGAAAATGGAATCAACAAAGTCATTTTTTCATGTGACGCGGGAATGGGATCGAGTGCCATGGGTGCTTCCATATTAAAAGATAAATTCAAAAAAGCAGGTCTTACCGACATTCATGTTACAAACACAGCAATTTCCTCGATTCCGGAGGATGCTGACCTAGTCATCACACACAAGGATCTAACAGATCGTGCAAAGGTACAAAAACCGGATGCGGAGCATATTTCCGTCGATAACTTCTTGAATAGTCCAAAGATCGATGACCTTGTTGATCGTCTGAAAACGTAACCGAATCAAGGAGAGAGCTTTATGCACATCACTGCCAGAGAACGCATTTTGCTGACGTTACTCGTTCATGCTTCATCGAGTGTTTCTCAAATACAGCTCGCTGAAGCTGCCTCGGTTAGTGTTCGCACCATTCAACGCGACCTTAAACGTTTGAAACGTACGGTACGAAAATTTGGGCTCGAGCTCTTGCGAAAGAAGGATCATTCGGTTTATTTACAAGGGGATAGAGCAGAATTGCTCGCTCATTTACAGTCGATGGACCCTATGGAATTTACGTCGGAGGAAAGACAAGGGGTGTTGCTCGTACGGCTTCTCATGATTAGTGAGCCGATGAAATTATTTACGCTCGCTTCAGAACTGGGTGTGACGACCGCAACGGTGAGTAGCGACTTGGATAAAACGTCCGAGTGGCTTGAAGCTCATGGCCTTGATCTCATTCGAAAGCGCGGTTATGGGATTGAAATTCAGGGTTTGGAAAAAAATAAGCGGCGTGCGATGAGTGGCATTTTGTCGAACCATCTGACAGAAGAAACACTTTATGACGCCATGTATCATGAGGAAGTTCAGCATAAGGTAACCGATCAGTTATTACATTTAGTCGAGCTTCCGATGGTCAAAAAGGTCTTGTACACCGTCCAACGCGTGAAAGAAGAACGGTTTCCCCATATCGCTGATCAGTCACTGATCGCGTTGGTCGTCCACACGACATTGGCGCTGGAAAGACTTCGCCAGGGGGAGCTGATCACCATGGATCCTGATCAGCTTGAAGCGTTGGAACAAACGGACGAGCATGTGATTGCACGTACGATTAGCAAAGCTTTGGAAGAATCCTTTGATATGGAAATTCCGGCAGAGGAGATCGGTTACCTCGTCATGCATTTGCGCGGGGCACGTGTAAGTGGTCAAGAGGAAATTCCATTTGAAGAGCTGAATACTGAGCTCATAAGCAGAATTAAACAACTGATTAGAGGAGTAGAAGAGGAATTAGATGTAGAATTATATGAACCTTCACTTATCCAGGATTTACTTTCTCATTTGAAACCTGCGCTTTATCGAATCAGGCAAGGAATGACAATTTCGAACCCTTTACTCGAACGCATCAGACGGGATTATGAAGCATTGTTCTCAGTAACTAAAAATCAAGCGTCGTTCATTTTTTCTCCTTTGTCGATTCCGGATGCAGAAGTCGGTCTTCTTGTCTTGCACTTCGGTTCCGTTTTGGAACAGAGAAAACGATCGTTAGGTTTGCGAGCGCTAGTTATTTGCCCAAGTGGAATTGGTTCTGCAAAGATGCTAGCAAGCCGAATGAAACAAAGGTTTCCAGAAATAACCTCCATTACGAATGCCTCGATGTTTGAGTTGAATGCTTATGATGAGGAAGCTTACGACCTTGTTATATCAACGGTTAAGTTAGAACATACACAAAAAGTTTTTCATGTGAGCCCGGTGCTCACTGAGGAAGAAATACAAGCGGTTCGATCGTTTATCGAAACTTATCAAACGGAACACCACGAGGGCAGAGAAGCGTTTTTAACGGCTGGTGCCAGCGCTACATTTGAGGAAATGACGATGCTCGGCAGAATGATGAATCATTTTTTAAGATCTATAGAGATCACGCGTTCTGATGATGTGTGGCAAGGAATTGGGGAAAGTCTCCATTCACTTGAACGAAGAGGTTACGTTTCCCAAGTGGAAAATGTCCAGGATGCTCTTCGGCAAAGGGAGAATGTGGGTGGTTTGGCGATACCGGAGACAGGTTTAGCGCTTTACCATACCCGGTCTAAAGCAGTGAATGCGCCTTTTTTTCATATCCTTCATTTGAAAGAAAATAAGAAGCTTATGTCAATGTCGAATGAAGAAGAAATGGTAAAACGTATCCTTATTATGGCTGCGCCGGAGTCTTTGCAACCATTTGAAATCGCGTTTATGAGTTATGTGAGCACACTCTTCATCGGATCGAAGGAACAGACGGCGGTATTTCGGACAGGAAGTAAACGAGAAGTGGCACAAATGCTTGAACAAGAATGTCGTGATTACCTGAGCGCATTTATATAAAAAGGAGAGGAATCATCGTGATTTTAAAAAAAGAGAACATTCAATTGCAAAAGGCAGTCGCTTCCAGTGAAGAAGCAATTAACGCTGCTGGGGAACTGCTCGTTCAGGAAGGATATGTCAAAGGAAACTATATTGAAAAAATGCATGCCCGTGAAGAAATAACATCCACGTATATGGGAAACTTGCTTGCCATTCCGCACGGAACGGAAGATTCAAGAACAGAGGTTTATGAATCAGGGCTTTCGGTTTTACTTCTTGAAGAGGAGATCGACTGGGGCGGCAATCCTGTACAACTTGTGATCGGAATTGCTGGTAAAGATGGGGAGCATCTCGATATTCTCTCAAAGATTGCCATCGCTTGCTCAGAAGAGGAAAATGTAAGAAACTTGCTTCAATCTGAATCGGCAGAAGAAGTCTTGGATTTCTTCTCCGGAGTGAATGAATAGATGGAAGCCGTCCATTTTGGTGCAGGAAACATAGGCCGTGGTTTCATCGGAGCATTGCTTCATGAAGCAGGTTACAGCGTAACGTTCGTTGATGTAAATGATGAGCTGATACAGGCGTTGAAAAAAAGGGAGAAATACACTGTTCATATCGCTTCTGATAAACAGACATCGTTTGAAGTGACTGGCGTCGATGGCCTGAATAGCCAAACAGAAGAAACGGAAGTTCTTGAGGCGCTGCAAAAAGCTGATGCCATCACGACAGCAGTCGGAACAGCAACTTTGCCAATGATTGCGCCGATCATTGCAAAAGGGCTCACAAGCCGGGTAGATAATAATCATGTTAATGTTATTGCCTGTGAAAATGCAATAAGAGCTACTTCCATGTTACGGGAAGAGATCTTCACACATTTAACCGAAGGCGAAAAACGAATCATAACGCATAATGTTGGCTTTGCGGACGCAGCAGTAGATCGTATTGTGCCAAGTGTTGCATCAGACGACGTGCTTGAAGTAACCGTTGAACCTTTTTTTGAATGGATCGTGGAAAAACCGTCTCTTGCAGGAGATATTCAGTTGGGTGAGGCGACGCTGGTTGATGACCTTGCTCCGTACCTGGAGCGAAAGTTATTTACCGTGAATAGCGGACATGCTGCTGCTGCGTACAGAGGATACAGAGCCGGAAAGGAGCGTATATTGGATGCAATGGCTGACACAGAGATTGAAACGCATGTTCGCAAAATTTTAGAGGAAACATCCATTTTCCTTATCGAGAATTACGGTTTTAATGTAGAAGCACACGAAGCTTACGTTGAAAAGATTATGGAACGATTCAAAAACCCGTATTTGCAGGATACAGTCGTTCGTGTCGGACGAGGCCCGATTCGCAAACTCGGTGAAAAAGACCGTATCGTAAGGCCGGCAAAGGCATTTGCAGAAAAAGGAAAAGAAGCTAAATATTTGATAATGACCATTATCGATGCATTACATTTTTATGCAGATGGTGACGCGGAAAGCGAAAAACTAAAGAAGATGGTTCAAACCGAGGGTGAGCTATCGGCGTTTCTCCACTTCTCGGGATTAAGTGCAGAACACCCATTGGCACAGCAGGTGAAAGCAAAACTCTAGATTATGGGGAGCGATATGACATATGGAAAAATATTTCATATTTGATATGGACGGGGTTATTATCGATAGTGAACCTATTCATAAGAGAGTAGAGAAGGAAATTGCAGCGGAATATGGTGTACATCTTGATAACAATCGGCTTCTCATGTATACGGGTATGCGGCCGGCAGATATGTGGAGCGTTATTATTGACGAAGAAAATATGGCTGTAAATTTAGCGGAGCTCTTGTCTCATGTTGAAATGAGAATGGTGGAAGAAATAAAAAATAGCAACCTTCAACCCATGGAAGGGATAATACCACTATTAAATTATCTCGATGAAAATCAATATAAAATTGCACTGGCTTCATCATCACCCAAGTCTTTAATTAACACAGTCTTATCCAAATTTTCGATCAGACATTACTATACTTGTATTGTGAGTGGAGAGGTTGTCAAAAACGGGAAGCCGGCGCCTGACATTTATTTTGAAACATCTAGACAATTAAACACTGAACCTCCCAATTGTATCGTTCTCGAAGATTCAGCAAACGGTATTGCATCCGCAAATGCAGCAGGTATGACAACAATTGGCTATCAGAGTGATTTAGAGCAGAACTTGAATCATGCAAATCTTATTGTTCATCGTATCGATCAAGTACCATCAATATTATAATCAGGAGATGTTTACATTTAAGCCGCCCCCTTTATGCTGGCCGGTCGCAAAGAAGAGGCAGAGTACTTCTCGGTGCTTGGATATGTGGGGGGATCATTGCCGTTGCAATGATTATTGGAGGGACTCTTATGATCATAAGCACGCAACAATCCGGGGTGGGTCTTGTACGACGACGATCACCTTTCCTTTGTCTTATCCACGTGCCTTTGATTCAACGGAGTTCATCTTCTTTTTTCTTTTACGGAAATCCCAAATCCTGTTTTATTCATATCGACAGTGTTGGCATCGGCACGATCAGCTACCCGATCCGTATGGTTATCATCATGGGTGATGAGATAGCGATTGTTGAACTCGAGTCAAATTAACTTGATTTATTGCTAGCACTTATGATATTCTCCCATTAATCAATTATTTTTGATGAAAGGAGTGGATGATTTTGAAGGTAGTATCCCCCGTTGATGAACTTTCCATTAATACTTTAGAGAAGTATGAACATACGTTTAAGGCCTTAGCTGATAAAAAACGATTGCATTTACTTCATCTGTTGAGTAGAAAAGGAAAAACTTGTGTCTGTCATCTTACCGAAGAGTTGGAAATGAGCCAATCCAAACTGTCATACCATCTAAAAATCCTGATGGATGCTAACCTTTTGGCGAGGGAAACTAAAGGTACATGGAGTTATTATGAGATTAACGAAGAGGAAATGGATCGTGTCCTCTCGGATGAATTATGTTGTGTGTTTAAACCTGGATTCAATAAGTGTTAGTAACTTTTTGAACCCAAATAAATCAAAAAAAATTGATGATTAGGAGATATGACATAACGAAGGCCGCTGCCGGCTGCCTTTAATATGGTAGAGAAATAAACACTTGATATAGTAAGGGAGAACGCATACGTTGATTTCAGTCATTTTAGCATCTGCGATATTTATCATTACGCTCGTTTTGGTCATCTGGCAGCCTAAAAACCTTGATATTGGTTGGTCTGCTTGTGGTGGTGCCATTGTTGCATTACTTCTCGGTGTTGTTTCTTTTGGCGATGTCATTGAAGTTACAAGCATTGTTTGGAATGCGACCTTAACGTTTGTTGCTGTTATTATTATTTCTTTAATTTTAGATGAGATAGGCTTTTTCGAATGGTCGGCCTTACATATGACGCGAGCGGCCAAAGGAAATGCCGTGCTCATGTTTGTCTATGTCTGTATTTTAGGTTCCATTGTCGCAGCATTTTTCGCCAATGACGGTGCAGCTTTAATTCTAACGCCCATCGTTTTAGCCATGGTTCGCTCGTTGAATTTTAACGAAACAATGGTGTTTCCATTTATTATTGCGAGTGGATTTATTGCTGATTCCACCTCACTACCGTTGATTGTGAGTAACTTAGTCAACATTGTTTCGGCGGACTTCTTTGGGATTGGATTTATTGAATATGCCACACGGATGATTGTTCCTAACTTCTTTTCATTAGTGGCCAGTATTCTTGTTTTGTATCTATACTTTAGAAAGAGCATTCCAAAACGATACGATTATGAAAAACTGCAAAAGCCTGTCACAGCCATTAAAGATGAAAAAATGTTCCGGATCTCATGGTTTGTTTTAGCAGTATTATTAATTGGTTATCTCGTTAGTGAGTTCCTACATATTCCTGTATCCATTGTTGCGGGAATGATTGCCCTTGTTTTTTTGGGGATTGCCAGCAAGAGCCCTGCTGTCGCTACACGATCCGTCCTCAAAGGTGCACCATGGAACATTGTCTTTTTCTCGGTTGGGATGTATGTCGTTGTGTTTGGTCTGCAAAATGTCGGCTTAACGGATGTTCTAGCTTCAGGACTTGAATATGTTGCTGAGCAAGGTGTTTTTGCGGCAACAATGGGTATGGGCTTTTTAGCAGCTATTCTGTCTTCCATCATGAACAATATGCCAACAGTCATGATCAATGCCATAGCGATTGATACGACAGCTGCAACAGGACTCATGAAAGAAGCCATGGTTTATGCAAATGTGGTCGGTTCTGACCTGGGGCCAAAAATTACGCCGATAGGTTCGTTGGCAACGTTATTGTGGTTACACGTCCTTACGCAAAAAGGTGTCAAGATTTCCTGGTGGACGTACTTTAAGACAGGCATTGTCATTACATTACCCGTCTTATTTATCACCTTACTTGGACTTTATCTCTGGTTAATGCTGATTAGCTAAGGAAAAGGAGAAAACTCGTCATGTCTAAAAAAACGATTTATTTTATTTGTACAGGAAACGCATGCCGCAGCCAAATGGCGGAAGGATGGGCAAAATATTATTTGGGTCAGGAATGGAATGTATACAGTGCAGGTGTCGAAGCTCATGGTTTAAACGCAAATGCAATAAAAGCCATGAGCGAGGTCAATATTGATATTTCCAATCAAACATCAGATGTGATTGATACGGATTTATGGAATGACGTTGATATGATTGTGACTCTTTGCGGCGATGCGGCGGATCGTTGTCCGATGACACCGCCACATATTCGCCGTGAACATTGGGGCTTTGATGATCCGGCAAAAGCTGAAGGATCAGACAAAGAGAAGTGGGCTGAATTCCAACGAGTACGTGATGAAATTGGCCACCACCTTCAACAATTTGCGAAAACGACACGATAATGTACGTGAGATAAATTAGGGGCTGCTGAACAACTTGTTGCTATCAGGAGAAGACGGGATGTCGCTTTCATGGCTTCGCTTGCCGCGGACGAACGGCCAAGCCTCCTCGTGCAAAACCGGCACTGCGGGGTCTTGGCTCGTCCGTTTTTCCGCAGGCGTCTCCGCCATTACAGCGCCATCCCTTCCGTTTTGACGGCAAGGTGCAAGGGTTTAGCGGGGTAGGAGTCCCTTTTACTTGAATCTTCTTGCTGCAAATTGGTGGGGATCGCTTGCGACAGAAAGCGTTTTTCATTGTTCAGCAGACCCTACTTTAAGCAATACCAGCTTATATGAATGAGTTCTACCGGTATTCCAAAATAGGCGCAAGTAACGAATAAGACTTGCGCCTTTCCTTGAATCTTTGTGTTACATAAAGGTAGAATGTTATAAGTTGACAACTTTCACAATTACACTATACAATGTAATTGTGAAACGGGGGGGTGAAAAAGTGGACACAGAAATTAAAAATACTTGTACGCCCAAACCTCAATTAACCGAACGTCCCTTATTAGAAGGTGAAGAGGCAGACGGATTGAGCGACACTTTTAAAATACTTGCTAATGCTACCCGACTTCGAATCCTTCATGCATTGGTTCGAAACCCAAATATGTCTGTTACAGAGCTTTCGGAACAGGTAGGGATGAAAACCCAAGCAGTATCTAACCAGCTCCAACGTTTGGTTGATAAAGGGATTGTACGTTCATTACGTGAAGGAAATTTCATTCATTATCAAATTGTTGATACCTGTGTGATCATTCTTTTAGATCGCGGATGGTGCTTAACTGAAGACTTGCCAAACTAAAGGATACTTTAAGTTTTTTGATTAATCTCAATTAGGGAGGGGAATCATAATGGAGAAATGCGCACGTCCCAACTGTAACTGTCTTGCTGGTGAAAACAAAACAATAGTTGAGGGAAAAGTATATTGCTGTGAACACTGCGCAAACCATTGTACGGACGAAACACGCACTTGTGAGCCTTGCGATTGCGAAAAAGCTGGTTGATTTTACGTATTCAAAATATGGGCTTCCCATTTCAGGAAGCCTTATTTTATGTAAAAAAAAGAGATCCAGCTTATTGGAGACGATAAAATGATCCCAACGATATTAACGGCTATTGCAGTTTATATAGCCACAGGTATTGATTACTTGATTATATTAATTCTTTTATTTTCGCAGATCAAAAAAGGTCAAATGAAACATATTTGGATTGGACAATATTTAGGTACTGTAATCATACTATCGGTGAGTTTTTTAGCAGCTTATGGTGTTAATCTCATCCCTCAACAATGGATTGTAGGTTTGCTTGGGCTTATACCAATTTATTTAGGCGTTAGAATATGGATTCAAGGGGAGGAAGATGCAGATGAAAGTAATATCCTGTCTATTTTATCTTCCGATCGTTTTAACCACCTATACTTAACGGTCACCTTTATTGTATTGGCTTCTAGTGCAGATGATTTTTCCATTTATATACCATATTTCACAACATTAAACGCGATTGAAATACCAGTTGTAATACTTGTCTTCCTTATTATGGTTGGTGTTTTATGTTATGTAAGCTATCGTTTAGCTTCTGTGAACTATGTTTCAGAGAAAATTGAGAAGTATGAACGTTGGATTGTTCCGATCGTGTTTATAGGGCTAGGTTTATATATTATGTATGCGAATGGCACATTCAACACTGTAATTTCCTTTTTATAAAGTGCTATTAGCGAAGATGAAAAAACTCATTTAAAAAATCCTAACTTAACAAAAATACGATCGGCGATTGTTGTGGCCACGCTTTCTAGCGGACGAGCCATTACAGCGACATCCTTTGTTCAAAAAGCAATTTTTCAGAGCTGTTTTGATCAATCTTATTGTTTACTCCATATTTTCTACACAATTACTTGGTACATTGCCATTATGAAAAGGAGGAATTTTAAAATGAAGAAGAAAATCATGATAGGGTCCGTTTCTCTAGTGACAGTTTTTGCATTAGCTGCATGTGGTAATGATGATGAAGGTCCAATGTCAGATGAAGGTATGGAGGATGAGATGCCCGATCATGACGATATGGATGGCATGGATATGGACGATGATATGCACGAAGATATGGATCATTCCAGCTCCGGTGAAGTTCCGGATGAATTAGAGGAAGAAGAGAATCCAACTTTTGAAGCGGGAAGCCAAGCAATGGTGGAAGGCGGCCATATGGAAGAAATGGAAGGTGCCGAAGCTACCATCGTAGGGGCTTATGATACGACTGCCTACATTGTTTCTTACGACCCAACCAATGGCGGAGAAAGAGTGGAAAATCATGAATGGGTGGTTCATGAAGAAATCGAAGAAGCCGGGGAGGAAACATTTGAACCAGGAACAGAAGTCACATTGGAAGCCGATCATATGGACGGAATGGAAGGAGCCACAGCTGAGATTGATGATGCTGAAGAAACGACGGTCTATATGATCGATTACACACCAACGGACGGTGGAGAGGTAGTGGAAAATCATAAATGGGTTACCGAAGATGAACTCTCTGAGCTTGAATAAAAAAGGAAATAGAAGACATTAGCCCTTACTTTAGAGGCTGCTGAATAACTTGATCGCAAGGGCGGGATGTCGCTTCCATGGCTTCGCTTTCCGCGGACGAACGGCCAAGCCTCCTCGCGCAAGATCAGCGCTGCGGGGTCTTGGCTCGTCCGTTTTTCCGCTGGAGTCTTCGCCATTGCAGCGCCATCCCTCGCATGTTGATCATAAGGTGCAAAGGTTTAGCCGTGAGCGGCCATTTTTCCTTGCATTTCTCTTTCGACACATCAGGGGAAACCCCTTGCAACAGAAAGAATTTTTTCATTTCAGCAAGCCCTACTTTAAGGTCGAATGATCGGATAGGGCGTTTTTGTACTATCGTTTTAATCAAAGAGAATAACAAGTTTTCCCAACTTCATAAAAAATACATATTTTATGGGTAAATCATTAAGGACACCGCACACTAGCTAGTGAATGCAAATTATGTGTCGTAAGAAAGGAGTACCAAGATTAATGACTTATCAAGAGTGTATCCAAGCATGTTTAGAATGCATGGAACAGTGCAATCGGTGTTTTGATGAATGTCTGAAGGAAGACAACGTACAGATGATGGCAGAGTGTATTCGTTTGGATCGAGAATGTGCAGATATCTGTGCGTTTGCGGTACAAGCTATGCAAACAAACAGCCGTTTTGTTAGGCAGATCTGTGAATTATGCGCGGACATCTGTCAGGCGTGTGGCGATGAGTGTGCAAAGCACGACCACCAGCATTGCCAAGACTGTGCGGAAGCTTGTCACCGTTGCGCAAAAATATGCCGTGAGATGGCGGCTGCATAATTTCTTCGGCCCTAAGGTGGTTCCTATCCGCCTTCAGGGTCTCTTTTTATGATGAGATATGACACTCTACAACAGTGTTTTCGTCAAAAAATGATCATATTTTACATCCCCATTCTTCACATCAACTACATATTTACTAGATAAACTTATCATATAGCACTTCATGGGAGGAGCAAAAGTGGCTGAACGTATACTTATTGTGGATGACGAGAGAAAAATGAGACAGTTGGTTGGTCTTTATTTGACAAATGCAGGCTATGAACTTGATGAAGCAAGTTCCGGAATAGAAGCGATACATAAGGCAACCGATCAACCTTACGATGCCGTTATTTTAGATATTATGATGCCCCGGACCGATGGTTGGGCCGTATGTGAACACCTTCGTACTGAAGGATCCAATATAGGTATTTTGATGCTAACAGCAAAAACAGAAGTAGAAGATCGAGTCAAGGGGCTTGACCTTGGGGCAGATGATTATCTCGTGAAACCGTTCGCTCCAGAGGAACTCGTTGCACGTGTAAAAGCATTGCTCCGACGTAAATCCAGCTCTTTAAACGAGTATCCGGCAAAGATAACAGATGGGGCATTATTTATTCACCCAGATCGACACGAGGTTAACGTGGCGGGACAATCCGTCGATTTAACCGCAAAAGAATTTGACATTTTATATTTATTAGCCTCACGTCCGGAACGCGTGTACACAAGGGAAAATGTCATCGAACATATTTGGTCAATGGATAGCGAATGGCACGATCCTCGGACGATTGACACCCATATCAAAAATATCCGAACCAAATTAAAAAAGGCTGGTCTGCCATTTAATCCAATGAAGACCGTATGGGGAGTAGGATACAAATTTAATACAACGGAAGGAAATAACCGATGAACAGGATTTTTTATAAGCTCGGTGGATCAATCATGATTTTGTTTCTCATCGTATTGCTTCCGTTAGGGTATGTCATGGTTCAAATTTTCACCAATTATAATGAAGTACATTTATACGAAGAAACGGATGAAATGGCTTCCCAATATGCAAACCTCCTTGCTGTGATCGATGATCCTGACATCGAACTCCTTGTCCAATCGATGGATCGGGAGACCTCCCGAAAGATGGTCATCATAGATCAAAATGGAAATGTTGTCGAAGATTCCGGGATCCGTGGGTTTCATCCCTCTGAGCATGCCGCATTGCAGGGGGAGGCAGGAAGATTTACCGACCCAAATGATCACCAAGAATATATTTATGCTGGGGAACAAGTGCAGGGTGACGATATTGGAGAGGTCATTATCTTTTCACCTTCGAATCTCATGGATCAGTCTGCCATTCAAGTACAGCAGGCGCTGCTTCTATCAGGGGTTGGAGCCCTTCTTCTTGCCTTTGGTTTTACGTTTATTGCCTCCAGAGAATTTTCAACGCCCCTGCAGGAGATGGAAAGAGCGGCAAACCAAATGGCGAGGGGGGATCTAGATGTGGAAGTGCCTGTGAAAACGAAAGATGAGTTGGGTTCGCTTTCCCATTCCATGAATGAGTTGGCACGCGAACTAAAAAGGTACCGGGGCAACAGGCAAGCTTTTTTTTCGGACGTGTCTCATGAATTACGGACGCCACTGTCTTATGTCCAGGGGTATTGTGATGCACTAAAAAAGGAGCTTTATCAGGATGAAACCGAAAGACAACAGTTTGTCGATATTATTCATGAAGAAGCCCACCGCATGAATCGACTGATTCATGATTTATTTGAATTATCCCGAATGGAAGAAGAGCGTTTTCCCTTGGACCTTGAGCTCGTTCATATCGGAGACGTTACCAAACGAGCAACAGCAAAACTGGCCACCGAAGCTAAGAAAAAGAACAATACCATAAAGGTTGATATGGAAGGGAAATTTCCAACGATTGTAGCTGATAGTTTCCGGTTGGAACAGATCTTCACAAATTTACTTCAAAACGCGGTGAGTTATACGGAAAACGGGCATGTTTGGATCGAGGGATCTTTGAAAGATGGAAACATCGAAGTGAAAATTTCGGATACAGGAAGGGGTATCGATCCTGAAGATCTTCCCTACATTTTTGAGCGTTTCTATCGGGCTGAAAAGTCCAGATCACGTGATTTTGGGGGGACCGGTTTAGGGCTTGCCATCGTGAAACAATTGACGGAACTCCAATATGGAAGCATTCAGGTGGAAAGTGTGCCCGGAAAAGGGACGACATTTACGCTACGTTTTCCAGAAGCAAAGGAGGGCGATGAATGACTAGAAGGGATTGGTGGATTGCTTCGTTGGTAATCGCCTTCGGCTTGCACTGTTTGGTGATGTCCGGCATTATATCGGCTTCAGCCGATATTCCTTCTTATCTCCGGCTCCTTTTCCAAATCTGTTTCTGGATGGGGATCCCATTATTAGTCGGTGCGATGATTTACATTATCATTTCATTCATAAGCAAACGGAAAGGAAGAAAAACATGAGATTGTATCTTGCAAGTTTAGCAGCAGTCGGAGTACTCATGAGTGGGTGTCAAACCGAAGCTCAAGAAGAGGTTGAATTTACGCATATCCATGGGCTTGGCTTTACAGAAGATGGAGAACAGGCATATATTCCGGCACATGATGGGTTGCGTGTCTATGAGGATGGGATATGGAAGAATGTGGAGAGTGAAGAAGGGGAGCTTCATGACTTTATGGGCTTCACCATGACGTCCGAAGGATTTTATAGCAGTGGACATCCAAACATGCAGTCGGATTACGAAAATCCGTTTGGCCTTGTAAAAAGCACGGATGGGGGCGAAACGCTTGATTTGCTCGCACTCGAAGGGGAGGTTGATTTTCATGACATGTCGGCCAGTTACAACACAGACGCCATTTATGTTATGAATCCGGAGCCTAATTCGAAAATGGATGAGTTGGGGCTGCATCGAACCCTCGACGAGGGGCAGGAATGGGAACCCCGGGGCATGGACGGGGTGAACGGAAGTGTGATTGCCATTGCAGCCCATCCTGATGAGGAAGATAGGGTGGCTCTGAGCACAGAAGAAGGGGTTTTTCAATCTGATGATGCCGGAGATACCTTCGAACAGGTGCTAAGTGGTGCGCCAGCGCCGGCTTTAACCTATGCGCACACCGGTGAATTGCTTGTTGCCGAGGGTGTGGAAGAAGAAACAACCCTCAAAGCGATATACGCCTCCGGCGAAGTGGTTAGAGAGATTCCTGCACCATCGATCGAAGAAGAAGACGCCATCAAATATCTGGCCCAGAACCCACAAGCTGAGAACACCATCATGGTGACCACCTTCGAACGGGATATCTTTTATACCGAAAATGGTGGAGAAATATGGGAACAACAAGCTGAACAAGGTATGAGTTTAAATGAAACTTAATCGTAGGAAGCATCAGTCGTTCATCATACAGCAGTGTTGGAGGAGGGTCTCGTTATATGGATGATGTGTCGCTCGGTATTGCTTTTGCGGCAGGCCTCATATCTTTCTTTTCCCCTTGTATTTTCCCGTTGCTTCCGGCTTATTTGGCTCAACTGACCGGCACTGACGTCTCATCGGGATCCATCAATGCGGAGCGTCGGCTGATTTTCACCCGTAGCATCGGATTTATTCTTGGCTTTACGATCATTTTCTTGCTGCTTGGATTATCCTCAACCCTTATTGGGTCATGGTTTAATCAGTACAGTACAGCCATTATGCAAATAGGCGGCATCATCGTTATTTTATTTGGGCTACAAATGACTGGAATCATTTCCATTCGTGCCTTACTGACCGAGAAAAAAGTAGCCAAAACCCCAAAAAAGGCTTCAAGCTTTTCCGGTTCGGTGCTGTTTGGTTTGGTATTTGCAGCTGGATGGACCCCTTGTATTGGCATCACCCTCGGTTCCATTCTCACGCTTGCGGGAGCATCCGGAACTATGCTTACCGGATCAACCATGCTTTTTGCTTATTCCATGGGGCTAGGGTTGCCATTCATAGCGGTTTCACTCCTTTATGCGCAATCTTTCCAGAAGCTTAACGCCATCAATCGTTTTTTACCAGCCATTCAAAAAGGGGGAGGGGTCGTTATGCTCATCCTGGGCATCCTTCTTTTCACAGGGTATTTCGAGACGATTGCAATGTATTTAGGGCAGTATGTTCCGTCCTGGATGATATAAATGGTTGTGGTTATGAGAAATTCTTTCAAAAAACTGATCATCTATGAAACTAGATTTATGGGGGCTCATGATGAATAAAAATTGCGAGTGTGGACGAGTCAACCCTTACGGCACAGAAGTATGTGGATCATGTGGTAAACCACTGGCAGACCCTGATTCGAACCGATTGCTCAACATGCGTTACGAGGGTGCCGCACGTCGTTCCCAAATATATAGCACATCCATTATCGATAAAATCTGGAATTTCTTTTCGTCTGTCAAAGTAGGGATAGGCATTATAATTGTAACACTAATTGTCTCTTCTCTCGGAACCATTTTTCCGCAAGAGATGTTTATGCCGCCCGGCGAAACGCCGGAAGTGTATTATGAAGAGGAGTACGGAGGATTAGGTCAAGTTTATTATGCTTTTGGGTTGCACAATATGTATGGATCTTGGTGGTATATGTTGTTGATTGCTGCGCTGGGCATATCGATCATCATTGCTAGTATCGATCGTTTTTTTCCGTTATATAAAGCTTTGAAATCGCAGCGTGTAACCAGACACAAAAGTTTTATGAAACGTCAGCGTATTTTTGGGACGAGTCGGGTGGAAGATGTCGACAACACGTTTCAAGCAGCCCAAGATGTATTGAAAAAGAAGCGTTACAACATTCGGGAAGAAAACGGCCATATACTGGCAGAGAAAAACCGTTGGGCACGGTGGGGGCCTTATGTGAATCACATCGGGTTGATTATATTTTTAATCGGGGCATCGCTTCGGTTTTTCCCTGGCATGTATGTAGATGAAAATATGTGGGTTCGTGAAGGCGAGACCGAAGTGGTCCCTGGCACATCCGGTGATTATTACGTTGAGAATCAGGGATTCACATACGAAGAGTTCGATGAAGATGATGAAATTTTTGGGGATGGTATGGAAGCAAGTGCCGCCCTTCAGTTTGAAGAAACATTTCGAACAGACGCAGTATTATATACACCAGAAGGTCCTCTGGGCGTCGATCAAGAGCTCGAAGAAGTCGATCGGCATCCGATCGAAGTCAACGATGCCTTCCACTTCGATGATTATACGCTTTATCAAGTGGACTATAAATTGGATGAGTTAAAAGAACTGAGTTTTGAAGTTGAGGACACGGAAACCGATGAGGTGTTGGGCTCCTTTACCGTAGATTTAAATGACCCGGATGATACGTATGCCCTTGATAATGGGGAGGATGTTCGCATTAATAGCTACTTCCCGAATTTCTATATGAATGATGAGGGCATGCCAACAACGGAAAATGATGTCCCGGACAATCCGGCATTCATTTTTGAAATGGCGAACCCGGATACAGAAGCATTAGACCATACTTTTCTCGGTATCCAGGCGAATTACAATGTGAGCCCTGATCAAGAAGAGAATCGGTACGAGTTTTCGTTAGATGGTTTTGATACTAATGATTTAACAGGTCTTACCGTTCGAAAAGATAACACCATTCCCTATCTTAGTGTTGGAGGGGCCATTTTCCTTATCGGTCTTGTACAAGGATCTTATTGGCCGCATCGTCGCATTTGGTTGCAACGAAACGACGGAGAGGTTTGGCTCGCTGCTCATACGAATAAACACTGGGCACCCCTGAAAAAAGACATCGATGCGATCACGAAAGAGACAGGCATTACGGCGCCTCGGGATCAAATCGATGATGAATATGAGAAGGGAGAGGACAAGGACAATAGCTAAGGTTCACTCTTAATTAGAGGATAGGAGGTAAATAAAGATGAGTTTGAGCATGATCCTACTCACGATCGCATTCTTTTTCTATTTAGTTGCGACGGTTTTATACGCGGTGTCTGTGACAGGGCGAAAATGGAGGAATAAAGAAGGCCGGGTAACGGGAAATAACTGGGGTCTTTTCGGGTATATAACAGCCATTGGTGGCCTCGTTTTTGCCTTAGGGTATTTCGTGACCAGATGGATCACGGTCGGGTTTGCCCCGGTTAGTAATATGTTCGAGTATCTTACATTTTTTGGTATCACTTTAAGCCTCGCTTTTGTGATCATCTATGGCATATATAGAAGTAACGTCCTTGGTGTCATTACATTGCCTGTTGTGATGCTCATGATTGGGTATGCCACAGTATTTGTAACTGATTATCAACCACTGCAACCGGCTTTACAAACCTATTGGCTTGAGATTCACGTGTTAACAACAGGGTTGGCTCAGGGAATTCTTGCCGTTAGTTTTGGGGCCGGGGTCGTTTACCTTCTGCGAACAATCGATTTAAAAAGGAAAAAAATGACCAAAAGGACGTTTGGCGTCGAGTTTATTATGTACACCTTTATCACTCTTTTTGCCTTCATTGTTTTGACCAATGCGTTTAACGCATTCGGTTATGAAGCTCAATTTACTTATGTCAATGAATTTGAAGAACCAGCCGAAATCATTTATGATCTTCCCCCGATATTTGGCCCGAACGAGGGAGAGTTGCTCTCTTCAGATCGTATGGAGCCTTGGTTCGAAATGCCCCATTGGATTGATAGTGATTCCTTGAACACAACAGCATGGGCTTTTGGTTCTGGTCTCGTTTTATTTGGGGCGGTTCGTTTAATCACGAGGAGACGTATAGGGACTCTTTTACAACCATTCGTGAAAAGGGTCAATCCGGACTTAATGGATGAAATAAGCTATCGTGCCATAGCGATTGGGTTCCCACTTTTTGCATTAGGAGGGCTTGTTTTTGCCATGATCTGGGCTCAAATTGCTTGGACAAGGTTTTGGGGGTGGGACCCGAAAGAAGTGTGGGCACTCATTACTTTCCTCTTCTATGCAGCTTACCTGCACTTACGGTTGAACCGCAGTTGGCAAGGGGAACCTTCTGCTTGGTTGGCTGTGGTTGGTTTCGCGATTATCATGATTAATTTAATATTCGTCAACCTTGTTATTGCAGGTCTTCACTCTTATGCTTAGAATCAAAAGCATCTTTGACAAGGTATCATACTGAGAGAACACGTCTAGGAAATGCCGAAAAGCGCCATCAATGACAATCTATCAATAGTGAGGTGGACTATGGATAAAGAGGAAAGGGCTAAACGTAAACGACGGCGTCTATGGATGCGTACGGCTGTGTTAATGACGCTAGCTGTCGTGGTTTCTTACGTATTTTACACCAATTTTGTTCACACGGAGGAAGCGGTTTCTGAAGGAGATCAAGCCCCCAATTTCACGCTGATGAATATGGATGGTGAAAGGGTAGAGCTTGCCGATTATGAAGGGCAAGGCGTATTTCTTAACTTTTGGGGCACCTATTGCCCGCCATGTGAAGAAGAAATGCCTTATATGGAAGATCAACATCAAGCTTATTTGGATGATGATGTTGAAATTCTTGCCGTAAATGTGGGGGAATCCGAGTTGACCATTGATCGATTTGTTGATCGTCTTCAGTTAACTTTCCCTATCCTCATGGATGAAAATAGCGATGTGATGGATTATTATGGTGTCGGGCAACTCCCGGCAACCTATATGATTGATGAAAACGGGGAGGTTGTTCACATTCGAGTAGGTGGCATGAGTGAAGAACACGTCCAAGATTTTATGCAAATGGTCGACCCCACAGCTTCTTAACAACGGTCGTAATCGATTGAAAATCTAATCCTGACAGCGTAGAGTTATTTAAATGGTTAGATGACCCGGAAGGTGGAAAAGTGCTGTTCTCCTTAAAAAACGGGTCAACGGGGGAATACGAATGGTTCGAAAAATAAGCAGTATAGGAGCTCTTGTGATTGCTACGTTGGTGATGGGAGGTGTCATCTATAATTCTGTTTCTTCCCCACCGACGGGTGTCAATCAGGGAGAAAAAGCCCCGGATATTGAGTTGCCGCAAGCTGAAGGAGAAAGTATGAGTTTAAACGATGTACGTGGCACGTTTGTCATTATGAATTTTTGGGCTTCTTGGTGTGAACCCTGTATTCGAGAATTTCCCCTACTTAATCAAGTCAATCAGGAATTTAGTGATGAAGAGGTTAATGTGCTAGCAGTCAATATGTCATCGTTTGAGCGTACGATGGATGACGCGATGGAATTTTTAGGTGATCGACCAGTCACCATGCCTGTCCTCTTCGACACGGATGGGGAAATGGCTGATGCGTATCAAGTCGCCGGTCTTCCAACCACGTACTTGATTAATGAAGAAGGCATTATCGTTGATATCATTATGGGAGAAGTGACCGAAGAAATGCTCATGGAGAGACTCCAACCTTTCTTATGACTAGCAATAGATTTCGATTAAAAGTCCATCTTGTAAGACATACATTTCCTTAAAAATTGTTCAGTACAAATAAAGTTATTTCTTTTTATCAGCGAGAAGCCGTATTTTTCAATGGAATAATGCGGCTCGCTCAAAAAATAGTTGTTTGCTTTTGATTAAATCCTAAATATCGCAATCTAAATTAGTGACAATAAAGATGTTTCTAAACATGCCTTATTCCGCAATCGCGCTTATCTTCTTGAACAGTCATTCTCGCTTCGTTCGTATTATGAGTTTAACCAGTCATTTCTGGTTGAACTCATAATACAAAGGGCGTAATTGCGGAACATTCCCTAAAAAATACCCTTTGGAATCATCTTATCCAAAGGGTTAAACTTCGCAACTAATTCTTATTATTCTTCAAGTGTGCCAACAGTTGGTAAGTCTTCTAATACATCAGTCCCATGTGGAGCTTCTTCAATTTCTTCTGTGTGGTCACCACCAGCCTCTAATCCACCAGCGGGGGCGTGTTCTCCACCTTCCCATTCTGCAACATCTGTAACGTCGTAAACGACTCCATCAACCGCTACATAGGCATCGTTTCCATCTTGCCCATCATATTCTCCAAGTTCTTCCAATGTAAACTCTTGATCTCCTTCAGCTTCATCTCCTTCATCCGTTGCTTCTTCTCCGCCGCAAGCAGCAAGTAGCATGACTGAGCTGCCAAGAATCATTAATAATTTATTCACAGAAAACCTACTCCTTAAGTTAAATAGATACTAATGGTTTCTCCATACACATAATATAACATTTCGAATTTGGTCCTAAATAGACATTTCATAGATTTGTCAGTTTTAATGCAAATGGGATTTTATATTTATAAGTGATAGACATAAGAAACTGTATCTCTCCCTAAATAGTTGGAATAAGCACTGATAGGTTACAATATAATAAAAAGGATTATTCAACAATCGTTGTTATGAGTACATCATAGCAACAGCTAATTTTTGTGAGTAATTACTGCATGGTTTTGATTCCCATGAGGTGATCTTGCCAATAATCACTGGTGATGTCGGCTTGAACAACGCCTTCACTCCCTGCGTGAATCATTTGGTTATCCCCGATATATATGCCACTGTGTGAAGCTCCTGTCGTATCATACGTTCCTTCGAAAAACACGACATCCCCAATGCTCATAGACGTTACGTGTTCCCCATTGTTCTCCCACATCTCTGCATGTGTTCGAGAGACATCGATGCCATTTTGATCAAACACGTAGTTGATAAAACCACTGCTATCAAATCCTTCAGGCGTTGTGCCGCTCCATTCATAAGGTGTTCCTAGTACACTCTCAGCTGTTACAGCAATATCTGAATCTGAAGAGGCTGGATCTTGGTTTTCTGAATCTTCATTTGACGGATCACCATTACTTGAAGTGTCTGATTCTAATGCCTGATATGTATTTGGGCCGGCTATTCCATCTATAACAAGGCCTTGATCGCTTTGATACTCTTTAACAGCATTTTCTGTTTCTGAACCAAACGTTCCATCGACTTGAACAGCGTACCCTTGATTACTTAAATCAGACTGTAATTGCTTCACTTCACTACCCTGGTCATCTCTTAGGAGATAGGTTTGGGAAGCGCCCATGTTATCCTCTGTATAATAATCTTGGCCACTATCATCATCCTCGTCGGGCTCAGCGTATGCGGAGACACTTTCACTCCACATCGGTGCAAACATAACAACTGTCACGAGTGATGAAGATAAAAATAATTTTCTCATGTTCATTTAAAATTCCTCCCTATTTTTGTATTCCTAAATTAAAATAACAAGAAAATATGGAGAAACTATGAGGATACTATTACTCACTAGCATTGCATTATTTAAGACAGAATGATCCGAAGACATCGAATCTTCAAAAATAATAGGGTTGGTACACAAAAAAATCCTTTATAATGGAAAGACGGGTGGTATCCTGTCCAAATCCAATATAAAGGACCAAAACTTATGGACAAGCATACCCTATTTTCTTCATTTGGTAAATGGATTTCACCGATTAACTTTCAACAATTGCAAGAACAAGTGACGAACCTACGTCAAGATGCCTATACGAAAAAGCTGACAACCGAAGCTTATATTAAACTGTTTCTCCTTGCGCACTTACAAGAGACGGATAGCCTCGCGGCGATTTCAGATGGGTTGTTAGATGAAGGTCTGCAACAGGAAGTTGGGTTCCAAGCTATTAGCTCATCCCAACTGTCTCGGAAACACCGAGCGATCGACCCAACTTTGTTATCGACGATCTTTGTGGATCTCGTGCAACGCATTCGGTATTTTCACCGACAATCGTCCGCGCGCATGCCGTTAAAGATCATCGATTCAAGTACCATTCCTCTTGATCTGACGCGGTATAAATGGGCGGAATTCCGGAAGACGAAAGCAGGGGTGAAGCTCCACTTGCGGCTCGTCTATATGGATCGACATACGACCTACCCTGATAAGGCTGTGTTGACACCGGCCAAAGAGCATGATCGCGGCCAACTCGAAGTGCTTGTGGATGACAAGGAAGCCATGTATGTCTTTGACCGAGGCTACATTGATTATGAACGCTTTGATCGAATGACCGATGATGGTTACTTTTTCGTATCTCGCCTTCGGAAAAATGCCTTTGTACGTGTCCTTGAATCATTTTCGCTGACTGATGACAGCCCTGTGCTGTCCGATCAGATGGTGGTGATCGGAAGCCCGCAAAATCGCACCGAGAACGTGTTTCGTCTGTTGAAAGTCGATGACACCAAGGGAAATCAGCTTCTCCTCATTACAAATCGGTTTGATATAAGTGCCGAGGAAATCGCAGACATCTATCGAGATCGTTGGGCGGTTGAGCTATTTTTTAAATGGTTGAAACAGCATGTGAAAATCAAGGCTTTTTATGGATTCGATGAAACAGCTGTCCACAATCAAATCTTTCTTGCACTCATTGTGTATTGTCTCCATGTCCTTATCCAGCTGGAAACCAACAGTAAAAAGAGGATTTTACAGATCTCCCGGTGGCTCAAAGCTGCGCTTTGGAAACCATCAAGGGTGTGGATTCGCCGTTTTGACAATCGTTCCGTTCCATAAAAGGCAACGTTTGTCGTTGGCGCTAAAGGATGAAATGTATAATATTACCAAATGGACAGAGCGACCCTTTGTTCAGGGTTAGCTTTTTTTCACTCAATAACCATACACAATATAACTGAATTTTCTCTCAATATTTATGCGATGCTAGTGACTATTACTGTATGATTACAATTTAGTATCACCCTTCATTATCGATGTAGCTTTAAAATAAAGTTTAATCAAAAATAACCCACAAACCCGTGTATAATCGTAAACAAGAAGAATCCATTTAGAAAAAAGATTGATCAAAATGGATTCTTCCTTTGCGCTTAGGTGTTCAATATTTATAAAAAAGTTTGATCATTTTCTGATGTGATTTTCAACAATCGCGCCTGCTCGACAAGTTCTCTTATAAGCACTTTTCCGTGTGAAATACAGGGGATTACGGAACAACAATTCTAACTTACAACTATGGATGGGAATGAGGGAGCCATGTTTCCTGAAACCATCTCGTCGATACTCCTGGATGCGTCATGATAGACAGAACATGGGGTTTGAAGTAAAGGTAGAGTCGCCAGAACAAAGGCTGGAGCCACCATTCGAGGAAGGTATGCCGATGGATATGCCGCACGGCTGAAAAACTGGATATGGTGAGAATGGTTTCCGCAGAAGGAACTGACGAACGCCCGAATATACAAGTCTATAGATTGACTATAGGGAAACCTATAGGCCATCCATCGAGCCTGAAAATAGGTTCATGAACAAAAAGTTGCTTTTCCCACTTTAATACCCTTAGGGGTAATGGTATGCTGATCATAAATCGAGGTGATCATATGAATTTATGGAATGAGCGTTTTCAACATAAACGTTACGCATTCGGTAAAGAGCCAAACGTTTTTTTAACAGAAGCCCAAAACAACCATCACATAATCGAACAAAATGACAATGCACTTGCAATTGCCGAAGGGGAAGGACGCAATGCTGTGTATTTAGCAGAGTTAGGAGCTAATGTTACTGCTTGGGATTTCTCGATTGAAGGGTTAAGAAAAGCTGAGCGTTTAGCTCTTGAACGCGATGTACACGTAGAAACAAAACATGTAGATTTAAATGATGCGCAATGGACCTTTGATCATTGGGATCAAATTGTATGCATTTACGGTCATTTTTCTCCACATTTAAAAGCAAAGACAATCGATGGTGTGAAGAAGGCTTTAAAGCCAGGCGGACATTTTATTTCTGAAGTGTATTCCATTTATCAACTACCATATAATAGTGGAGGTCCTAAATCCGAGGACATGCTTTATGCCCCCATAGGAGGAAAGGTTACCTAAAAAGGTTTTGAAGATTAGCCTAATAAAGGGATAGGGTATTGATCAGAAAAGGGCGTTTATTTTCCTAGCGATTGTTGAACGTGAGTTATACTGTAACCTACTATTGCTATAAAGCAAATTTATGGTAAAATTATCTTAGAATTAAATCATTACTAGGGGTGCCTAATAGTTTAGGCTGAGAGAGGAATACGCGAAAGTTCCTTAACCCTTGGGACCTGATCTGGGTCATACCAGCGTGGGGAAGTAATTTTATGGGATGAAATTAAATATTATTTTATCTATAAATGATGAACGAATCCTAAGCCAATTCCCTGAAAAAGACTCGGCTTTTTGTTCATTAAGAAAACCTATCCCTTTTTATACATACGCTGGAATTTATGTGATACTGGATCTTGTCCTCCCCATTTATTTTTAAAAGGAGGAATTTTTCATGTCCACAAAAGAATCCAACATCGATTTCAAATCTTCTTTTCCAGGGAGTAAAAAGGTGTATGTACAAGGTTCTCGAGCAGATATTCAAGTGCCCATGCGTGAAATCAAGCAGTCACCGACATCAGGGCCGCAAGGTGAGGAAGAAAATCCCCCTTTTCGTGTGTACGACACCAGTGGTCCTTACACGGATACCGACTATAGCGCAGACGTTCGCCAGGGTCTCCCGTCTATACGTAGCAAATGGATTATGGACCGAGATGATGTAGAAGAATATACGGGTCGGGGATTGAAACCTGAGGACAGTGGCTATCAATCTGTAGATACACAGGATTATCAAGATCATTTTCCCGGATTGAAAAGGAAGCCTTTACGGGCTAAAAAGGGGCGCAATGTAACGCAAATGCACTACGCCCGAAAAGGTATCATTACCCCGGAAACGGAATTTATCGCTCTCCGGGAACAAGTTTCTCCAGAATTCGTGCGTGATGAGGTGGCTCGTGGACGCGCTATTATTCCCGCCAACATCAATCACTCCGAAAGTGAACCAATGATTATTGGTCGCAACTTTCATGTGAAAGTCAATGCGAACATCGGAAACTCTGCGGTCACCTCTTCGATTGAAAAAGAAGTGGAAAAAATGACATGGGCCACCCGCTGGGGGGCGGATACAATCATGGATCTTTCCACCGGAAAAGATATTCATACGACACGAGAATGGATCATCCGCAATTCACCCGTTCCTGTGGGTACCGTGCCTATCTATCAAGCGCTGGAAAAGGTAAATGGAGAGGCTGAAAAGCTTACCTGGGACATCTACCGGGATACATTGATCGAACAGGCAGAACAAGGGGTCAGTTATTTTACCATCCATGCCGGTGTACTTTTACGTTATGTACCGTTAACGACCGAGAGGGTAACGGGGATCGTATCTCGTGGCGGATCGATTATGGCCTCCTGGTGTTTGGCTGACCATGAAGAAAACTTTTTATACACCCATTTTGAAGAGATATGCGAGATTTTGAAAATGTACGACGTGTCTGTTTCTTTCGGAGACGGTTTGCGCCCCGGTTCTATTGCCGATGCCAATGATGACGCACAATTTGCCGAATTGAATACACTGGGTGAATTGACGAAGATTGCCTGGAAACATGATGTCCAAGTGATGATTGAAGGGCCGGGGCATATTCCGCTACATTTGGTCAAAGAAAACGTGGATAAAGCGCATGACATTTGTGATGAGGCTCCTTTTTATACACTGGGACCTTTGACGACAGACATTGCCCCAGGTTACGATCATATCACTTCTGCCATTGGAGCGGCTAATATCGGGTGGCACGGTACGGCTATGCTCTGTTATGTAACGCCGAAAGAGCACCTCGGTCTACCGAACAAAGATGATGTCAGAGAAGGAGTGATATCATACAAAGTTGCCGCGCATGCCGCTGATCTGGCCAAAGGGCACCCCGCAGCCCAAAAAAGGGATAATGCACTTTCCAAGGCACGTTTTGAATTCCGCTGGCGCGATCAATTTAATCTCTCCCTCGATCCGGAACGAGCGCTCCAATTTCACGATGAAACCCTTCCGGCAGAAGGTGCCAAAACAGCACATTTTTGTTCCATGTGCGGCCCTAAGTTCTGCAGCATGCGTATTACACATGACATCCGCAATTATGCGCATGAAAAAGGAGTCGACTTGGCAACTGCCATTGAGAAAGGATTAAAAGAAAAGTCACAAGAGTTTAGGGATTCGGGCAGTAAGATCTATAAATGAGTGTTTCCATTTTAAGTAAGCTACTTTGCGGGTTAACCGACAGTTGCTGGGTTCTAGGGGATACTCCGAGATATGATCAAAGAAAACAGGCCAAAAATATGACTGGAAAGCAAAAGGCAATAAGGTATGCTATTTTTGGGGATTTAATTCTGATGATATTTTATGGAATTAGTTTATTCGCTTAGAATTTACAGCTGATTTCGGTTACGTGAACCCTTATGGAAACCGTCGTTTTAGGTCTTAAGCAATCGAAGCGCCGCTCGACAAGTTCTGTTATAAACGCTTTGTAGCGTGAAATACAGAGGATTTTCATAAATCCTAACGTTACAACCAAGGATGGGAATGACGGAGCCATGTTTCCCGAAACCATCCCGTCAATACTCCTGCATGCGTCATGACTGACAGGTCATGGGGTTTGAAGTCAGGTAGAGTCGGCAGAACGAAGGCTGGAGCCATTCCAAAGGAAAAGGTATGCCAACGGATATGCCGGACGGCTGAAAAACTGGATATGGTGAGAATGGTTTCCGTGGAAGGAAACTGACGAACAACCGAATGTACAGGTCTATAGATTGACTATAGGGAAACCTATAGGCCATCCAACGATGGCGTGAGTAGCGTGGAGTAATGCTGCGCTTTCATGAAACACGCTATACCGAACAATGGCGGTATCCAGCTCACAGGCTTACAGGGCACACCTACGTTCAGTACGGAAAGCTAGGTTGTAAGGGACTTGGAAAACAAGGACCATTGAAACAAGGGCTGTCACCCGAAATGGTTGCTATAAGGCTTACGCCGAAAGGCATTGATCCTTGCGAGGGTAGGGGCATGACCCATGAAACTCCTGTAATGGGAGGGGAGGAACAGCCCCGAGTCTAGCGAGGTGAACGATCATTTTCCAAACGTGCATTGCATCGATCGGGTAAGAACGTGGGAACATCACTCTTTAGAGAGGATGCCACAATGCAAGCTTTACGTTATTGGGATTACTACGACATGATGGATACGTTTACAGACTTGTACGAAAAGTCCATGGAGCGACAATCTTTTTCTCGTTTATATGATGTGATCACATCTCGTGAGAACATCCTACTGGCTTATCGTACCATCAAGTCTAACAAAGGTTCAAAGACATCGGGAATCGATGGGAAAACCATTGCCGATTTAAAATCGTGGTCGGAAGAAGACTTAATCACTGAAGTCCGAAACAAACTCAAAAACTATTGCCCAAAGAAAGTCCGAAGGAAATGGATTGAAAAAGATAACGGTAAATGGCGACCACTGGGTATTCCATGTATACTCGATCGCATTATCCAACAATGTTTTAAACAAGTGCTGGAACCGATTGCGGAAGCCCAGTTTTACAACCACAGCTATGGATTTCGCCCTCTTCGGTCTGCTCATCATGCGATGGCAAGAATCCAATTTCTGATTAATCAAGCAGACTTTCACTTTGTGGTAGACATTGATATCAAAAGCTTCTTTGACCATATTAACCATACGTTACTCATTAAGCAACTATGGCAGATGGGCGTGCAAGATCGAAAAGTCTTGGCATGCATTTCGAAAATGCTCAAGGCGGAAATTGATGGAGAAGGTAAACCTACCTGCGGCGTACCACAGGGTGGGCTGTTATCAACTTTACTTTCAAATATCGTATTGAATGATTTAGACCAATGGGTCGCCGGTCAATGGGAGTTCTTCCCGTTGTCAAAACCCTATCAATCCAAGGTTGGGGAAAGAAATGCCAAGAAACGCACCCGACTCAAAGAAGGTTACCTTATCCGTTATGCGGATGACTTCAAAATCCTCTGTAAGGATGGGGAAACAGCTCAGAAATGGTATCATGCGGTTCGCTTATACCTGAAAGACCGTTTGAAACTGGATATATCGCCAGAGAAATCTCAAATCGTTAATCTGCGGAAAAAGGAATCGGAATTTCTCGGATTCACCATCCGTGCGAATAAAAAGGGCAAAAAGAGAGTGGCGCGTACAGGGATCAAAGCAGAGAAAAAGCAGAAGATCAAACAAGAAGCGAAAAAGCTTATTCGAAGAATAAGATCTTCCCCATCTGCACTCAACGCGCTCCTTTTCAATAGTTTTGTTTCTGGCCTTCATCAATACTTTAAACGAGCCACAAAAGTAAATCTAGAGTTCTCACGTCTTGCCTTCGATCTAAAAGCGTATATCTACAATAATCTTAGACCTGTAGGAAAATATGAACATCCTACCAACCCACCACCCACGTATAAAAAGCTCTATAAACAAAGCTTTAAAACGTTCAAAATTTGTGGCGTGTATTTATTTCCCCTCGCCGATGTAAAAACCGTCCATACGATGGGTTTTACACCAACCGTTACCCCTTACACGAAGAAAGGTAGGGAAAAGATTCACAAACGGTTACGTCCAGATTTAGGACAAGAGATCGGGGTGCTGATGAAAGCAACGCTTCCCCATCGAAGTGTCGAATATTTGGATAATCGAATCAGCCGATACAGTATGAAAATGGGGAAATGCGAGATTACAGGCATAGTGTCGCCTGCCTCGGACGTTCATTGCCATCATTACATGCCAAAGCAATTGGGTGGAACCGATCAATTTCATAATTTGCGAATTGTTCATAAGGATGTACACCGCCTCATCCATCATACGGATCATGAAAGGGTGCGAATCCTTCTTCGTCAATATAAAATCAACGCATCGCAATTAGAAAAGATCAACAGGTATCGAGAACAATGTAGATTACGAAGCATCGAGCAATCCTAATCACGGGAGTAACGAGGAACTTATGATCCAGTAATTTCGTTAGATGGAACGCGGAGTGCGGGGAAACTTGCACGCTCCGTGTGGAGCAGGGGAAAAGCTGGAGATCACGTCAAAGGCTTACCTATTGCTGACGTTTGTGGAATAAAGTTCAGCGCCCGTTCTTGTGGACTATTGAAGATCATACAAATATAATGAAAACTAAACTAATCACCGTCATTACGCTTATAAAGAAAGAAGCCGATTTAGTCATAAAACGCTAAATCGGCTTTTCGATGCGTAACCATAAAAACAGGTATTAAGCTGCTTCCTCTTGGTTTTCTTGTTCATCTGACATCGAATCATAAGGCACGACGTGGTCGCTATTAACAGCATCCGCTACATCATAAGGGACAATAATTCCATACCCTGGAATAATACCTGGTTCTTCCGCTCCTATCGAAGTATTCGCAAAGGCTTGCCATACAAGCTTAGAGCAATAGCTTTCCGAGAGTTCATATAAGTTTAAGTTGAAACCATAGTCGACTTCTTGACCTCCATAATGATTGGTCGCCCATATTGCAGCTTCCTGTGATCCCACCGTATCAGTAGGTCTATGAACAATCGTGCTTGGGTAAGTATCGATCCAATCTTCCCATGAGATGATTTCAGGATTTTCACCAGGTCCAGGGAAATGCAAGACATGACCTTCTCCAACAACAATGCCGTTATGACCAGTAACCCCATAGGAGGAGGTGGAATCCGTCGTCAAGATATCTCCCATGTGTGGATCGTAATTTTCATTCATCGCTCCTAAGGATTGGACGCTATCTTCCTTTTGTTCTTCCGCGTCTTGTAACATGGTTTCTAAACTTTCCTCATTTTCAGACACTATTTCAAGATATTCTTCATAGGTGATATCCTCAATCGATAACATTTTCTCTGGCCAGTCATCCCCTAAATCTTGTTCCTCAAATGACTAAAAGCACAGGACTGACCATTCGTTTTGCTACGCCCTATGGGGACCGTTCCATTTTTTCCACGGTTGGTCATGGGGCGGTTTTTGGGATGTATACGCCATACACCGGTATGCAAAACGACTGCCGCCAACACAGATTATGTTAACTTATTGTCGCCCGAAACCACTGACAAATCAGACTTCCAAAGCACCTGTGTTTTTTCGTGCGTTATTCATCAAACAAAACCCCCGTAAGCCAAGAAACAGGGATTTTTAATGCCTGTATAAAATCATGTATAATGGCGTGAACAAACGCATCCTTAACAATTTTATTTTCCAAATTATGGATAGTTTTCGCCTCATGACAAAGATGCTGTCTCTACGCCATGAAGCGTGAAGGGCCAATGTTTCTTTGAAAGATTCGGAAAAAGGTTCAGTGCGCGCTGTGATTTTGAACTTGACATATTACCGCAGGTCTTTCCGTTATTTATGATGAAGATCATTCATTTTCCTTCGGATCACTTTCTCCCTTTCTTTTGTCTTGTCATCATAAATCACAGCCTGAACTTGTTCGTCGTATACAGTGACCTTGACCATATCCCCCTCTCTGGCCCCTCATAAAGTTCGGAAGCCGAATAAAACATTTCTTGTTCGTCTCCCTCTATGAGAATGACAGCGTACCCCTCTTCGATACGATCAATCACGCCTGGTATTTTCTCCTTCATCTGTCCTCATTCCTCGCTTTCCGTGTCAATATCCAGACTTTCTCCGTCCGTGATCACAGTCACCGTTCCGTCTTCCATGGTTCCATAGATGTCAGCCCCTTGATCCTCCACGCGCTGTAACGCTTCATCATGAGGATGCTCATAAGGATTCCCTTCCCCGGATGAATAAACCGCTACATCAGGGTTCACTTCTTCAACAAAAAAACGTTGACTCGATGTTTCTGACCCGTGATGCCCCATGCTATAAACATCAGCGGATACATTCATGCCATCATCGATCATTTGCTGCTCAGCTTCCCCTTCGGCATCACCGGTAAAAAGGAACGATATATCTCCGTAATGCATCCGGAAGGAAACCGAATCATTATTGAAGTCGCCGGAAAGTTCTCACCGGGATGTGTGAGCTCCAACAGAAACGAACCTATATTATGCGTTTCCCCAGCTGACGGTTCCACAACCTCCGCATCTGAGGCCAGCAATGCATCAATCAATCGTTCAAATGTATCCGTCTGTTTCATTACCATCCATCCAAACCTCTTCCGGCTCATAGGCCTCCACGATTTTATCCCCATTCCCGATATGATCCGCGTGCGGATGCGTGAACACTAACAAATCAATATCGGTAACACCATGGGTTTCTAAATGATCAAAAATCGCATCATCGTCATGTCTGCCCGTATCAATTAAGATGGTGGTGTTCCCTTCTTGAATCAGAGTGCTATCGCCCTGACCGACATCTAAGAATGAAATGGAGGATTCCCCTTCAACCGTCGGGGGAGCGGCATCCATCTCTTCTTTCGGTTTATCGTCTGCGATCTCCTCTAAGCTCCCTGTAAACGTCCCCTTGCTGCATCCGACAACCAAGATCCCTAAACCAATGAGAAGCAGCCACCAACGATGTCTCACCATATCTTTGCACCTCTTTTACCCCATGAATATATAACCGGTTAGAAAATCTTGCCCTACATCAAATATTTCGATGGTTAAACAAGCAAAAATCACACTCATCCACCATTCATTCTCTCTATCCTCGTCAGTCATAGGCATAGGGGGGTATGATTGTCCATATGGTTTGGTCCTTGATATAGGAGATGACCCGTCCCTCCAGTATAAAGGATTTTTGTTTCTTCACCTCTTTCATCTTTTTCACCAATATTTTCCTGTAGTGAATGCTATCCAAAACAAGGATAAATGAGAGAAGCCGCATGCCTAGACTCACATTTGTCGTTCTGGGAGAGGCGTGGTCAGGCAGGACGACGCCTCTCGATTTATGCCTGATGTTCTACCTATGGGTTTCAGGCCCTGAGATACCATCAATATCCATACCTGCATCGGCTTGATATTCGTCCCAATCCCCAACACGAGATCGATACCATGCTGCGGGAAATGATAGCCGAGATCCACGAGTCGTTGCTGCCACATGTGGGATCCATTCACCACTTCGAATGAAGGATATCTCCATCCAATCGTGAAAGGTAAATCCATCAATCACTGCTTATGGGTGTTAAACCCAAAAAGGCAGCTACAGCCTCAGCATGTTCCGCTGCTACCGCCGAGATAAACGCTGGGTCTTGTAATAAATCAGCGTCCGTGGCGTTATCAACAAACAAATTTTCAGTTAAAATCGCATTGGCTTGACTTTCCCGAAGCACATGAAAATTGGCTAATTGCTGGCCCCGATCAGGGATCAAAGCATCGAACGTTTGCATGCCTTCTAAAACACGTGGATGCATGATCCTTTGCAGTTCTCTCGCCCATGTTGGATTGCTGTCATGAATATACGTCTCGAACCCACGGGCCCTTCCATCAAAGCCATTGGCATGGATGGATACAAACACGTCGGCTCCCCAACTGTTTGCGTCATTTGTGCGATCTTGAAGCGAAACAAACGTGTCACTCGTCCGTGACATTCGACGGTACATGCCTTCAAAGTTTTCACGCAGATAAACGCTCATCTGAAGGCCAATATCGAGCACAATATCCTTTTCAGCCATGCCGTGCCCTGTAGCCCCGCTGTCACTGCCACCATGCCCAGGGTCCATATAAATCCTTTGCATCAAGGACACCCCCTTTCTCTAACAGGGGATGAAGGGATGACGACAATCGCATCGGCTCATTAAGGAGAGCTTCTAACCATTTTCTTCGGTGATTTTTGAACGGGAAGCTCCCATCTATCTTCCATGAATATCCATCCCCTTCCATGTTCGAAGGGCGTTCGATACCCTCTTTTATCCTTTTGCAACCATCATCACGCAGCGCTGTATAATGCCTTCATGGCATGATTTTACTGGCCATGAAGGTCTATGAGTGGCTTAGATGGCTTGGTTAAATCATGATTCTGGTAATGGTGTTCGCTTCAATCGTAAGGACATCTTGAAGAGCTGTCCCTTCAATTTCAAGGGTGTAATCCCCAGATGGTACATTGCACAAAACAAACAAACGATTGCCATCCACTGTGGTTGTATAAGATTGAGAGGCGGAGGAAACGGTCACGATATGGCCGCTCAATGTCGTGTCTTCCCCTGTCCAATGCCCAAGCAAATAACCTGTGTCTTCGGATTTCCACGAAGGATCATGGGGAGGAACTTTATCTGGAAAAGGGGGATCACCATCATTCAATTCCGTTGGTTGGGAAAGCGATTGAATCATCTCTTGTTGGGACGTTGAATCTTCCTCGTTACTCCAAACGTTATACGCGTAAAGGCCAACCCCTTCCGTCCGTTCACCTGTGGAGCTAGAGGGGCTAATGGCTCGCTTGATCTGAGCCATACTATCTGGAACAGTGTTCAAATATAAGCCTGGTCCCGTCACGATGCCGCGATTACGATCGACCTCTTTTTGCCACTCTACCCATTCCGTAAACGATCGGGACGCTCTTCCTCTGAGTCATAATTCATGACAAATACGTAATCAAGATAGCCTTCCTGAATCCATGTTTTCCAGTTTTGATGCGCTCGTTGAACAGGATCGAGGCCCCAGAAATCATGTTCGGATGGATCCTCAAATCCCCATGAAAGGACAGAGGCACTCAACACTTGGGATGCATCGACCTCCATGAGTTCTGTATAGACGCGTTGAACCAGGTGATCCACTTGATTGACTTTCCAGGCGAGCCATTCCTCGTCTTCGGGTTCCGGTCGATCATCTCGATCCATTTCTTCTTGAAAACGCTGGAGCACCGTTGGGTTATAGCCATACCACCCCGGGGGGTCATCTAGAGCATTTTCTGGGTAACGAATATAATCCATGTAATTGTCAACTCAAAATCCGGCCAAATGTTCATTGAATTTCCGTCCAATCGTGAACTCTTTCACAATTTTTTTAGCCGAAAAAATGAAGCAAAATCTTCTGTGTTGATCAGCTTGTTGGTAGGTCAAAAGACCTGTTTGCAGCCAGCCGTTAGAATCGCATGCCTTTGAATGTTTTTATCCTACGTCTGTATTCAGTTGTCAAAGAACAGTGAATCAAAACCCTTTACGCTACCCGTTTGCCATAGCGAGGATCGTTACGAGCCTCGAATGGTTATCATCGCTTTTAGCTTTCTTTAGATGCCATTCCTCCTTCGTCTTCGTCGACCGGGATTACTGCTGAACGTCGTCCGCATCCTGGGTGCCCAGCCACTCTTTGGTCTCTTTCATGCGATAAGAGCTCCCATTCATATTGACAATATGCGCTTGATGCGTGAGGCGATCAATCATCGCCGCGGTCATGACCTCATCCTGAAAGATTTCCCCCCAACGTTCAAAAGAGAGATTCGTCGTGATAATCGTCGATTTGCGCCCTGCCCGGAGGGAGAGATGAGTGAAGAGTTGTTCTGCGCCTTCTTTATCAAAGGAGATATAACCCATCTCATCGGCGATCACCAGATCATATTTCTCGAATCGGCTTTGAAAATTTCGAAGGGTTTTCTCCGCCCGTGTTTCCTTGATTTGGTTGACAAGAATCGGCACCGTCGTAAACCATACTTTAAACCCTTCCAAACAAGCTTTCATTCCCAAGCCGATCGCCATGTGCGACTTTCCCGTTCCGGCATTCCCGGCAAAAATGGCATTCCGTCCTTCGCGGATAAAATCCAGGCTTTTCAAGGTATTGAGCTTTTTCTGGGCATCTTCGGGCAAGTCTTGAACCGAAAGATCCTCCAAGTATTTTTTCTGATTGAATTCAGCCCGGCGGATGCGGTTATATCGGGCCGATTCCCGCCGGGCATCTTGTTCTTTTTGTAGGAGTTGAGCTAGAAAGGCTTCGTAGCTGATGTCTTGCATACTGGCTTCTGACGCGTGCTCAGCCACATGTCTGCGAATCATGGGTAGCTTTAATTCTTTCGCGTATGATTGAACATCCGCGTGCCATTCTTCTTGGGTTTTAATGGTCAATGAATCCCCTCCTTTGTGGCTGTCATTTGAAATAACTGATCATAATCACTCATCTGGTTTCTGGCCTGTTCGGCAATAGCTTCCGTATCCTGAGACGACGGCGGCGTGATCGGCTGTTCGTTGTTTCTGGCACATATCGCTTTGATTTTATCGGTGGTCACGTGTTTTGGATGCATCGCCTCCAGTTGGTCGATGGCGGCTAAGACGGTGTCGAAATCGCCCTCGTCCCGCAAGTAGTGACAAAGCGCTATGAAATCCCGCTCCCTTCCTGTATAATGGGTCTCGTAAATAGCTTTGATTTTTTGATCCGCCTGGTGCAGGGCTAAGCTTCCCCCCAATGCACCGGGCTTTTTTCGTAAGGTCTCCAAGACGTGGGAGAGTTGAAGATTCCACCGATGGTGGCCACTGAGCCGTTCATGATTCGCGATACACGCCTCGTTGTAAAAGCAACGGATACGCTCCGCGTACACTTTCACCATGATCATTTCACCGACCAAATGATCAGGCACCGAATAACGGTTTTGCTCAATCACCACGGTCGCGTATTTATCCACGCGAGCGTACTTCACACGAGCCGCATCCCATTTCGGCGGTGCTTCTAAAAGGTGCTCACGTTCTTGCTCAAGGCGCTGTGTGGGCGTTTGACCTTCGTATTGGCTCATAGATTTCTGATTGAGTTTTTCCGAACATACCCCCTCGAGAAAGTGGTTCGCTTCTTCTAAACTCTCAAAGGTGTCTTTGATGGCGAATGCCTTGCGCCGAACGACGTCCACGCTGCGTTCCACATGGCCCTTTTCATTGCCGCGGCGGATATTACAGAACCGGTGTTGAAACCCGTAATACACCATCAGTTGCATCAGGCCTTCTGTGGGCCCTTTTTCCCCGGCCAGACCTCTAACAGCGACGCGCATGTTGTCATAGGTGAGTGTGGTATGAACGCCGCCGACATGGGCAAAGAAACGCGCGTGTGCTTCTTGGAAGCACTCCGTCGTTTGCTTGGGGAACAGACACGCCCACCGATAATTCCCATACGCCGATGTGAAGACGGCCATTTGGAACGGCTGTAGTCGTCCGTCCACCGTTATTTTTACCTCCCCCCAATCAAATTCACAAACATCTCCGGGCATGTACGTTTCTTTAATAAATGCCTCCTTGGCTCTGTGTTCCAACTGTCGAACCAACCGACGGACCGTACTGTAACTAATGTCCAGCTCTTCATCTTCTAAAACCTCATACATGTCCATGACTGTTTTTTGTTGTTTCTTCTGCCCCTTTTGGCGCTTATCCCGATTTTCCTCAAGGAAAGTAAGGATTCGTTGTTCAATCTCCGGTGTGAGTTTACGTTTAGGGCGAGAACCGGTGGTGTACGTCGGCTTCTCTGTTAAGGCTTCGATCAGCGCCTCGACATCGACATCTTCGCCTCCTTCCATGAGTTGGTTACGCTTCTGTTCGTATTCCTTGACGTATTTACTAACTGTTTCCCGGTGGGTCCCTATATCTCGGGCAATTTTTCGTATCGATTCCCCCTCGTGCATATACTTCATTAATGTTTGGTACTTTTGGCTCATGGTGATCATCTCTCCTGCCCCCACTTGTATGTATGACACAAGTGAGATTTTCGATCGTACTGGCCGGATTTTCAATGAACATGGTGGCCTATTTTTAAGTTATCAAATACAAATCCAAGTGCACGCCATCAAGGTCATAATGGTTCGCCACATCGGTGACCATTTCCACAATATGGGTCTGAAAATCCGGATGGCCGACATCGAGGTATGGCATGGCTTCGTTGGGGTTGCCGTCGTACCCATACGTCACCCACGTATCTTGATCAGAGGCATCGGGGCCATGGGCATGATAGATGTGATCGGGATGCTCAGGTGGACCATTATACACCTCGTGCCAGAGAGGATGGACCTCAATCTCTCTTTCTTTCGCTTGCTCCACCAAATATCCGAGGGGATCAAACCCCGAAGGGATAGCTGGATCCTCTGTAAACGGTAATACGTCACTGCTATAATAGGCATCATGTCTGCGACTCACTTGGGCGAGGATGGCATTCATATTGGCATTGTCAGCATCAAGGAGAAGTTGATCAATCTCTTCAGGGGTTTTCAACCCTGGTTCAAAAGCTTGGACCCAAAAAGCCCGATAAAAACCTTCGGTCTGCTTCATGGTTGATCTCCTTTCCGTTAGAAATGAATCATCATGAATGATCCATTTGCTTTCGTATGCAGGGGAACGTAGGTGCCATCGGAGGGGCGTGAACATCCATGTCTCCATTCGAAACGAATAGCCATCAAAGACATGAAAGCAAAAAATATGATTAAATATTAAATCTATTTTGATTATTTTGGTGATTATTCGTTGCTATCCCCCGAAACTTCCGTGCCGAAAAATGCTTTTGAAGGGGATAGGGCTGTGTCCCAAGAAATGCTTGGGCACAGCCCTTTGATTCATGTCCCTCTATCATTAGGACGACGAGCCAAAACGAATTATTGGGTGTCATCGTCATTGTCCCTGGCATCATCGGCATCATCGTTGTCACTAGCAACAGCATCTAGCAAACCCTCCCCTTGGGTGTTGGGTTCCAGACCGAGATCTTCAGCTCCCTCATGTAATCGCTCCTTCACCTCGTTTGGATCCCATTCACTGTTTCGTTCTAACAGTTGCGCACACACGCCTGCACAAATGGGGGTGGCCATCGATGTCCCGGACATCGAGATATAGTCGTCATTGACGTGTTTGGCCTTTTCCATTTGATCGAGAAAGGCATCCGGCGCACGTATAGCGGTAATATCCACACCAGGGGCAAGAAGATCTGGTTTCGTGTCTCCATCAATGGTTGGGCCTCGACTCGAGAAGTCAGCCACATCTACATCGGATCGATCAGGCGTCCCTTGTTCGTCCAAAGCCCCTACAGTGATCACCTTTGGACTAGTGCCCGGAGAAGCAATGGTTCCTTCACCGGGACCCTCATTACCAGCAGCGACACATACGACCATCCCTTCATCCCAAGCTTGGTTGACCGCTTGCACCACCGGATCGTCGTCTCCAGGTTCCGAGGCCGGGCTCCCTAACGATAAGGATAAAATCCGGATGTCGTAGGCCTCTTGGTTTTCGATACACCAATCGACGCCAGCGATAATATTGGATAAGGAACCGGCGCCCATCCTATCAAGGACTTTGACCCCGACGATATTGGCTTTAGGAGCTGGCGCTGTATATTCTCCATCGGATTGATGGCCATTACCGGCTGCACACCCGGCGCAGTGGGTCCCGTGACCATTATCGTCATAGGGTTCTTCCTGATCATCAATGACATCTTTAAAGCCAATGATTCGCTCTTCGGGTTCCATGAGATCTGGACTCGGATGGACCCCTGTATCAAGAATGGCGACCGTCACCCCTTCGCCTTCACCGGTTTCATCCCTTTCTTCTTGGAGATCACTTGCTCTGGTCGTTTCGGTAGCCGTATCAATGCTAACACTAAATGTACGATCAAGATAGACTTTCTTAACATCCTTGCAGTTATAACAAAGATCTTCAAGCGCTACAGCTGTGAGCGTTCCGCCTTGTAACGAAAAACGCGGAAACGATCGGTTCACTTGACAGTGTGCATAGGTGTTCACGATGCTTTCTAAATATTGAACACCACTGGTCAAACACCCTGCTTTAAATTGAACCATAACAGGAAAAATCTTCGAAGACGCTGCGATCGCTCCGTTTAATTCCTCTCTTAAATGACCATCGATCAAGGATAAACCGGCAACATTCCTAGCAGCATAATTGAACATATCCCTTTACTCCTTTCTCTTCTATCCGTTTTCAATCACCCGTTATGCTTGGTCCATCAGAGAGCGAAATGAATCTAAATCGAAGATAGGGAAGACTTCATATGTTTAATATTGTATCTATTGGAATTATTTAGAGGATTATGATTCGCTATTCCCCGAAACCTCCGTGCTGAAACATGTTCTTGGATGGATAAGACTGTGCCTTCCTGGGTGGGCGTTTTCTTTTCGGAGGTCAGCGCCAGCATTGATGGCATGAAGGGCAGCAATCATCCCGGCACATGCAAACCCAAACACCAAGAACAAAAGGAAAAGGACCCATTGCTTAGGGGGTCTTGCCAATATTTTTTACCCTAAAAATCCCGGAAATTCTTACGCTCAGGAATGTTCCGGGATGCATGTTATAGGTGTAGCTGCCTCAATGCCATCAGGATCATACCATCATCTTGCTTTGAGCACCACCCTCTAGAAGTCGTCCATGCCGTCGTCCTCATCTTCAGCTCCAGGATCTTCTTCTATGCCGCCTTCATCTTCAGCTCCGGGGTCTTCTTCCATGTCGCCTTCATCTTCACCGCCATCCATCGGGACTCCCTCATCTTCTTCCATAATGTCTCCGCATGCGGTTAGCATGCCAACGGAAAAGATGCCAGCAAGGGCACCATAAAGCAGCTTCTTATTCATGCTTACATTCCCCCATATGGATAAATGATGAACCTCATTTGCTACGAGGATCATATCAACGGATGGACCATCTGTATATGGAATCCTCCTCTTTTTGATATTTTTCCAAAAAGTACAAATAGAAATGAAAATGGCTTGTAATCAAATGATAAAGCGATCAACAACCTTTGACCTCTTTCCCAAAGCGCCGAGCAAAAACGGGGCATGATGACAACGATAAGCCTTTACGCTAAATCGTTCGTTGCCCTTCGTTCCTTTAGGACTTTTACATGTACCTTCGTAGGGGAAATGGAAAAGTCAGGAATGCTTCGACCCTTTGGAGGTGGGAAAATGAACGTAAGAACCTTCATGAAAGTGAAAAGACATCGAAGATACCCTATCGTTGAAACCTTTTCAAAAGAAATCACTAAAAGTCCATGGGAACAATTCAAAGAGGATAGTGTAAAAGAAATCGTCATTAGAGTGAACAGAGAGCAAGGAACACAAGCCCAACATTTGCAAGTGATCCATGATTACCTCTGTGAATGTCGCCCATTCTTATCCGTTGCTCAAATAAATGAACTAGGAAATGATTTATTAAAGATGTTCGGATTGAAATAGAGAATGATGCTTGTTCGCGATCGGGATCACCATCGGAGAGATATTTGGGTAAAAACATCCATCCTCCGAACCAAGCAAATGCTCCTTTCATAAGATAGGCTGATATCTCATCGAAGACCTGCGGCGGTAATATGTCAAGTTCAAAATCACAGTAAATGAAGTTGTCAAAGGACATTTAGGCGAAAAAAGCGCGCACTGAACAACACCAGTAATAAAATGTAAAATACTGGTAAAATGAAAGGCTAGCCCTCAGCCGATGTCGGTCAGAGGTTCACGCCCCTTTCTGGCGTAAAGAGTTGGTTTTTGCGTAGCAGCGCATCCACCAATCGCACGAGTTTTCTTGCCGTGAGCACGAGTGCACGTTTGTGTTGATGTTTCGGGACTTCTTGATACTTCTTCTGATAAAAGACTTGGTATTCCGGAATTTGCCTTCGTACCGAGTTGGCGGCTTCAACGAGGTAATAACGCAAATAATGGTTCCCTTGACGTGTCAGTGAAGTATCTTCGGCGGTAAACCGCCCGGACTGGTGTTTTCGCCAGTACAGTCCCGCATATTTAGCTATTTTTGTTTCATCGGGAAACCGGTCAATCTGACCGAGTTCGGCAATGATGCCTGCGGCGAAGACCGGACCAATGCCCGGGATTGATTCCAGCGTCTGCGTCAGTCCTTTCATGATCCGAGTAATGGACTGATCGATCGCCTCGATTTGCTTTTGGAAGGAACGAATGAGCTCAATGGACGTTCCTAAAAGCACATCGATGGAATCTTCGACGACTTTGTCCAACCGGTACGATGAACGGACGGCTTTCTGGATGGATGTGGCGACAGCTTCCGGATCGGGAAAACGATTTCTCCCTTTCTCTTGAAGAAACCGGGTCAGGTCCTCAAGCGGAAGCTGGGCAAGTTCATCCAGGCTGTATTTTTCAAGAAAGAGTTCCATCATAGCATGGCCAAACACCGATGAATCCACTTCTTTGGAAAAGGTGTTGCATTTATACTCCAAGTGCTGCAAGAAGTGTTGTTTCTCTTTCGTCATCGCTTTGGTCAAGTGATAACGCGAACGTGTCAGCTGTTGAAGAGCCATGTATTGGCTTTCTTTGACAACGGACATCTGATTGCGCCCGAAACGCATGTAATCGGCGATCACAAAGGCGTCAATCTCATCGGTCTTATTCATGTCAGGGTAGCTCTTTTTGAAGTTGGCAATCTGCTTCGGATTGATCACAAAGACTTGGGAGCCATAGGGTTTTAAATCATCGTCATTATGCAAGAACATGGATGGATGAAAACTATAGACGGATGTGGACTCCAGGCCGATCTTTAGGATGTCAACCTCTATATCGGCTAAGAGCTCGAGCAGCCGTTCTTTGAGCACCTCGGCACCCGGCAAGTCATTGGAAACCGTAAAAGCCGAAAGCTGATCACCTTCTTGATCAAGCACACACACTTTCATATCAAACGAGCTAACGTCAAGCCCGACAAACATTCGCATGGGGAAATTCCTCCTTTCGTTGTAGAATCATTCGGTCGTTCTTTGGACGCCTCGAGATATCTCTAGTGTGAACGCCGATCATCAACCTCGTGTATCAGAACTCCATCGGCATTGAAAGCCGCCTCAGGGGCTGCTCCCCCTGAGTTCAAGAGGCCGAGGGCTCAGCCTGCGAGTAGGAAGTGCCGCACGTACACGGAGAGACAGTCTTCAATTGTGGTCGAGCCACACGGGGGAAAAGAATTGTCCCAAATGATCCTAAGATCATTATCTAGAAATATCTAGAAACGTCCAAGGAAAACCTTATGAATCTACAAAATATCTTGTGGAATTTGCCTTAGGTTTGAAGGGCTTAAACTTACTATACGAGGGAGGATGGATGATGGAAAGATCGAAGCATCGTTCCGATCAAACGGAAAGGATAGAAGAAATCATCGACGATACGCAGGAACATTTGAACGAGGCGAGAGCATTTGAAAACGAGCATGCGGAAGCCTTAAGTGAAGAAGAAATGCAGCGCATTGAAGAAAAAAATGATCACCGTAAAGAAAGTATGGAAAGTATGCGCGCAGGCATCCAAGAAAGAGGAAGCAACGGTGAGAAAGCGACAGATCATGAGTCATGAAACGTTGGTTTTACCTTCATGCATACACATCGAGGCGGAGGCAGTCATGAACTGCTTTCGCCTCGATTGTGTTGCTGTGGGAGCCCATTATCAATGGCATCCTTAGATGATAAGCGGATGATCCCTGCTTTATGCATCCCTATCCACCGTTTATCAAACACGCATCCAATACGATTCACCACAGAAATAATAGCCAGTAACTGGCCTATCAAGGGCTTCTTTGTAACGTATGTATCTGTATCAACGTTGGAAAATGTCCTTGAAAAAGAGGCAGTAGCCCAAGGTGCTGCCCCTTTTGGGAGTAAGATTCGGTTCGCTAGATCGCAAAGAACTTTCTTTTCTAATTTATGCATGCCATCTAAAATTGGGTCCCTGTCTGTATTTGATAACTTAAAAATAGGCCACCATGTTCATTGAAAATCCGGCCAGTACGATCGAAAATCTCACTTGTGTCATACATACAAGTGGGGGCAGGAGAGATGATCACCATGAGCCAAAAGTACCAAACATTAATGAAGTATATGCACGAGGGGGAATCGATACGAAAAATTGCCCGAGATATAGGGACCCACCGGGAAACAGTTAGTAAATACGTCAAGGAATACGAACAGAAGCGTAACCAACTCATGGAAGGAGGCGAAGATGTCGATGTCGAGGCGCTGATCGAAGCCTTAACAGAGAAGCCGACGTACACCACCGGTTCTCGCCCTAAACGTAAACTCACACCGGAGATTGAACAACGAATCCTTACTTTCCTTGAGGAAAATCGGGATAAGCGCCAAAAGGGGCAGAAGAAACAACAAAAAACAGTCATGGACATGTATGAGGTTTTAGAAGATGAAGAGCTGGACATTAGTTACAGTACGGTCCGTCGGTTGGTTCGACAGTTGGAACACAGAGCCAAGGAGGCATTTATTAAAGAAACGTACATGCCCGGAGATGTTTGTGAATTTGATTGGGGGGAGGTAAAAATAACGGTGGACGGACGACTACAGCCGTTCCAAATGGCCGTCTTCACATCGGCGTATGGGAATTATCGGTGGGCGTGTCTGTTCCCCAAGCAAACGACGGAGTGCTTCCAAGAAGCACACGCGCGTTTCTTTGCCCATGTCGGCGGCGTTCATACCACACTCACCTATGACAACATGCGCGTCGCTGTTAGAGGTCTGGCCGGGGAAAAAGGGCCCACAGAAGGCCTGATGCAACTGATGGTGTATTACGGGTTTCAACACCGGTTCTGTAATATCCGCCGCGGCAATGAAAAGGGCCATGTGGAACGCAGCGTGGACGTCGTTCGGCGCAAGGCATTCGCCATCAAAGACACCTTTGAGAGTTTAGAAGAAGCGAACCACTTTCTCGAGGGGGTATGTTCGGAAAAACTCAATCAGAAATCTATGAGCCAATACGAAGGTCAAACGCCCACACAGCGCCTTGAGCAAGAACGTGAGCACCTTTTAGAAGCACCGCCGAAATGGGATGCGGCTCGTGTGAAGTACGCTCGCGTGGATAAATACGCGACCGTGGTGATTGAGCAAAACCGTTATTCGGTGCCTGATCATTTGGTCGGTGAAATGATCATGGTGAAAGTGTACGCGGAGCGTATCCGTTGCTTTTACAACGAGGCGTGTATCGCGAATCATGAACGGCTCAGTGGCCACCATCGGTGGAATCTTCAACTCTCCCACGTCTTGGAGACCTTACGAAAAAAGCCCGGTGCATTGGGGGGAAGCTTAGCCCTGCACCAGGCGGATCAAAAAATCAAAGCTATTTACGAGACCCATTATACAGGAAGGGAGCGGGATTTCATAGCGCTTTGTCACTACTTGCGGGACGAGGGCGATTTCGACACCGTCTTAGCCGCCATCGACCAACTGGAGGCGATGCATCCAAAACACGTGACCACCGATAAAATCAAAGCGATATGTGCCAGAAACAACGAACAGCCGATCACGCCGCCGTCGTCTCAGGATACGGAAGCTATTGCCGAACAGGCCAGAAACCAGATGAGTGATTATGATCAGTTATTTCAAATGACAGCCACAAAGGAGGGGATTCATTGACCATTAAAACCCAAGAAGAATGGCACGCGGATGTTCAATCATACGCGAAAGAATTAAAGCTACCCATGATTCGCAGACATGTGGCTGAGCACGCGTCAGAAGCCAGTATGCAAGACATCAGCTACGAAGCCTTTCTAGCTCAACTCCTACAAAAAGAACAAGATGCCCGGCGGGAATCGGCCCGATATAACCGCATCCGCCGGGCTGAATTCAATCAGAAAAAATACTTGGAGGATCTTTCGGTTCAAGACTTGCCCGAAGATGCCCAGAAAAAGCTCAATACCTTGAAAAGCCTGGATTTTATCCGCGAAGGACGGAATGCCATTTTTGCCGGGAATGCCGGAACGGGAAAGTCGCACATGGCGATCGGCTTGGGAATGAAAGCTTGTTTGGAAGGGTTTAAAGTATGGTTTACGACGGTGCCGATTCTTGTCAACCAAATCAAGGAAACACCAGCTGTGAGGAGTAAATTTAATCATATGCCTGTCATCAGAGAAAGGCATTTTATTTTTAAGTAAAATTTTTCCATTTTATTTTCCGGTCATTTCGACAAAAAAGACAAGCCGAATTTTCGGATGGTATTTTTTAAAAAATTTTCGTTCGGTCTTTTATTGGCATCACATCCTTGCTATACTAAACCCATCAGGTAAGCCTTACCTGTATAGGTTTTTTAAGGTGCGAGATATCCTCATCTGTTAGCAACCGTGTGCGAATGGCTTCTAACAAGTTTGAGGATATTTCTTTTTTGCTTTTTCTGGTCCTTTTAAGCACGTCCAACCCTTTTTCATACAGTTGCATGAGGATATCCGTGATTTGCGTAAGCAGGTAATGGTTCTTCATCGCTTGATAATCATGGCTATTTGCATGCTCAATATGATAGCGATGATTTTTTTGATGATTGAATCCTTGGTTTTCAATGTGCCAGCGGCTGCGACCCGCACTGATCAGCGCCTTCGCATTTCGCTCGTTCACCTGGATGTTGGTCAAAAATAAAAACTGTTTTTGTTTTTCCTGTTCCTCGACCATTCCCTCTAACATATTCACCGTTCTGGCTTGGTAGGCTAGATCATTTGCCCAAAAGACATTTTTCATCGTGGATTTCTCTAGCTTTTTTTGGGCTTGAAATTCGTCTCCTAAACTTTGGATGCGGCCTTCTTTAAACCGGAGAATATACTTCCAACGATACTGTTCACATAGTTGAAAAACGCCTTCGCAGGCATAAAGGCTATCGCCCAGAATACAGATCGGCAACCGTTTGAATGTCTCTTTAAGTTTTTCTGCTAATCGATAAAAAGCCTTGAGTTCGCAATCTTGTTTGGGCACATCCTTCGATTCATTTTCAATGAACTCGGAGCCGATGCTCAATACCATATCGCCGACCATCAATTTGGCTTCGAGCACATGATGCATGTACACCGTTCGTTTCTCTCCAGTTTCTTCATCGGTGTAAACCCGTCTCAAACAGTGGTCACAATGCTCTTCGTTAAAACTGAAAAGACCTGTCCCATCAATGATGACACCCCAATAACCGCCTTTGATTCGGTATCTCTCCAAGCTTCTCTTCTTCAATAATTCTTGGATGATGTAGGTTCGGATATGTTCCAGTTCCTCAGGCGATACATTCATTAAAAAGTCATTGATCGTGTCGTAGTGCGGGATTTCGTCCAGGCTTTCCAGTCGCAAGACCTTTTTGAGGTTTTCGATGCATTCGTCTCGATTTAATTGATGGCTCATCTCCCTCATGCTTTTACAATTCGATGCATTCTTTATAATGATCATTAGAAGAAAGAGATCGGGGCCATACGTCACATAGCTTTGATGTCTGGGATCTTTCACACGTTTCAATTTTCGATCGAGATCCTTACAGAAATGTTCCTTGATTTTTACGAACTCGAAAAAATAGTTCGCGTCCTTATCGAGCTCCCTTTTTTCTTTCCTGGTCACCATTTCACATTCCCCCTAGAATACGCCTTATAGAAGTATTTGGTATACTTCATTATACCATTTTTGGAATATTCTAGAGGTATATTTGATAGAATTTAGTACGAAAAATATTTACTCTTCAGTGCTGAGGAAACACGGGCGGAGAAAACCCTTCGAAATTTTCAAAGCCGATTCGAGAAATATGATCTGGTGATCGCCGATGAGATGGGTTATATCTCCTTTGATAAAGAAGGCGCAGAACAACTCTTCACTCATCTCTCCCTCCGGGCAGGGCGCAAATCGACGATTATCACGACGAATCTCTCTTTTGAACGTTGGGGGGAAATCTTTCAGGATGAGGTCATGACCGCGGCGATGATTGATCGCCTCACGCATCAAGCGCATATTGTCAATATGAATGGGAGCTCTTATCGCATGAAAGAGACCAAAGAGTGGCTGGGCACCCAGGATGCGGACGACGTTCAGCAGTAATCCCGGTCGACGAAGACGAAGGAGGAATGGCATCTAAAGAAAGCTAAAAGCGATGATAACCATTCGAGGCTCGTAACGATCCTCGCTATGGCAAACGGGTAGCGTAAAGGGTTTTGATTCACTGTTCTTTGACAACTGAATACAGACGTAGGATAAAAACATTCAAAGGTATGCGATTCTAACGGCTGGCTGCAAACAGGTCTTTTGACCTACCAGCAAGCTGATCAACACAGAAGATTTTGCTTCATTTTTTCGGCTAAAAAAATTGTGAAAGAGTTCACGATTGGACGGAAATTCAATGAACATTTGGCCGGATTTTGAGTTGACAATTACACTTGAGGGGAGTGAAATGAGATGAAGGTACATAAATCTTTGAGTTTGATGTTGCTAATGATCCTCTACGCTTGTACGGGTGATGAACCTGCGGAAGAAGATGATCAGCAAGCGGAGGAAAACCCGGAGGAAGAGACCGTTGAAGCAGATGAATCAGAGAATGATGACATTCAGTTAGGTGACCTCGATCGATTTGCCGGAGATGATCCTGAGGAGTGGATGCGTGCGGAACCGGGAACTTATTACGAAGACTATGATGATCATGAAGAAGAAATTCTTCAGGCGTTACAAGATATGGTTGCTGATGGCGCCGAGGAAGAGCAACTGTTTCATGCCATGCTTGATTTAACGGCGGAAGACTACCGCGACTACCAGGATTATTTTGATAACATGGAGATTGAGTACGGCTATGCTGATGATCAACCGGGAGAAATGGAGATCGGTGAGGGAGAAGATGGCGTTCAGGTAAATATCCAGATTCTTTTTGATGCTAGCGGAAGCATGGCCGAAGAAGTGGATGGAAAAGAAAAGATGGATATCGCAAAAGAAGCTGTGCAAGACTTCGTTTCTGAAATGCCGGAAACCGCCAATATATCTCTTCGGGTTTATGGCCATGAAGGCAGCAATCAACAAGAAGATAAGGAAGAATCTTGTGTAGGTACCGAAGAAGTCTATCCATTAAGTTCATATGAAGAAGAAGCGTTTACGGACGCTTTGGAACAATTTGAGCCAACAGGTTATACGCCTCTTGCAGCTTCCATTGAAGCTTCTCAGGAAGACTTGGACGGAGAAGACGGCGAAGATGTTGAAAATATGGTCTACGTCGTTAGTGATGGTGAAGAAACCTGCGGTGGAGACCCTGTTCAGGCTGCCGAAGATTTGAATGAGAGTGAAATTGAAGCCTTAGTGAATATCATTGGTTTTGACGTGGGAAGTGACGAACAGGAAGCATTGTTGAATATTGCGGACGCAGGCGAAGGGGAGTATTTTTCAGCAGATTCCGAGGACCAATTGCGGGAAGTTTTTGACGCAGAACGTGACTTTTTAATTGAAGAATGGCTTGCATGGGAGTCCGACCAACGATCGGACAACATTGATGAAATGATGGGAGACCGGGATGATATTTCAGAGATGGAGGGAGAAATGAGAGAGGTGGCAACGGAAGAAAGAAATCACCTGCGAACCCTGTTGACGGAGTTAGAATCGGAAACCGATATGGGAGACCATGCCATCACGGAGATGATCAATGATCGAATGCAAACCCTTCGCTCCTACATGAGCGATGAAGCACGCTTGTTACGCCAGGAAGCCAGTGAAGAAGGGCGCGAAGACCGCCAAGAGATCCGGGATGAAGCCAGGGAAGAGCGAAGAAACCTTCGATAAGGCGGTCTGATGATTGGTGGCTTCAACATCGTAACTGCTATTTATGATGGTAAACAATGCGCACACCCAACGTTGGTGGTGCGCGGTTTATTTTTGAGGTTACTAAGTATACGTCGATGAAGCAAGCTTGGAGTACGATAGGAAGAATGCGCCCGATTCGTTAGCGGGAGCATTCACCATCGCGCTTGGGCGGCATGGCGGTCTATCAATATACGAATTTGACAGGGATATAGAGATCGATCAAGGAAAAGCGTACTCGCTTGCCAATCAATATTGGTTCTATCACAAATCACGGGATGGATGACAATATTCGACAATGAAGTCCCGCACCTTGCTTTATAGAGCAAATTTTGTCGATAATCCTTAGGTTGCCGGTGGGTATTCTTCTTGATGGATTCTTTGTTCACACCGAGCTTGATATTTTCTCCATTTAAGGATCGCCTCTTTTTCTTCCTTCACCTGCATCCGAGCTTGAAGAGAGAATAACGAATAGCCAAACCCTTGTTGATTCATCGTGCGGAGTTGGTTGTTCTTCCCTTCGGTTTTGGCGTTGGATATACGATAGTGAAACCGATGGAGAATTTCCGGCAACCAATTCCAAATCGTCTTGAGAAGATCATCGAACGGCTCCAGGGAAGAGGCGATGACCTCTTTTTCCCACGCCCCTAAATGATCCAATGCTTCTTCCAGATCATGGCATTGATACAATTGGCGAAGTTTTTGATGCAGGCGCATGGCTTGAGCTAACGTCGGTGATGTTGTCTCCCAATGCTTCAGACGTTCTTGTTGTTCCGGGGTTAATTCTTCCGTTCGTTCAGCAAACAAGTCTTTGTCTTCTTTTAATGCCACCCGTTCTTCTTTGGTCAAAACATGTTGGACGCTTTTTCGCACATCGTCCAAGGCACGCGTCGAAGCTTGGATGACATGGAAGGCATCAATGACCACGATCGCTTGAGGGAGGGCGGCCTTAATCGCTGTCTGATAAGGCCTCCACATATCGATCGCAACCGCAATCACTTGTTCAGGTTGAGACAATTGGTTGAAAAGATCCATGACAGCTTCTTTGCGACGACTTTCATGTAACTCGAATAACTGGGGCCGCCATGGTACCGAGAGATCGTACATGACCAACCGATACTTGCCTTTTCCTTTGGCCAAACTGATTTCATCAAGGCCGATGAGTGCGGGGGTGGATCGATCCGAAATAGCTGGATGCTCCCCATGACATGCGCGTGCATGGACCCCAATAGTTTGACCACTGCGATCAAAGGCTTCTCCTACCGATTTGAAGGTACGGTCGGCCGTTGCAAATATCAGTGATTGCTTGGCTATCACCGACATTCGTTGATATGGTTTGAGCCAAGGTAATGGCTCCATAAACGTACGACAACAGGCATCACATATAAATCGACGATGGTTGAAATGATCAAAGATCGGTGTATCGTTGTGAGCGCCTGCAACCACTTGCTTCATGTGATGCTCATGCACTCGGGTTGTCCAGTACCCACAATCCGGACAACGTGTGCCTTCATTCAGTAACTGAAGGTAGCGATATAATCCTGGGTTCGGATAACCAAATGGAATTTCTTCTTGATGGATAATGGCAAAAGGGACTTCTTTACATTCATGGACCATGGTATAATGGGTAAGCATCCAAATCACCTTTCGTATGGGTTTTGTGGGTACTTATCCATTTCGACAGGTGATTTGGATTTTCCTGTTTTATCGGGTGTCGATTCATGTCCCCCGTAAATTGTTACTGAACCTCAATATTTAATGCAGAATATGGACGATGCAAGCATCAGTAATGTCCAAGTAGAAGATACCCGTATCACCGTGAACGCGGAAGCAACCACCCCATTATTCTTCATGGCGATGTTTGGCCAGAACGAGTTCACGGTGGAAGCGATGGCAAGTGCGAGTTTGGATGATTCGAATAAGGGAACCTTAGTTCAGAGCGTAAAGGAGACATAAGATGTTCCGCAAACGGGCTATTACCTATCAGCCTACGAAAGGTAAATTCAAAAAAGCGATTAAACCATACTTAGAATGGTATGAACGTAGTGACATGTCACCTGTCCTTCAGATAGAAGGGGAACATTATCGCGTTTTAACAGGTATCGATTACTGGAAGAATATCAGTGCAAGAAAACTGGTTGTTTGTCATGAAAGTGGCCACATCGAGGAAAATGAGGACATCACGCGCCAGTGCTTCAGAATACAGACATACCTTGGGCGTTATCACTCTTTTGACCCTAATATGAAATTTGATGTAAGGCATGGAGAAGCAAACAAACATGAACCATTGATCCGAGCTTTTCAGACGATGACGGAGCAGATAAAGCCAAAGTTATCTGTCCAGGAAGCGGAAGCGATGGATTTTCATCGCCATTATTTGAAGGCAAAATACCGTTTGAGCAGGGAGATTGCCGAAGAAGTCCAACATATAAGGAAGGACGAGCGTCAACTTAAACATTTACAGGGAGATAAACTATCTTCGTCCTTTATGGATAGTGCAATCAGTCATCTCCAAACATGGGATCGTTTAAGAAGGGAGTTAGAGGTGTATTTATTACAAGACGGTCAGCGCGCACGCCCAACGGTAAGAAAAGTCTTGCAAGATTCAAAGATGACCAAGCATGTAAGCAAAAAAGATATAAAAAAGGTTTTAGCGGAAATGACAGGTGCTGAACAGGCGGCTAATCGGTATATCGCATATGATAGGCGGATCAAAGATATTCCCACTTTTGATGATTACATTCAAATACATAAAGTGAGGTAGAGGCGCGTTGAAGCAGAGAAGTGCCTGTTGCCGTCCTTCAAAAGATGTTAGAATGAAAGGTGGCTAGAATTATTTGCACAAGCGCCCAAGGGGGTGTGCCTGCATGGACAACTTTTCGGTTTCTTCGGTGATGGAAACGTTCAGAGAATTATTTCCGAAAGAGACTTCCATCGCCGTGTCTGATGCGCAACATTTTATTTATTATAAGCCAAGCAAACACATTGATTTAAAAATCAAGCCCGGTGATAAAATCAGTGAAGACACCGTGACGTATAAGGCGCTGTCCATCGAGCAGAAAACGTCTGACCATATAAATAGCAAGGTGTTCGGCACTCCCTATTTCGGGACATCTGTCCCTATTTTTGACGCTGGTCGTCCTCAAGGGTGCGTAACTGCGATTTTGCCATCCAAGCAGTTGCGGTTCCTCTCGTCCTTCTTGACCGTTCAAATGAATGATTCGTGGGTGCCAACGCCTTATCAAGAAGTCATGTTTCTCGAAGCGCAAAATCGAAAAACATGGGTTCAATCCGAACGGGGGACGGGTGCGCATAAATTTAGTTTGAGTGAACTGGAACCTCACTTACCTGATGATTCATTTATTCGCTGTCACCGTTCCTATATTATTAATGTCAATTATATCGCTGAAATTCAGCCGGACACACATTCTACTTTCTTGTTGATTATGAAAGATCGCACAAAAATTCCGGTCAGTCAAACGTACGCGAGCCATTTCCGTAAAATCCTTTCCTTCTAATTTTTCTGCTTCATGTTCTCCTTTCGCTGGCTCATCATCTATTTAAGCCTTTTCACTCGTAAACAACTGAGGATTCGGCGAGGGGTTGATACAATAAGGGGAAATTGAAGAAGTGAGGGTTTTTAATGGAACAAAAGATAAAACAGCTCTTACGCGATTCACGTTTACATGACCGCATTGTTTCGGAGGAAACGGCGGCTTCTTGGATAAAAGATGGCATGACATTGGGGCTCAGCGGCTTCACGAGAGCGGGAGATGCAAAAGCCGTGCCATCCGCACTTGTTGACAGGGCCAAACAAGAAGACTTGAAAGTCAATGTGTATACCGGTGCTTCCCTTGGCTCCGATATCGACCGAATTATGGCTGATGCCGGTATCATTCATAAACGTCTTCCCTTTCAGGCGGATAGCACGATGCGCAAGGAGATTAATCAGGGAGACATGCTGTTTGTTGACCAGCATCTATCACACACCGCTGAAGCGCTTCGGCAAGATGTTCTGAATCCTGTTGATTTCGCTATTGTGGAAGCGATATCAATAACGGAAAACGGTGAAATCATCCCATCGACTTCCGTTGGCAATTCATCCATTTTCGCAGAGAAAGCGGAGTCCATCATTATTGAGTTAAATCTTGCCCAACCCGCGGAATTGGAAGGCATGCACGATATTTATGAATTAAGCCGACAAGGAGACCGCGAGCCCATCCAAATGACGGACGTTGCAGACCGGTTGGGTTCAAAGGGCATTCAGGTCAATCATGAAAAAATTAAAGGGATCGTCATCACCAACCAGGTCGATTCCCCATCGACGATCGTTCCGCCTGATGAGGAAACGGCTGTAATGGCGAATCATTTGGTTGATTTTTTGCGTAAAGAAAACGAAGAGGGCCGTCTCCCGGATAATTTGGCACCCTTGCAATCCGGCATTGGATCGGTAGCTAACGCCGTTTTACACGGCCTTTTAGAATCGGAATTCACAGATCTGGAAGTCTATTCCGAGGTTTTGCAGGACGCGGTGTTCGACCTTCTTGATGCTGGCAAAGTCCGTTTTGCATCCGGTTGTTCAATAACACTTTCTGAAGACAAAATCGATGAAGTTTTTTCTGATATGAACAAGTATCGCGACCGATTAATTTTACGCCCGCAAGAAATTTCAAATCATCCGGAAATCATCCGACGTTTAGGCTTGATTTCCATTAATACGCCGATCGAAGTCGATCTTTACGGCAACGTCAATTCCACCCATATTATGGGCACGAAAATGATGAATGGTATTGGCGGTTCAGGGGACTTTACCCGAAATTCTCGACTGGCCATTTTTGTCACCAAATCAATTGCTAAAGACGGTAACATTTCAAGCATTGTTCCTTTTGTTTCTCACGTCGACCATACCGAACATGATGTGGATGTAATTGTTACAGACCAAGGTTATGCCGACTTGCGCGGCTTAGCGCCGAAAGAGCGCGTACCGCTCATCATTGAGAACTGTGCCCATCCGATGTATCGGGAACAACTCCATGCTTATTACAGAGAAGCATGCGAACAGGGAGGCCACACGCCTCATATGCTCGAGAAGGCATTCTCTTGGCACACAAACTTTGCGAAAAATGGTACGATGCTTGAGGAATCTAAATTAGGCGTGTAGCTCTTAATGACAGATTGGGTTATAGTTGATTTAGAAAAGATGTGTGGACCGGTATGAGCTAGAACGCCTACATTCTATTTTCAAATCTTAGGGTATAAGGAATGGTAAAAATTAGTAACAAACAAACGAAATCAGACGTTATTTTAATTGGTGCCGGAGTCATGAGCGCGACTTTGGGGTCATTAATGAAAGAGTTGGCTCCTGAATGGGAAATCAAAGTGTTTGAGAAACTTGGAAATTCAGGAGCAGAAAGCTCTAATGAATGGAATAATGCGGGCACCGGTCATGCTGCACTATGTGAACTCAACTATACATCTGAAAAGCCTGATGGATCGATGGACATCAGCAAAGCCATAAAAGTTAATGAACAGTTTCAGGTTTCAAGACAGTTTTGGTCTTATCTTGTAAAAAGTGATCTGATTCGCAGGCCGCAAGAATTTATCATGCCCATGCCTCATATGAGTTATGTTCAAGGGGAGAAAAATGTAAATTTCTTGAAAAAGCGCTATGAAGCGTTGGTGAACAATCCTCTGTTTCAAGAGATGGAGTTTTCCGACGAACCCGAAAAACTCAGGGAATGGATGCCGCTGATCATGGATGGCCGCTCTTCGGATGAACCGACAGCCGCAACCAAAATCGATTCAGGAACGGATGTCAATTTTGGAGCTTTAACACGCTTGTTGTTTGACCATCTAAAGGACAACAATGTTGATGTAAACTATCAGCATAGTGTGGAGAACCTTAAACAGGCGAGCGACGGATCTTGGGAAGTAAAAGTGCGTGATACCGCAAACGATAATATCGAACACCATAATGCAAGATTTGTCTTTATCGGCGCAGGGGGAAAAAGCTTGCATTTGCTGCAAAAGTCCGGTATTCCCGAAGGGAAGAATATTGGGGGATTCCCGGTAAGCGGACTTTTCATGGCGTGCAGCAACCCGGAAGTTGTAGAGCAGCATCAAGCCAAAGTATATGGCAAAGCGAAGGTTGGAGCGCCGCCAATGTCCGTTCCGCATCTCGATACAAGATATATCGGCAACAAAAAAACATTGTTGTTCGGACCGTTTGCCGGTTTCTCGCCAAAATTTTTAAAAGCGGGTTCCATGTTCGACTTGGCCACTTCCGTAAAACCGGATAATCTCACAACGATGATCGCCTCGGGCGCGAAAAATATCCCGTTGACCAAATACTTGATTAAGCAAGTAATGCAATCGAAAGAACAACGCATGGAAGAATTACGGGAATTTCTTCCAAACGCCAAAAGCGAAGATTGGGAGCTCGTGACAGCAGGTCAACGTGTGCAAGTTATCAAAGATACCGAGGATTCCGGCAAAGGAACGCTTCAATTTGGCACGGAAGTTGTCAGCGCCGATGATGGCTCGATAGCCGCCCTGCTCGGTGCTTCTCCGGGTGCCTCCACTGCCGTCCAGGTGATGCTTGATGTATTGGAGCAATGTTTTCCGCAAAACATGAAAGAATGGGAACCGAAAATAAAAGAAATGATTCCCTCTTATGGCGTGTCACTGACGGAAAACCCAGAGCTTTTTCGCGAGATTCACGCGTCAACAGCGCGAGCCCTTCATCTGGAAGAGGACCAAGAACATTCTTTGGATATAGAAGAAAAGGTGTTGGAAAAAGTTTAAAGTTATATTGAAAAAAGCCGCATTTTTTAACGGAAGAATGCGGCTTTTGTTTGTTGGGCAGGAGCGAATAACGCTCTCGTGGATATTGCGTTATTTCCCGTTGATATTTTGATATTTCCCGCGGGTAAAACAACATTTCCCGTGGATAAACGTTTATTTCCCGCGGATAAAACAGGAACTAAGCAAAAATATAGAGTGTTATAATAAGTTTACACTGCATAAACATGGAATGATTTGAGATTATTAGCATTTTAGGCTATGATTTAGAAAAGAATTACATATCAAGGAGGTTGTATTAATGTTGAAAATGAAGGGATTTGTAGTAGCATCTGCCTGCATGCTGATGTTAGCAGCTTGTGGTGATGGGGACGCGGATACTGAAGAAGCTGAAGATGACATGGAAGAAGTCGAGGGAGAAGAGACGGAAGCCTCTGAAGCTACAGATGAAAATGGCACCGAAGAAGATAGTGCTGAGGCAGATGCAAATGATGAAGAATTGAGTGCAGAAGAAGTATTGAGCCAGTCTATGGAAGCTATGGATCAATTAAACAGTTACAGCGCAGAAATGGATATGAATCAAAGTATAAACGTAGATGGTGAAGAGATGCCCATGGATATGACGATGAGCATGGATGTTGTTTTAGATCCGATGTCATTCTCGCAAACGATGGTTACTCCCAATCCAATGACGGAAGAAGATATGGAGATCGAACAATACATGGATGAAGACGGTACGATTTATATGCTGGACCCGGAAATGGATGAATGGATCATGATGGACGGAAGTGCCTTAGGAATGGAGGACATTGAAGACTTGGAGATGTCTCCGCAAGAACAACTTGAGATGCTTGAAGCATATGCAAGTGATTTAAGCCTGGAAGAAGAAGAGGATCGATATGCTTTAACAATTGAAGGTTCCGGTGATGAGCTAATGGAACTCACTAGAGAATTTGCAACGATGCAACAGGGAGATCCTCAAATGCAGGAAGAAATGGAACAAGTGCTTGGACAGATGGAAATCAACACGTTGGATTATATAATGTACATTGACAAGGAAACCTTTTATCAGGATGAAATAGAAATGAACATGGATTTGGAGATGGAACATGAGGGTCAAACGATGGAGATGATGCAAGAAATGCAAGGAACCTTCTCCGATTTCGATGAAATCGATGAAATTGAAGTGCCACAAGAAGCCATCGATAACGCGATTGATATAGAGGACATGGAAGAAGAAATGGAAATGCCGGAGGAGGAAGATCTGGATATCTAACCTAGGATCATCTTTCTAGGGGGGGTGAAAAGTGTGCCCCCTTTCTTTTATTTTTGTGATATTCATAGTAATATAGTAATAAAAGAGCAAGTCAATCGTTGCGTGATTTCAAAATATTTACACATATGGAACTCAAAGGAGTTGATGAATGTTGCATTTACAAGAAGTGTTGCCCATGATGTCCAAAATGTATTTATCAAGAACTGTGGACAGTTTCTTGAAAGGTGTAAAATTAAGCCATGAAGAAGAGATGCGTGATATTATTATTAAAAACATTGACGAGTTCAAGAATACGGAAAGGGTCAAAAGAAACTTAAATTTCCGGACGACTGAACGGGACGTTACATTGTTAAACAGGCTAATACTCAAATGCTTATTGAGCAGCGAAAATTATATACTAACGGATAAACAAATACATGAAAAAGTCTTCGCGTTACAATCACAAATATTGATGGACAGTAAGGATGAAAGTTACATAACGGCAAAAATTGACCCTATGTCAAATAGGATATACACTGCTGTTTTAAATACAGCCTGGAAAAAAGATGAAGCATTAAATGCCCATGAAATCAATATTTTGTATACCCTTCGTGATGAACTCGACCTATCAATTCGGGATCATTATCTCATGGAAAGTAAAATCGGAAGATTTCCGCAAAAGGGGAACAAGCTACATTCTGCAAGACATATTGATCAAGCGTTAAAAGACCTGCAACTTCGGGGCATTGTGCTTAGATTTAAGTCAGACGAAACGTATTACGTTATCCCAAACGACATTGTCCGAGTGGTTAGATACGAGATGGGTGAAGAATTGCGGAGCGAAAGCTTTAATCAACTACTAAATAACTTGAATGTCTCGCAACTTAGATCGATCCTCACATCGATGAACATAAATGCAAGTGGAAAAAAAGAGAATTTGATTGAAAGAACGTTAAAGTATGATATCCGACCTTCACAGGTGCTCGCTCATTTTAACAATCCCGAATTAACCCAACTTCTTAGAACGCTGGAGGGAGTAAACGTAAGCGGGACGAAGGAAGAAAAAATAAAGAACATTATCGATTATTATGAAAATGTGACCGTAAGAGTAGATTCTGATCCAACCGATGGACGATCCGTTTATTATGATTTTTTCGAGGAGCTGGCTTCCAGGAATTATAAGGTTCTTCGGACAAATAAAGTAATAGATAAAGATGCAAACGTAGAAAAGTATTTTGAGGAAGCGACAAGATACTTGTTTGAAAAAAAATTGGGACTTCAACTTGAAGATATGCCGGGATCTAAACACGCGGATGGGAAAATTAAACTTAACGCTAAAACCAGTGTTCTATGGGACAATAAAAGTACGGAACAGCCCTATACCTTTCCCGAAGACCATGTAGAGCAGTTTCTTGGCTATATCAGGTCGGAAAAAACAAAAGTTTCCATGTTTTTAATTATCGCTTATGAATTTACTGCAGAATCAATTAATCAAGCTCAAAAATTAAAAGTGTTTTCCGAAGATGATGTAGGGGTGGCATTAATTAGAGCGGAAGATCTAAAATTTGTGGCAGAAAATTGGAGAGATTATTCCGGGCAGAAAAACCCATCTTTTGATCTGCAAGTTTTTAATTTAACACAAGTGCTGGATAGAAAGCTTCTTTCAAATAGAATGGATTGGATTATGAAGTAAAACGATTAAATCTTATCTCGCTAACCTGGGTAGAGAATAAACCCAGGTTTATTTTAAGTAATGTAAAACATGAGTACTCCCAGTGCGATAAACGGAGCTAAAGGAACCATGTGTGAAGTAGCTTGTTTCCGTGACAGTTTTAAATACAGGAAGAGCGGGATCGCCCAAAGTCCTGCAATTAGGTAAGTGAAAATGAAAATGGAGAAGCCTGCTTCCCACCCCATTGCAAATCCGATTAACGCAAATAATTTGATGTCGCCCCCGCCGATTTGCCCTTTGCTGATGATCGCGAGAAATAAATGAATGCCTCCCAATAACAGTCCAGCGATTATGTAATGATGCAACGAGGAAAGATCAACAATCGCGTGGAGAACGAGAAAATAAATCATCCCCGGAAGCGTCACTTTATCATAGATGAGCCTATTTTTAAGGTCGGTAAAAACGGAGATTAAAATGATCAGAATAAATGGAAGATGAAAAAAGATAACATAAAGCACGTTCACACCCCTCCCCCCAATCATTGTAGCATGTTCGCGATGGAGAGCGGCATATGTACATGTAGTTCTTCATAAGTAAAAAAGAGTAATAAAAAATGAAAATATGTACAAAATGGAGTGCGGAGGGAGCGGGGTTAAGTGAAAAAAACCTTCTGTCTCATGGTTGTAATGGCTTTATTTTTAGCTGGGTGTTTTGGGGTGAACGAGGATGTTGCGTATGACGATGCGTCTGAAGTGTTGAACCGTGAACTTCAAGGCGAAGGAGTGACGGGGATTGAGGTCGCCTCTCAGGAAGCCACTTCCATTATTGAGCAGGGCGAAGATCACTATTTAGTTCAAGGGCAAATGGAAACCGATTACGGCCCAGGGGAATATCAAGTGGATTTGGAGTACGATTCTGATGGGTATTGGTACGAGATACACTGGGTGATTTATTAAACGATTGCTCGTATGTTGTGGCCGTATGGCTGCAACTTTTTTATTTTATTGCAGGATTTTTGCTATTAATGGCGAAGCCATAAGCATTAGCATTAACGGGGAGGAACACTGATGGGGATAAAACAAGTTTTTTATCGGCAATTATCCGCTTGTCATGATGAGAACCATTGGTTTGCATGCCTTCAGCAGGCGCTTGCCGGTGTAACGGATGAGCAGGCAAACTGGAAACGGGTGGAAGGTGACCATAGCATCCATGAAATCGTGAACCATCTTATTGTCTATAATAATCGTTGCTTGGAACGGTTCAAGGGAGAACCTGTCCCTCCGATAGAAGATGGCAATGAATCTACTTTTCAAAGCGGCGAAAATAGGGATTGGTCTGTCACCATGGCCCAGCTGACGACGATGATGGATGAATGGCTGCATACCATTGATGAAACAGAGGAATCGGATTGGATGGGGCCTGTTCATAGGGAGAGCGGTGAGACGTGGGGGACGGTGCTCGCGAATATGATGGTCCATACGAGCTATCATATCGGGCAAATTGTTTTTATCCGCAAACAGCAAGGAGCCTGGGATGTGGAAGAAGCGCGATGATTTTCGGTTTGGCTGATATACGACAAGCCGCGCTTTGAAAGGAGGTGAATAGGACTGATCATTATGAAAGAGCGAAAGCCGCCCATTCAGTTGGTCGCGTTAGAAGCAATAAAGCGGCGTTTGCCGAACAATTTCCCACGACCATTGCATGTGGGAAGTTGGTTACAAGGGCGAGCGTTCCTTGAACTTTTATCTGAAACAGTTGCCGGAAGAAGAATACTGGCTATTTCATGGGTTATTATTGAAACTGGAAAATGGTGAACAGTTTCAAATCGATACGATGTTGCTCTCTAAACGAATGATCATTCTTTTGGAGATTAAAACGATTGCCGGCGAGATTTTGTTTGATGAAGCGATTCACCAATTTTCACGTACGTATCAAGGTGAAGTCAAAAGTTTCAGGCATCCTTACATCCAGGTGTCGAGGCAGAAAGCCTTGCTCCATAAATGGCTGAATGCAAAAGGTTCTTTTAATCTGCCTATAGTTCCGCTTGTCATATCCGGAAACTCATCGGCAACCCTGACATTTAAAAACGCGCCCCGCCACTTTATGCAATCCATCGTGAGGGCGGATGTTTTGCCCCGGAGAGTCCTGCAATTGGAAAAAGAACACCGAGTCGAACAATTATCTTCATCTGAAAGAGAGTTGTTGGCACAGAACCTGATTGACGGTCACCATGACCAACCCTATGATGCTGTAGAAGCATATAACATTCATCGATCGGACTTGCTCACTGGTGTTCACTGTCCGTCCTGCTTCAAGTTGTCCATGGAAAGGGTCCGTGGCAATGGATGGTATTGTCCCCGGTGTTCTTTTAGTCATAAAATGGCTTATCTTGAAAGCCTGAAAGATTATCGATTGTTATTTCACCCTTCGATCTCGAACCGCGAAGCGCAAACTTTCCTCGAGATTCATTCTTCTTCAATAGCAAGAAAACTCCTAGTCCGATTAGACCTTCCCATTCAAGGAAAAAATAAAGGCCGTCGGTATTTGCTGACTGAACTTTAAATGGCTGATATATTCTCGGTTTTGGCTGATATCCTGTCACTTTTGGCTGATAAAACGGCGATTTGGCTGATATATCCCCGTTTTCGGCTGATATAAGCCCTCCGGCTCCCTGCCCGTATAAATTGACGTTCTTTCCCGGCCACTGTTATGATATAATAAAATAAGCATTTCTACTGGGGGTGCCCTGTTGGGGCTGAGATGAGAGAACCTCAAACCCTTGGAACCTGATCTGGATGATAAAGCCAGCGGAGGAAAGTAGATGAAGAACGGATACCATTCTTTCTGCTGTCCTTTGCTGCTTCAAGGACGGCTTTTTTGTCGTTGCTTGATGACTGTAAGGAGGCTAATCGTGGCTTGGCATTTAATAACAACGAACCATTTGCCGTTTCACATTCAAGTGAGACAGCTAAGACATGCATTGAAAAACATCGACATCGTTCATGTTCGTGATAAGGAAGCTTCGTTGCAACGGTTAAAACAACAAATCGATCAACTGTGTAAAATTGGTTTGCGGCGCGAACAAATTATCCTGAATGAACATGTGGAAGCAGCGACAGCGTGGGATTTAGGCGGTGTCCACTTGCCGGGCAATTCTTCTTGGACCGGAACCGACGTCAAGGAAAAAGCGCCGAAACTGCGTGTGGGTGCATCAGTGCACAATCGTGAGGAAGCCATCGCCCGCGCCGATGAGAACGTCGACTATCTTTACTTCGGGCATGTATATCCGAGCGCGAGCAAACCCGACAGCTCGCCCCGGGGGCTTGAAGCGTTACAATCGGTCGTGCAATCGGTAGAAATCCCCGTGTTCGCGATCGGAGGCATCACGCGCGACCGTTTACGCGAAATTTCCCGCATTGGCGCTTCGGGCATCGCGCTGATTTCAGGTTTTTGGGAAGCGGATAAACCGGAAGATGAAGCCGTTCAATTTAATCGTTTTGGGCAGATGAGCTATGAAACGACATGAAGCTTATGATCTTATTATCGTCGGAGCAGGGATCATAGGCCTCGCGACTGCGTATTACAGCACAAAAGCAGGGCTGAGAACGCTCATCCTTGACCGGGGCAATGCTGGGGGCGGCACCACTTCGGCAGCTGCCGGTATGCTGGGCGTGCAAGTGGAACTTCAATCCCGGACACCTCTGTATCCCCTCGCGAAAGAAAGCCGGCGATTATACGCGAAATTGGCAGACGAGCTGATGGACCAAACGGGGACGTCCATCGGCCGAACCGTTTCCGGCGCGATTAAACCGGCATTTTCATCGGAAGAATGGGAAAAATTAAATCAAATAGAGCAATGGCAAACGGCTTCCGGGGAATCGGTGCAACGTTTGGCGGCAACGCAATTGTACGAGCATCTTCCCTTGCTTGCGGATGGGGCAAAGGGTGCCCTTTATTTTCCCGAAGAAGCACACGTTGAACCCGTGCAAGCAGCCTCTGCCTTCCGGCAAGCAGCTTTGCTTCAAGGCGCTGAATTAAAATCGTATACCGACGTGCGAGCGTTGTTGCAAACTGGTGATCGATGCCAAGGTGTCATGTCGGCGAACGGAGAGGAATTTTATGGGGAACATGTGATTCTGGCGACCGGCCCGGACGCGTTTGAGCCTTCAGAGGATCGTAGCTTCCTACCGATAGAAGGAGTGAAGGGTGAGGCAATTCGCGTACAGGCAGAGCGTCCGCTCGTAACGAAAACGTTGTATTATGAACACTTCTATTTCGTGCCGAAACCAAATGGCGAAACGTTAATCGGAGCCACTTCAAAAGTATCACGGGAGCGGAGAACAACGGTGCATGGCATCAATGAAGTGCTCCAACGCGCCCAACAACTGCTCCCGGAAGTTGCACACGCGGAAATTTCGAAAATATGGGCGGGCATTCGTCCGCAAACGGAGGATGATCTTCCTTCGATGGGTCCTCATCCGTCGATTCGTAAATGCTGGATTTGCCGCGGGCATGGCCGCAACGGCATATTGCTGGCACCGGCTTCCGGCAAAGAAATGGTTGCCGCGATTACAAGCGAAAAAATGGAAGCTTTGCAGGCATTTCGGCCTGATCGAAACATTAAAGGGGGAATGAACCGTGAATATCAAAGTCAATGAAGAAACAATGGACGTTCCTGCAGACTTGAAAACGATTGAAGATTTTCGGGTACATTTTAATTTAGCGGAAAAGAAGGCCATGATTGAGCACAACGAAGTCGCGCTCAAGCCCGAGGAATATGAACAAACTGCACTCGCCGAAGGTGATCAAATTCTCGTTATGCGTTTTGTGGGAGGAGGATAAACATGTTGAAAATAGGGGACCGAACGTTTCAGTCGCGGTTGTTATTGGGCACCGGGACGTTTTCGGATGTAGAAGTGCAACGGAAAGCCGTAGAAACATCGGAGACAGAGATTTTGACGTTTGCAGTCGCGAAAATGGATATGGACGACAGTGACGATGATCTCGTTACGGACCTTCAACCGGATACGTTTTCCATGTTGCCGAATACGGCCGGGGCAAACACGGCAGAAGAAGCCGTTCGTATCGCAAAACTGGCTCGGACATCAGGGCTGAGCGATATGGTGAAAGTGGAAGTGATCGGGGATGATCAAACCCTTTTGCCTGATGCGGTTGAAACGTATCGCGCGACGGAAATGCTTTTGAAAGAGGGATTCACCACTCTCCCGTATATTGCCGATGACCCCGTGCTTGCCCGTAAATTGGAAGAGCTGGGTGCGCACGCCGTGATGCCGGGGGCGGCTCCGATCGGTACAGGGCGCGGGATTTTGAATCCGCTCCATCTTTCGTATATTATCGAGCAGGCGAATGTTCCGGTTATTGTTGATGCCGGAATCGGTGCGCCATCCCACGCATCGTTGGCGATGGAAATGGGTGCGGATGCCGTGTTGTTGAACCGTGCCGTTTCGCAAGCAGACGATCCGGTGAAAATGGCGGAAGCGATGAAGTTGGCCATTCAGGCGGGGCGCTTAAGTTACGAAGCCGGCCGTATTCCGGTGAAACGCTTCGCGAAGGCTAGCAGTCCTCAGGAAGGTGTCTGATTCCATGGTCGACCGTTATGACCGTCAAACACGATTTGAACCGCTTGGGTCAAAAGGGCAAGATCGCATTCGTGCCGCGCATGTGCTGCTCGTCGGATGTGGCGCGCTCGGCACGTCAATTGCGGACACCCTTGTTAGAGCGGGCATAGGCAAAATCACCATCATTGACCGTGATTACGTGGAGTTGCATAATCTCCACCGCCAACAGCTGTTTACGGAAGAGGATGTAAAGCATAAAGTGGCTAAGGCGAAGGCTGCCGCCCGTTATCTTAAGAGCGTGAACACGGATGTGGAGATCAAGGCTCACGTTTTGGATTTCCAACCGGAAGAAGCGGCGCGGTTTGTGCCCGGGGTTGACTTGATCATGGATGGTTCCGACAATTTTGAGGTTCGGATGCTCTTAAATGATGCGGCTTATCGTTACGAGGTGCCTTGGATATACGGTGGCGTCGTTGGCAGCTATGGGTTGTCCCGTTCTTTTATGCTCGATGACGGTCCTTGCCTCCGTTGCCTGAGTCCGTATCTATCTTTAGATGAAACATGTGATAACGATGGGGTGATCGCGCCTGCTGTCCAAATGGTGACGGCGATGCAGAGTGCGGAAGCAATAAAAATGATTAGCGGAAACAAAAGCGCGGTTTCCGAGCGATTAAGGTCTTTTGATCTTTGGGAGAATGAAACGACGGCGATAAATGCCGAGCGCTTAAAAGACGCACAGTGTCCAACCTGTGGCTCCAATCCAACGTACCCGGAACTTGTTAATAAGGAAAAAGGCAAGCAAATTCGGGTGTTGTGCGGCGGTGATACTGTGCACGTGCGGCCGCGGGAGCGAAAAGACGTGCAGGTGGAAAAACTGCAAAATATCCAGCATTCAACGCTTTCTTCCGTTCGTTTGCACGAAGATGTCGCGACCCTAAATTATGAAGGTTGCCGGGTTGTCTTGTTCAAAGATGGCCGAGCGCTTTTGCACGGCATTGACGAAGGGGATCGGGCAGAGAAGGTGTACGAACACGTTTTGTCATTAATCGATTGAAGGATGTTGAGCGCGTTGGCGATACCTTCTCAACGACTTTGCCGGTCTCTTTTCTCGATTTCTTCAGTCACGGCCATGGCCAGGTCGCTGTTTCCAAACATGGAAAGGACGCCGAGGACGGTGTCGTCATCGATGTCGCCGGCTTCTTTTTTTGGAACGGTTAATTCCAGCGTTTTCTCCAATTCTGCGTTCATCGGTTGGTCCGGGTGGGCGCGTTTGTATAGGTTGTGCGGGTCCAGGCTTTGATTGACGCACCATTGGGCGAAGACGAGGATCATCATGTTTTCATCTTGGCGGTATTGCTCGACGACTTGTTTTTCAATGTCTTTTTGATCCAATGCGAGCCCTCCTTTTTTTCTCAGTGTACCAGTGTTGACAAGTGATGCATAGCGATAAAAATGTCTGGGTTCTGTCTGTGAACCTGGGCATTTTTTTGTCGGATTGACGAATGCTAATGGTATGGAGGTGTATTGGTGTGCAAGCGGACGTCATGATTATCGGCGGGGGGATCGCGGGGTTGCAAGCAGCGATTCAATTAGGGCGTTATGAACGCACGGTAACGGTGATTGATGAGGGGCGAGGACGTTCGACGCTCTGTCGGCAATATCGAAATCTCCTTGGCTGGCCGGACGGGGTCAGCGGAAGGCAGCTTCGTGAGGCAGGGAGGGAGCATGCGAGCAATTACGGTGTTGATTTTATTGATAAGAAAGCCAACCGATTGGTAAAAGAGGAATCGGGATTTCAGGCGCAAACGGAGGACGGCGATACGTATCAAGGAAAAAAGCTGATACTTGCAACAGGGGTGACCGACGCTAATCCATTTCCCGAGCTTGAACCTTGTTTTGGCATGAGTGTGTATATCTGCCCGGATTGTGATGGCTATGAAATAAAAAATAAACGTACACTTGTGCTTGGTTCCGGAAGTGCAGGTGTCGGGATGGCGCTTGAACTTGAGCGTTGGACGGATGGGCTGACGTATGTGAACCACGAGGGTCGATCAGCTGTGACAGAAGAGCAAAAGAAGCAATTATCGGAAGCTGGCATTCGTTTCCGCGATGGAATCATTGAACGTGTGCATATGGAGGGCGAACAATTTACCGGGGTGACGCTTGCCGATGGTACGGAATTGCAAGCAGAGAAAGCGTTTATCGCTTTTCCCGGCAATGTTGTTCACTCGGATTTAGGGAAGCAAATAGGAGTGGAACGACTGGAAAATCATCACGTGCTGAATCACTACCGAACGAAAATGACGAACATCGCGGATGTATGGGCTGCCGGTGATATCGCCGTGCATTCCGAACAAGTGGCCATTGCCATGGGGGAAGGCACGCAGGCTGCTGTTTGGGTTCAACGTTCGCTCTTGCAAGATGAATCATAAAAAAGCCGTCGTTCACGGCTTTTTTTCGTGGAGGGACAGTTGGAACTCAGTGAACGTGGGGGCTTTTTCCGTATCGTAATGGAGTGTTATTTCGATCAGTTTTAGCATTAATTCCTGGCGGAGGTCGTCTCGTTCTCCGGGGGGCGTTTGCCGAAGGCAATTTCTTATGCTTGGTTCAAACTGCTGGATCAAGCATGCCAGTGTTTCTCGATCTCCGCGTTGTGCTTCTTTTACATAGTGGCGCATTTGAACCTTATTCATCATTTAACGTTTCCTCCTTTCCTTCCCTGCTTCTTTGTGAAGGATGTTTTCCAAGCGCTCAATACGGCGTTCAAACCGATAAACCAGGTAAGCCGCGAACAAAAACGGCAAGCCGAACTGTCCCAAAAATTCAAGAATCATGTTTCCACTCCCTTTTCCAGTAAGGTTCGCAGTCGTTTGATCGCGTGTAAATGGGTTCGGGAAACGGCTTGAGGGCTCACGTTCAATAAGCGGGCGATTTCATTGTTCGTTCGTTCGTATCCGTATCGTTCGATGATAACGGTTTGTTGTTTGGCTGTTAATTGACGCAATGCTTTCGTCAGAGTGAGATCTTCACTCCATGTGCCAAGGTCTTTTGTTTCGGTGATGATATCGGATGTATCTTTATGCGGATAGCAACTAATTCCGAAATTGTGCAGGTTGTCCATGATGAGAGGCTGGTTGTCCTTGTGTTCCCGTTGGTATTGGTCATATTGAACGGAAGTCCAATACAGCGTTTTCGATAAATATTGCGTAAATTGAACATTTGTGTAGTGGTTTTTAAATGCTTCGTCTAATTTCCTAAATGTTTGGTTTCCGGGAAAACAAATCGCTTGTATGAAAATGTGGCGATATTCGTCGTGTTCAAGGAAGCCTTGAAAAATTTGCTGCTCGGCCAGTGTTGGATTATTTTCGAAAAACGTGGCCATCCGGAGGCATTCTTTTTTGAGTTGCTCTATCGTTTCGTGATTCATCCACTCACCCTCCCTTTTGTCTATAGTACAGAAAGGAAAATTTAGGAGTTTTTTTCAACATAATACGAACATTTGTTCCATAAATTTTAATTCCTGGCAGGGAAAAATGCAAGCCGTAATGGGGATCGCGGTTCGTGATGCCTGTACGGACAAATGAACGATGAGAAAAAATACTTGACACCGGTCCTTTTTAGTGGTTTAATAGTAAAAATAACATCCTTTGAAATCAGTCCCCTATATTTATTTAATATTTAAAATTATTAAAAATGATAATAGGAAGTGTGTGATGTGCATAAGGATAATTATAGAATTATTGGAAGGTGACAAAGATGAAACTGCAACGTTTGTTGTGGATATTGGGCGCGATGGTTGCCTCAATATTCTTTTTCTTATTCGGTCTTTTCTCTTCTGCGGAAGTATTTAGTACAGTCGCCCAGGTGCTTGGCTTTTGTGGCATTATTTTTACATTTCTGTATGGTTTGTTAAGCAAACGGACGAAAAAAGAGGTCTATACGGAAAATAAAAAATTTCAAATGTAAAAAAGGCCTCTTAGCATGAGGCCTTTTTTCATTATTAGTGGGGCATGTTTCCGGATGGAAGCTGGCTTTTCATGCCTGTATATTCTTGGAACGCTTGTTGAATCGTTTGTTGCGGGGCTCCCTCGAGAGAGTACCAACCCTTTTGAAACATGGTGTTGAATAAATCACGCATGCATTGATCGCTTTCGTTACAAACGGAAGCGATCTCTTGGTATAACTGCATATGGCTAGCTTCATTCATGGCTGTGCCATACGAAGCCGTCATGTATTTTTCCGTGGACAAAAGATCGGTCAAAAAATCTTTATCATTCATGTCTTGCGTATTCGGGACAGTTGTTTGCGGATTTTGTATTTTTTGCCCTGAAATCGGTCTCATCTCCTTTATTGCGTATGTTGTTGCAGTTGGGAAAGAAACGTTTGATAATGTTTTTCATGCATTTGCGCTACACGCTGGCAGGCGCTTTTAATGTCGTTATCGTTACATTGCCCTGCGTAAAAGTTTGCTTTTTTTGCTGCAATAAGGTTCCAGTTCAACATATCAGAGAGGTAGAGCTGATCCTTTGTGGAAAGCACCTGAGGTGGCTCCATCATCATGTTTTGCTGACCGGACTGCCCGGGTTGCTGTTGCATGTCCAATTTCCATTCCTCCTTTAACCTTGGCTATTTGCTAGCTTCACCAAGCGGAAAAGAAATATGTAAGCGGCTCAAAAATAAATGAATGTGTATTGCTAAGAAACGAAAAATCTTTTATAGTATAGATAGATAATGGTTTCACGTTTATTATAAAAGTATATTGGCAGTATACTTTTATAATTTCGTGCTAAGTTATAATGAATGAACATTCATTCAAAAAAGGGGAGGCTAATGATGAAGAAAGATATCCAACGTGCAGCAGTTCTGGGTTCCGGTGTCATGGGTTCCAGCATTGCCGCTCATCTTGCCAACGTAGGCATTCCGGTATTGCTTCTTGATATCGTCCCTAATGAATTAACTGATGATGAAAAAGCAAAAGGACTAAGCTTGGACGACCGCGCCGTCCGCAACAGGCTCGCGGCCGGGAACAAACAAAAGTTATTCAAGCAAAATCCCGCGCCACTTGCATCCAAGAAAAATGCAAACAAAATTGAAGTCGGGAACTTGGAAGATGACATCGAACATCTTGCCGACGTGGATTGGATTATTGAAGTCGTTGTGGAGAAATTGGAAGTCAAGCAGCAACTTTTTGAAAACGTTGAGCAACATCGTTCGCCCGGCACTATCGTGACTTCAAATACATCCGGGATTTCAGTCAATGCCATGGCCGAGGGGCGAGGGGAAGAATTCCGAAGCCATTTTATGGGCACCCATTTTTTCAATCCGCCGCGTTACCTTCACTTGCTTGAGGTTATCCCGACAAAAGATACCGATGCCGCTGTGCTGGCAAATATGAAAACGTTTGCTGAGGAAGTGCTCGGGAAAGGAGTCGTGGAAGCGAAAGACACGCCTAACTTTATCGGTAACCGTATTGGGACCTACGGGCTTCTCGTCAGTGTCCAAAAAATGAATGAATTGGGATTGTCGATCACCGAGGTGGATTCCATTACAGGCCCGTTGATTGGCCGTCCGAAAAGCGCGACGTTCCGAACGCTTGATGTCGTTGGCTTGGACACATTTTTGCATGTTGCCCGCAATGTCTACGATCAGGTGGATGGCGAAGAACGAAATATTTTCGACCCTCCACAGTTCCTGAAAGACATGGCGGAAAAAGGCTGGATCGGCGCAAAAGCCGGGCAAGGCTTTTATTTGAAAAAAGGGAAGGGCGAAAACAAAGAAATTTTGGAACTTGACCCTGAAACAATGGAGTATCGACAAGGCCAAAAATTAAAAGCGCCTTCGGTCCAAGCCGCGGAACAAGCAAAAGGAAAAGCGGCGAAAATTCAGGCGCTCGCGTATGCCGATGATAAAGCCGGGACATTCACCTGGGACACTTTAAAAGCCTCGTTGCTTTATTCAGCGGAAAAAAGCGATGAAATCGCCAACGATATCGCGGCGATCGACAACGCCATGAAGTGGGGTTTCGGTTGGGATCTCGGTCCATTCGAAGTCTGGGACGCCCTCGATGTTGAACGTTCCGTTAAAAAGATGGACGAAGAAGGCGAAAATGTTCCGGCGTGGGTGAAAGATATGCTCAACGCTGGTTATAAGAGTTTTTACAACGCCGCCGGTGAATTTTACCACAAAGGTGCTTATCAAAAACCGGATATCAATGAAAAAGAAATCGATGTAGCGACGCTTCTGAAAAACGAAGATAACGTCATCACGAAAAACTCAGGAGCTGTGCTTACCGATATCGGTGACGATGTAGCGGCACTTACCTTTACATCGCCGAACAATTCGATTGGATTAGACGTCATCCAAATGGTGAACAAGGCGATTGATGAGGTTGAAAAAAATTACAAAGGGCTCGTGATTGCCAACAAAGGAAAGAATTTCTGTGTCGGCGCTAACCTTATGATGATGCTCATGGAAGCGCAAGATGATGCCTTTGACGAGCTCGATATGGTTATCCGGCGTTTTCAGGGCATGACCGCGCGGATTCGATACAGTGGAAAGCCCGTTGTTGCCGCCCCTTTCCAAATGACCCTCGGCGGTGGCGCGGAAATTTGCTTGCCTTCCGCTAGTGTCCAGGCGTCTGCAGAAACGTACATGGGTTTGGTGGAAACCGGTGTCGGTCTCATTCCGGGCGGAGGCGGAAATAAAGAATTATACATTCGCGAACTTGAAAAGATGCCCGAGGATGCAGGCATTGATCTGCAACCGGTAGCGAATGCCGTCTTTGAAAAAATTGCCATGGCCAAAGTGGGAACATCGGCACAAGAATCAGCGGAAAACGGATTTATGAGCGATCGTGATGACATCATCGCCAATAGCAAACACACGGTTTGGTACGCGAAACAAAAGGTGCAAGAACTGCATGAAAAAGGATATCAACCCCCGGTTCGCCAGCCGATTCCCGTCGTCGGTGAAACCGGCTATGCAACGATGCTTCTCGGCGCCAAGTCTTTGCGAACCGGCGGCCAAATCAGCGATCACGACTTGAAAATCGCTGGCAAACTTGCCTTCTTGATCGCCGGCGGGCGTGTGCCGAAAGGAACGAAAGTCGATGAAGATTATTTGTTGGACTTGGAAAGGGAAGCATTTTTAAGTTTAATTGCCGAACCGAAATCACAACAGCGAATGCAACACATGTTAAAAACAGGAAAACCTTTGCGCAATTAATATATGAAAAAATGATACAAAGATTAGGAGGGGAAGCTGTTGAAAGAAGCGGTTATTGTAGCTGGAGCACGGACACCCGTAGGAAAAGCACAAAAAGGAACTCTTGCGCAGACACGGCCGGATGACTATGCAGCGGTAACGATTCAAGAAACGTTAAAAAGGGCGGGGGATTATGATCCTTCGGAAATCGACGATGTCGTGATCGGGTGTGCCATGCCTGAAGCAGAACAAGGGATGAACATGGCCCGTAATATTTCCGCGTTGGCAGAATTGCCTTATACCGTACCTGCCGCGACGATTAATCGTTATTGCGCTTCCGGCTTGCAAAGCATTGGGTATACTGCTGAACGTATCATGCTCGGCCACTCGAAAGCGGCCATTGCCGGTGGCGCTGAGTCGATGAGCCTTATTCCGATGGGTGGCCATGTGATCGCGCCTAACGCGAAACTCGTGGAGGATGCCCCGGAATACTACATGCAGATGGGCCATACGGCTGAACAAGTGGCGCAAGAGTTTGATGTGAGCCGGGAAGATCAAGATGCGTTTGCGGCGGAAAGCCATAAGCGGGCAGCGGCAGCGATTGAGGCAGGCCGATTTGAAGAAGAAATCGTCCCGGTAGAAGTCACGCAACGGTCCGTTGGAAGCGACAACAAGCTGCAGGAAAAAACAATTACGTTTTCCCGTGATGAAGGGGTACGGCCGGATACAACGGCAGAAAAACTTAGCGGCTTGCGTCCGGTGTTTCACCCGAAAGGGAGTGTGACTGCAGGGAACGCCTCGCAAACGAGCGATGGCGCAGCCTCCGTGCTCGTCATGGATCGCGAGAAGGCAGAAGCAGACGGTCTGAAACCCCTTGCCAAGTTTCGCGGCATGGCAGTTTCCGGTGTGCGTCCCGAGGTGATGGGCATCGGTCCCGTCGAAGCCATCCCGAAAGTGCTTGATATTGTAGGGTTGAGCAAAGAGGACATTGGCCTATTCGAATTAAATGAAGCGTTTGCTTCCCAATCCTTGCAGGTCATTCGCGAACTGGGGATTGATCATGACAAGGTGAATGTCAATGGCGGAGCGATTGCGCTCGGACATCCACTCGGCTGTACCGGCACGAAGCTCACGCTCTCATTGATTCACGAAATGAAGCGAAGAAACGAGCAGTTTGGCATCGTCACAATGTGTATCGGCGGCGGCATGGGTGCAGCAGGCGTGTTTGAATTACTATAAGGATAAGGGAGAGATCACTAATGGCGGAAACCATGAAAACAAGCATTAAAGGCGGCGGCTTTTTACTGGGAGAAGTGGACAAAAATGATGTGTTTACACCGGAGGAATTCACGGAAGAACACAATATGATCGCGAAGACGACGGAGGACTTCGTCCAAGGAGATGTAGGGCCGCAGATCGACCGTATTGAAAACCATGAATTTGAGGTCTCCCGGGATCTTTTGGCGAAAGCCGGAAAACTTGGGTTGCTCGGTGCGGATGTCCCCGAAAAATATGAAGGGCTCAGTCTTGATAAAATCAGTTCAACCCTCATCACCGAAAAGTTTTCCGGAGCGGGCGGCTTTTCGCTCAGTCACGGCGCTCATGTTGGCATTGGATCCCAGCCGATTGTATTTTTCGGTAATGAAGAGCAGAAGAAAAGATACCTTCCGGATCTCGCGAGCGGAAGAAAAATTGCAGCTTACGCGTTAACCGAGCCTAGTTCGGGCTCCGACGCGCTTAGTGCGAAAACAACGGCTGTGTTAAACGATGCAGATACTCATTACGTTTTGAACGGGGAGAAGCAATGGATCACCAACTCGGCCTTCGCCGACGTATTTATCGTTTACGCCCAAATCGACGGCGACAAATTTACCGCGTTCATTGTGGAGCGTGAATATGACGGTGTTTCAACCGGACCCGAAGAAAAGAAAATGGGCATTAAAGGATCATCGACAAGGACCCTCATTCTTGAAGATGTTCAGGTGCCGAAAGAAAATGTGCTCGGTGAAATCGGGCGCGGGCATATCATCGCTTTTAATATCTTGAACATGGGCCGTTACAAACTTGGTGTCGGATGTCTCGGGGGGAGCAAGCGCGCCATTGAATTGGCAGCATCTTACGCAACCGAGCGCAAGCAGTTTAATACCCCGATTGCCCGTTTTACAACGATCCAGGAGAAACTGGCTTCAATGACTGCGAGAACGTTTGCCCTTGAAAGCGCGATTTATCGCACCGGCGGGTTGTTTGAGAAGCAACTTGGCGAGTTGACGGAAGAAGAACAAGAAGATGGTTCACGTATCGCGAAAGGCATTGCCGAATATGCCATTGAATGCTCGTTAACGAAAGTCTCCGGTTCGGAAACGTTGGATTACACGGCGGATGAAGCGGTGCAAATTCACGGCGGCTACGGATTTATGGCAGAATACGAAGTGGAGCGTATGTATCGCGACTCCCGTATAAACCGTATTTTTGAGGGGACTAACGAGATTAACCGCTTGCTCGTTCCGGGAACATTAATCCGGAAAACAATGAAAGGGGAACTGCCTTTCCTTGAACAGGCAACCGGTTTGCAAGAAGAACTGATGAGTTTTATGCCGGAAGAACCGGGAGACGAACCACTGGAAAAAGAGAAGTATCTACTCGCTAATGCGAAGAAAATATTCCTAATGGGCACCGGCAATGCCATGCAAAAGTATGGAGAGAACATCGAAGACGAACAGGAACTTCTTTTGAATACAGCAGATATTGTCAATGAGATTTACAATATGGAATCCGCGATCGCGCGTACGGAAAAGGCCATTGAAAAAAATGGCGTTGAAAACGAAACAATGAAACTGTTGCTCACGCAAGTTATTTGTGAAGAAGGATTGCAAAGCATTGAAGCAGACGTAAAAGAATCCCTCATTCACATGGAAGAAGGGGATACCTTGCGCACCATGCTTTCCATGTTGAGAAAACTTACCCGCCGCACACCGGTAAATGTGATTGGTTTGAAGCGGGAAATCGCGGACAGAGTAATTGCGAAGAAAAAATATGAAGTATAATGAAGAAAACCCGCGTCCTTGATATGGCGCGGGTTTTATGATTTAGTATCGATGTAGCATCCTTTAATAATCCTAAAAGAATTCTTTAAGAACCCTATTTAAATGAAAATCCCCAGCCAGATTGCATTGACGATGGCTAACAGCAGCATAATTTTTTCGCTAGTGGCTACCTGTTGTTCATCATTTACATTCATTTTTTTCACAATAATGATTGAGGCGGTGACAATTACAAGCAGCCCCAAGGCGGCCCATAGCCGTTCCGTTCCCAGCCAAAAAACACCTGTTCCGGTTAAAAAAAGATAAAACAAAGCCGGTAATCGACTATATGTCTGCCCAAATTTCTCCATTGCCCATACGACAGTTGTTCGTTTCTTTGGCGATGCTTGTTGATCGGCGTTCCGGTCAGGGATGTGGTGGACCATAACCCATGACACACAAAAGAGTGCATTGACAGCTGCGTTTTGCCACGCCCATACAGGGATCCCATCCAATGCCAGCAAGGCGCCTGCCAATCCAAGCGCCAGCATAGATGGAAATAAACTGAACACCTCCCCGGCAAACGGACGGTAACTGAGCAGTAACGGAAGCCGTGAATAGGAAACGGCTGCCCATAGACCAATCAATAACAAAATGGAAATGGTGTAAGAACCAAGGAAAGTAAATATAATACAGGAAATGATAATTGCATAGATCAGACGGTTGCCAAGCTTATTTAGGTCATCCACGGAGAAATACCCATCCTGCGTAACGCGGCTTCCGCCCGAGAGAATGGCCGGACTGTGTTCGTCCGTGCCTGATTTATAATCGGAGACATCGTTTAATATATGGGTAAGGACACCGTGGAATAAGAGCGCCCCACCGATTAAAAGCATAAAAAGCGGTATGAGGAAATCTGCCGAAATCGAGTAATATAAGCTGAGCGGAAGCATCGTGGATAGAATAGTTGCAAAACTTGAAGAGGCGACGGCCATGAATCGCAGCAATTGCCAGCTTCCTTGAATGAACGATAGCGCTCGGGTAGCCATGGGAGAAAGCTCCTTTTTTGTCGATAGATATATCTATTATAATATATCTGATCCATGAAACGGGGAAATTTTTCAATCTCTACAGTATAAACGTTTGTAAAAATATCGTATAATGATGAGTGAACCGTTGCGGTACATAAAGGAGGTTGAGATTTGCTTACCGTTTTTAGTTATCCACCATGCGGCACATGCCAAAAAGCGAAGAAGTGGCTGGATGCCCATGAGGTGTCCTATGAAGAAAGACATATTGTTAAGGAACCGCCGACACGTGAAGAACTCCAAGACCTAAAGGAAAAGAGCGGACTGGAATGGAAGAAGTTCTTTAATGCGAGCGGGAAAAAATATCGCGAAATGGGCCTGAAGGACAAGCTTCCGGAAGCAAATGAAGAAACGATCATCGACTGGTTAACGTCAGACGGGATGCTGGTCAAACGGCCGATTGTGACCAATGGGAAAACAGTTACGCTTGGGTTTAAGGAAGCGGAGTTTCTCGATAATTGGAAAAAATAGTTTGAACAGGAGGAGATAGCATGGCTTCACCAAAAGAATTAAAGTATTCGCAAGAACACGAATGGGTAAAAGAAGAAGGAGACAATGTTCGAATTGGGATTACAACCTTCGCGCAAGATGAACTGGGGGACATCGTATTCGTTGAGCTTCCGGAAGTGGGCGATCAGATTGAAGTGAATGAGCCATTTGGCAGTGTGGAGTCGGTAAAAACCGTTTCCGAACTGTACGCGCCGGTAAGCGGCAAAGTATTGGAAATTAATGAAGAACTGGAAGACTCCCCGGAATTTGTTAATGAATCCCCGTATGACAAAGCATGGATGGTGGTCGTCGAGCTTTCCGATAAAGCTGAGTTGGACCAATTGATGAGTGCCGAGGCATATGATGAAATGGTTGGCGAAGATTAATAAAAAAAAGCGGATCCGCTTCCAGTGAGGAACGGCTCCGCTTTTTTTATTTGGAAAACCGGCATTCCTGATTACTCCTCTCCCACTTCGCATAAAAATAGATGCTTACGTTTCCAGCCACGTCTGCGACCAATGCTCCAATTCATTCATCAAAGGTTCCAAAGCCAATCCTTTTGCTGTTAATGAATACTCAATGCGAATCGGTGTTTCCGGAAACACTTCTCGTTTCACGATTCCTTCTTTCTCTAAGTTCTTCAATCTATCTGACAAGAGTCGGCCGCTAATCCCAATCGCGGTTTCAACTGTACAAAATCGTTGCGGACCATTTAGTAACTGAAAAATCACAAGTCCAGTCCATCGTTGACTTAAAATACTCATTGCTTTTTCGAATTTAGGACAGAGTTGAGTAGAGGTCATCATTCCATCACTCCTTGCTTATTATTTTAGCATAAAAAATTACTTTACGTAACAATCTATATTGACATAAGTTAATAATTAAACTAAAGTTAATTACATAAGGTAAGTTATTTACTAGGGCAGTACGAATGGATTTGCTTATGACTTAGCATTGCTGGCTATGGCTATTTATATCTTTTTAGCGAACAACATCCCTTTGTCGGTGGACAATATTCTTTTTCGAGGTAATCATTCCCAGCTTAAATTTGCGGAAACATAAAATTATAAGCATAAACGGAGGTGTTTTAAATGGGTCTTTTTGACAAACTATTTGGCAAAAAAAAGAAAACAGACTCAGAATCAGACTCAAAACAAAAGGAACAACCAAAGGTGAAAGTAGCAGTTATTTATTACAGCTCTACAGGAACAAATTATCAATTGGCAAAATGGGCAGAGGAGGGAGCCAAACAAGAGGGAGCCGAGGTGAAACTCGTGAAAGTTGCCGAACTTGCTCCACAAACAGCGATTGATTCAAATTCGGCTTGGAAAGCGCATTTGGAGGAAACGAAAGATGTGCCGGAAGCCTCTGTCGACGATCTGGAATGGGCGGACGCATTTATTTTCAGCACGCCAACGCGTTTCGGTAATTTGCCATCGCAAATGAAACAATTTCTTGATACGGCAGGTGGACTTTGGGGGCAAGGGAAGCTTGTCAATAAAGTGGCAAGCGGAATTTCCTCGGCCGGGAACCCTCGCGGTGGCCAGGAAAAAACGGTTAAGCACCTGTATACAACGATGATGCATTGGGGTGCAATCATTGCTGCACCGGGATATACAAGTCCAGTCGCTTTTTCATCAGGCGGGAACCCTTATGGCACAAGTGTAACCGTTGGAGATGAAGGGATGCAGGAAGACGTGCAGGAAGCCGTAAAAGATCAAGCAAAACGAACCGTTACAGTAACGTCTATGGTGAAAGAAGGACAGGAAAAATAAAGGGGATAGGAAAAATGGGGTATCACAGCAAACCGAATACATTTGTCGAGCATGTAACGGTCAAGGTGAAAGATTTAGAGCGTTCGCTTCACTTTTATCAAGAAGTGATCGGTTTTAACATTCTGGAACAAACAAAAACGACTGCTGAATTAACGGCAGACGGAAAAACGAGCTTGTTAACAGTCGAAGAACTGGATAACCCGGCGCCGAAACAGGGAAGAGCAACAGGGCTGTACCACTATGCCCTTCTTTTGCCGCGCCGTTCCGATTTGGCGGATATTGTCCATCATTTTGTCGAAAAAGGCATTCAAATCGGATCTTCAGACCATTTAGTGAGTGAATCCCTCTATTTAGCGGACCCGGACGGGAACGGAATTGAAATCTATGCAGACCGCCATCCTTCGAAATGGAAATGGAACAACGGGCAAGTGGCGATGGCTGTAGATCCGTTAAATTTCCAGGATCTTTTGGCCGAAAAGAAAAAGGGCGAGACGTGGAAAGGGCTTCCCGCCGGCACGATTATGGGGCATATCCATTTACATGTTTCAGACTTGCAGGAGACGAAGGAATTTTATACGAAAGGGCTCGACTTTGAAGTTGTCAGTCAATTGGGAGGTCAAGCGCTTTTCATCTCCACCGGAGACTACCATCACCATCTCGGCTTAAATACTTGGATGGGCGCGGGTGCACCCGCGCCTGAGGCTAATAGTACCGGTTTAAAATTCTTTACATTAAGGCTCCCCGATGCGGACGCGAGAGAGCGGGTAATCGCTGATGTCGAAAAAACCGGGGCTGAAGTTTCTGAGGAAAACGGCACATTTGTCACCTCAGACCCATCCGGAAATCGTATCCACTTAGTAATTTAATCTGTAATTTTAACGCTGTGCGTATAGAAACGTACAGTGCTTTTCATTTTCAATCCGGTTCCACTCGAACAAGAAATATTGCGATCAACGGATAAATGAGCAAGGGAACCATCCCAATATAAAACGTAAGCACAGGATCGAATGTAAAATCACGCAAAAAATCGTAAACAAGGGCAGCCAGCACAAAACTGACCGTGACGTAAAAGGTTAATTTGGCCAATTTGAGCAAGTTTGGATTGAGGGTATTCTCCTCATAGCAATGGGGGCAAGTGATCAAAGATTCTTTTAAACGTTTTTTTGCGCGTGTTTGATAAGGTATTTTCTTCTCGCAATGATTACAATGCAGCCCGGCCATATAACGGAACCTCCCTGAAAAAGCGTTTATTTTTCGAAGATACGGGCTGTCACGTCCCGGATCAACCCCGGTAAAATCCGGAAACTAAAAGGTTTGTACAGACGCTCGCTCCATTGGTGGGCATCTTTTCCGTACACCCCCATGTTGAGAGCAGGGATGTTTAGGTCGCGAATCTCTTCGATGGGTATATTGTATGCGTCGTTTTGATTTCCCCATCGCGGGAAGTTATCAACAAGAGCGGTCATTTCTTCATCGCTTTCCTGGATAGCGAGATAGCTACTATCAGAAATAAAAGGAAAAAAGCGACGAACGCGATAGGTTTCTCCGCTTTCTTTTTCGGAGACTTTCAGCGATTCCGAGAGTGCTTCCAATATGCGGTCATGCCTTTCCACCCCTTTTTGTAAGTAATTATGGGGAAGAAATGGAGCTGCATAAAAAAGAACGACTCTCGGTTTGCGGGCAGGATCCAACATTTGCATCGCTTCTACAATCTTGAAAAAACGCTCGCGAATGTCGAGGTGTCGGAAAATGTGCGATGTATGGCGGATCGTATCGGCAACCGGGACGTTTAACGCTTCCAACTCCTTCTTAAAAGCATCAAACGTAGTGACTTCGATCGACCAATCGTAGTCTTTCGGTTCTCTTCCCATTCGTTTCATATAGTTGTGATATCGGTTCTCGTATTCTTTTGACACTTCTTCTGCAGATGTTTGGGCGATATCCAACAATTGTGCTGTAGCTTCACGTACGGTGCGTTCATATAAACAAAAATTAAAGTAGATGTAAGCGCTCGTTGCGGTTTGCACGTCATACGCTTGCTTGTTGTCCCGTTGATACAAACAGGTTGGCGGCAAAATGAATTCGTCTTCTATATGTTCGGCGATCTCGGCATTGTTATGAAGTTCCAAGTTTAACTTCGATGTTATCGACGTTGGATTCACCTTCGTCATTGTGTCGCCGACGTGGCTTTCTTTTCCGGCTACATAAAAACACGGCAATATTTTTCCGCACGTGCCCGTGTACATATATCGCGTGTCGTCTCCTTCATACTGAGGAGAAATATAGTCATTGTTGATGGCGGCCTTATAGTAAAGCCCCCAAGCGCTTCGGAGTCGTTGTAATTCTGTGACTGCAGCCGTCATGCCCGCGTGTTCGCTTTCTTCATCGGCTGTGATGAGAAAGAGGATATTTCCCGCTGGTCGCTCGTGTTCCGCGTATCGAAGCAGGTTCACGAGGTGAACGGCAATCCCGCTTTTCATGTCCGCCGTTCCTCGCCCGAACAACCAATCGCCGGATGCGGCATCTTCCCGTATTTCCTCATTTTGCATATCCGAGGCAAAATGTGCGAGCAATGCCTCCGGATCGAATGCTTGCGCATTTAGTGTGCCATAATCTTCAATGCCCACCGTGTCATAATGGGCATGGTAAAGAATTGTTTCTTTTTCGTTCGACGTTCCAGGCAAAAAAGCGAAAACATTCTTGCGTTTATCATTAGGGATTGTCTGTAACCAAATGTGTTCCGGGTGTTTTTGGAAATATGGAAAGGAACGAATCATTTTATGTATTTCATTGGATATATTGATTTCCCCCGTGCTCCCGTTCGTGCTATCGAGAGCGACGAGCTTCGCCGTTAGCCATTCGGCCTGATCCGACTCCCGCAAAGTTGCTAACTGCTCATACATGATGGAAAACTCCTTTCCGAAGATGTTGCTACATCTATTGTAACGCGCCAACTTTGATAATTATAGATTCATTTATGTCTGACGGCCGCCGATCGTATGCATTGACACGTTTGGGGGCTGGTGCTAAAATAAATGCATTCATAGTGAATACTATTCTTATCCGGAGAGGCGGAGGGACTGGCCCGATGAAGCCCGGCAACCAGTAATTGCGATTACAAAGGTGCCAATTCCTGCAAGGTGCTTATCCTTGGAAGATGAGACAGAAATCTTGCGTAACCTTTCTGCTCATCGTAGGGCAAAAGGTTTATTTTTTTGATGAAACTACACTGAGCTTATCAGGATAGTAGGAAATAAAAAGAAAGGAGGTCATGCTGCTGATACATCTGAATAACGTCTCGAAAACTTTTCAATTAAAAGATCACTCCATTGAAGCGGTGAAAGAGATTAATCTCGACATTGAAAAGGGAGAAATTTTCGGGATTGTTGGGTACAGCGGTGCAGGGAAAAGTACGCTTGTGCGGCTCCTGAATCGGTTGGAAGCGCCCACTACCGGGACGTTAAAAATTGCGGAAAATGATATGTTGAATCTTTCCAATCGAGATTTAAGGGGCGCGAGGCAAGAGATCAGCATGATCTTTCAGCATTTTAATCTCCTTTGGTCGCGAACCGTTCGGGAGAATATTGCTTTTCCCCTTGAAGTTGCCGGTATTTCCAAGGCCAAACGTTATGAGCGTGTAGAAGAGTTGATTGATCTCGTTGGTTTAAAAGGCCGGGAAGCATCTTATCCTTCCCAGCTGAGCGGCGGACAGAAGCAACGGGTCGGTATCGCCCGGGCGCTTGCCAATGAGCCGAAAGTGCTTTTGTGCGATGAGGCAACTTCCGCGCTTGATCCGCGAACCACCGGCGCGATTCTCGATTTGCTCCACGATATTAATCAGAAGCTAGGGCTCACGATCGTAATCATCACCCATGAAATGCAAGTCGTCCAAAAAATTTGTTCACGTGTTGCCGTAATGGAAGATGGCAGGATCGTCGAGCTTGGAAATGTGTTGGATGTCTTTAAGAATCCCCAGCAAGAGATTACGAAAACATTCGTCAAGCAAGTCACCGACCCGGAAGATTCCAATGAAGCCATCGAAGAGCAGCTCAAACGGGAAGAGGGGACTGTTATCCGCTTGACGTTTGTCGGAGACGACGCAGAAAAACCGGTTGTATCCGAATTAATCCGCTCGTTTGGTGTGACGGTGAATATTTTACAGGGGAATATTGCCAAGACTCAACATGGAAGCTATGGCAGTTTGTACGTATCCGTTGATGGTGATGAGGAGCAACTAAAAGAAGCCATTCAATTTCTGCACGATCACCGGGTGGAAGCAGAGGTGATTGCCGATGCTTGAAAACGTTGATTGGGGAAACATGCTGGAAGCCACCTGGGAGACACTTTATATGAGCGGGATCGCGATCGTGTTTACTTTTTTCTTGGGCATCATTCTTGGTCTCATTCTTTTCTTATCTTCGAAAGGCCAACTTTGGGAAAATAAAATGGTAAACAGCGCTAGCACCGGATTTGTAAATATTTTTCGTTCCGTGCCATTCATCATATTGATCATTTTGCTTATTCCATTTACGAATTTTGTTATGGGAACAATGCTTGGGCCGAATGCGGCTCTGCCGGCGCTCGTGATCGGTTCGGCAGCTTTTTATGCCCGCCTCGTGGAAATCGGTTTGCGCGAAGTGGACAAAGGAGTTGTGGAAGCAGCCAGATCAATGGGGTCAAACCAAAGGCAAATTATTTTTAAAGTGTTCATTCCGGAATCGTTGCCGGCGCTTGTCTCCGGCATTACGGTTACCGCGATCCTGCTCGTCAGCTATACAGCGATGGCGGGAGTAATTGGAGCCGGCGGTTTAGGGGACCTGGCATTTCGGGACGGTTTTCAGCGAAATAGCACGGATGTGACGATCGTAGCGACCGTCATCATTTCAGTGATCGTTTTTATTGTTCAAGGAATCGGAGACATTGTTACACGCAAAATAGATAAAAGGTAAGGGGAGAATCGAATTGAATAAGTTTTATAAACTGATCGCTTTAGGGACATTGTCGACTGTGCTTGTCGCTTGTGGCGCGGATGAGGAAACCGCTGACGAGGAGCAAGCTAATGAAAATGGCGGGGACACGGAAGTTGATGAAGGTGAAGAGAGCTCTGAGTTGGTCATTGGTGCCACTAACGTGCCTCATGCTGAAATTCTCGAGGTTGCGGAAGATCAACTTGCCGAAGAAGGAATCGATTTGGAAATTGAAACGTTCAATGACTACGTGCTGCCCAACCAGGCGCTTGATAACGGGGACCTAGATGCAAACTTTTATCAACACATTCCATTCCTCGAGGACCAGATGGATGAATTCGGTTATGACTTTGTTGATGCCGGCGGCGTTCATATTGAACCGATCGGTGTATACAGCCAGGAATATGACAGCCTTGAAGCATTACCGGAAGGGGCAACCATCCTCATGAGCGATTCCGTAGCTGATCATGGCCGTGTGTTGACAATGTTTGAAGATGCAGGCCTGATTGAACTGGGGGATGTTGATGGAGTGGAAGCGACCATTGATGATATCGAAGAGAATCCGAATGACTACGAGTTTGAACCACAATATGAAGCGGCACTCCTGCCGCAAGCCTATGAAAATAACGAAGGCGACGCTGTGTTGATTAACTCCAACTATGCCATCGACTATGACTTGTCTCCACTTGAAGATTCAATTGAATCGGAATCCGCAGATTCTGATAATCCGTATGTGAATGTGATTGCGGTGAACAGCGGGGATGAAGACGACGAAGACATCGCTACCCTAGTAGAGGTTTTGCAGTCGGAGGAAGTTCAGGATTTTATTGAAGAAGAGTATGATGGAGCAGTCGTGCCCGTCGACGAATAAGGAGTAGGGCCAACTAAAACATCCGCAGGATTTGCGGATGTTTTTTATGGGGAGGCATACGGATGAAAATGTATCCTGAACTATTCATAGAAATTCCAAAGTGACTTACGAAACCTTGGCTATCAAGGCATTCACCTGAATTAAGTATTCATCAAATAAATGAAAAAAGAATCCATTTCTGTTAGAGTTAAATTATCCCAAAATAACCACAGAAAGGATTCTTCTAATGGCTACTTTAACGCAAATAACCCTGGATTTCAATCGCAAAATGAAGCTGTCGAATGATGGAGGTGCTCTTTCCTCTGATACAGGAGAGGTCTTATTTCGAGAATTCGATGAAAAACTTGGATTTTTCCATACCCTGGATAAACATCTGCACCTTCAAGACGAGAGACTGTATCATGTGCATTCGAATGAGCACATGCTTCGTCAAAAGATTTATCAGATGATTGCCGGCTATGATGAAGATGATGCGGCGGATCAATTAACGGATGATCCCGTGTTTAGGCAAATCATTGGAACGGATGCGTTAGCTTCTCAACCCAGTTTATCCCGATTTTTTGCTCGGTTTGACACAGCATCTATCAAACAATTAAATCAAGCTAACCAGGAGCTTTTAGATAAAGTTCATCAAGCGAGGGGCTCAAAAAGTCTTATCTTTGATTTGGACTCCACGCATGCCGATACATACGGCGAACAAGAATCGACCGATTACAATGCGCATTATGGAACCGTCGGCTATCATCCTCTCGTTGCTTTCGATGGTATAACCGGTGATTTTATGAAGGCTCAACTCCGACCAGGCAACGTCTATACATCTAATGGGGTTGTGGATTTTGTAAAGCCCCTGATCACCCATTACAATGAAATGTTTCCGGAAACGATCCCATTTCTGCGTGGGGACAGTGGCTTTGCGGTTCCAGAGCTGTATGAGTTACTTGAAGACGAATCCGTCTATTATGTCATTCGTTTGAAATCCAACGCCAACCTGCAACGACTAGCCGATGAACTGCATCCGGCAACGCCGCCATCTGACGTTACACAAACCGAATGCTATTATGAGGAAACCGAATACCAAGCCAAATCATGGGCCAAGCCCAGAAAAGTCATCATTCAATCCGTTCGTCCGGCAGGTGAATTGTTTTTTAAGCATGCCTTCTTTGTGACAAGCCTGTTCGATGCCTTCTCCCCCAAGGATATCGTCCGTTCCTACCAAAAACGCGGAACGATGGAGAATTATATCAAGGAAGCCAAAAATGGTTTTGACCTGGATCGAATGAGCAGCCACTCGTTTCAGGCTAACGAAACAAGGATGATGTTCAGTTTATTAGCTTACAATTTAACCAACTGGCTACGCACCCTTTGTTTTCCGAAAGAACAAAAACGCATGCAAATCCAAACCATACGATCAAAGATCATCAAAGTGGCAAGCAAATTGGTGAAATCAGGGCGTTCGCTTTATTTCAAATTATCTTCAAGCTTTGTCTATGAAACCTTTTTCTGGAATGTGCTCAATCGTATTCAAAGGTTAAGACTAGAGTGACATGTGATCGCTCCTCTTTTTTTAAAAGCCACTTCAAGACCAAGGGAGACGTATGTCCCAAAAAGGGCATTTTTCAGCGCTTGACGCTATACTTCGTCACAATGCTAATCATCACACCTCATTTTTTGAACCAAACCGAGAAATCGTTAGCTTTGATGTTCGTTCACGCTTTTACTTGGAGGTATGAATAATTCAGGTGTATGTATTTTTTTCCTTTTCTTGCACATGCTAATCGGAATGAAAAGACTTTTTTAATAAAGGGAGATGAACCGATGGCACAAGAGGACACATTTATTGATGAAGCCTTGCAGGAATACAAAGATGGGATGAGCTATTTATCGGGGCAGCTGCCGAAACTCACAAGAAAATACAATGCGTTTGTGGAAACGTGTTTTTCGGAAGGGGAACTGAAAGCCAAAGATAAATACCTCATCGCCCTTGCGATTAGTGTTTGTATGAACGAAGAATATTCCATTATTAATCACACGAAAAACTGCATTGATGAAGATTGCAGTGAAGAGGAAATGATGGAAGCTGTAGGGGTGGCGGTTTCCTTTGGCGGCGACGCAGCCTTAAGCCAGGCGGTCACCGTAGTGCGTGACGCCATTGGAACGTTTGATGCCGGTTCATGAAAGCGGCAATTGATAATGAATGAGAATAAAAAAGCACGTCTGGTAACCTTTGGATCAGGCGTTTTCTTTATTGCGCCATTTCGGCGGCTAATGTTTGAAACGTGTCGCACAAACCTTCATAATAGGAAGTGGAAGTCTAATAACGTGTGTGGGGCAAATTTATTTTGCAGGTTTTGCCCTTAAAGAAAGGAGATATGATTCGTTGAAGATATATGCCTAATCCCTTGAATGAAGATTGAATTTGTTATAAACTAATAATGATGATAGATTGAGAAACATTCGCAACGGATTTCGTTGCAGTATGATAAATGGAGGTTTTAAAATGGCTGGATCAACGTTGAAAATTAAAGATTTGCACGTTGAAATTGAAGGAAACGAGATTATTAAAGGTTTCAATTTAGAAATAAATGGCGGTGAAATTCACGCCATTATGGGTCCGAACGGTACAGGGAAATCAACCCTTGCTTCAGCAATCATGGGCCATCCAAGTTATGAAATTACAAAGGGAAGTGTCGAGCTCGACGGCGAAGATGTCCTTGAAATGGAAGTGGACGAGCGCGCGCGGGCCGGTATGTTCCTCGCTATGCAATATCCAAGCGAAGTTACCGGTGTAACGACATCCGATTTCCTGCGTACATCGATGAATGCGAATCGTGAAGAAGGCGATCAAATTCCGTTGATGAAGTTCATCAAAAAGATGGATAAACAAATGGAGACCCTCGACATGGATGAAGCGTTCTCGACTCGCTATCTAAACGAAGGTTTCTCCGGCGGGGAGAAAAAGCGGAATGAAATCCTGCAACTTCTCATGTTGGAACCGAAGATTGCAATTTTGGACGAAGTTGACTCCGGCCTTGACATTGACGCATTAAAGGTTGTTTCCAAAGGCGTGAACAGCATGCGTTCCGACGATTTCGGATGCTTGATTATTACCCACTATCAGCGTCTGCTTAACTACATCGAGCCGGACTATGTCCATGTCATCATGCAAGGGCGCATCGTTAAATCCGGAGATGCATCACTGGCTCAGCGTCTTGAAAATGAAGGATACGACTGGATCAAAGAAGAACTCGGCATTGAAGATGAGCGTGTAGGGCAAAGTCAGGAAGCGTAAAGGTAGGAGGTGACGAACGATGGCTGTTGAAACAAAATGGACGTTTGACAATGAGACAGTTAAACTATGGTCGGAAAAACGAGGGGAACCCGCTTGGTTAGCGGAGAAACGATTAGCAGCATTGGCAGATGCAGAAAATTTGCCGATGCCGAACCCTGATAAAACAAGTTTAAAAAGATGGAAGTTTACGACCTTTGAAAAAATCGAAGCGGATGAACCGGAAAGTCAACGCTTTTCCGATCTCCCCGAAAAAGTGACACGTCTAGCGGGAGAAGAAAAAGATATCCAAAATCTAATTGTTCAACGGGACGGGAAAACGGCATTTACTAAAGTTGCGCAAGAGCTTTCCGATAACGGGGTTATTTTTACCGACATCGAGACAGCTGTGAAAGAGCATGGCGACCTTGTCGAGAAGTATTTGATGAGCGATGCCGTGAAAACAAATGAAAACCGGTTAACTGCGTTGCATACAGCACTGATGAACGGCGGAGTTTTCATTTATGTCCCGAAAAACGTGGAATTGCAGACGCCAATCCACACGATCTTTTGGCAAGACGATGTAAAAACAGGCCTTTTCAACCACGTGCTCATGGTGACAGAAGCGAACAGCAGCTTGACATACCTGGAAAACTACGTCTCATATACGGAAGACGAAGCCAATGCCAACGTTGTTACGGAAGTGCATGGTGGCCAAGGGTCGAAGATTAAATACGGTGCGGTGGATAATCTCGAAAGCGGCGTAACCTCCTATGTTCTGCGACGAGCAACGTTGGCCAAAGATGCCCGGATTGAATGGGCGCTCGGCCAAATGAACGAAGGCCACACAATTTCCGAGAATACCACTTACCTCATGGGAGACGGTTCTTATGGCGATACAAAAACCGTCCATGTCGGCCGTGGCAATCAAACGCAAAACTTTACGAGTGATGTCGTGGCGCACGGGAAGCAAACCGAAGGGTATATCCTTACCCACGGCGTGATGAAAGATAGCGCAACTTCGATATTCAACGGGATCAACAAGATTGAAAAAGGCGGAACGAACTCCCACAGTGAACAAACGGGACGCGTGCTCATGCTTTCGTCGAAAGCGCGCGGAGACGCCAACCCGATCTTGTTAATTGATGAAGATGAAGTAACCGCAGGGCACGCGGCGTCCGTCGGTAAAATAGATCCTATTCAAATGTTCTACATGAAGAGCCGGGGTCTTTCACAAGCCGAAGCCGAACGGTTAATCATCCATGGATTTTTGGAACCCGTCGTAGGCGCATTGCCGATTGAAGCTGTTAAAACACAGGTTGGGGAAGTCATTGAAAGGAAAGTTTATTAATGTTGAACGTACAGGATGTGCGTGAACAGTTTCCGATTTTAGACCAGGAAGTTAATGGCAGCCCGCTCATTTACTTGGACAATGCGGCTACAGCGCAAAAACCGAGATCGGTGATTGAAGCGCTCGAGGATTATTACCGACGTTACAACTCCAATGTCCACCGAGGTGTGCATACGCTCAGCTCGGTGGCCACCGATGGGTATGAAGGTGCCCGCGATAAAGTGCAAACCTTTATCAATGCCGGGCAAAGAGAGGAAATTGTATTTACGCGCGGCACCACGACAGCGATCAATACCATTGCTGCCAGCTATGGACGTGCCAACCTGAAACAAGGGGATGAAATCGTTCTTACCCCTATGGAGCACCACAGCAACTTAATCCCGTGGCAACAGGTCGCGAAGGCAACCGGCGCCGAGTTGAAATATATTCCGTTACAACCGGACGGTACGGTTTCCGTAGAATCGGCACGGTCTACCATCAGTGAGCGCACGAAAATCGTAGCGATGGTGCATGTGTCTAATGTGCTCGGCACGATGAACCCGATTAAAGAAGTGACGAAAATCGCGCATGAAAATGAAGCGGTCATGATTGTGGACGGTGCTCAAAGCACGCCGCACACCCCTGTGGATGTTCAAGACCTCGATTGTGATTTTTTCGCATTCTCAGCACATAAAATGTGCGGACCGACCGGAATTGGCGTATTATACGGAAAGAAAGCATTGCTGGAAGACATGGAGCCATTTGAATTTGGCGGAGAAATGATTGACGAAGTCGGCCTTTATGATGCAACATGGAAGGAAGTCCCTCATAAGTTTGAGGGCGGCACTCCGATTATTGCCGGAGCGATTGGCCTAAATGCAGCTATCGATTTTCTAAACGATATAGGGTTAGACAATATAAAAACACATGAACAGCAACTGGCACAATATGCGATGGATCAGCTTGCTGCCCATGATGATATTGAAGTTTACGGTCCGCCTGCAAACGAGCGGGCAGGGATCATCACCTTCAATATTCAAGGGGTTCATCCTCATGATACCGCCACGGTTCTTGATACGAAAGGCGTAGCCATTCGCGCTGGCCATCATTGTGCACGACCTCTCATGAATTGGCTGGATGTTGCCGCGACAGCCCGGGCAAGTTTTTACCTTTACAATACAGAAGCAGATGTAGACGCGCTCGTAGACGCGCTCGTTACCACAAAGGAGTATTTCGGCGATGTCTATGCAGAATAATAATCTTGATGCGTTGTATCGACAAGTCATTATGGACCATTACAAAAATCCGCGTAATCGAGGGGAATTGCTTGATGATGCGCTGACGGTCAATATGAATAATCCTTCCTGCGGAGATAAAATTCAACTGCACTTGCATGTGAATGACGGGGTTGTAAATGATGCAAAATTTACAGGGGAAGGATGCTCCATCAGTCTATCGTCAGCATCAATGATGACGGAAACCGTAAAAGGCAAAACGGTCGATGAAGCGCTGGAATTATCCGATATTTTTTCGGGAATGGTCCAAGGTGAAGATTATGACGATGAGAAATATGAACTTGGCGATATTGAAGCGTTGCAAGGCGTTACGAAGTTTCCTGCCCGCATTAAATGCGCAACATTAGCCTGGAAAGCAATGGAAAAAGGTTTAGATAAAGAATGATTTGGTTACAGGGTGTTTAAGCCTGAACTACTAAAAGGAGGTCATTCATATGGCAAAGAAAATGCCTGATCTAGAGGAATACCAATATGGTTTTCATGATAAGGATGTTTCCGTATACCGTTCAGAACGTGGCCTGACTGAAGATATCGTAAGGGAAATCTCCGAGATGAAAGAAGAGCCGGAATGGATGCTTGAATACCGCCTGAAGGCTTTAGAGGTATTTTATAAAAAACCGATGCCTCAATGGGGCGGCGACCTTTCCGAACTGAACTTCGATGACATCACGTATTATGTAAAACCATCGGAGCGCACGGAAAAATCTTGGGATGAAGTTCCGGAGGAGATCAAAAACACTTTCGATAAGTTGGGCATTCCGGAAGCTGAACAAAAATATTTGGCCGGTGTATCCGCCCAATATGAATCTGAAGTTGTTTACCACAACATGCAAGAAGACCTTGAAGAGCAAGGGATCATTTTTAAAGATACAGACACAGCTCTAAAAGAAAACGAAGAGCTCTTCCGCAAACACTTTGGAACCGTCATCCCTCCGAGTGATAACAAATTTGCGGCCCTAAATTCGGCAGTATGGTCCGGTGGTTCTTTTATTTACATGCCAAAAGGTGTGAAAGCCGATTCCCCGCTTCAAGCGTACTTCCGTATCAACTCTGAAAATATGGGACAATTTGAGCGTACGCTGATCATTGCCGACGAGGGAAGCTCCGTGCATTACGTTGAAGGTTGTACGGCACCTATTTTTTCAACGGATTCCCTTCACAGCGCGATTGTTGAAATCATCGTGAAAAAAGATGCCTATTGCCGTTATACAACGATCCAGAATTGGGCACCGAACGTTTACAATCTTGTAACGAAACGTGCCACCGCGGATGAAAACGCGACAATGGAATGGGTCGACGGCAACCTTGGTTCCAAGCTTACGATGAAATATCCTTCGATCCTCATGAAAGGCGAAGGTGCGCGCGGAAATGTTCTTTCCATTGCCATTGCAGGTAAAAACCAACACCAGGATGCAGGCGCCAAAGCTTACCATTTGGCACCGAACTGTTCGTCAACGCTTGTTTCCAAATCGATTTCCAAACATGGCGGAAAAGTTTCGTACCGCGGACTTTCCCACTTTGGACGGAAATCGAAAGGGTCAAAATCCAAGATCGAATGCGATACCTTGATTATGGATAAAGATTCTACGTCCGATACGATTCCGTACAATGAAATCATGAACGATAATATCGCACTCGAGCACGAGGCAACGGTATCAAAGGTATCCGAAGAACAACTCTTCTACTTGATGAGCCGCGGTTTGAGTGAAGAAGAAGCAACAGAAATGATCGTGATGGGCTTTATAGAGCCATTCACAAAAGAATTGCCGATGGAATATGCCGTCGAAATGAACCGTTTGATTAGATTCGAAATGGAAGGAAGTATTGGATAACCCCATGTAGAAGGGGTTAAGAAGCGTTGAGGATGATGATTGCCCGGTTTTTGCCCGGTTATTAATCCTGAATATAATTTTCGAAAAGGGATAAGGCATCATCCTCAATCTTCTCAGTGACATGAAGATAAGTATCAGTAGTTACTTTCATATTTGCGTGTCCGAGTCTTTCGGACACGTATTTTAGTGTGCCCCGCAGTCATGCGATCTAAGTGGTTGAAGTCCACTCGGTAACTTTACCCTTTAAAGTGCCGTAGCCGGTGAAAAGCCCTCGCCCGGAATAGGGCAGGGTGGACAGGGTGTAGGCTCCTTGTGCCAAGCGGCATAAGGTAGGGAAGGTATAACCTGAAAGGGAAAGCCGGAACGAGGGCTTACAAGATGGCGGACGGTTCCGTAGTAGCGAGGAAATCCGCCTTAATGAAATGAGGTGTCACCGAGAAGGTCATAGAAATGTTCATAATAAAGTTATTTTTTTATCATTAATATCATATCGAAGCCGATCTAAAAACTTATTTGCTGCATTCGAAAACACTTGATGTTTTTTCCAAATGATATTTAAATTAACTTCTAATTTTGGATGTAATGGTTTAAAACAAAGGTTGCTGCCTGATGTGTTAATAATTCTATCTATGCATAACGCATATCCAATATTTTCTTCGACCATGAGTGCAGCATTGTAAAGTAAGTTGTATGTTCCGGTAATCGTTAAATCCTCAACATTCTGTCCAAACCATCCTGTCAATTCATTACTAACAGCCGTTTGACGTGACGTTATCAGCGGTTTATCTATTAAATCCATCGGCTGAACAAATGGCTTTACCGCCAAAGGACTATCCTTACGCATTAAAACACCCCAAACATCTGTACACGGCAATTGCATGTAATCATATTTTTGTTTATCTGTTGGTTCTATGACAATCCCAAAGTCTAATAGTCCACTGTCTAACTTTTCAGCAACATCATCCGCATTGCCACTGTATAAATGAAATCGAATACTTGGATAGTCTTCCGTTAACGTTTTTATCGTTTCAGCAATAAAACGCATCGCTTCGGTTTCACCGCTACCGATGTAAATGTCACCGCTAATGATTTCTGTTGACTGGTTAAAATTAGCTTCCGTTTTATCGACTAACTCAACAATTTCTTTCGCTTTATTTAGCAAGAACATACCTTCATCCGTTAATGTGATTTTCCGGTTTCCTCTGATGAATAAAGCGGTACCTAATTCTTTTTCAAATTCACTTAATTGCCTCGATAACGACGGCTGTGATAAATGTAAATGCTGGGCCGCAGCCGAAATGCTCTTTTGGTTCGCTACCGCAATAAAATATCGCAACAATCGAACTTCCATCATGAGACCCTCCTATAATTTAAAAGCATATCCAAGTATTTGATATAGGTATTTGTTATTTGAACAATATCATTTTAAGATGTTACTCACAAGAAAATCACTCGAAAAACAAAGGAGGAGCTTTAAGAAAATGAAAAAAAATGTTACCTGTCGCTTTCACTACGACAACTCTTTTCATCCTTGCAGCTTGCGGGAACACTGATAGCGATGGAGGAGACGATGTAGGCGGCGCTGATAATGAAGAGACTCAAGGGGAAGATGAAGAAAGCACAGTTGAAGCAGACACAGCAAATATAGAAAACTCGGAATGGGACAAAATCTTTCCTCAGAGTGACGAGGTGACGCACGAAAAAGTAACATTCGATAACAGACTCGGAATTGAATTGGCTGCGGATATGTATGTACCCGAAGATATAGATACTTCGGAGGAACTACCCGCAATTATTGTCGGACACCCTTTCGGTGGCGTGAAGGAACAGACATCCGGCTTGCATGCCCAAGAGTTGGCAGAACGGGGCTTTGTAACCATTGCCTTTGACGCCTCCTACAATGGAGAAAGTGGCGGGGAACCGCGTAATATTGCTTCTCCGGAAGCATTCACTGAAGATTTCAGTGCTGCAGTAGACTTTTTAGGGACGAATGATTTAGTCGATCAGGACCGTATTGGCGTCCTCGGTGTTTGTGGCAGTGGCGGGTTTGCAATCAACGCTGCGCAGGCTGACCCTCGGTTGCAAGCTGTCGCGACAACGAGTCTGTATGACATGGGCCGTGCCAATCGTGAAGGATTGGGGTTAGCGCCAGTGCCGGACGAGGTAATGACCGACGAGGAACGTATGCTAGCTCTTGAAGAAGCAGCTGAACAGCGCTGGATTGAGGCTGAAGGCGGAGAGCCTATACAAAACTTAGTAGGAGATGCTGTCGAACTAAACCCTTCACACGAAGCAGCTGCTGACGAATTCGCTGAATACTACGAAACATCTAGGGGAGAGCATCCTCGCGCTTTACCCATGAGTCTTACCAGCAGAGGAGCGCTAATGAACTTTTTCCCATTTGAGCAGATCGAAACGATTAGTCCGCGTCCAATGCTGTTCATTGCAGGCGAGGATGCTCATTCCAGACACTACAGTGAAGACGCCTATGAGCTAGCCGGTGAAGAGAGTGAACTCCATATTGTTCCGGAAGCAGGACATGTGGACCTTTATGATGACATGGATCTTATTCCATTTGACGAATTGGAGTCCTTCTTCCAAGAAAATATCTAAAGAAAAAATTAGATTCGCAATCGAGTAAAACAACTGTGTGAATCCTGCATGCCTTGTCGGGATTCACATTTTTGAGTTGATGTATCTATTCATTGCAAGTAGCAAGGAGGATCGATTATGGAGCAAACATCTACAGATAAAGAAAAACTACCCCTTATCAGTTTACTCGCCTTATCATTCATTTCATTCACCATCATCGTCACTGAACTGTTGCCTGCCGGTGTACTTCTTGAAATGAGTGCTGATCTGGGAACTTCAGAGGCTCAAATCGGCATGCTTGTTTCCGTTTATGCGATCGCATCTACAGTAGTTGCCATTCCCGGAATTGCTTGTCAAGAAAAGATGTTGCGACTTCTATGATCGTGACCGTATATAACACCGGTATTTTTGGCGGATCTAGCCGGTGGTTTGATTTTAGGTGCATCGAGTTTTGCACTTCAGTGGATAGTGTTTGTTCTCGTTCTTCTATCATTTATGTTCATATGGAGTGGATATAAAAATACATTTCCAAAAACGGACGCTAACAGCTCGAACGCTTTTTCAACAAAATCATTTTAAAAGTTATATACCCAAAAAGCATGCCAAGGTATTTGATATAGGTATTTGATATTTGAAGCATATCATTTTATGATTTTAATGAAAAGGTAAGAAACTCAAGGAGGAATTTTACATGGCAATTAAGGATAAAGTGATCGTTATTATGGGCGCGTCTAGTGGGATTGGTGAAGCAACTTCTAAGTTTCTTGCAGAAAAAGATGCTAAATTGATTCTTGCTGCACGTCGATTAGATCGTCTCGAAGCAATCAAAGAGGAATTCCCGGAGGCAGACATTCATATTCAACAAGCAGACGTAACCAGCTTTGAAGATGTAACCACGGTCGTGAAGCTTGCGATGGACACCTATGGCAGAATTGACGTTCTTTATAACAATGCAGGTATTATGCCAACGGCGCCGATTGCGGAGGCTCGTCGTGATGAATGGCAGAAGATGCTCGATATCAATGTAATGGGTGTTTTAAACGGCATTGCTGCTGTCGTACCTATTATGGCCGAGCAAAAATCAGGGCATATTATCGCAACAGATTCCGTAGCAGGGCATGTCGTCTATCCTGATTCTGCTGTCTACTGCGGAACGAAATTTGCTGTACGTGCGATTATGGAGGGTGTAAGACAAGAACAACGGGAAAATAATATTAAATCTACCATTATCTCACCGGGAGCAGTTGCGACCGAACTATATAAAACCATTAGTGACAAAAATGTATCTGAAGCCCTTCACGAATCGCAAAAGGAATGGGGATTAGTTTCAGAAGATATTGCATCAGCTGTCGTATTTGCTATTGATACACCTGATCGCATGGCGGTTAGTGATATGATTGTCCGCCCGACTACACAACCTGTCTAGGAAATTCGTTTGCAAAGAGCAAGCAACGGCTCCGAAATCCCACTCAAAAGGCCGGAATGGTACGAAGTCTACAAAGCAGCGGGAAATATAATCCCGTAGAGGAACAAGAGAACGCAATTCAATCATCCAATGAGGGAGGGTTTCAAATACATGGAATATCGACACTTGCTCATTTCATTTGCGGATGAACAATTAAAGGCAACAATCGAAGACAACGCAACGACTAGGGACTTCATTGAACAGCTGTCCATGACGATTAATATGCATGACTTGTTTAATCGGGAAAAATATGCAGAAATAAGCGGTCTAACGGTTGAAAATACGAATACCCCGCATTACAGCAAAGGAGATATCTCCTTTTATACACCTATGGAAACCTTTGTCATTTATTACAAAGGCGATCAAGAACCATTAAATGGACTTGTGAAAATGGGAGAGATTTTAAAAGGTGTAGAGATACTTGAGGATTATCCGGGAGATATCGAAGTAACCATTGATATCGAATAAACCAAGAAAAACGATTCAAGGAGGAGTAGTTTTTCAATGAAAAATTTAAAAAACAAAGTCGTTATCATTACAGGTGCTTCAAGTGGTATTGGAAAAGCAAATGCATTATACCTTGCAGAGAATGGAGCAAAAGTCGTTTTAGGGGATGTACGCGAAGATCGTTTGCAAACAGTCGTTGATGAGATTAAACGCGAAGACGGGGAAGTTACTTCGCAGGTGACAGATGTTAAAAAGCGAGATCAAGTCGAAGCACTTGTAGCTTCAGGTCTGGATAGCTTTGGTCGTATTGACGTGATCATAAACTGTGCCGGTGTCATGCCACAGTCCTATCTAAGTGATACCAATTACGAGGAATGGGAACGCGGGATAGATACAAATATTAAAGGAGTGCTTTATGGGATAGGGGCCGTTCTTCCCATCATGCATAAACAAGAATCAGGACACATCATTAACATTTCATCCATTGGCGCACATAGCGTTATACCGGGAGGCGCCGTATACAGCGCAACGAAATACGCCGTGAAAGCTATCACGGAAGGCTTGCGTCAGGAAGAGGCCGAAAACGGTAAAAATGTTCGTGTCACAAGCATCTCGCCCGGATCCATAGATACCGAATTTACTCATCCTATTGCAGATCCTGAAATCAGAGCCAAATTTGATGCATTAAGCGAAGATGCAATCGAACCTGAATCTGTTGCTCGTTTAATTGCTTTTGCCATTAACGAAGAACAACATGTTGCATTAAACGAGGTCATTATCCGCCCTACTGAGCAAACACTTTAAAAAAGGAGGCGAAAGGTATGCCAGCCAACTGGACGCAAGAGCAACTTGCCACTTTTTCCGAAGCAGATGATTTGTATATCTCACCATTTTATAGTGATGGAAAAACGCCTGGAACACCGACTTGGATTTGGTCCGTTGTTGTAGATAATGGCCTATATGTAAGAGCTGGTAACGGCCAAAATTCAAGATGGTATCAATCAGCTGTTGAGCAAAAGGCCGGAAAGATAAAATTAGCCGGTGAAGAATATAATGTTATTTTTCAACCTACAGATAATAATCCTGCATTAACAGAAAAGATAGACGACGCTTATAAGGAAAAATATAGTGACAGCTACTACCTTCCACCAATCTTAGAAAAAGGGCCCGTTAGTGCAACCGTAAAAATTTTACCTCGAAATGAATAAAACGATTGAAAAAACCACCTAATCTAATTTATTAGGTGGTTATTTGTGCATGATGACTATTAACAGGGATTTTTAAAGAAAATGATGTTGTTGGCCTGACAGTGGCAGAGTTTTTGCCTTGGGATTCTTTAAACTTAAAAAATACATTAGCTGAGTTAGATATTTTTAGATAATAAGCTAAAAGGTCTGATTAAAAACTCAGGCCTTTTTGTTTCAGAGGTTGACTTTTTTGAAAGTCAAAATTAATCAGATTCGAAATGGAAGGTTCGATCGGTTAAGGAACAGATGCAAAGAACTCTCGCTTATGGCCGAGAGGTCTTTTACTGTTTTTTTATGTTTTATTACCCGAATAAACGGGAAAAGATTTACGTATATGTTAAAATTTTGTATACAAAAACGGCAAGGGAACTGGATGAAGGAACCATTTGTAAGGGGATATAAGCCATGGGTGATTTTTCAAGATTAGATTGCATTTATGCCATACAACTGGTTTGTGAGGAACTCGGCAAAGCGACCATTGATATAGACACTTACGATCATTTTCGGGGTATGGTCCAGGAGTGTGACATCATTGCTTCGCTATTTCCTGATATTGGTCATATAAAAGAAAAGTGCGGAAGTTTTGAATGGGCATTGCAGCAATCAAAAGTCCTTTTACCCGAAAAAAGTATGAAGCAATAGCTGAAAAAGACCTCTCTTATTTGTAACGAGAGGTCTTTCCTCTATTTACATGCTAACCAGGGCTGTTGCTTAAGCCTCCTTCGGTACTAACCCGCACCATCGGGCTAAAAATTCGGCATATATTTTCGTCACTTGCTTCACACTGTTCAAATCAACCCATTCGTCAATTTCATGAAAGTTTCCGCCGTCCGGGCCGTAACAAGTCGCGGGGATGTCATAGTATAAATTAAAAAATCGCGCATCAGTCGTGGATGATAAAACGGAACGTTCAGCCGGTCGCTGTAATACGGTCTCGTGGGCATCGTCCAGTGTTTGAAAAAATGGGGACCGGTCATCCATTTCAGCACCTTCGGCATGGAAACCGAAGAAAGTGATTTCCGGCGGTTGTTTGGAGAGCCATGGGTCCTCGTCTGCTGCTTTCAACACACAGTCTTCCAACTCTTTTTTCACTGTGTTGATCGATTGACCGGGGTATAACCCGACTCTTCCTTCCATCACTGCTTTCACAGGGACATTGGAAGGGAAATCTCCGGCATGGAAAGATCCAATGTTAATGTCCACCGGATGGGGCATATCTTTAAAGGCGTCCGGCTTCGGACGTTCATTCATCAGCTTCTCGTATTCCTGTAAAGCAGAAATGATGACTTGGCTTCTTTCTACGACGTTGACAACCTGATTAATGTTTTTGTCCTTCACCGCTGTGTTCATGCTGATTCGAAACCAGAGGCTTCCGATTTGGGCCTTTGCAGCTTTTAAGCCGAATGGTTCCGGGATGAGTGCGCCGTCGGCAGTGTACCCTTTTTCTAGAGAGGCCAAGGCGCCGTTTCCCGTTCTTTCTTCATCGACAACACTTTGCAGCATAAAGTCAGCTCCAGGCTTATAGCCTGCATTTAAAATGGCTTTGTAGGCAAATATCATAGCGGTGACACCGGCTTTCATATCAGCAACGCCTCGGCCGTACATCTTGCCGTCCCGGAAAACAGGAACCCAGGGATCACTGGACCATAAAGAGAGCGGTTCTGGACTAACGACATCCGTGTGCCCTTGAAAAATAAGACTTTTTCCGATGGGATCTTTCGGTCCGGGTTGTTTTGCGATGACCACATCACTTTCTTCATATCCCCATTCAGGGGGTGAAAAACCTGGGTGATCGGCAATTTCTTTGATATCAGGTGTAAAACGGTCGACTTCCAGATCAAGTTCTGAAATCAAGTAATCAGCCAAGTAAGCCTGCAATGCTTTTTCTTTTCCGCTGACGCTCGGAAATCGACTAATTTCCTGTAAAAAGTCCATTTCTTCCGACCATAATTCATCAATTTTTTGTGAAATAGGGCTTGGTATTGCCGTTTCCATATTAAGATCACCTTTCTATCGTACAAGCTGTTCTTGGAGACTCCAAAAAGGCTGCAACCTTCCACTAAGTAAGGTTGCATGCGTTAAGTTTAATAAGATTCATAAAAATGCTCTCTGTACAGCTTCCCTTTTATTTGTTTAATGAAACGCTATTTTCAACGCTCGTGCCTTCTGATGGAAGTCACCTTTTATTTTATTTTTTTAGCCATTTCCGCCTTTCCGTGATAAAATTGCTTTATAGTTTAGGCAGTGGAATCGAGCGTGATTTATGTTGGACTAACCGGGGATGGTTCTTTGCCAATTTCCGCCTTAAAAAATGTTGCACGATGTGCCGGTGGCGATAGAGTTTAGGCACCAACGTTGGTTTTCTCCGCGCAACCGCAAGTAAACCATTCAATTTTTGGAAAAACAGAACTGCATACATACTGTTTGTGATGAGCCCCAGGCCGGTGAGGATTGGAGAGCGGTGCGTTATTTATATGACTATGGGGAAAATGAATTAATGGAATGGGTGCAATATGCAAAAGCCCGGCAGGCACGCGGCGAGCAATGCACAAACATTCATGAGGCTTGAGGATATCAGCTATCATGGGTTAGCGCCGCGCCAGCTGAATCTGTTTGATTGGGAAGGTTAACAATCGTTTGCGTGCAAGGACGGTGATGTCAATTCATGGCCGAACAAAAACAACTGTATATGTATCATACGAACGATTTGCATAGCCAGCTGAACCAATGGCCCAAAATCGTTCATTATTTGGAAAAACAAAAACAGCATCACCAATCACGCGGAGAAAATGCTTTGTTTTTTGATATCGGGGATCATGCCGACCGTGTTCATCCAATAACAGAGGCGACGTTGGGAAGAGGAAATATTGACTTGATTAATGCTTCTCCGATTCAATATGCAACGATAGGCAATAACGAAGGGGTCACATTTGCAAAAAATACACTGGAACGTCTGTATTCCCCTGCTAGCTTTGATGTCTTTTTAAGCAACCTGTATGACGAACAGGGGGAGCTGCCGTCATGGGCCAAACCGGCGATGACTGCGGAGACTCAAGGGCTTGTCATCGGAATGATGGGGCTTACAGCTTCTTTTTACCCTTTTTATGATGCATTGGGTTGGGATATTCAAGACCCTTTCCTTATTTTGGACGAAGAATTGCCTAAAATACGGGAAAAGGCCGATATTGTCGTGCTCCTCTCCCATCTGGGTTTATTTCGTGATGAACAAATCGCTGCTTCCTATGAAATCGATGTGATTCTGGGATCGCACACCCATCATCGTTTAGACCCGGCTCCCATCGTTAACGGTACGCTGATTACACAAACCGGTAAGTTAGGCACACATGTAGGCAAGGTGGAACTCACTTACGACACCGGAATAAAAGAAATGACCGAGGCATCCGGACAGCTTGTTTCGATGGAAGGGGACCTCCCAAGGGCAAGCCATATCACAAAAAAATTGCAGGAATTGCAATCGGAAGCGGAATGGGAACTAAATGAAGTGGTAGCGACACGAAAAGAACCGCTTGCGATATCATGGACCGAACCTTCCTCGTTCGCCACGTTTCTCGCTGAACAATTAAAAAATTGGTGCCGTACGGATATTGCGATGATCCATTCGGGGTTGCTATTGGCATCATTGCGCGAAGGAAACATTACAAGGCATGATCTGCACCGGCTTTGCCCTCATCCGATTAACCCTTGTGTCGTCAATGTGAAAGGGCATCAACTTACGGAAGCCATCCATCAATCGTTTACGGAGAAAATGATTCATCTCCCATTAAAAGGTTACGGGTTTCGCGGGCATAAACTTGGCCGCTTAGCGTTTGCAGGATTGGAAGTTGATGTTGAAAAATCACCGACAGGCTTCTATCAAGTGAACGGAGTTTATTTTCAAGGGAGAAAAATTGATGAAAGCGCAGATTATGAAGTAGCTACGGCTGATATGTTAACGTTTGGCACTTTATATCCTTCTATTGCCGCCGGCAAAGATAAACGCTACTTCACGCCCGAGTTTATTCGCGACCTCATTACGTGGGGATTAAAAAATGAAGATCCGGTTTAATGAAACGTTTGATTAAATCGCCCTTACATTATAGGGCACCCGCTCATACACTGGTGTGAGTATCCGGAAAGGGGGCTTGTTGATCGATGTTGCATATGGAACCGGTAAATATAGATGGTGTCGGCTTTCAGGCGGTTACGATGAAACTCCCGAAAACGAATTTTATGGCAGTGACCAATGATGTCGGTTATATTATGTGTGGCGCGTTAGATGTGCAGCTGTTGAATGAAAAGTTGGCGGATCGCGAAATTGTCGCCGGCCGCGCGGTTGGTGTGCGAACGGTGGACCAACTGCTGGAGGCTCCTTTGGAGTCGGTGACGCTTGCAGCCGAAGCCCGTGGAATTCACGCGGGGATGAGCGGCCGTGAAGCGTTGTTGAGAATGCAGGAATGACAGAATGCTTCTGTGCCTTGCACGGAAGCATTCATCCAAGGAGGAAAAGAGAATGAGCCGCAGTGAACAGCAATACCTCGATCTTCTTACGGATATTCTTGAGAACGGGGATCAAAAAATGGATCGGACAGGCATAGGAACGCGCTCCACCTTCGGCAGGCAAATGCGGTTTGATTTAAGCGACGGTTTTCCTTTGATAACGACAAAACGCGTCCCTTTTTCGTTAATCAAGAGTGAATTGTTATGGTTTATAAAAGGGGACACCAATATTCAATACTTATTGAAGCATAATAATAACATTTGGAATGAGTGGGCGTTTCAGCGCTATGTGAATAGCGATGATTACCAAGGACCGGATATGGAGGATTTCGGTCGCCGTTCCTTGCAGGATGAAGAATTTCGCAAGCGCTATGAGCAGGAAATGGCTGCGTTTAAAAAACGCATGCTCAATGAAGATGATTTTGCCGCGAAACATGGCGATTTGGGCAATATTTACGGCCGCCAATGGCGCGCCTGGAAAACGTCGAGAGGAGAGACGATTGACCAGCTCGCGGATGTGATCGAGATGATTAAGAAAAACCCTGACTCACGGCGCCTGATTGTTTCTGCCTGGAACCCCGAAGACGTTCCTGCGATGGCTCTCCCCCCTTGCCATACTCTATTTCAATTTTATGTGGCAGACGGAAAGCTCTCCTGTCAGCTGTACCAACGGAGTGCGGACATGTTTATAGGCGTCCCGTTCAATATCGCGAGTTACGCTTTGTTGACCCAGTTAATTGCACGGGAATGTGGCCTTGCCGTCGGCACATTCGTCCATGCGTTGGGAGATGCCCACCTTTATCAAAATCATTTTCAACAGGCGAAAACCCAACTTTCTCGTGAACCGCACACATTGCCAACGGTTTCTGTGTCACCTCAATCACGTTCGATTTTCGAACTGGAGGCAGATGATATTACATTGAAAGATTACGAACCGCATCCGGCGATTCGTGCACCAATCGCCGTATAAGGGGGGATTTAATGCTATCCATGATGGTTGCCCACGATCGGAATCGTGGAATTGGGAAGGATAATGCAATGCCTTGGCATTTACCGGCAGACCTTTCATTTTTAAAGAAAAATACGGTCGGAAAGACGATTGTGATGGGACGATCTACATTTGAAGCGATAGGAAGGCCATTGCCGAAACGCAAAAATATCGTTTTAACGACACAACAAGATTTCGATGTTGAAGGTGTCGAAACGGCACATGCCATTGAAACAATTATTGCAGAAAATGATCGTTCGGAGGTGGAATGGGTCATTCTCGGAGGTAGCAACGTGTATGAACAAGCTTTTCCATATGTGGACCGGCTTTATATTACCTTTATTGATGAAGCGTTTGAAGTGGACCGTTTTTTCCCTTCGTTTGATAAAAGTGAATGGGAACTGAAGTGGCAAGAAAAAGGGATAAAAAATGAGGAAAACCCATATGACTACTGGTTTCAAGTCTATGATCGCAAAAAAACGTGACATCCTCCCCGAGCTAAAATACCGGGGGATATCACAAAATCTTACATAGTAAAATACGTTTAACCCGTCCTTACCTGCATATGTATATAGCAGGGGAGGGGGAAGTATGGCTTTAAAATTGCCAAGTAACGGAAAAAAACAGCGCAGGGGCGGTCCGCTCCCTTTTCGCTATGTTTTCCTTATTTCATTGGTTATCTTTATTTTTTTGACAGTACAAGGATTATATTTCATTGACCAACATGTTCGGCCGGCTTTATTAACGATTGCCACCATCGAGACCCAAAGGATCTCTACACAAGCAATCAATCAGGCAGTATCAAGGGATTTGACAGATCAGGAACATCTCGATGATCTTGTGTTGATGGAAACGACGGAAGACGGGGACATCTCATCTTTGGCTTTTGATGCATCTGTCTATAATCAAGTGCTTGAAGATGCGATTGACCTGATCCACTCCTATTTGGAAGAAGTGGAATCAGGCATGACAGACGGGGATATCCCCAGTGAATTGGAAGAAGAAATCGAGGACGCAGGTGTAGGGCGTGTGGAGGACGGCTCGATTTACAACATCCCCCTTGGCATGGCGACGAATAACGCGTTGCTCGCACAGCTCGGTCCGCAAGTGCCGGTCAGCTTTTCCGCTGTTGGCGACCCCCATGTAGACATGGAAGAAAGGGTAGAAAATGTCGGGATTAATAACACGTGGCTTCGTATAGGCCTGACGATCGAAATGGATATCCGTGTCGTCATTCCTTTTGGCACGGAAGAGGATACGGCAACCACATTTGTTCCCGTAGGGATGGTGTTTGTGCCCGGAGATGTGCCTGATTATTACGGCGAAGGCGGCGGAATGCCGATTCCGGCCATAACCCCGAGCGGAGATGAAGAAGAAGTTGACATGCAGGCGCCGGATGCAGAAATCGAAAACCCGCCTGCCGGTGAGGATGAAACAAACTAATGTAAAAAAATGTCTAAAGTCCTTATGAATAAATGTTCATATTTTTGACATTTGGACATATTTTAATTATAATTTTATAAATATTCTTGTTTGAGGGGGTCATGTAATGCAAGGGAGAGAACAATGGGCGACACGTTTGGGTTTTATGCTGGCTGCTGTCGGTTCGGCAGTAGGCCTGGGGAACATATGGCGTTTTCCCTACATTGCCGGTGAGTATGGAGGCGCTTCTTTTTTGATCGTTTACCTCATCTGTATTTTTATCATTGGTTTACCGACCATGATTGCAGAGTTTTCCATTGGGAAAAAGGGTCAACTTGATGCTGTTGGATCATTTTCCAAAACGGCTCCCGCGAAACCGTGGGTCATCGGTGGTTGGCTCGGAGTTATTACGTCGTTTTTAATTGTGTCGTTTTATGCCGTTATTACCGGTTGGGTTTTGTACTATATGTTCAGTTATTTGACCGGAAGTCTCCAACAAGTGGAGCCGGGGGGCGTTGAAGAATATTTCGGCGGATTCGTCGGAGATGCATTCCTCCCCGTCATTTGGCAATTCATTGTCATGGGTATTATGATTGGTATTTTGTATTTTGGGGTTCAAAAAGGGATTGAGCTGAGCAGTAAAATTTTTATGCCCTTACTTGCCGTTATTCTCTTGGTTTTAGCAGGGTACGGGTTAACATTGGATGGCGCCGGAGAAGGCATGTCATTTTTGTTCGTTCCTGACTGGAGCGCATTGGGGGATCCTGCCCTTTATCTGGCGGCTATCGGGCAAGCGTTCTTTACACTATCCCTGGGTATGGGGATTATGGTGACCTATGGCGGCTATCTTTCAAAACAAACAGGCAATCGTTTGCCGGGTACTGCAACGAGCATCGTGATTCTGGACACTCTATTTGCCATTTTGGTCGCGGTAGCAATTTTTACAGCTGTGTTTACCATTGGCGCCGAAGCGGATCAAGGACCGACATTGATCTTCGTCGTGCTGCCGGAAGTGTTTAATCAAATGGCTGCAGGCGGAACGTTCTTTGCTATCTTTTTCTTCTTCCTTGTCTTTATCGCCGGGCTTACGTCCGCCATTTCACTGGCCGAAGTAAGTATCTCCTTTGCGATGCGACAAGTGAATTTGACCAGGAAAAAAGCGGCTCTTATCGTTGGGGCATTGATCACATTAGTGGGTATACCGTCCGCTTTAAGCCAAGGCGGTCCGCTCGGTGACTTCCTGATCGCGGGTCTGCCGTTCCTTGATTTTGTGGATGTCCTTACAGACAGCTATTTCCTTCCGATTGGCGGTTTAATTGTCGTCCTTTTTGTCGGTTGGGGATGGAAAAGTAAAGCAGCGCTTGAAGAAGCAGACTTTAAATATCAGGCTTTTGCAAAGATATGGCTCTTCTTGCTTCGATTTGTAGCACCGATTATGATTATCATTATTTTACTCGCGAACCTTTTCGGGATCGAAGTGTAGGGCGCACCATCTGTTTTAAAGAAAAACATCCGCCGGGATGATACAACGTCATGGCGGATGTTTTTTGTGGGAATATATGAGGTGAAATCGAATTACCCTTCCTTCGGTTGCCATGGCCCTCTAGTCCAATTTTAAAGAACCCCTAACCCTGCTGCCGTTCTTTCGTTTCCCATGAATTTAACGAAGGATAGGGGTCAAACGACCATTCTGAATATCCGTTGTCCCGATAAAGGCCATAGTGTAAATGGGGCGGAAATTTACCCTCCGTGCCTGGCTTTCCATAGCCGGAGCTTCCGACCTTTCCGATTTCCATGCCGGGCTCAACAATGCTTCCTTCTTCAATCCCATCTGCAAAGCTGCTGAGGTGGGCATAATAATGATACACATTTTCCGGATCGCGGATGCCGATCCGCCATCCACCGTAGGTGTTCCAACCTTTTAATTCAACGACCCCGTACTTCGTTGCCCGCACGGGGGTGCTATGGCCGGCGAAAATATCCGTGCCTTCATGAATTCTCCTGCCTCCCCATCCACGCGTATCGCCCCAAGTGCTATGGTACGTGTAATTGTATTCAAGGGGAACGGGAAAAGCCGTCTCCTCCAAAGCAATCGTCCCATATTCCTTAAACAAGTTAGCATGGCCGCTAATAATACGCACGGCTTGATCGCGTTGATAATGCTCCCATAGCGCGATACGAATATTTTCATCATCATAGCCATAAGTAGAAATTTGCCGGGCCATTGTGTATAGGACATCTCGATCTTTTTGGCGATTCGCTTCACCGTCGTCATCTCCATCAAGGCCGACACCGCCAAACATGCTGATACGTGCCGCGTCATTATCTTCAAGGTCCGGATTCAAGGCCCCTACCCATTCACGCGGGGAATAGTAGATATCAATGAGTCCTTCTTGTTCGTCCCGATCGTTTCGGGCTACATTCAACCCACGTTCATGTGCGTCGATGGCAGCAAGCCAATACCAAGGAACATGGGTGATTCCATCCATTTCCTTATACAGAATCATTCGCTCATGGTCAGTGTCAATGGCATCCTCATCTTCAGCGGCATTCATCTCCGGTGAAAACATTAGCGAAAAGCTGATAACGAGTAAAAGGAGGGGGAGCGTTTTATTGTTCATGTTTACTTCTCCTCTCATTTTCGATTTGTGTAAAAGGTGTCGTTAGCAGCCGTTTCCTTAGATCAGCGACTTTCTTTTACTTTGCAACAATTTTGCAGAATTATAAGCGCCAATCTTGTCTTTTGCAGGGAAAATTCACCATCTGTCAAATTTGGAACCATGCCGGCGGTATGTTAAAGTAAACACAAAGGATGTGATCAAGTGGGGAAAAAACAAGAACATATTCGCAAGCCGGATTGGCTAAAAATAAAGTTAAATACCAATGAATCCTATACAGGCCTTAAGAAGATGATGCGCGAAAAGAAATTACATACAGTCTGTGAAGAAGCGCGTTGTCCAAATATTCATGAATGCTGGGCCGTAAGAAAAACAGCCACATTTATGATTCTCGGGGATGTATGCACGCGCGGCTGCCGTTTTTGTGCGGTGAAAACGGGTCTTCCCAATGAACTTGATTGGGGCGAACCGGAACGACTTGCCGAGTCTGTGGAACAAATGGGGTTAAAACACGTGGTTATTACGGCGGTTGCGCGCGATGACCTCAAAGACGGGGGTTCACAGGTTTACGCAGAAACGATTCGAGCTGTCCGTCGCCGCAATCCGCTTACAACGATCGAAGTATTGCCTTCGGATATGATGGGTTTACATGACAATTTAAAAACGCTCATGGAAGCGCGTCCGAATATATTGAACCACAATATTGAAACGGTTAGGCGTTTAACGAAGAAGGTCCGTGCACGCGCAACCTATGACCGCTCCTTGGAGTTTCTCCGCTATTCCAAAGAGCTGCATCCCGATATCCCGACGAAATCAAGCCTCATGATCGGCCTTGGGGAAACGCCCGAAGAAATCGAAGAAGTGATGGATGATTTGCGTGCCCAAGATGTAGATATTATGACAATCGGGCAGTATCTGCAGCCGACGAAGAAACATTTGGATGTGAAAAAATACTATACCCCCGAGGAATTTGCCCGATTTAAGGAAATTGCTATGCAGAAAGGGTTCCGTCATTGTGAGGCAGGGCCTTTAGTTCGCTCTTCTTACCACGCCGATGAGCAAGTCAATAAAGCCCAGGTTTGGCAAGAAGCCGCGAAATACCAAGGTAGCGAGGCATCTGTGTGAGCGAGGAGATGTCGATGGTTCAAACCCATCAGCAACGGTTTGAGCTCGTCGAAGAAGCGAAATCGGGTTGGGATGAAGAGGCGTTTTTAAAGCGGTACAGCGAAATTCTCAACAAATATGATTACATCGTCGGCGACTGGGGCCATCAACAATTGCGCCTCCGAGGTTTTTTCCATGATAACCACAAAAAGGCAAACGTAGATACCAAAGCCAGTACCATCTATGACTATCTGTACGAATACTGTAATTTTGACTGTCCGTATTTTATCTTGAAAAATGTTACGTAAGACCCATTTGGGAAATTTTCCTCGATGGGTTTATTTTTTAATTGCGGAAACTAATACGATGGAAAGAGGGAGGTATCCGTGGAAGCCCTTGCCCATTTATTTGTTGTTAGGTATGCTTTATGCAGAAGATGATTAGACTTAGTGCGTAGAAGGGGTGTTTATGTTGAAAGTGCCGACAAAACCGTGGACATTGCTATATAAAATCAGGCAGGAGACACTTCCTGCTGCGCATGAGTTTCTAAATGAATGGAAAGAAAAGGCCAATGCAATTCCGAATCCGGAATTACGGGAACAAGCGCTGGCAAGCATTGAGGAGAAAACTTTTCACTGTGAGGGTGGAACGATCTTTGGATTGTTGGGCGTTGAGAACCGCCGCCGCGATGTCATTCGTTTTATCATCGCTTATCAAACGATCAGCGATTATTTGGATAACCTTTGTGATCGAAGTACGTCGTTGGAAGAACGGGATTTCCGCTCGCTTCATCGTTCCATGTACCATGCCTTGACGCCTGGAGAAACGCCGGATAACTATTATGAATTTCGTGATGATCAGGATGATGGCGGCTATTTGGCATCGTTGGTCATTACGTGCCAGGATGTATTGAAAAAATTGCCCGGCTTTATGGATGTGCAGGATGCCATGCGACAATTATCCGCCGTTTATTGCGACCTGCAAGTATACAAACATATTGATGAAACGAAGCGGGAAGAAAAGTTGGAAAACTGGTTTGCAACACACAAGCAGGACCTTCCGCCTATGGAATGGTATGAATTTTCCGCTTGTGCAGGATCCACGCTCGGGATTTTTTGCCTTGCCGCTTATGCGTCCAAACGAAAAATGATCGCGGAAGAAGTGGAAGAAGTGAAGGACGCCTATTTTCCGTGGGTTCAAGGTCTCCATATCATGCTTGATTATTTCATTGATCAAGTAGAGGATTGGGAAGAAGGGGACTTGAATTTTGTGTTTTACTATGAGAGTGAAGAACAAATGGTGGAACGTTTTCGGTATATGAAAGAGAATGCAGAAAGCAGTGTTCGGTCATTGCCGGACGCAAAATTTCATCAAATGATCAACAAAGGATTGCTCGCCTTGTACCTTTCGGATAAAAAAGTGCAGGAAAATAAAGAATTGAAACGAACGGCAAAACGGTTTATCCGTTTTGGCGGTTTGCCGACGGCTTTCTTTTATCTAAACCGGGGAAAAATAGCCAGACAACCTCAAAAAATGGCTTAAGCGGGGGTGCTCGAAGGGATCGCTCACCGCACAGGATCGATCTAGACCTCGCCGAGATGTTCAACTTTTCATTCTTTTTCAGGCTCCATCGCCCCCGCCATATGTTGGGGAGGCAATGGAGCCTTTCATTCGCGGTGAACATCGTTATCTTCGTCTTCGCTTGAATGTGGGTTGTGGGTTTGGGTATTTGGAAAAAGGCGGCCGCCTCCTGCGTGTAACTCACGGTTTTCATACGTGAACGCACTGACCATATGCTGCTCAGGTTTCCATGGAGAAGATTTGCCGAGGACCCCCTCGAATGGTGCTCCATAAGGGCCTTCCGTTAACTCCTCTGCTGTTAACTCATTTTCTTGTGATTCCACTGATTCAAAATCACGATAATTTTTCGGCATTCTTTGCCCCTCCCTAGCGATCAGGTTTTTACTACTATGATCGGGGAGCAACTGAATTATTCATCGCCGGCGGGCTCAATTCTTGGAAGAAACGATGGCTTATGTTGCAAATGATGACGGGCGTTTACAGAGCGGACAGTGCGTGTCTTTGCCCGCATGACGATGGAGTCTGTTTCGGCAATGTCATCACCGAGCAAACGAACGCCGTTGAGCAGTTCCCCTGTAGATACGCCGGTGGCCGCGAAGATGGCATCGTCTCCCTGGACAAGCTCGTTTAGTTGCAGAGGTGCGTTCGGATCCTCGATGCCCATTTTTTTGCATCGCTCTGTTTCCGCTTGGTTTCGGGGAGCAAGGCGCGCTTGCATGTCGCCCGCGAGCGCCTTCACGGCTGCGGCTGATATTACGCCTTCGGCAGCTCCTCCTGTTCCGACGAACAGATCGACTCCCGTGCCGGTGGTAGCGGTTGCCAGGCATGCACTTACGTCACCGTCCCCGAAAAGCTGTACTCGCGCACCCTTCTTGCGGATACGTTCGATTAGAGATTCGTGACGAGGGCGTTCTTGGATCATAACGGTTACATCCCGCACCCGTTTGTTCATCATTTTTGCGACTGTTTCAATTGATGTTTCGATGGGGTCGTCCAAGCGTACATGTCCGGCAGCTTCGGGGCCTACGACAAGTTTCTCCATATACATGTCCGGCGCGTGCAAGAGTGTTCCCTTATCCCCGATGGCGATGACTGCCATTGCGTTCGGATGCCCCTTGGCCACAATGCTCGTCCCTTCCAGCGGGTCAACAGCAATGTCCACTTCCGGACCGTGCCCGTTTCCTACTTTTTCCCCAATATAAAGCATGGGTGCTTCATCCATTTCTCCTTCTCCGATCACAACCGTTCCATCGCACTGGATCGATTGAAACATCGATTGCATCGCGGTTGTAGCGGCATCATCCGCTTCATTTTTCTTGCCGCGCCCAAGCCATTGGGCACTCGCCAAGGCGGCCGTCTCGGTGACGCGAACCAATTCCAACGCTAATTCTCGTTCCATATCTAATCTCCTTCATTTTGATCATCTTTAATCCTAACACTATTGATGGCTGCTTCGAAACGTTTTCTTTTCACGGTTCGACATTGTGTTAGACTAGGGTAGGATGGGCGAGTCGGCCGTACCTGTTGGCAAAAAAATGTCCGAAGCCATACTCGGGTACGAGGTTACTTGAGATTACTTCTTCCTCTCAGAGCAAAGCCTTATCCACTTGAGGGGTTACATCGCGATTGCCGCACCTCCCTAAATGGGTTGAAAATTCGAGAAACGCCCATTAGATATATTCATGAATGTATGAAGTTAGCCCGAAAGGATTTCTGGCATGTCGCGCTAGCGTATAATAATTGCAAGAGGTGAGTAGGGTATGTATTTCGTCGATCGAAAGTTGCTTGAAAAAAGACTTCAATATATGGAAGAATTGTTGAAGACGTTTCGCGGCCAAAACGAATGGGCTAATCCTTTGGAAACATTGGCGCTGGAACGCATTACCCATTGTTGGCTGGAAGCGATGATTGATGTGGGAAATCAAATGATTGATGGTTTTATTATGCGGGACCCCGGTGGGTACAGCGACATTATAGATATTCTGGAGGATGAAAAGGTGATCGGGGAAGAGACGGCCAACGCTTTACAACGGCTCCTCGCTTGGCGAAAACCGCTTGTGAACGATTACCTGAATGTAAAACACGGGGAGCTGGCAGCCACAATGCGTGAACATGAACGAGAAATGGAACATTTTCCGAAAGCGGTACGGGTTTATTTGGAGGAAGAGCTTGGACCGGTATCGGCATTTTTGCCGGATGAAGGGTGAGAGACATATGTTGTCATCGTATCGCGGATTTATAATGGATTTGGACGGAACGATTTATAAAGGGAAAGAAGTGATAAAGGAAAGCGCCACTTTTGTGCATGCCCTGGCTGATCGGCACATTCCTTATGTATTTTTGACGAACAATTCCTCTCGGACGCCAACAGAAATCGCTGAAAAGCTTAAGCGAATGAATGTCCCTGCAACTCCCGGGCACATTTATACGAGCAGTTTGGCCATGGCTGCATACGCGCGAGAACATTGGCATTTCCCTATACGCGCTTATGTGATTGGGTCGCGGGGACTTGTCCACGCGTTGGAAGAGACCGGGGTGCATTTCACGGATCAAAACCCCGATGTGGTAATCATTGGGGTGGATCGATTCTTTACATATGAGAAACTGGCGAAAGCCCAGACTGCCCTTTTGAATGGCGCGAAGCTGCTCGCCACTAATGCAGACAAAGCCATCCCGACGGAAGATGGGTATATGCCGGGGAATGGAGCAATTGTGGCCGCTGTTGCGAAAGCAAGCGGCTCCACACCGACGTTTGTCGGAAAACCGGAGCAGTGGATCGTGGATCAATCGTTATCCATGCTAAAAACCGCAAAAGAAGAAACACTGCTCATCGGTGACAATTATGATACGGATATTGTCGCTGGCCTTCGCTCCGGCGTTCCTACGTTACATGTTGGCACTGGTGTGACACCGACTGAAGCCCTTGTGGAAAAAGGACAACAACCCACGTTCTCCTCCCCGAAGTTGGACGCCTTGTTGCTCGATCAGTGAAACGCCAAATCATCTCAAGGGTGAAGACTATACTATCCTTCAACGCCTTTGCTGGAGTGGGCAAGGCGGCTGGATGCAGCGGCAGCGATCGCGCCTACGATATCATCGAGAAACGTGTGGCAATTTGTTTGTTCATGGTCGTTAAGTTTGGCAATGATGCCCGGTTTAATTTTATCTACATAACCGAAATTTGTAAGCCCAATCGATCCATATACGTTTACGATAGCCAAAGCAACGATTTCATCGATGCCGTATAATCCTTCATCCGCGGCGATAATTTCTTGAAGCGGTGAACTTAATTTTTTTTCTTCGGCAAATCGGTCAAGTTCTACTCCGGTTAATAAAGCGTTTTGTACCTCGCGCTTACCGAGTACGGCCATAATGTTGGCGGCGCATGTTTCTTTCGTTAAGTCATCGATATAAGGGGATTGCAATTCATAGACGAGTTCAGCGATATCGTTAACGGTAACGCCTCTCTCCTCTAGCGTATGAACGGCTACTTCTTTTGATATCATGTTGTTCGCTCCTTTCTTTCTCCTGCAGTCTATTCAATATTTCTTAGTGTGTTGAAGCCATGACTAAATCGATTCCCTCTGCCATACACTGATAGGAAGATGGGGGTGCCTGGGATGTTTGAAAAAAATATTTACGACCAATATGGATTATATTGTGACGAAAAGTATCAATTTGGTCAATACGAAGGTTTTCGATCAGGCAGTCGATTCTACGTTCTTATGCCTTCGCTGCGTCGGCATGATCACTTGTGGGTACAATTGGAATGGGCAGAGCGGTTGAAAGGGAGAGGGGTGCCTCAAATCGCGGAACTGGTGACCGACACGGCCGGTAATATGGTGACCCGTGTCGACGGGGTTCAACAGCTTCTTTTTCAACTTCCCGAGGAAGAGGATCGATCAGGTTTGTCCGAGGGGGAGGCGCTGGCAATGATGCATGAATTCGGTGATGGCTGGGTCCCAGAGGTGAATGATCTCCACTTATATGGGCGATGGCTTTCCTTTTGGGAGACGAGAATGGAACAGTTGGAGGCTTTTCATCACACCATTGATCAACGATTGCAAAAAACGGCCTTTGACCAACAATTTCTATACACGTTTCCTTATTACCTCGGAAGAGCGGAGACAGCAATGCAATGGCTTGTGGAGGAGGGGAAGGAGCATACACTGCCTCCTTTTCACGGCACGGTGAATCATACGCGTTTCAAGCCGGGGGCATGGATGGCTGCAGATGAAAACCGCACGCAGGTGAAACTTCCTCTGTCGTTTGTGTATGACCACCCTGCGCGAGATGTAGGAGAGTGTCTCCGTTATTGCTATGAACAAGATGACTTGGCTTTCGAAACAGAATTTCTGGAAGCGTATGCGCGCGGGCAAACCTTTCAGCCCCAAATGTGGGCTCTCGTTGGGGCGAGGCTTATATTCCCCTTAACATATGTGGAACTGATGGAAGAACACTATTTGAATGAAGGAACAAATGAAGACCGAACAAAAACGGATGAAGTGCAATTTGAACAGTTACTGGAAAGGGAAGAACGGTATATGCAGCGGGTATCGCAGTGTTTGCGCGATACACTCCCGAGGTCAGCGGAAGGTCATTGGTTTATGAGGGATCGTTCGTTTGTGCAATGACCAAATTGGGACTCGTTCCATGAAATATTATGAGAAAACGCTACAATAAGGTAATTTCCCCTTGTTATTTCAGCAAAGAAAGACTATAATGTCCGTAGGAAAAAGACATTTGTTTTTCTCGGATGAACAAAACAGCAGCAGTGGTGTACGTAAAGGGGTAGATAAAATGAAAAAAGCTATAGAAATCGGGATATTGGGTCTGGGAACGGTCGGAAACGGCATTATTCATATTTTGGAACATCATAAAAATGAATTGATAGCAAAAACGGGTGCCGAGGATGTGACCATTCGAAAGGTGCTCGTTCGTGATTTGGAAAAACAACGCGGCGGGAATGTTGAGAAAGAAATGATGACAACGAACGCAGAGGATGTGTTGGATGATCCGAACATCGATCTCGTTATTGAAGTGATGGGCGGGATTGATGAAGCAAAACAATACATTGAAAAAGCGTTAAAGAGTGGAAAGCATGTTGTGAGTGCGAATAAAGACTTGATTGCTTTGCATGGGGATGAACTCTTAACCCTTGCCGAAGAGAATGACGCGGAACTTCTCTACGAAGCCAGTGTTGCCGGAGGCATCCCGATTTTACGGACGCTTACCGAAGGGTTGGCATCCGACCGAATTACAAAAATGATCGGTATTGTAAACGGCACGACCAATTATATGCTTACGAAGATGACGAAAGAAGAGCTTAGCTATGATGAAGCGTTGCAACAGGCAAAGGATCTAGGGTTTGCCGAAAGTGATCCTACCGCCGACTTGGAAGGATTGGACGCTGCCCGCAAAATGGTTATTTTAGCTCGGCTTGGATTCTCGGCTTCCGTGCAATTGGATGAAGTTTACCTTAAAGGGATGACCGAGGTGACGGCAGAAGATATCGATTTCGGTCAACAATTGGGCTATACGCTAAAACTGATCGGTCTCGCTTCCAGAAGCGACGAAGGGATCGAAGTGTCTGTGGAGCCTGTGTTTATCCCAGAAGATCATCCGCTTGCTTCTGTCAACGATGAATACAACGCCGTTTATGTTTATGGGGAAGCGGTCGGGGAAACGATGTTCTACGGCCCGGGTGCAGGTTCGCTCCCAACCGCTACAGCGGTGGTCTCCGATGTGGTGAGTGTGATCCGTCAAATCCGTTTGGGAACAGCTGCCGCACCGATGAACGCCGCAAACAAAGAGGACACCGTTTTGAAGAAAGAAGAAGACATTCGCGCAAAATATTTCATTCGTCTTCATGTGCACGATGTAGCCGGAGCGTTTAAATCACTTACTTCTGTTTTCACATCGAACAAAGTAAGCTTTGAAAAGCTCATTCAGATGCCTATGGATTCTGAAGAGTTGGCGGAAGTTGTCATGGTCACCCACGAAACGAGCCGTACGAACTTTGAACAGATCGCCAAAGATTTAGAGAATCTGGATGTTGTTGAGACCATCAAAAGCCGTTATCGCGTAGAGGGAGGAGAAGCCGATGTCCCCGAACAAAGGGATCTTGCACTCGTATAAAAACTATTTGCCGGTGACGTCGGCGACGCCAATGCTTACCTTGCACGAGGGAGATACGCCTCTGATCCATCTTCCGACATTGTCGGAAGAATGGGGAGTAAATTTATATGTCAAGACCGAAGGTGTAAATCCAACCGGTTCTTTTAAAGACCGCGGCATGGTGATGGCAGTAGCGAAAGCGAAAGAAGCGGGGAGCAAAGCGATCATTTGCGCCTCTACGGGAAATACTTCTGCGGCGGCAGCGGCTTACGGCAGCCGTGCCGGTTTACGTACGATCGTCGTCATTCCGGCAGGGAAGGTCGCGCTCGGAAAGTTGGCCCAGGCTAGCATGTATGGAGCGGAAGTATTTGAAATCGAAGGCAATTTTGACCAGGCACTGGATATGGTTCGCGATGTAAGTGAAAAAGAAGATGTTACGCTCGTCAATTCCGTAAACCCTTACCGGGTAGAAGGGCAAAAAACAAGTGCATTTGAAATCTGCGACGCACTCGGGACAGCGCCGGATGTGCTTTGTATCCCGGTTGGGAATGCGGGAAATATCACTTCTTACGGGAAGGGTTTCAAGGAATATGACGTCGCCCGCGGCACCGGCCAGCCTCAGTTGTTCGGTTTTGAAGCAGAAGGGGCAGCTGCCATTGTCCAAAATCAAGTGGTCCGGGAGCCGGAAACGCTGGCGACCGCGATACGGATTGGCAACCCCGCCAGTTGGTGGGCCGCACTGGAAACCGTGAAGCAAGTGGGTGGTGGATTTGATGCCGTAAAGGACGAGGAAATCGTTGCCGCGTATCGCGGCCTTGCCAAAGCGGAAGGTGTATTCGCGGAACCTGCCTCCTGTGCTTCGCTCGCAGGCTTGAAGAAGAAAATTGCAAACGGAGAGATTAAAAAGGGAAGCACGGTTGCTTGTGTGCTTACGGGCAATGGTCTTAAGGATCCGGCAGCTGCACTTGATACGAATGATATTGAGCCGATTCGAATCCCGAACGAAACCGAAACTTTCCTTTCCCATTTGCACCGGAAAGAGGGGGTGGGGTCCCGTGGGTGAAAAGAAAATGACAATCCATGTGCCGGCAAGTTCCGCGAACCTTGGACCGGGTTTTGATTCGATTGGCTTGGCGGTCGATCGCTACCTGACGTTAGAGGTTTATGACGCGGACAGCTGGAGGTTTACGACTTCTTCTCCTCAGCTTGAAGGAATTCCCGAAGGGAAAGGGAACATGGTCTATCAAGTGGCGCGCGCTATGGCTGCAACGAGAAAAAAAGCGCTTCCTCCTTGCCACGTGCATATGACATCGGAGATCCCATTGGCACGCGGGCTCGGAAGCAGTGCTGCTGCCATCATCGCAGCAATTGAACTTGCCGATCGACTGTTGGAAATGGACTTGGCCAAAGAAGAAAAATTACGTTTTGCAAGCATTTTGGAAGGGCATCCGGACAATGTGGGGGCTTGTCTATACGGGGCTTTGACCATTGGTATGCACACTGATGGCAAAACGCGGATCGTAACTCAGTCGACTCCGGATGTGGATCTTGTTTTAATGGTCCCTGGTGATGAATTGTTAACATCGGAAGCAAGACAAGTATTGCCGGAAGCACTGGAGTACCGGGACGCGGTGCAGGCAGGCGCATGTGGAAATGTGCTGGTGGCCGCCTTATTAACCGGAAACTGGCCCCTCGTCGGTGAAATGATGGGAGATGACCGCTACCACCATCCATACCGGGGATCGTTAATTCCCGGTCTTTTAGAAGCCCTGCAAGAAGTCAAAAAGTATGGTGTCTACGGGGCTGCTTTAAGCGGCGCGGGGCCAACGGTGTTATGTTTGGCACCATCGAACCGCGGAGAGGAAATTGCAGCCGCGATACAGGCGGATTATCCCCAGTATCATGTTGAAGCAGCCAAGCCGGCAATCATCGGCGCTGAAGTTTATAAAGCTTCCGAAAAATCAGTTGCTTCGTTTTGAATACGGAGTCGTCCTAAACATTGAAAAAGCTCCGACATCTTCTTGTCGGAGCTTTTTCAAGTAAGGTCTAAAAAACCTGTTCGATTTCCGTGACGCCCGGCACCTCTTCTGTGAGTGCCCGCTCAATTCCGGCTTTTAATGTAATCGTTGAGGATGGGCAAGTGCCACACGCGCCCATTAAACGTAGTTTTACAATGCCATCTTCCACTTCGGCCAGTTCAACGTCGCCGCCGTCCCGAAGAAGAAATGGGCGAAGTTTTTCGAGTACTTCCTGTACTTGTCCGGTGATGTCTACAGCCTCTGTCATTGCAAACACTCCTTTCTTAACATCCATTATAATACCCAGGACGTTAAAAATCTATGATTGGGACTTATCTTTATGGGGAAAGTGTTTTAATCCCGGTGATACCCGGAGGTCAGAGATCGTAAACCGAAAATGAAGTCTCTGCCTTAGTTTCACTTTATACCATATCATTGTACAATAAGTATAGGGAAGGGGGCGCTGATATGTCAATCACCATCACTGTATACGGAGCGGAGAAAAAATGCGCGAGCTGTGTGAATTTGCCATCGGCATGGGAAACCAAAGAATGGTTGGAAGCATTGCTTAACAGGAAATATGAAAGTCAACGGCTGTCGTTTGACTATATCGATATTGAGCAGCCGAAATCAGGGCATGAGGCATTTGTCCGCCATATGATTGAAGATGACCGAATGTACCCACTCGTTACGATTAACGGAGACGTTGTTGCCGAAGGGAATCCGAAACTGAAAGATATTTACTCCAAAATGGATGATTTAGCCCAATAAAACAGCTCACCACTGATAGGTGAGCTGTTTGATTACACTCCGGAATGGTACTTGTACATCCATAAAACACCGCTTTTTAGGAGGCGGGCGACACGGCCGGTGACGGCTGCTTTTTCTCCCATCATCGTGCCGAATCCTTTTTTCTTTCCAAGGGAGCCAAGCGTGCCTTTTAATTTTAATTCAGGCATGGTGTCCGGAAGTTTTTCCCCTTTCCATTGTAACTTTAGGATGTCAACAATTTGCTCGCCCTGTTTTTCCGCAAGTTGTGCGCTTGGGGCGTGGGGGAGGCTGGCGCCGTCTCCGACGACAAAAGCATCGGGAAATCCCGGAATGTGATGATGCT